>CAYOAZ010000013.1:0-2377 GCA_964402285.1 uncultured Anaerolineae bacterium | reverse complement strand
CCGGGATTCGGAAAGCAACAGTTGCGATGCTTAGGGGTGGTGCTAATTTCTCTTTTAGTCGCTGCTGGCAAAATCACACTTGGTCTTATGGTCACATAGATGGGTTTGGTGGTTCCACTGTCACGGTGACAACACTTGCGTGGTACTGGCAGGCAGGACAGCGCATACTAACCGATGCAGACACAATGTACGATCACGATGAGCACTGGTGGCCATATCTTGCGCCTCCGCCAAGCACAAAATTAGATGTATGGAGTGTAGCTGTCCATGAATTTGGTCATTGGCTATCTCTTGATCATTCATGTACCAGTCCTGATGGGAAGATTCCATCAATGTGTACCCCTATACCTTATGGAAGTTGGTGGGCTCGTACATTAGCACAAGATGACAAAAATGGCATTCAAGCTCTATATCCCTAACAAAGTTGGCTCATAATTTTAGGAGGAAAACAGGAAAGATGGTGTTGTTCACCCTATTGCTTATCCTTGCTTTTATGGCGGTAGGGCTGGGGGCTTGTACTCCTGTCTCGCGTGAGTCTGATAGGTTGACGCCGGTAGATTTGACGCCAGTTATACATAGATCCCAATCGGTCAGCTATCGTGAGGTACCTACTAATCAAGTCATCGACGAAGCCGAAGCTATCTTTATCGGTCGGGTCATGGCCATTTCTCCGTCCCGGTGGAACCAGGATAGCGGCAAATACTGGGAGGACGAAAAGGCCGAGATGGCCACACTGCAATATTACGAAGTCACTTTGGAAGTAGAGGAGTTCATCGTCAATGACATCGGGCTTGGGAGTCCTGTCGTCCTTACTGTCCTCGGTCCCAGCCCTGCCGATAACGAATTCGGCATCCATGGCAACGCGCCACAACGTGCAATAACTGGGCACCTTTCTTTCCAGAGGGAAGAACGCGCTCTCCTCTTCGTGAAGTACGTGCCCATGGCCTGGCGAGGGGGGCCGAAGGAAAGGCTTATGTTAGTTGGGGGACCTCAGGGAAAGTACACGATCACCGAGGACGGTCAGGCGTTGAACGCTTCCTCTGCTAAAAGGAATACCACCTTAACGGAGATCCGGAAGATTATCGCGGTCCGGCGCAGAGGAAGACCGTAAATCATAATGAAGGTGGAGATAATGGGGGGCCCACCCTCCTCGGTTTTACAGCATATAGCACAACAGTTTCCGCATGGCATTTATGAGGACTCCCCCCCTGGTTATGGCGAGGATGGAGGTATGCGCCGGTTGATCAGCTGTATAACGGCCTGTGGGTGGGGATTCTGGAGGCCCGTTGATGTCGCCGGGAGCATCCTCTCCCGGCTGAAAAGGCTGCTCCTCGTGGTGGGGGTGATAACAGTGATGGTCGCCGGCTGCGGTGGGCCGGGGGCGAACGAGCGCCTGACACCCACACCGGACCGCGACGCGTTGGAGCTGCTCCGTGAGGAAGTAGCCCTCGCCCTGCGCGGGTTGTGTCTTGAAGAGTTTACCATGGTCGTCATCCGCGAGAACCGCGTCGAACTGTATGCGTCGGACTGGGAACTGGTGGAACAGGAACTCCGCAAAGCCGGTCGGGAGTTGCCGCCGGGGGTGGTGGTGCCAGATAAGGGGCCGCCCCTTTGGCGCCGCTTCCCCCCGCCTACGGTGACCCCGGTGCCCGGCGTCTCCCTGGTGCAACTGAAGGCGCCGCCACTATTTGGCCTTACCGCGGCGTTTGGAGGAAAGCTGGTGATCTCAGACGGCTGTGTGTCGTTAGCAGAGGGTAGAGAGACGCGGGTGCTGATTTGGCCTCCCGGTTACTACCTGAACCAGGGGGAGGACCGGGTGCAGATCCTGGATTATCGGGGGAAGGTCGTGGCCCGGATTGGGGACTGGGTGGAAATGGGGGGCGGGGAAGCGCCTCCCAGGTCAGAGTGGGTGTGTGCCTTGCGGGAGCCTGTCCCACCATGCGTGCAAAGAATGAAAGCATACATGGTGAGCGAGATATCCAGAGTGCTGCCGGGGCCGCCGGTTCTTCCGATACCGACGCCAACACCATACCCGGGGCCTCCGGAAATCAGGCCTTGGTTTTTCAGGTCTGGACCGCCCTAACGCCTCCGCCGACGCCTGTGCGGGTGTACCAAGATGCGCTCATCGTAGGCCGCTTGGTAATGCAGGAGGGGTGTCTCCGACTGCAAGCAAAAAGGGAGAGTGTGCAATTGGTTTGGCCGGAAACGTACACCGTCACGGTCCGCGGGCAAACGGTCTTCATTGATGGTCCTTTAGGCGCTCTCACCGTAACGCTGGGCCAGGAGGTGGCCATGAGCGGAGGAGCGCTTTCCTCGTACACGGCGATTCAGAACCTGCGCGCGCAAGGGGCCATCCCCCCTCAATGCGAAGGGCCTT
>CAYOAZ010000012.1:0-11818 GCA_964402285.1 uncultured Anaerolineae bacterium | reverse complement strand
CAGGACAAGGACCCGCTTATCGCCAAAGCGTGTGAGCAGGGCGGCAACGGTCAACCCGCCGATTCCGGATCCAATCACGATGGCATCGTATCCTCCAAAAGTCCGGTGCTGTTTGTAAGGCGTGCCTACGAGCATGTTGATTTTCTCCCTGTGGTGGTGTAACCCTTTCATAAAGCAAGCCGATGATTTCAGGGGATAAAACCACCGTATAGTGAAGCCAAAGGTGTGATTGCTTCATGTTTACAGACTAAAGGTATTTTAGGTATCCCTGAGCACTCGAGATGCTTGCTTATAAAAGCATTATACGCCATTCTTCCTGCTTTACAACTATGCTTGTTCATTTCAGGGTTTGTCAATAATTTTGTAATCCATCAATGACGAGATATCATTGGCCCGGGATAACATGGGAGTCTCTGGCAAGGGGAATGGTGTCGTCTCTCGCGCGGCTTTCCTCTCTTCTCCCCATAACCGTGTATAATACCTCCACACTCAAACCTGCTGGCCGGCATCTCTTAAAGTGCATCATCTTGTTATGACACACGCGTACACGTTGCCCGTTATCATCATCGGAGGTACCGCGGCTTACTGGCTGGATCCGAGCCAGTACACGACTACGCGTGAGCGCATTACTTTGGAAACCCCTTACGGACGGGCGGCAACGATTACTGTGCTGGAGACTCCTTCAGGCCTGGTGGGCTTCACATCCCGACACGGCGAAGGAGGACTCAAGCGCTCTGCCCGGTTTGTCAACCATCGGGCTAACATGTGGGCCGCCCAGCGCCTGGGGGCCCGTTGGCTCCTCTCGTGGAACGGGGTCGGTAGCCTGCGTCCTGAGTGGGCCGTGGGAGATCTGGTGATCCTATCCGACGTGATCGACTTCACCCGCGCGCGGGTGGACACCTACTGCGAGGGGGAGATCCGGGAGAACTTGTGGACTCGAACCGAGCCTACCTTCCACCCCACCGCGCGGCGTGCCATCCTGCAAAGCGCGCAGCATCACGGCCACACCCCTCACCCCGCTGGCATCTACGCCTGCAGTGAAGGGCCGCGGCTGGAAACAGCCGCGGAGATCCGGCTTCTGGGGCGGGCCGGGGCAGACGTGGTGGGCATGACCCTTTGTCCGGAAATCTGGTTAGCGCGGGAGTTGGGACTCCATTACGCCTCCCTGGCGTACATCACCAACCACGCGACTGGCATTCGTCCCACCGCGGCATCGGGACGGGAATTCGGCCCCATTGTCGCGGAAACCTGTTTCCCAATTCTTTTGGAAGCAGTACAATACCTGGAGTCAGAATAACGTTCAGGGATACAACCTGACAGGACGGCTATGACGCCACTCGCGCTCGTGCCTGTAAACTAGCCAAACAGCACATCTCGCTTTTCAGACATCGGAGGGAACGAACTGCATGAACCAGGCCAAAGTCTTACTGCTGCCTGCTGTCTTCCTCCCCCCTCGGGCCCTGGAACACCTGGGGGAGTGCGTGGACGAACGTCATGTGGACACCCCCTGGGGCCGGGTGGGGCCCATTGCCTTACGTCGTAACGACCAGGGCGTCAGCACCTACATCCTACCCTATTCAGGGCACCCCACCCGCCTTGATCCCCGGGGAACCATCTGGGCCGCTAAGACCCTGGGCGTACAGCGCGTCCTCCTTTGGGAGCGCCTGGTCGGCCTGGACCACACCCTGCACCGGGGTGACATCGTCATCCCGGATGACTACATTGATTGGACCCGCCGTCTCCCCACCACCCTCTTCGAAGATCGGGGGGCCGGTTACCTCTCCCAGATCCCCCCCTTCTGTCCTGAAACCCATCGCATCCTGCGGGAGGAATTGGAACGCGTCGGGGGCAACGTACATCGCGGGATCTACATCGGCGTGGATGGACCGCGACGAGAAACTCCTGCTGAAGCCCGGATGTACCAGAAATGGGGAGCCACAGTCCTGGGCATGAACGCCATTCCTGAAGTCGTCTTCACCAAGGAACTGGAATTGTGTTTCGGCGTCCTGGGCACTGTCACGGAGATTGGTGCGGATCGTCCCCCAGAGACCGCGCGCGGGGAAGTTCGTCATACCCTGCGTCTTATCCTGGAACGGCTCGCGCACATTGTGGACCGCCTCTCCCAGCCGCCTACCTGCACATGTCACCAATCCCAGTCCTCAGCGCGAGAGCGCGGTCTCCTGCCAGAAGATTGGCGGCAATGGCGACCCGCGACCAGCACCGACCAGAGGGGGGAATAAGTCTGCTCGCGGCTACAGCCCAACCTCGCGGCGGAAACACGCTTCAAACGCGGCCATCAACTCCCGGGTTATAGGGCCCACCTCCCCACCGTTGATGGGCGTCCCATCCACCGAAGTCACCGGCATTACATGGCGGCTTGTGCTGGTGATGAACGCTTCCTGCCAAAGGGGAATGGACGAACGAGGCAATGGGCGGAAGATCAGCCGGTATCCTCGTTCCCGAGCCAAGCGGATCACAATGTCCCGTGTCACCCCCGCGATGACCAGGTGGTCCGGTGGGGTGACCAGTGCCCCCCCGATAACCGCGAAGATGTTACTTGTCGCCCCCTCGCGAATGCCATCTCGGGCCACCAGGAGTCCCTCATGGGCTCCCTGGGCCTGGGCTTTTTGTCGGGCCAGGAAATTCAC
Organism: uncultured Anaerolineae bacterium; assembly: GCA_964402285.1. Taxonomy (GTDB): domain Bacteria; phylum Chloroflexota; class Anaerolineae; order JAADDB01; family JAADDB01; genus CAYPUG01. The sequence goes on along the minus strand of CAYOAZ010000012.1, from coordinate 9,170 downwards.
CAGCGTGTTTAGCGTCTTGGCTGTGGGCAGCGCGCGTTCCCCATCAAACGTCACCACAGCCGCTCCCTGTTCATACAACGTGCGGGGGTGGTGAATGGGGGGGAGCAAGAGCATGTACACCGAGGGCTCTGTGTACGCATCGCTGTTTAATGCCAGAATGCGCAGCGCGGCTTCAGACACGTGGCCCTGGTCCACCAACTCGCGAGCCCAGACCGCCAACATGTCCAACGTCGCGGCCAGTTTCAAGTGGATTGCCTCCGCGGAACGGTGGAGTCGGCCCAAGTGATCGTCCAGGTGGAAAATGTGTCCGTTGACCACCTGGAGGGTTTCGTACACCCCCAACGCACTTGTCACCGCGGGGTTCTGCACGTGGACCCGCGCGTCCTGGGGGGGGATGACACGGCCGTTGCGGCTGACCAGAATAGGCGTGCTCATCCTATCTCCCGCCAGAACAGATCCTCATAGGCTTGCATCAGGCGTCGGGTAATGGGTCCCACACCCATGAGGTGATCGTCCACCCGGCTGATGGGCAACACATGCCGCCGGGTACTGGTCAAAAACGCCTCATCCCACGTGGAGATCTCCTCCGCGGGAAGGGGACGGCGTTCCGTGGGAATGTTCAACTCCCGGGCCAGGTCCAGCACAATGGACAGGGTTACTCCTTCCAGGGCCGCGCCATAAGGAGCCGTCACCAGAACACCGTCAATAACCGCGAACACATTGCAATTGGAGCCTTCGGTGACGTTACCGTAGTGGTCAACAAGCAGGGCATCGTGCACGCCCATGGACTGGGCCTTACGTCGGGCCAGACCCGGCACCAGTGTGTTCAGGGATTTGATGAGGGGCAATGAACGAGCACCTTGATAGGTCGTCACCGGCACACCCTTCTCGTACCATTCCCTGGGGTACTGAGGGGGGCGCATGATGTACAGAAAATAGGTGGCAGGTCCTTCACCCAGGTCCACCAGCACCACCCGCAACAACCCCTCCTCAATCCCGTTAGCCTCCACCAGGGTGGGAAGCCAGTCAGCCACGTGATCGGTGGGCGGCATCACTGTGAACCCGCTGGCTGTCGCGGATTCATCCAATCGGAGCAAGTGCTGCATCAGGCGAAAAGGCCGCTTGCGCACAATCTCCACTGTCTCGTAAACGCCCAACGCCCCGTAGAGCGCGGAAGTGGTCACGGGAATGGTGGCCTCTTCCACGGGGATGAGTTGACCGTTCCGCATGGCCTTGGGGTAAGGGTGTATCTCCATGGATTCACACTCCTGCCAGGATGTTTTTGGCCAGGGCCTGGACCGCGCGTCCGTAACGGGAGCGGGGGTTCATTTGCAGGACTGGACGGCCCACGTTCATGGAGCGTGTTGTCGTCTCCGGGTCGTACGGAAGTTTGCCCAGGACAGAGGATCGGAGGTGGGATTCCAACTGTTTGCCCGCGATCCCACCCGGCAGATTTTCGTGGGAGAGCACGAAGTTCAGGTGGTATTCCTCTCCCGCGGTTGCTTGCAGGGCCAGCAAGGCCCGCTTAATCGCGGTAATTTCGGGGGTTACCAGGCAGATGTTCATCCCCACGTCCTTGCTGACCAGGGGCGGTTCTCGCCAATCCCAGAACACGCCCGCATCTACAATGATGTAGTCGGCCAGGGTTAATGTGACTTCCAGCAGCGTGCTCAGCGCGTCCAGGGTCATCTTCTCCCCATTTTCGGGATCTACGCTCCCGGCCAGCACTTTGATGCCCTCCGCGTACGTGGTCATCATCTGGGTCACAACTTCTTCATCCAGGTGTTCTATTTGGGGCAGGATCAGGTCAATGGTTTTGGGATCAGCCAATCCCATGAACATGGCCACATCCCCCAACGGCCGTCGCCAATCCACCACCAGGACCTGGGCATTGCTTTGCTGTTGGCGGATGGCCAAGGCCAGGTTTACGGCCAGGGTTGTGGTGCCAATGCCGGCCTTGGCACCCAGCAGGGTGATCAGGGAGCCCAGGGGGGGGAGTGTGGTTCGCAGGTGGGCTTCGATACGGGCCAACAGTTCGGGGAAGTGGACGGGTTTTGTGATGTAATCACTGCCACCCACCCGAAGGCCTTTGACCTTCGCGTCCATCTGCGTCAGCGCGGAGAGGAATAGTACAGGGATGTTGCGGCCTTCGGGGAGACGCCGGATGCGTTTTGTGGCTTCGTAGCCGTCCATATCCGGCATCATCACGTCCATGAGGATGAGATCCGGCTTCTCCGAAATGACCTTTGCTATTGCTTCTTCTCCGTTGGAGGCCAGTATGACATCATACCCTTGCCGTTTGAGGGTCAACTGCATCAGGCGTTGCAGTTGAGCATCATCATCAACCACGAGGATGCGTTTACGCTCACCCGTCATCTTCGCGTTATCTCCTCACCGTTCTTGAATGGATAAGGTGTATTCAGCAGATTCCCACGTGAGAGGAGCCAGCGCACTTACTGCAATGGTGGTGTCCCCGCGCCCCAGGTCCTCAATGGTAAACTCATATCGTTCTGTGCCCTGGATGAAGTACCGTTCCACGTAGAGTTTATCCCGTTTGTGTTGGATAACTTGGACCAGGTACTCTTGAGGAACATAGGTATCTGTCCGGATGAAGCCTTCCTGGGTCCACCCGGTAAGCGGAGTTTCAAAATCCTCAGCCACGTCTGTCCCCTCAATCCGCACATCGTCCACAAAGAACCCTGGTCGGGTCAACGCGTCGTCAGTGACGTATTCAAAACCCACCAGGATTTCCTTCCCCGCGAAGGGGGTTAAATCGACTTCCTCTTTAACCCATTGGGGCACAGTCCCGCCTCCACTGACTCCTGTGTATCCTACGCCCAGGTTGTTTCCGAAGGGATTCTCCCGGGTCATCCTGGGCGTCTCCAGCAGGGTCCAGTGTTTGCCCCCGTCCGTGGAGACGATGACATATGCAAAGTCCCACAGTTCCTCGATGTCGTACCAGGTCCAGAACGTCAATTTGGCGGAGGAAACGTGGGTTAAGTCCACTCGGGTGTACAGGCGGCTATCGCTATCATCCCCCCGATTTCCCCACATAACAAAGTTTCCGCTGTGGGGGTGAAGTGGGGCTAGTTGGTTCACGACATCCCCGCGGAAGAGCACGCGTACGGGCCCTTTTCCTTTGACGTGGATGTAATCCACTCCGTACTGGGTGACTGTGTCGCTCCAGATGGCCGGCACGCTTTCGATTTCGTGGGTCCATGTGGCGTGATCGTCGATTTCTTTCTTGTACCCGTAGGCGGGATCAATGGTGGGGTCATTAATCAGGTTGGCCACCACCCAATCCGCGAAGAAGCCTTTGGCTCCTCGCTGAAAGCCCAGGTTCTGCAGGACTTTGTCGACCGCGATCATCCCGTTTTCTGGTTCTCGGGACAGTTGTCGTACGGCCTCTTCTCCGAAGCGCTGGTAAAAGTAGTAGGTGAACAGCCCTGCTGCTCCGTAGTGAGGGGTGGAGTTTTCGTCCGACCATCCGGTGAGTTGGAGATCGGGGTGGGAGAGGTACATGTACACATGTCCCCCCATGGGAAAGCCGTTCAGTACTTCTGCCAGGACGGAGAAGCCTTCGTTCAGCCACGTTTCCTCATTTCGATCCTGGTGCCATTGGATCATGTGCTGGAATTCGTGGGCTACAACCTGGTCAAAGAAGATGTCACCCGGTTCAGTGGCGTCCAGGTTAATGTAAAACATGTCCATTTCGTTGGAATAAGGGCTGACGGCCCGAGGGTAAGAGTCTGCGCTGGAGAAGTACCCGGCCAGTGTTCCTCCCAGGTTCGAGGCCAGGAGGAAGGTGATGTGCGGATCGTTATCCACGCCGGGTTCCCATTCCTCACCAAACACCCGGCGGTCAGTGGGGTAGATGTGATTTTCAAAGAAGTGGGCGGATCTTTCCAGCGCGTCCTGATCCACGTCCTGGCCCACTTCGACCCAATAGTATGCGTGATCTGTGATGTACCGCAGTTTGGCTTTTAACTGGAAGTGGGTGTTCTCATCGGTGTTTGTGGCGTAGAATGTGCGCACATCACCCACGTGGTACACGGGTGGGGTGGCGTTGACAACTTTGGGAATGTTCCCCAACTCTGGGTGGAAGCGCATTCCCAGCACCCGTAGGTCACGGGTGGGCAGAACAATGCGCTGGGATTCCGCGACCGTTACCTTGCCACGCTGTCGTAAGGGCAAGGGGGTTGCCGTGGCCGTGCCCATGTTTGTCGGTGGCGGGGTGGGCGTTGGGGACGGTCGCGGTGGTGGTGTAGGTGTTGGGGTAGGGAGTACCTGGGGTGTTGGAGGAGCCCCGGGTGTGGGAGTGGCTGTGACGTATATAATGCGCACCTGGGGCTGGCTCCGCGCGGATTCGTGGGTTTTCAGCCAGTATCCAACCACGGAGATGCTGGCACACAGGAGCAAGGTCGCGAGTGCCAGTACGACTAACAGCAGCACGATGACCCATGTCCAGGTGGTATCCTGCGATGGCGTGATACGGCGATTGTCTGTGGTCATTTACCCACTACCTTTGGCGTTTGCGCGTCCGTAGATCTCAATGTTGGACCTGGATTGTGACTTGGCATGGGGGTGGATAGTTACCAGTGATGTCCACCACCACTAGGCGGATGGTGTACGTGCCGTTCGGTACGGCAGCCGCGTTGAACGTTCCCAATACGCCGTTTTCCACTGGGGTTTCCCGCCCGTCAAAGTAACTCCACTGAGTGGGGTTCGCGCCGATGCCGAATTCCAGTTTGTAGAATTGGAAGGCCTCGTGGCGGGCTGTGCCGATGATCTGGGTGGGCCCACTGAGCACTTGCCCCATGCCTGGCGATGTGATCACCGCGCGCGCGTCGGGACACGCGGGCGGTCGGATAGCCGGTGTGGGGGAAGGTATGATTTTGGGTTTGGGCGTGGGCCGTTTGGGTTTGCGCGTGGGTGTGGGGGTAGGAGTTGGTGTGGCCGTGGGAAGCGGTGTGGGCGTCGGGGTGGCCAGGAGGACCGCTTCCGGCGTGCTGAGGATAGGGGCTTCGACGGGTTCTGGGACGATGTCCACCAATTTGGTGGAGGCAAAGTATGTTCCTGCCATGATGAGGGCCAACATGACAGTGGCACTGGCCGCGGTGTACACTTGATTGCGGGCGGCCTCCTTTTCCAGGGCAAAGAGCGCGGCCAACCGCTCTTTACGCGCCCGGTACACAACATGCAGGTACCACATTGCCCCCAAGGCGCAGGCCAGATAAATCCACTTCGCGTAACTCGTTACCAGTTCCAGGAGAATTCGCATGACGCCTCTCCTCTCCCCGTGTTATGGGGTGAATTCTCCCCGCTCCGCCATGAGGGCCACGATGTCTTGCAATAGCAGTGCCAGGCGAGGAGCCACCTGCCGACCTGTTTCCAGGACTTCTTCGTGTTGTGCTTCTTCGTCCGCGTTCACGTCATCGACCGCCACGTTGGTGATTGTGGAGATGCCCAGGACGCGCAGTCCTGCGTGCACTGCGGTCACGGTTTCATGTACCGTGGACATGCCCACTGCATCCCCGCCCCAACCGCGTAACATGCGAACTTCCGCGGGGGTTTCAAACGCTGGTCCCCCCAGGCCAACGTATACTCCACGCTGGAGGGTCATTCCTCGCATGGCGGCCGCGTCCAGGGCCAGTTGACGAAGACGACGGTCATAGGCTTTGCTCATTGGTGGAAAGCGGGGGCCAAATCGCTCATCGTTGGGCCCCCACAGGGGACTGTGTCCCACCAGGCCAGGCAAGTTGATGTGATCTTCAATGAGCATCAGATCCCCCGGTCGGAAGTTGGGGTTAAGCCCACCGGCTGCGTTGGTCAGGATGAGAATTTGCACCCCCATTAAGCGTAACACGCGTACGTAGAACGTCACTTCGGGCAGTGTGTAGCCTTCGTAGTAATGGACTCGTCCTTGCATAATGACGACGGGAACGTCTCCCAGGTGCCCGATGATCATCCGGCCGGGGTGACCTTCGACAGTAGGTTTGGGAAAGTGGGGGATCTCTGTGTACGGAATTCGGACTGCATTTTGGACCGCATCAGCCAACGGGGCCAGACCGGATCCCAGGGTAATAGCAATTCGCGGGTGCAGAGGCGTTTGCTGGAGAATGTATTCAGATGCTTCCTGGTATTGCTCGTAAGTGAATTCTGTCATGGGTTCACGTTGATCCTTTCACGCGCGCGGATGGGTTTCATCGAACACATCCCGCAGGTGTTCGTTGACCACGCGGGTGTATTGCTGAGTGGTTGTCAAGTTCGTATGTCCGAGCAGTTCCTGCACTTCGCGCAAATTTGCTCCTTGTCGTAACAGGTGTGTGGCCACGGAGTGCCGTAGCACATGTGGGGTAACCCGTACCCCAATCCCTGCTATTTTCGCGTACTCTCTAATGATCAGCCAAATACCTTGGCGTGTGAGCGGCTTTCCCCGGTAATTCAGGAACAGGTAATCGTTGGGGTATTTGCCGTTTTGCAATTGAGGTCGACCTTCCTTTAAGTAGGCCAGCAGTTTTTGGGCTGCGGTCTCGTGGAAGGGGACTTCCCGTTCCTTGTTCCCCTTTCCCCGACAGCGTACCACATTGCGTTCCAGGTCCACATCTCCTAGGCGGAGCGCGGTTAATTCGCTAACGCGCATGCCGGTCGCGTACAGAAGTTCCAGGATGGCCTGGTCTCGCAGTCCTTTGGGGCCATCGACATGTGTGGGAGCGTCCAGCAGGCGGTCGACCTCTTCCGGTGAGATGGCTTTAGGAAGGGGGCGATGTACTTTGGGGCCTTCCAAACCGCGTGTGGGATCCCGTTGAATCACGCCCATGGAGAGGAGGTATTGGAAGAGAGTGCGCACGGTCGCCAGTTTACGGGCTATGGTTGCGTTTGCGTATCCCTGTTCCCGCAAGTCCTTTTGGTACTGCCGCAGTGCGTTCGCGTCTACCCCATTCCAACCGTGTTGTCGAAATGAGGGCACATGTTCTTCCAGGAACACGTACAGTTGATGCAAATCTGTTCGATACGCTTGTATGGTATGATGTGAATAATTCCGTTGCACCAACAAGTAATCCAGGAAGGCATCAATCCACCGCGTGTAATCTGAGGACATTCCTACCTCCCCTCTTAGCATGGTGGGGCCTCCTATTCTAACATAATGTAGGCGTACACGTACAACTTCCGTGCCCGCGTTTCGAGGCCGTATTCGCCTCGTAGGTTACTTTGGGGCGAAACCGCCGGGGGCGGTTGGGGCCCTCACCCCACTCCCCTTGCCCTCTCCCCTCTCCCAAACTTGGGAGAGGGGAGAGGGGGAACACGCCTCCTCTCATTCGGGCGCCGGTGTCGCGGGGTGAGGGGTGAGGGATGAGGCGGCCGGCAGTTGAAAACTGCGGCCTTCGGGAGGCGAAACCGCGGGGGCGGTTCAGTGCAGCCCCGTCAGGGGGCTTGGCAAACGAAGCCCGCAACGTCCACTTGCCGGGCGTTTCGTGCGGCACCCACCCACGGGCGTTGGGCGCAGCCGGGGGGCCGTGTGGCTCGGAAGCGGCCGGCAGTTGGAAACCACGGCCTTCGTGCTGTATTTTTTCCTGGCGGCCTGCTACCGTTCGTCTTTTGGCATCAGCCTCGCGCTCTCCACGTTCTCACTAACCGCTCAACTTCGCGCTGAGGTAAGCGGCTTCCGGCCATGCGCATGCGTTCCAGGGCAATGAGAGCATCTGCAGGCTCCAGATGGCCCAGGTCTACCATGCCTTCCAACACCCACAACGTACCGTGCACGGCCACGCCTTTTCTTTCCGCAAACTTGCGCAATGCACCGTCACCGGTGAGCAACACGGCCTTCAGATCACGAGCCAGAACAAAAGCGAAGAGGTCATTTACTGAGACGCTTCTGTGGAATTGAGCCAGAGCGAGAACTTCCTGCACGTGTAATGGGGGAAGACCCTGTACTCGCACTCCCTGGCCGAGCAGCCACGGGACGTCGATACTCTGCAGTTCCTCAACCACTATAATGTCCGGAATGACAATTTCAAAGGGCATCCGGCAGAGCAGATGTAGGATTCCTCCATCGTTCAGGTCGAAGAGCACGCTGGCGTCAACAACACACAGCCGCGGGAATGAGTCCATGCCGTGTCTCCTCCTCACGCCAGAACTCTCTCAGGGACTTGTCCAGCAATTCCGCGGCCCGCGAACGGGTGATGATGCCCTCTGCCAGCGCACGCATGACAAGTCGTTTCATCCGCTGCGGTTCCTCTGGCGGCAATGGATCACCCGGTTCCTCCCGCCACCAATTACGTCGCTTGAATTCACGAAACAGGCGTTTCGCCAGAGCGTGAGAAATGATGTTCAGATCCCGCGCCCGGGTTATCCATGCGGTCATGCTCAAGCCGTACTTGTGCTTGAGCAGGTGCAGTTCATGGATGTAGATATGTTTGCGACGTCGACCTAATTCCATGTACGCGGCAGGGCGGGGTACGAGAAACGCCGCGGCAAACCGGTTGGCGGCTTTCTCCTCATCGAGGTCTTCGGTCACTTCCAGAATCAGATGTCCCAATTCGTGGGCCATGCTGAAACGTTGTCTGTCCCCTGGCATACCCTTGCGCAGGACAATAACCGGATCCCCGTCGGCCCACAGGGTAAGCGCGTCGAATTTATCGTGAGCCTCCACCATTCCCACCTTGATGCCCCGGTCCTCCAGCAGTTCGGCCAGGTTGTCCAGGGGATCCAGGCCGAGTTGCCAGTGGTCTCGCAAGGCCAGGGCAACGTCTTCCACGTCGTCCAGGCTAGAAACCCGTCGTTTCATTTCTGGCGGCAGTTGAAATTGCGCTTGCTCCTCGGGGAACAGGCGCTCCACTTCCACGTATCGCTCCAGCCAGTCCTGAACCTGGACGATGATGGCGTCTCGAGCCCTCTTGGGTAATGCCCGTCTCCGCCGATAGACGGGCACGGTGACGGTCACAATGGACGGCCGGAAGAAGTATTCCACTTTTACCCCCAGCGCCTGGGCCAGGCGGATGAGAACATCGGACCCTGGAACGTCCAAGCCGCGCTCGTACTTGGATATGGCGGTATGGCTGACGCCGACTTTTTCTGCCAGGGTCCGCTGGCTCATCTGAGCCCGTACCCGTGCTGCCCTGAGCCGTTCTCCCATGCGTACAGATGCGTCCATGGCCCCCTCCTTCCCT
>CAYOAZ010000011.1:0-18343 GCA_964402285.1 uncultured Anaerolineae bacterium | reverse complement strand
AAGCCCGCAACTTCTAGTTGCCGGGCGTTCTGTGCGATTTCCACCCATGAACACTGGGCGCGGCCGGGGGAGGCGGTGGGGCACGATACGGCCAGCCGTTGGAAACTGCGGCCTTCGGATGCGAAACCGCGGGGGGCGGTTGGTCGCAGCCCCCGCAGGGGGCTTTGCAGATGAAGCCCGCAACTTCTAGTTGCCGGGCGTTTTGTGCGGCTTCCACCCACGGGCGGCGGCCGCGGCCAAGGGCGTTGGGGCCTGGGGCGGCCGGCAGTTCAAAACTGCGGCCTTCGAGGAGGCGAAACCGCCGGGAGGTTGGTGGAACCTAGCAAAATAAAACCACTGCCGAGCGAAGGGGGCGCCCCATAGATATCGCAAACATACCGCAACTGCGAGTTTACCTGCAAGGGGAGACGGAAATACCTCTTATGGGGTGGGAATAGCATTTCTTCCAGGCGGCGGGGAGGGCGAGTGTGTTCAACGGATGGGAGCCTGAGTGCGAGTACGGTGTAGCCAATAGTGCGGCACGAGTGCACGAAATCAAAGCGCCTCACCTTCTGCCTACGCCGCATGATAGCGCCTGCTAAATTGAAATACACTCCCGGCCAAAAGTCCCATTGACATATTGGCGCCTTCGGTTTACAATGAAAGCAGGGAGGCGGCAACATGCCGACGAGGTCTCATCCTCTCTCGATGTCCACACTTAGGAAGGAGGCCGCCGATGAACGTCACCATTAAAACCCGAGAGATCGCCCTGAACGATCGTCTTCGCGCGTATGTGGAAAAGAAGGTGCAGCGGCTTAATCGGTATCTCCCCAACATTGTGGAGGCCCGGGTGGAATTGGCCATGGAGCCCACCCGCAACGCTCAACAGCGTCATTCGGCCCAAATCACCCTCTTTGCCAGCAACGGTCGTATTCTGCGGGCCGAGGAGCGCGATGCAGACATCTACGCGGCATTCGATGCAGTAATGGATACGATTGAACGTCAAATCGAGCGCTACAAGGGAAAGCACTGGCTCCAGGTTCGCCCTCGACGTCGGGGAATGAGCCGGGCCGAGGCCGAAGCCCAAGCGATTGCTCAATTAGAGGCGGAAACCGAGGCAGAAGAGGAATTCCCCCCGCAGATCAAACGCGTCAAGCGGTTCGAGATGGTTCCCATGGACGAATGGGAAGCCATTGAGCAGATGGAATTGTTGGGCCACGACTTCTTTGTCTTCTACAACGTGAACACGGACAGTGTGAACGTCCTCTACCGTCGCCGCGATGGTGGCTACGGTCTGATTATCCCCGAGTTGGCGTGATGCTCAACGGGAGGGGACTAGGTCACTAGTCCCCTCCCGCGCGATGATCAAGCCACACGGTGCAGGAAATCCTTCAAGGTGTCAGCCACGTACCTCTGTTGCTCTTCCGTAATTTCCGGGAACAGGGGCAGGCTAAGGACCTCCTGCGACACCTGCTCCGCGACGGGGAAGGCGCCCTCCCCCAACCCCAGGTAAGCAAACGCAGGTTGAAAGTGTAGCGGGGTTGGGTAATGAATGGCAACGCCAACGCCGTGCTCGCGCAAGTAAGTCACGGCTTCGTCCCGGCGAGGAACCCGCACGGTATAGCAATGGTACACGTGATATGTGTCGGGCGCCTCATAGGGAAGGACGAGATCCACATCCGCGAGGAGCGCGTTGTAGCGGCGAGCCGCTTCTCGCCGAGCCTTGTTCCACTGGTCCAGGTGGGGCAACTTGGCCCGCAACACAGCGGCCTGGAGCGCGTCTAGCCGTTCCCCGTAACCCAACATCACGTAATGATATTTGCGGTCCTGGCCGTGATTACGCAACAAGCGCACGCGTTCTGCAAGCGCGTCGTGGTTGGTAACGACGGCTCCTCCATCCCCAAATCCCCCCAGATTTTTGGTGGGATAGAAGGAGAAACACGCGATATCCCCCAGTGTCCCCGCGCGTTGCCCCTTGTACGCGGCACCGTGGGCCTGAGCCGCGTCTTCAATAAGCCAGAGGTTATGGGCTTGTGCCACCTTACGCAGCGCGTCCATGTCCGCGGGCTGTCCATACAAGTGAACAGCCACAATCGCCCGGGTGCGCGGGGTGACAGCCCGAGCCACGGCTGCCGGATCCACGTTGTACGTGCGGGGGTCGATGTCTGCGAAGACGGGCGTGGCACCGGTATGAGCAATAGTGGACGCGGTGGCGAAGAAGGTGAAAGGCGTGGTAATCACCTCATCCCCTGGGCCAATGTCCAAGGCTTTCAGCGCGAGAAAAAGCGCGGCCGTGCCCGATCCCACACCAATCGCGTGCCGGGCTCCACAGTACGCCGCGAACGCCTCCTCAAATTGGGCCACTTCCTCCCCCAGGATAAAGGCGCTCTTCTCCACCACCCGGCGCATAGCCGCATCAATCTCCTCGCGGTGGCGAGCATATTGGGTGTGCAAATCCAGCAATGGAACGTGCATGAGCAAGTCCTCCCGTTCTCCTGTCGGTCAGCCAGGGCTGTAGTGTAACACCCGCCTTGATGGAACGACAAAGCGGGCATCCCCTGTCGTCCAGCAAACTGTTTGACACGCCTCTCCCATCCCTCGTATAATGCCCGAGGGTGTCATAAACACATCTTACGTGTGGCATGGACAGTACGGTAATCCGTGTCACACGTCTTGCGTATGATAAGGTGACGATGATGAGCCAGGTCGCTGTTGTGGATTCCGATGTGGCGCTGTACGAGGACCGCCTGCGCGAGCGCATCGCGCGGGTAAGGGAACGCATTGAGGCCGCGGCACAGCGGGCTGGACGTTCTCCTCAGGAGATTACGCTCGTCGCGGTGTGTAAAGGGCATCCTCCAGAGGCAGTGGTGGCCGCGTACCACCTGGGCTTGCGAGATTTTGGGGAGAACCGGGTGGAGGAGGCGGAGCCAAAGATGGCTCGGGTCCAGGAAATGTTGGCCACAGAGGGAAGAGGAACGGACATCCGCTGGCACATGATCGGGCACATTCAGAGCAGGAAGGCCAAGAAGGTGATTGGTCCTTATGTGCTTGTTCATTCAGTTGACCGGCTGAAAATCGCTCGGCGCTTGGAGCACTTTGCCGCGGAACAGGACGTGATGCTTCCGGTCCTGCTGGAAGTGAATGTTTCAGGAGAGGAAACAAAGTACGGTTTTCTCCCGCAGGAGGTGGATGGGGCTGTCGAGGAGATACTTCACCTCCCGCACCTGAGCATCCAAGGGCTGATGACGATGGCGCCGCTGGTGCCGGACCCCGAAGAAGTGCGCTGGGTGTTTGCTGCCCTTCGGGAGTTGCGGGACCACTTAGCGACTCGGTTTCCTGGGGTATCCTGGCGCCATCTCTCCATGGGCATGACCAATGACTTTGAGGTGGCCATCGAGGAAGGAGCGACCTTGGTTCGCATCGGTACGGCCATCTTTGGTCCGAGGGAGCAAGCGTGAGAACGGAAGAAGACCAAACGTTGAAATGTGAGGCCCGCTGACCAGCCCATTGTATACCGCCCATTGGGTAGCGTTCTGACGGTCAGTCAGGGAATCCGGATGAAATTGTAAGGAGGAGGGAAGCCTTGTTAAACGGACGGACATTGGCATTCGTAGGTTCTGGAAACATGGCAGAAGCCATGATTCGTGGATTACTAGAACGTCAACTACTCGAGCCTGAGCAAATTATTGCCAGTGGGCCCAGAGCAGTACGTGGAAAGGAATTAGAAGAACGGTATCACGTGCGCACGACAACAAACAATCGAGAGGCGGTCAAAGATGCCAACATTGTAATCCTCTCGGTGAAGCCTCAAATACTACCTAAAGTGCTCCCTGAACTGCGGGGGCACCTACAACCCGGTGTGCTGATTATCTCCATCGTGGCCGGAGCCCGAATTCGCAGCATCATGCACGGCCTGGGACAGGGGCGCATTGTACGGGCTATGCCCAACACGCCTGCCCAATTGGGCAAGGGAATGACAGTGTGGACCGCGACAGAATTGGTAGATCCGGAACGCCGAACCCAGGCCCAAGCCATTCTGGGCGCGCTGGGTGAGGAACTGTTTGTGGACGATGAAGTGTACCTGGACATGGCCACAGCCCTATCCGGAACCGGTCCTGCGTACGTATTCTTATTTATGGAAGCGCTTATTGACGCGGGAGTTCACCTGGGATTCTCCCGTCACGTGGCAGAGAAATTGGTTCTACAAACCATTGAAGGCGCCCTGGCCATGGCCAAGGCCAGCAAAAAACATCCAGTGGTCTTGCGTAATATGGTCACATCGCCGGGAGGAACATCGGCCGAAGCGCTTTATCAACTGGAGAAGGGTGGTTTTCGCACGGTGATTTCTAAGGCAGTATGGGCTGCTTTTAAGAAATCCCAATATCTAGGAGATTTAAGCGAAAAGGAACTAGACTAGAATAAAGTAACGGAAGGATATGATGACATCTATGGGCATGATTTTGATTAATTTTGTCAATTTGTTCTTCACAATTCTGACATGGGCGATCATTATCCGCGTGCTGCTAACGTGGATACCCGGACTTAATCCGTACCATCCCGTAGTGCGGGCATTAGCCTCCATTACGGATCCCATCCTGGAGCCAGCACGCCGCATTATTCCTCCCATTGGGATGATTGATATTTCGCCCATCGTGGTCATTATTGTCCTGCAACTGGTGCAAGAGTTTCTTGTGCGTTTCCTGGTGTACGCGTTTTACATGTAGGAAAGTTCAAAATTAAAGGTGGAACGTGGAGAGCACGCCACAGAATGGCTACCTGGTTAAGTGAGGACGAGAAGGGGGTACGCGTGCGGGTGCGGGTGATCCCCCGGGCTAAAAAGGACAGGGTAGATGGACTTCACGGCGATGCAGTGAAAATCCGTGTGACCGCTCCGCCCGTGGAGGGCGCGGCCAACGACGCGCTGGTGAAGTTCCTGGCAAAGGCGCTGGGCGTGCCTCGCCGTGACGTCTCCATTGTCCAGGGCGCGCACAGTCGCAACAAAGTGATATCCATTGTGGGAGTGTCCAAGGAGGAGGTCCGCCGGGCACTAGGGCTCAACGAAAAGTAAGGCCTGCCCAACTCAGGAGATTTCCTGAACTCTGTACCACAGGATGGTATGCCCTGCGGTGTACGGGTTGTGCAGCAACGCGTCCTCAAAAGTGGACCATTCTCCGGGAAAAACATCCGTGTTGGAAAGGACTCGCCATCGCCCCAGATGGGAGAAGAAGCACATCACATGGGCTCCCATCTGAATCCCCTCCTTGAGGCTGGGAAATTCAAAGGGATCAAGGACGACAGTCACCACATAGCAACGATTGTGGTCAGATAGGGGACGCAGGCATTGGGCCCCAACAAAGGCCAGGCCATCGCAATCATCCTCAAAAATACCTTTGTGTTCCCACTGCCACAGTGCATGCTCCAATGAGGCTGTAATATCCGCGACACCCCCCAGGGGATCGGACTTCCAGCGGGTGTGGGCCGTCCACCATTTACGGAATTCGTCCAGAGTGTGGAAGTGGGGTGGGGAGCCATGCAGACGAGGGCGAAAGCGATTAGCCAGACGACTCAACACGCGGTTTCCCCAACGAAACCATCCGATCCACAACGGGAGGATAAACGCCCGAAAGACTTTTCGCTTGGCGATTTGAACGCGTTTTTGGATGTTCGACCTCACCTGGATTTTATGGCCTTCATCTACAAGAAAAATACAGGTTGCATGTCTCAGGTTCCAGGATAACCACCCTCCCGAACCTCGGACATGCAACCCATGATATGCATCTAACACCACCTACGCGGCCTGACGTTCCATCACCGGCCGGAATTTGTACCCGTAAAGAATGATGCCCTCATCACCTTCCTCTGTCAAGCGCCGGGTCACCATCTCCACAGGCATGCCTATCTCCACCTGGTCAGGGTCCACATCCGTCAGTTGCGCTGTGACTATCGGGCCCTCCTCCAATTTGACCAGAGCGATAGTGTAGGGCTTGAATCGGGTAAAGTTCTCCGGCGCCTCGTAGACAGTGGAGAAGGAGTAAACTTCTCCCTTACCGCTAAAAGTGTACGGGGTGGACGCCGGTTGACCGCACTCCGGGCAGACATCCCGGGGCGGGAAAATGTGAGCCCCACACACGGGGCAGATTTCTCCTTGTAATGTGAGTCGTTGTTTTCGTAGCCTCCAATGTCCAGCAACACGCATGGGCTTACGACCTCCTACGATATGTTAGATTATGAATGTTTGATTCTGAGTTGTGCGTAGCGGGCGTAAAGCGCCGTACCTCATGCGCCCACCAGAATATCAAACGTCGGGCGAGGGCTCCATGTGCTGCCGAGCCCGACGCCCGGGGCTTATTGTAGGCCTGTGAGACTGTCAAAACCTATCAGGGTGACCCAAATACCCTCGTTCGTTTACGTTTTCGAGTACCAGATGGTTTTGAGCAGGAGGATTATTCCTCCACCCGCAAGAGATGGGTAATAGCGGTGGCGCCGGTGCCCCCCAGGTTCTGAGCCATGCCAATACGCACGTGCTGGACTTGACATTCTCCCGCGTCCCCACGCAGTTGTTGGACAAGTTCCACGATCTGGTACACGCCTGTGGCTCCTAACGGATTTCCCCGGGCTTTGAGCCCCCCCATCGTACTGATGGGAATAAGTCCATTGCGCGCAATTCCCCCCTCAGCCGCAAAGCGCACGGCCTGCCCTCGCGCGACGAAGCCACACGCTTCCAACGAAAGCGCGGCCATAATGCTGGTGCTGTCATGGAGTTCAAACACGTCCACATCCCGGGGGGTGATGCCCGCCTGAGTATAGGCGGCATGACTGGACAGGTACGCGGCCTGGAGGAACAGAGGGTCCTTGCGATCGTGTACGGCCACCGCGTCCGTGGCCACCGCAGAAGCCAACACGCGCACAGGCGCTTTGTCCGTGCGCGCGTACGTGTTCACCTGGTCCGACGGACAAAGGATGACCGCGGCCGCGCCATCACTGATGGGGCTCACATCGAACATGTTGAGCGGGTCCGCGACAAGGCCCGCGCGGGCATATGCCTTCTCACTGATGGCCCGGCGGAACATGGCGTTGGGGTTCCCCACCGCGTTGGCATGGGCGGTCAAGGGAAAGGCCGCGAAGGCCTCACGCGGCACATTGAACTCATGCATGTAACGGCGCATGAGCAGGGCCTGAATGGCGTTGGGCGTCGCTCCGTGTATTCCTTCAAACTCCTGGTCGAGCACGGACGCGTGGGCCCGGTGCACTTCCTCGGCCGAACGTTCGCTCATCTGCTCCACGCCGACGACCACCACCACATTCGCGAGACCGCTTGCGACGGCCATGTACCCCCAGCGGAACGCAGCCGCGCCGGCCGCGTCGGCCGCATCCACACGCACCGCTTCCACCCCGCGCAGACCGACGAAGTCCGCGATAAGCGCCCCCAGGTGTCCCTGTTCAGCCAGGAAGGACGCGAGGGTGTTCCCCACCACCAGCGCGTCCACTCGCTCCACGCCCGCGTCCTTCAACGCAGCCATAATTGCGTCATGCGCGAGGTGGCGCAAGGATTTATCCCAGTACTCGCTTACGCGAATTTGGCCAATTCCGATAATCGATACATCTCGCATCATCTGTATCTCCTGGAGTGAGTAACGAGAGTGATGAACGACAAATCCTTAGTAACTGGATAATCTGTTACGTTATCAACTTCCCCCTGAACCTCGCGTACATGCCGTAATCAATTTCCACTCGGCGGGCGATGTAGGCTCGGGTGTGTGGGGCTTTGTCCCGCCGCTCAACTATGCGGTCCGTGACCAGCAGGTCAAACGCGTCGGACCCCGCGCCAGAGCCAAAGGAGACAACAAAGATGCGGTCGCCAGGCTGGGCCTCATCCAGAATAGCCGTGAGTCCCACCATCGCAGAGCCTGAGTACGTGTTGCCGATGTCTCCCACCAATAGCCCGACTTCAATCTGCTCCGGAGTGAAGCCCAGCATTTTGGCCACCCGCTGGGGGAATTTGAGGTTGGGCTGGTGGAAGACCGCGTAGCGGTAATCCTCTGGGCGGGTCCCCATCTCCTCCATTAGGGCCCGGGCCGCGCTGGTGATGTGATGAAAATACGCGGGCTCCCCGGTGAAGCGCTGGCCGTGGCTGGGGTATTCCGCGCCCGCGCGACGCCAAAAGTCGGGCGTATCCGTGACGTAGGAGAGGGAGCCCTGGATGAGGGCCAGCGCGTGCTCAGCCGGGCCAATGATAAACGCGGCCCCGCCCGCGGCCGCGGTGTACTCCAGCGCGTCCCCTGGACGCCCCTGGGCCGTGTCCGCGCCGATAGCCAGTGCGTAATTGGCCATGCCCGACCCCACGAATCCAATCGCGGCTTGCATGGCTTCGGTTCCGGCCTTACACGCGAACTCCCAATCTCCGGCCTGGACGTAAGGGGTCGCGCCAATGGCCTCAGCCACAATGGTGGAGGTGGGTTTCACCGCATAGGGGTGGGATTCACTGCCCACCCACACCGCGCGCAGGTGGTCCGCGTGGATGCCCGCGCGGGCCAGCGCGTTGCGTGCAGCCTCAATCGCAATGGTCGCGGTGTCCTCGTCCAGACCGGGCACCGCCTTCTCTCGAACAGGCGTGCCTCCCTTCCCGCCCGTCCACATGCGCGCGATCTCTCGTGCGGGAATGCGATACCGAGGCACATACGCGCCATAGCCCACAATACCGACGGGCCGGGTAGGTTGAAGCAAACGCGTTGGCATGGTATTCCTCCAGGCTTATAATGAATCAAGAACGTTCCAAAACCGAATAAGTTAATGAACAGCATTCGCACATTTCGTGTTCACTTCAATCGCCACTCATCCCCCTTATTCTCCTCAGTATCTCCCTCGCTCTGCTCTCTCTTACATTCCCTTCTTCTGCTAGTTGAGCAGCAACCACGTCAATCTCATCGTCCACCGCGCCCGCAGCAATAGCAACCTGCCGCGCGTGCATGCGCATATGTCCTCGCTGGATGCCTTCGCTGGCCAGGGCGCGAAGAGCGGCCAGGTTCTGGGCCAGGCCCACAGCCACCATGATCTCCGCCAGTTCCTGGGCCCGGTGGACACCCAGGATTTTTAGTGCGACCCGGGCAGTGGGGTGGACTTTGGTCGCCCCGCCGACAATGCCCACGGCCAGGGGAAGTTCCAATTTCCCCACTAATGTGTCCCCCATCATGTACCACTCAGTCAAGGCTCGGTACTGACCATCCCGGGCTGCCCACGCGTGCGCGGCAGCCTCGATGGCTCGCCAGTCATTGCCCGTGGCAATAGCCACCGCGTCGATTCCGTTCATAATGCCCTTGTTGTGCGTGGCCGCGCGGTACGGGTCGGCCCAGGCAAATGCGTTGGCCTCCACAATGCCCCGGGCCACCTGGATCCCCTGAGCGCCCTTCTCAGAAAACGCATCCGCGGGGATGCGAACCACGGCCCAAGCCCGGCGTTCAGTGGTGTAGTTGGAGAGGATGCGCAAGTTTACCCGTCCCCCCGTCAAACGCTCCACCTCAGGCGCGATGCCTTCTACCGCAGTGTTCACCAGGTTCGCGCCCATCGCGTCCCGCACATCCAGGTACAAGTGAACCACCAGCATTGGGCCCGCGGGCGTGTGTGATAGAAAGCGAGCACGTATATCCCGAGCACCGCCCCCCCGTCGTACCAGGGAAGGATGAATCTCGTCCACCCGCCGTAGGAGCATCTCACGCGCTCCTTCCAGCGCTGCCATGGCCGCGCGGGGATCGGGCACCTCCAGCACCTGAATCTGACCCACCATAATGGGCTCCGTGCTACCAGTGAGGAAGCCTCCCCCTGCGCGCGCGATGCGGGCCGCGTTGCTCACCGCGGCCACCACCGAAGGTTCCTCCACGGCCATGGGCACCACCACATCCTGGCCGTTAATGATAAAGTTCAGGCCCAGACCCAGGGGGAGGGCATGGCGGCCCACCACGTTTTCGATCATCTTATCCGCCTGAGCCAGGGCCAGACTTTCCCGGAGCGCAGCGATGTCCGCGTCGTCCAGGCCAGCCCATTCGGCCACCAGGCGAATCCGTTCCTCCAGCGATCGCTTGTAAAACCCGGGAATGCGTGACGTTCGAACCATGTGCGTTCTCCCTCCACAAAAAACTCGCTCTCCGCACGGGCGGCAGAGCGAGCACCACAGGATACTATAGAGGGCAGGGCCTATCAAAAACTATCAGGATAAGGGGAGACGTGACACAGGGAAACATGCTCTAAGGCCGCGATGAAACGAACTGAAAATGGCCAATCGAATGCAAAAACATCCACACACCTGAGCAGGAGGAACTTGACGGAATCCACAGGAAGGGCCACCATACACCCGGCAGGAACTCATCCAGGGGAGGAGACGTCTACGTATGGAATGCAAAAGCCCGGGACAAAGGATGGGGATGTTCTCATGGAGGACCAAGCAGTACAGGAGCAAGAAGATATCTGGAGGACTCGCATGAGCCGTCGCGCGTTCCTCCGCAAGATGGTGTCTGGCTTGCTGGTCACCGAAGGCGTGGCCCTGCTGGCCACCGCGTATCCCATCCTCGTGGAACCCAACTGGTTGGATGTAACATACGTGCGCGTGCCCCTGACCGACCTGCCAGAACGCCTACATGGCTTGCGCATTGCTCAGTTTAGCGACGTCCACCTGGGGCCGTACACCCACGACGCGCATCTGCGGGGCGTCGTGCACACGGTGATGGCCCACCGCCCGGATCTCATCCTGTTTACCGGGGATATGGTCACCCGGCGGGAAAGCGCGGACCCCAAGCGCCTGGGAATCTTCCAGCACCTATCCGCGCCCCTGGGTGTGTGGGGCGTGCTGGGCAACCACGACCACTGGATGGACGCGAACGCGGTCCACGAACTTATTGAGAAGTGGACACCTATCCGCGTTCTGCGCAACGAGAGCGTCGCGCTGGACGTCAAAGGGGAACACCTCTGGCTTGTGGGCGTGGATGACGCGTGGGTGGGCGCGGATAAACCCGAAGTCGCTTTTGCCCGCGTGCCCGAAGATGGAGTGCGTCTGGTTCTCATGCACGAACCCGACGCGGCGGATTGGCTCCCTCTTACTTCTCGTACACTCCAGTTGTCCGGACACACCCACGGGGGGCAGGTTAGACTCCCCCTGGTGGGGGCCCTGCTGCTCCCATACCTGGGAAGGAAGTACGACGTAGGCTTGTACCGGGTCAACGGAGGATGGGTCTACACCAATCGGGGGGTGGGCGTGATCACTCCTCCAGTGCGGTTCAACTGTCGTCCGGAGGTCACCATTATCGAGTTAGTCCGGGGGTAAACAGGAGGCCTGTGTGCCTCAACGGATACAAGGCACACAGGCCTACAGGGGACAATGCCGGTATGAGAGTTTGCTGGGAACGATGACACCTACGATGAATGAACAATGTGACTCGCGACCACCGGCGGCACCCAATGTTCAAAGGCTTTGGGATTTACCTCCAGTCCATTGATGACGGCCATCACACCGGGCTGCTGTTTGGCGATCTCTTCGGCAATCCGTTTCACTTCTTCTGAAGGGACAACCCCTGACAAGGTGATGACCCCATGTTCGCTGGCCACATCAATGGAATACCGCCCGGTGCGAGGATCTTCCATTAAGGCAGCCAGCACCCGAGCCATCAGCGCGGTGTCCGGTGTCAGGGCATTCTCCACATCAATAACCCCGCGCACCCGACGGACCACGTCCTCCGCGTACAGTTTGCTCCTCGCGTCTTTCACGTATCCGCTCAAACGCACCACGCCCCGCTTCACCTCAGCGTGAACGTGGCTTAAATCATACTCCTTCTCGGCTGCCAACCGATCTTGCACTTCCGCGAGAATATCCTCGTCGGCTCGCGGAGTGTAACTGCTCAGTTCCTCGAGACGCTTGCGGTCGGCTTTCAAGTACACCCCATCGTCCAGGATGTTACTGACCAAGGTCATCGGCACAACTACATGGCGTGGCAGGATTCCCTTCCGTACAACCAGGTGTGTAATCTCGCCGCTCTCCCTGTCCACCAACACGTGGTCAATCTCTCCAACAGGACCGTCCAGGGCGAAAACTTTGGTCCCACGACCAATGACGGGCTCCTCCGGATCAATGCCCTTTTTCACCCGCTGTCGACTCATGGGCTGTAAGGCTTCCGACGCAATGCCGTACAACGTAGCCCACACCAGGACTTGCATCCGCGCATAGTTCATGGCTTCTTCGACATCGGGCGTGGGCACGGTAAACTCTTCCTCGTGATATTCTGGGAATTGTTTCAACGCCTCACTGGTAACGTTCAGCAAGATGCGGTCCTCGTCAGCTTCCTCTACCGCGGTGACGGGAATCACTCTGTCCTTCTTTTGCAAATATCCCTTTTCCACCACCAGATGGGTGATGCGCTTGGTGTAAGGATCGATAACGACTTTTATCAATTTGCCACAGCGTCCATCCGCGCAGTAGACGTCCACACCGATTTTGTACTTGGTCATGCTCCTCCCCCCTTTCCTTCAAATGTCTACACATCCCTTGCCGGTTGACGATACATTTCATGCATGGTCCCCAATTTCAGAAGGAGGAAGCAATCCGCTCCTAATTCATATAGAGTACAACTGTCAGATAGACATCAGAGGAATATTTGTGCTGTGTTATAAGGTACGGTGTGACGAAGAGGGGGAATAGTTTATCCGTCTAGCCGGCCTTGACGGCTTTCACTACTTTGATTTTGTCCCCCATCCCGACTTGGGTCCGAATTTTAGCAGGCCACATGTTCCCGGTCGAACATCCAGAGGAGACTGCCGCGCTCATTCGCACATGGTTGATGGCCTCTCTATCGCAGTATTCGCGGATAGGGCCCCGGCTACGGCCCATATCCTCCGCAGCCAAGACCCACATCGTGTATTCCCACGTTTGGTAAGACCATGAAATAATGAGCGCCATTTGCGCTCATTACTTTTAACTCGTCCACTGAAGGTCCACCCGGACGATCGAGCCACAGACTGGCGATTCGCCCGTCAGGAAGCACGCAAGGGCTGTTGTCGTTATTGTAACCGCCTACTTTTACAGGAAGTGTTTTTCCTACAGGTAGGCGCCAGATCGTTTCTCCATCCCAGTCTCCCTCAAAGACAATGCTTCCGTCAGGCGCGTAATCAGGACTGTGCACGGGATTATACCGAGGTCCAGGGCCATCCGCGGGTGTGAGGACCACACGAAAACCACTTCCGTTGGTGTGCACTTCACAAATGGCCTCGCCTACGTCATCCAGGCTGTTGTCGCAGTCGAATAGCACTTTGCTTCCATCCTGAGAAAGCGCGGGCATGCTGTGCCACCAGTATGTGGAGTGCCCTGTAAGAAGTGTAGGGGAACTCCAACCACTGCTCGTGCGCGTGCTCGCGTAGAGATCAGTGCCATGCGGACCTTCGTTGCTCGCGTAGATGACTAGATTACCGTTGTTGGAAATGGCGCTAATACTTCCTTCGGGGTGTACTGGGGTTCCAGCAATGGTTACTGCCTCGCCCGTGGAGAAGTCCGCTGCAACAACTGCCAAACAAGGCCACCCGGTACATCCAAAACGATCTGTTTCCAACACGAACCAGCGGCCGTTGGGGGAGATGTTCAGCCGGTAATCCTCACTTCCAGGGGACAGATTATTTAACCGGGCGCTGATATCCTCTGGCGTCGCTCCGGGTTGGGCTGCAATACGATACACCCGATGGTTGTTGCGGCTGTAAGTGATGAAGTATCCTGGCTGACTGGCCGGTGTGGTTGTCATTGTGGGTGTAGGTGTGACAGTAGGGCTTGGAGAAGGTGTAGGAGCGGGTGTCTCTGGAACTGTGGGCGTCGGGGAAGGTGTAGGGGTGTTGGTGGGCGTGGCAGTGGAAGTGGCAGTAGGCGTGGCGGTGCCATTAGAGGCCCAGGGTATGGTAAACTGGAGCACTCCTTGTCTGCTTGCACGCAAAGCGCCGGTGTTTGAACGTGTCAAGTTCACCTTGACCTGATCATTATCCATGTGAGTGGTCAGGTTGTAACGGGCATTGGGAGGAAGGTCGAAGAGGATATGGAGTGTCTCCGCCGTAGGCGAGAGGGTATACTGAATTGAATTTGCAGGTGCATGACCATCCATTGCGTCAGAGAAGAGCACCACCCGGTTCAAGGTATCGTCCGCGATGTGCACTCCCCGCATTCCTCCTTCCGCTTCCACCATGTACATGGGCGGCGATGAGGTGGTACTCCTGGCAGTGGGGTACAGAACGGTTAGGAATGTGTGGTTAAGCGCTGTATCCGCGGGTTCCAGTTCTACGCGCCATTCTCCGTAAGGGGTGTCCTCAAAGTCGTTGACTGGGCGGGGCTGGGGTTCACTGCTGGACCAATGCCAATCGTAGTTGTTGTCGAACACCCAGAACGCCTTTTGGCCTCGTCCCCCTACGACTCGAATGTTGGCCTCTTGCGGCCAGAGCACTTTCATGAACAGCGCTCCTGCCCCGTGGACAACATGAATGTCGCGGGCATTTCGGTAAAGGGTTTCTCCTGGGGAGATAACGGTGCCTGGTCCTGTTACGTCTGGGCGGGTGAATGTGTGGAAAAGAAGTTTTGTGTTCGCACCGCTAAACTGGGCTTGGGTTACCCCCACTCGATCCCACAACACCAGGTAATCCCGTTGCCGGTTGTCCTCGGGGACTGGTCGCAGGTACACCATTTCTCGTTGAAAGCGCGATACTTTGGCCACATTCCCCTGGTATGCATTTAGGCCTAATTGGGCCTGGTTATATTGGGGGTTATTGTAGGCCTTTGTAGCGTCTCCCAGCGCGTAAGTGTAAAGGTTCCCGTCCTCAAAGCGCAACATATCTGCTGTATCGTACTGGATGCGGTGTTGAGCATAGTAGGCAGCACCAGGAGGATAGCGGCTCGCTGGGTACATGGTGCGTTGACCACCATCGTTGGAAATCGCGTCAGGTCGCGCGGCTTCAAAGTTCTCCTGGGGATTGTACACGATGAGGGTATTGTGGGCTATGGTGCGCACATAATAGTTTGTGTCGTGATAACTAAGTCCTTCTCCGCTGTAGACTCCACTATCTAGCAAGAGGGGGGTGTACTTGAAGAGTGTGAACGCGTTTTGGTCATAATGCTGATGATATGTGAAGAAATCCCCTGCCTGGAAAGTGATGTACGTGGGCTTGGTATTTGTATCTGCGGCGCCGGATGGCCATCCGGAACGCATGAAAAGGGTCCCGGTGCCCGCGGCATAATGGGTACGCAGCCTGGGTGGGGCTGTCGGCGCGTCTGGGTTAAACCACAGGAATTCGTCGTGGGCCAGAAAACTGTCCGATGTGTTTACAGGCGGGGCGCTCAAGTATGCTTGTAATTGAGCAGCCAGAGGATGAGTGGGATAGCGATCCCGCAGTATTAGGGCCATAATTCGTCCGTAATTGGCCATGGTTCCCCGATTTCGTTCACTGTCTCCAGTGGAGGTGTAAGGGTGGTATGTATAGCCCCACTCTTGTGCTGTCCCAGGCCATTGATGGAGTAAAAGATAGCCGAAACGTTCTCTGTACCAAGGAGTGCTAGCAAACAGACGCTCGCCTGTGCCACTTTCCCAGGCGGCAGTCGCTTTAAAGCGGTATACATTAGCTATCCAGTCATAGACCATGCCCTCTGGCCAGCCTCCTCCCTCGGCGATGAGGTCCAGCATCGCCGTATCCTGAGCCTGCACGTGCGCGTACCTGTATTGATCTAACCAGGTTTTGGCCTGAGGGTTTTCGCCGTATGTGGCAATTCCCATAAGGGCCAGACTGTACCCATAACGCGGCCAGTAATTTCCCCAGCCCGGCACATTATCATCCCCAGGATGCGCGGCGCGATTATTGAAATAGGTGATGAACGCATCCCGTTGCGCGGGGGTGCTGTGTACATAGCACCAGTCGTACACTAAGGCAATATCCCCGGGACAGGAGGAGCAGTCGCCATTTTCGCGCATGGCCCGCTGAGCCTGGGCGAGGGCATCCACGCAATAGTGTTCTTCGTTGCTGATGACCCCAACCAGTGCAGCCTGGAGCATCCCGTCACCTGCATCAGCAGCGGATTTAAGCAATTGCCAGCGTGGGTTTGTTGATGTGGCTCGGGCCCGCAGAGTGGCCAATCGCGAAGGGGTCAAATAAATACGGGGATGTGTGTGGGGAATGCGTAATAATCGCACGTGGACGCTATCGGTGGCTTTCTTCCCCAGATCATTGGTCACTGTTAGTTCAAAAGTCCATTCTCCTGGTACGTCGGGCCTGAACGTGATGACGGCCTTTGTGCCAATAATGCCCTTTTGGGTGGATTCGTAGGCAGGGGATTTGATACGCCATTGGTATGTGAGACGGTCTGTGTGACCGCCCGCTCGATCACGGCTTCCCGAGCCATCCAGAGTGATAGGCGATCCATCCCACTGCAGGATTTCCTGATCAGGGCCTGCTACTGCAAAGGGTACGTCAGAGTCATAAGTAATCACCAGGCGTGGTCGCAGTGAAGGATTCACGTGTTGACTGGAATAAAATACGCGCCAATCCGTGTGGTGCTCCTCCCACCCTGTGGCATCGCGTAGAACGATACCGTAGTTAGGCACTTCTTTTCGCACCCATGCTTGTACCAGGGCCGTAATATCCCAGGTATACCATCCAGGATCAGTTACATCGGTGCTGCTCTCCGCGGTTTGGGCATAATCCTTGCCGGCTACCATTCCCCTGCCTTCCCACGGCACAGATGTCCCTTCGTTTTCGTAGTAGCGAAATGCGTAATCTCCAGTCGCTCCATGCTTACCAGGTGCATTAATCGGAGAAGATACTTGGTTTCCCTCATCCCATGCCCGTAAAACCCGGAATGCCCGCACGCGACGAGGATGAGCCGTGGTGCACCCTCCGTCATCACACGATGAAGTCGTATTGTAAAGGTACAAGATGGCGGATTGAATGTGACTGTTGGCCGGAATACTGCTCAGGTCAAATCGAATTAGAGGGTTATCCCCACCGTCCCGATCCAATCTTAAAGAGGAGTTTTGTCCGTAATTCACTGTGTGCTGAGGTGGAGTATCCCAATCATTGCTACTCACCCATGTGTCAGTTACTCCTGTGTACCCGTTGAGCCCTTGGCGGAGGGTTAACGTGTGGGGGCCTGAGTGGGGCCCAATGAGCACGAGAGGGATCACAATGCCAGCGAGGAGATATTTCCAGATGGACATGGGAGCTCCTTTCGGGTGGATATAGGGGGCCACTAAACTGCCCACGTAGCCCTGGGTGTCGAACGATGTAGAGAGTATACTTTACTTTGATGTTAATTGGCTAGATTTCAACGCAACATTTGCATACGATCTACCTACAACTTATGGCGCTTTTTCGTATCCCGACTTGGGTTCAATCTGCTCGCGAGCGGAAACATTGGGATAACAGGGCTTGGGCAGGCTCACCGCCACCCGTTTGTAGAACACCTCCAGCGCCTTCTCCCCTATGTGGCACCCCCTGCAGGTATACCACCCGCCCCGTGAGCGCATCCAAGGTTACCATCACCCGCCATTGGCTGTTTGTCCGATAACTAAGGAGATAAATTTATTTGATTAAGAATTCCTATAATTGCTCCTTCAGGAGGAAGGGGACAAGGATATTCTGATGTACCAAATTCTTCATTAATCCGTTCTTTATAATAGGAATCCTCGTATCCGGAATATTTTCGTCTCAATTCTGCAGCACTTTTACTACATACTTTTAGGTTTTCTGGGGAAGACATGAGAAGGAAAAGTTCTCTCTTTGCGTTTATCTTTTTTTCAGCCTCTTCTCTAACCTCTTGGGATATCGGCAATTGTTTCAATCTCTCCTTTATTTCCCTTGGAGAAGGATATCCCACAGTTATCTCAAATTCAGCCCCTCTATTACCATGGGCTATTAACTCCTTTAAAACTTCATCTATTAAATAAGGCCGATAGCTTAAGCCGTGACCAATTGAAATTTTATCTTCGGAACTAAACGCAGGATGATCTCCTCCGATTATTATTTTATAAACTCTATACTCGCTTCCATTAGTATCTGTTGGAA
Source organism: uncultured Anaerolineae bacterium (assembly GCA_964402285.1). GTDB lineage: Bacteria > Chloroflexota > Anaerolineae > JAADDB01 > JAADDB01 > CAYPUG01. The sequence continues at coordinate 304 of CAYOAZ010000011.1, read as the reverse complement.
CTATTATTTTTCCCATTATTAAATTATAAACCTTTCCATTTAACTCGACTTTTTCTATAGAAATATTTTTTATAAAACCCGTAAATAGAAAAGAATCTGAAAGAATATATTGATTATCTTCAAAAGCTCTATAACTAAAAGAAAGAGGACCAAGGGGAATATCATCTTTGTTTTCGGAAATTATTTTTAATATCTCTTCTCGAGTTGATTTCTCAGGAACCTCCTTCGTCGGCTGGGGTGTGGGAGTCGGGCTGGGCGTGGGGGTAGGCGTGGGCGTGGGGGTGGATGTGGGCGCTTCCGTAGG
>CAYOAZ010000010.1:0-78297 GCA_964402285.1 uncultured Anaerolineae bacterium | reverse complement strand
GGTCAACTTCTGGCCCAGGTTGTGGACGGGCAGGTTGCGGATGTAGGCCCAGCGGGCCTCGGGCGGGATGTAGAAGCGGACCAATTTGTGGTCGTCTTCAATCCAAGACAAGGCTTCTGTTATGGAAACGTCTGAGTCCTCGGCCACGCGCTGGACCTCGTCATCGAACACATCGGACAGGCGCTTGAGGAAGATGAGGGGGAGGATGTAGTCCTTGAACTTGGGCGCGTCCACGGGACCACGCAATTTACAGGCCGCGTCCCAGAGCCAGGATTCGAGGGTGGAAATATCCAGGGTGGTCACAGGTCATTGCGCTCCATGCGATGTTGGTAATCAGGATTTCTAATTGTAGGTATTTTACATTTCTATCGCGAGAAGGACAAAGGAGGTCGCCCTGCTTCCTCTCGTTGCGTGCCGTTGCGCAACTCGGCGTCCTGCTGCGTCATCTCTCGGCCAACCAGTCTTCGGCCAATGCCTGGGGATGGCGGGCACGGACGCGTTCGCCCAGGGTGAACAGGTGCCGGAGCGCGGCGCGCGCTTGGGCTTCCTGCTCCGCCTGTTCACTCAAGGCCTGGTCGAGCAACTCGCGAATCACCAGGCTGACGCCCACACGACGCCCTTGTTGCGCGCTGCGCGCCCGGGCTAACTGACGCAAGCGACGGTATTGGCCTTCTTCCAAAAGGACTTGGGCTCTGTGTAGGCGAGACCTTTTTGGACTCATCCGATTACTTCCACCAGTTCCGAGTACTGAGCCAGCATGACGTCCACAGTTAACAAGCGGCAGGTTCGGCCGCTCAGAAGGTGGTGGAAAAAGGGGATCTATATCGGACTCGTCAAGGCGAATCAGTTGGGCCTGAAGGAAGCGTTGGTGACGAACATTGAATAGCCCTAGGTTTCATCCCGAGGAGTTTGACGGTCCCTCGGTCTCTGTGGTATGCTCATTAAAAGACCCCCTATTTTTCAGTGAATTGTAAGCAGCCGTGTACAGCGCTTGAGGTGAACCATGCTGAGAGATCCCGTAGCCCCAGCAAAACAATCCGGGTTATTCACCTCGCATCACCCTTCCCAGGCAAGCACACGTGCACATCGTCGTTGGTACCGCTTCCTTGCATCGCCCCGGTGGGGGCTTAACCTGGGGACCCGCATTACCTTAAGACTGGGGATGATTTTAGGAATTACGAGTCTGATACTCTTTGGTTTCCTCTATCGCCTCCAGGTCCGACAAATGCACGAACAGGTTCACACTCAAGCAGAAGCCCTGCTGACCAACATGCTCACTGTACGCGAGTGGGTTGCTTCATATGGTGGTGTGTGGACGACCCGGCCAGGACCTGTATACATGGAGGCTCGCCGGGGATTTTACCGCAAGTCCCCGGCCATGGTGACCAAAGAACTCTCCGAGCTGGCCGCGGAAAAGGGCCTTTACCATTTTCACATTACAAGCCTGCGCCTGAAGAACCCGGCCAACGCTCCCGATGCGTTTGAAAGTGAGGTTCTCCAAAAGTTTGAGCACAATCCCACCCCTGTGGAACGCATCGAATACGTTAATGGACAACGCATGTACCGTCTTATGGTCCCCTTGCGGGCGACAGCCGCCTGTCTCCAATGTCATGCCGACCAGGGCTATCATGTAGGCGATATTCGCGGCGGCCTCAGCGTCATGGTCCCCATGACCGAGGCAGACCGCGCCTTAGCCCAAAACCGCTTAATGCTCATACTCAGCGCCTTCACCATTATCACCCTGGTTATGGGAGGCATGTACATTCAATTACGCCACACAGTCATCACTCCCATTAAGCGCCTCACTGAAATAGCGGAAGCCATTTCCCGGGGGGATTACCACGTCCGATGCCAGGTGAACACCGGCGATGAGTTAGAGACGTTGGGAAATACCATAAATCACATGGTAGCCAGTATTGCCCGCTACCAGAACGCGCTTCACGCACAGGTCGAACGACGCACACAGGAACTGGCCACTATTGCCAACATCGCACTAACAGCCAGTGAGGCCAAACCGCTTAACGTGCTCCTCCACGAGGCACTGCGCAAAGTAAAGGAAGTCGTGAGGGCAAAGGGAGGGGCGATTTGCCTTTGCTTAGAAGACCACATTGATTTCGTGGCAATGATTGACCTTCCCCCGACGGTTCGTCACTGTTTGCAAGATGAAACCATGCAGAAAGCTGTTCGTCAATTTATCCAGGCTTCCAACCAAGCCATTTCCATCCCAGACCTCGCCCATGTCACTCCCGATCCGGTTTCACGCCCCTTGCTTTCTTGCTTCCTAGAAAACGGACAATATCACAGCATGTTAGCGGTCCCACTGCGCTCGCGACAACGGACTCTAGGCTTCATTTTGTTGTTCCACCCCAAGCCCCGCTACTTCTCTGAGGAAACCGCCCAATTTCTCACAAGCGTGGGCAATCAATTGGGCGTAGCCGTGCAAAATGCTCAATACCATGAACAAGTTGCCCAATTGGCCATGTTAGAAGAACGTCAACGCATTGCCCGCGAGTTGCACGACAGCATAGCCCAGACCTTAGGTTGGTTAAGCCTTAAGTTAGAGATGGTACGCGAGGACTTAAATCGTGCCTCCCCTGCAGCCATTCGCCAGGATTTAGATACAATGCAGCAGGTAGTCCGAGAGGCCATCTATGATGTTCGGGAATCCATTCTGGCGCTTCGTCAGGATCCGAGTCAAAGACTGGTTCCAGCGGTAGGTGCTTGGATCGCGGACTTCCGACGTCGTACAGGGTTGGATGTAGAATTCCAAGTCACCGACCAAAATCCCTACGTTTCCCCTATCATTGAAGTAGAGGCCTTCCGTATTGTGCAGGAAGCCCTCACGAATGTGCGTAAACACGCGCACGCCAAACACGCGCGCGTGGAATTTCACATCCGACAGGACGGCCTAGAACTCATTGTGGAGGACGATGGCCAGGGATTTTCCCTGGAGCACATTCAGACGTCGCAACACTTTGGATTGCGCATCATGCAAGAACGAGCCGAAAGCCTTGGCGGCACATTTCACATCCAATCTGAACCGGGGAAAGGTACGCGCGTGTACGTACATCTGCCCCTTTATCCTACCCCATCATCCGAACGGAGGCCTTTATGAAGGAGAAGGCACCTATTCACGTTGTAATTGTCGACGATCACCGACTCTTCCGGGAAACATTGCAAACGTTCCTGGACAGGGAACCGGACATTGAGGTTATTGGGGTATTTGGAGACGGGTTAGAATTGCTGAAATCACTTTCGACCCTGCAACCGGACGTCATCCTGGTAGACATTAAAATGCCGGGGTTAGATGGACTTGACACCACACGGCGTATTACAGAAGCCTTTCCCCACAGTCGCGTGATTGTGTTAACCGTATCGGAATCCGACGAAGACTTACTGGAAGCGTTCAAAGTAGGGGCCCGGGGATATCTTCTCAAGGGAACAACGTCTGGCCATGAATTGGCCCAGGCTATTCGGAGTGTGGCACAAGGAGCAGCCATCATTCCCCCCGCCCTGGCCCCTCACCTGTTAGCCGAATTTGCCACGTTGGCTCGGGAACGTGAGCACGAACACCAGCGCCAGAATGACACCCCGGAAGCGCAAGAAATGCACGTGGAACCTTCCATCACTCCGCCCACATCTGAAATGCAGGTGGAGGACAACACCGGAAATGATGCGCTGAATATCCTGACGCCTCGGGAGCGTCAGGTTTTAGAACTGGTGGCCCAGGGGTTAACGAATAAAGAGATTGCCGCCCACCTGGTCATCTCCGAGAACACTGTCCGTACGCACCTGCGCCGCATTCTGGACAAATTACACGTTCACAGCCGTGTAGAAGCCGCGGTGTGGCTAAAAGCCCATATCACCCAGAAGGAGTAATCCTAACGGGTGACACAAGACCCTTCACCCCTCCCAAATCTTCCTATCCACCCGCCAATAAAATCGTCCAAATGGCGTCTAGACGTCACCCTCCCTATCCTCTAGAATAGAGAATAGCAGCCGAGTACATGCCCCATCTCTTAAGTGAACGTTTGCGACTAAACACTCTCGTCATAAAAACGTTGGTCCTTTAGAACCCTTCTTAAGGAGCGTGATACACAATGAAACGTGTATCCTGGTGGCGTCGCATTCTCTACATAGTTGGTGCTCTTGTCATCGTTGGCGTTGTAGTCGTGGGCTCGTGGACAATGATGAACATGACGTTGGAATGGACAGGGGCGAAATCCTTCTGCCTCTCTTGCCACGTCATGGAACCCATGGGAAGAGCCCACGCCGAAAACGTCCACGGTGGCAACAATCCTTATGGCATTAACGCGCAATGCACGGACTGCCATCTTCCCCACGGTAATCCCCTGAAGGAATTGAGTACGAAAACGTGGTTGGGCGTGCGCGATGTCGCGGTGAACTTCTTCGGCGATCCCGAATCTATCGATTGGGAAGCGCGGCGTCACGAGCGGGAGTCCTTCGTCTATGACTCGGCTTGCTTGCGTTGTCACATGACGTTAAAGGATGCCACAATGAGCAACCCGCGCGCGTTCCTGCCCCATCGTGCTTACTTCATGGGTGAAACCAAAGTGAAATGTGTACGCTGTCATCCCCATGTGGGACACACCAATCTAGGACTCTACCTGCGTGAAGCCAAACAGGAGTGGGAACAAGCCAAGGCTAAGTAACTGCCGGCAATCTCGACAAATAAGGAGGGCGTGATGAAACACTGGCGTTTAATCGTAGTCCTGGTCTCCGTTGTGGCCATGATTGCCATTGCGGCCGCAGTGGGAGCCCTACAACGGACTCCCGACGCGCTGGCCGGGAACCTATCGGAAGGGCAGACCACCGGCTCCACCACTATGATGGGGGAGATGCCGGCGGGTGAGCCCATCGTCATTAAACGGCAAATCAGCGAAGAGGGCGAAAAGTGTATCTCCTGTCACAGCAAGGAGACTCCGGGCATCGTGCTGGACTGGAAGGAAAGTCGCCATGCCCATGCAGGCGTCAGTTGTATTGACTGCCACGAAAAACCCAAGGACTCCCCCATGGCCTACCAGTGCGAAGGCCTAAAGGGCACGGACATTTACATGTCCGTTCTGGTGCCGCCGACCACCTGCGAGAAGTGCCATCCCAACGAGGTGGAGCAGTTCAACCACAGCGGTCACTTCCGTGCATATCGTCAGATTCTCCCCAAGAAGGGCCTGCATGACCTTATGTGGGTCCACGAGGGGCAAAATCACGAACAGTACAAGGATGCGTCCCGGCAGACAGGGTGTATGCAGTGCCACGGGACCGAAATCAAACTCGGCCCGGATCATCGCCCCTTGCCGGATAACTACCCGACATCCGGTATCGGCGTAGTCTACCCGGATGGGAGCACGGGCAACTGCACTGTCTGCCACACTCGGCATCGCTTCAGCATTGCCGAAGCCCGCGACCCGTACGCGTGTGCTACATGCCACCTGGGGCCGGACCATCCCGATATCGAGGTGTATCTGGACAGCAAGCACGGCCAGATCTACATGAGCCACAAGGACGAATGGCGCTGGGATTCCGCGCCCGAAGCATGGGAAGCGGGCGACTATCGAGCGCCTACCTGCGCCACCTGCCATATGAGTGGTGTGGGTGACCTGCCCACAACTCACAACGTAAGCGAGCGGCTCTACTGGAACCTGTGGGCCAAGGAATCCAAAGTGCGCAACTCGCCGGATCCGATGAGCCCGCTGACAGGCAATGGCGAAGAGGGCCGCAAGAAGATGAAGCAAGTCTGCTCCTCCTGCCATTCTACAACCTTAGTGGATAACTACTTCAAGCAGGTGGATAACGCGGTGAACCTGTACAACGAGGCTTACTTCAAACCCGCGGACAAAATGCTGAAGGAACTCAAGGAGAAAGGTCTGCTAAAGGAGAATCCGTGGGCAGACGAGTTCCAGAAGATTTACTATCACCTGTGGCACCACACTGGACGACGTGCCCGCCAAGGTGCGGCCATGGGAGGCCCGGACTGGGCACACTGGCATGGCTTCTTCGAACTCCAGCAGATGCTCTACGAACTGCAGAATATCTATAACGAGCGCATGGAGACAGGTGTAGTCAAGTAATACACACCACCTATCCAGCCCTCATGCCGGCAGCACAAGGCCCCTTCCTTAGCGAGGAAGGGGCCTTGTTGGTTTTTAGCGACCAGAAAGGAGATTGCACTTTACTCACAGGCGTCGGCGAAATGAATGTTCCACCAATGTTCCACCATTGAGCGCTGAAGAGCGATTGGAGGGCCCTCCTGCTCGGTCGAGTACCATGTACTATCGCGAGCGGAGAATTGCCTATTGGGAACTCCCGGGATGATCGAGCCAGCCATATTGTTAATATAGAGTAATATATTTCAAGAGTATGGTGCACTGATTAGTAGTACTGTTGGTGAATATAACAGAGTCCAATTTGTTCAGTATAATTAGACTCGTTGCACAACAGGCAAGAGTAGAAAAATACAGAGGCCCTTCTCAACACCCTAAAAGAAGAGGAGAAGGGCCTGGCCAAAACGCCTGCGCCTGACCGAATTGAGGCTAATTTGAGCGATGACCATCGCCTCCGCCTCCGGTTCGGTCCACGATTTGCGTCTGCCTTCGGGAGTCAGTGTCTTGGTGTGGATTCCGCGGTGTTGACACGCCCCTCAAGACGCGGCATCCCCGTCCCTTGACAGAAAACCTTAAAAATTAAAATTTGTCCTACGCACATATCTTTGCACAAACGCAACAGATTCATACACCGAGTAAACGCTTCTAATACGGCCCACAAATTCGCAGTGTGACCTTTGCCTTATGACCGATACCTTGGACCCTTTGCAAAACAGACAACTTTAATGTTGGTTTGTCTTCTATTTTATATACAATATCCATATACCAAAAAAGGAGTCAACCATGAGAGTTAAACTTAGTAAGATAGTAATTCTTTTAATTCTGGTGTATGTAATATTTGCCATACTAGAAGGTTCCAACCCGTACAATTGGGCAGCACCTGCTGTAGTTACCAGTACACTCCCAAACAATCCTGTGGGCGATTGTCCCACAACTGACTATGGCACAATAGATTTACTCCAGTTGCCTAATGGACGTTTCTTTATCACAGGAGCATTTAACAAATTATCGAAAAATAGTGTCCAATATAACTATGATAGTCTGACAGAACTTGACACGACAACCTGTACTCCCATAGGACGCTCGTATTCTTTTGGAAATGGAATTAGCGGTTGGGATTGGGGTACATCGTTGGAATACTACTCTCACTATTTATTTGTTGGGGGACGTTTCGCAACAGTTGACGGTGCCAGTCATCGCTATCTGGTAGCCATTGATTTAAATACTGGAAATGTCTTGCCCTGGGATCCGGGCTTAACGAATGATGTTCATGCTCTCGCTGTGGATCGTGCGCGAGGACGCTTACATGTGGGAGGAAACTTCGGTTATCGCCAGTACGATATTTCTGGTATCACCCCTAATTCCTCCAGTTTTCCTCTTCTCCTATCCAGTAATGCGTCGACAGTTTACGCCTTGGAGTTTGATAGTGCTGTTGACCGCCTCTTTATCGGTGGGACGTTCCAGGGTTTATTGGGATCCGCTAATTACTTTGCTATCCTGAATCCCGCCACCAATTCTCTAGTTGCAGCACCTTCTGTTAACAACGCCGTGTACTCACTCTCTACCAATCCGGGTATTCGACTTTACATGTTGGGTGATTTTACCAACGTGGGAGGATATAATCGCAACGGCCTCGCAGCTCTAGATCTACCCAACATGGTCGTCAATCCTTCCTGGGCCCCCACACACACCGGAGGCCAAAGTGTCACGGTGGGGGTTCTCTCCGCTCGCATCGGCTACGTCAACGAAACGGACGTAGCCATTGCCTGGAAGAATATGACCCAACTGAACGGGCTCTCTGTGAACTCCACAAGTGATACCGGCTCCGTTACTGCTGTTACAGCCGAACGTACTACCTGGTCTCCAAATGCCAACCCGCCTATTTATAACACCCACGGCCTTTACGTAACGCGCGGATACGTGTATTTAACCGGCTCGGGATCCACCATCAATCGTTTTCACTATACACCTACACTATACGATTGGGGAGACCTGCCCGATACCTTTGCCACAGATGCAACAAACAACAACGGCGAAGGAGAAGGAGCCCGACATAAACTTACGGATGACCTTTATTTGGGTAACTGTATAGATACAGAAACCAACGGCAAACCAGACGCTCACGCTGGTGCTGACACTAACGGAGGAGACGATAATGCAGGATCCAACTCTGTGCCCCCCACGACTGTTGGTACCTGCTCCTCTCCAGGGGATGACGAAGACGGAGTCCAGCTAATTACTCCCCTTATCCCGGGAAGCCAAGCGTGTATTCGAGTCACTGGTGTCAATAACCTCTCTTCCAACGCCAACCTTTACGCTTGGATAGACTTCAATGGCGATGGCACTTTCGACACGTCTGAAGCGCTTAATGGCGGCAATTTTGCCAATGGGCGGGTTTCCATACCGAACGGGGGCCCCTTTGCAAACACTTACTGCTTCGACGTCCCCGCCACCGCCACGTTTGATGGCGGGGAAACCCATATGCGCTTCCGCCTAACCACCGACACACTCTCCGGCTGGACAGGTACAGCCAATGACGGAGAAGTAGAAGACTACTGGCAACCTTTGGCTTGCGTAGGTAATTACGTCTGGAATGACGACACCGGCTCCTCCCCCAACCTCCAGGACGCCAGTGATACTGGTATTGCCAATGTATCTGTCCGTCTCGCATGGGCCGGACCAAATGGGACTATTGAGACTCAACCCTCAGATACTTCGGCCGTCGGTGATGACCGCATTTACACCAACTCCACCAACACGAACGGAGTCTATTCCTTCTGTGGCCTTATACCTGGCACCTACCAGATTCAAATCCCTACACCACCATCGGATAAACCCCTCGCCGTCTCTCCCAACCAGGGGAGCGATGACAATAAGGATTCCGATGGTTCCCAACCTGGTGGAGCCGGCACACCTGTGAAAGGTCCAGAATTCTCCATTCCCTCTCCCATTGCTCTCACGACCGGAGAAGACGGCAACCAGGATACCCCAGGTGCCATTCATAACTTCCCGGACACCCAGGATGATCTCTCCTTTGACTTTGGCTTCCACGCAGTACCAGTAGATCATGGTGACGCGCCGAAATCCTACGGAGACGCAGGCCATCTTCTCGACTCAACCCTGTACTTAGGATCTAATGCACCAGACAGTGAAAACGATAGTCAATACTCCACCAATGCAGATGGTGACGACAACAACGGCGTAGATGACGAAGATGGCCCGATTTCGCTTGATTCTATCCTCACCTGTGCCAGTTCTTATAGCATTACCGTTACAGTAACAAACCGTAGTGGAGCGTCAGCAGTCCTTGCAGGGTGGATCGACTTCAACCAAAACGGCGTCTTTGACAGCGAAGAGTTCACCTCCGTAACAGTAGCGGATGGAACCAATAATGCTCAAGTCGTCCTTACCTGGAGTTCTTTGCCTAACGGAATGACGGCGGGGCTTACATACTTACGCTTACGCCTCAGCGATCAAAATCTTACTGCGGACGACGACACAGGCACCAAAGGAAAAGGGGAAATTGAAGACCATCCAGTGACCATATCACCGTGTGCGACACCAACCCTAACCCCTACACCAACTCCGACACCCACCGAAACGCCTACACCATCCCCCACCGCAACTGATACCCCTACACCTACCGAAACGCCCACGCCATCCCCAACGGCTACCAACACGCCTACACCAACCCCCTGTTTCACTTCGTTAGGTGGCGTAATCTTCCAGGATCTAAATGGAGACGGAACATACCAGTATGGTGTGGAACCTGGCATCCCCAATGTGAACGTTCAAATCTCTGGCCCTGTACAACGCACGGCCGTCAGCAACGCGAATGGTTGGTGGCAGGTCGGCGGTATTCCTTTGGGCTCCTATCAAATCACAGTACTCCCGCCAAGCGGATATCGAGTAACTAGTCCGAACCCACAACATGCTAATCTGGTAGCCACATGCCAACATGACGTATATCACCACTTTGGATTAGTACCAGTGCACACACCTACGCCTACGTTCACTCCTACTTCAACACCCACAAACACACCAACACCAACAAGTACGCCGACACCCACGGCCGTGCCGCCTACGCCGACACCGACGGCCGTGCCACCTACGCCAACACCCACGGCCGTGCCACCTACGCCAACACCCACGGCCGTGCCGCCTACGCCGACACCCACGGCCGTGCCACCTACGTCGACACCCACGGCCGTGCCGCCTACGTCGACACCCACGGCCGCGCCGCCTACGTCGACACCCACGGCCGCGCCGCCTACGCCGACACCCACGGCCGCGCCACCTACACCGACACCCACGGCCGTGCCGCCTACGCCAACACCCACGGCCGTGCCACCTACGCCGACACCCACGGCCGCGCCGCCTACGTCGACACCCACGGCCGTGCCGCCTACGCCAACACCCACGGCCGCGCCACCTCCCCCCCCACCACCCGCACCACCACTGGATCCACCGGCCGTCAAAAAGGTGGGGATGGCGGATGCGTGGCCCATTGTAGAATGGCGCCAAGTGTGGATCAACGCTCGTAATTATGTACCATTGCGGGTACATATCACCGATCCAGTGCAAGAAGGTACAGAGTTCATTGAGGGGAGCCTCCACTGCGAGGCAAGGGGCTCATCAGTTACCTATGTGTGCGCCTATGACAAAAACGCCCGACAAGTGGTGTGGATTGGATTCATCGGGCCAGATGCAGGTGCCTTTACCGAGGAATCTGCACACAATGAGGTAGTCATTACCTTCCGAGTCAAGGTTGCCGATTCTAACCTAGGAGTTCTAACCAATCAGACCTCCGGACAGTGGGATTCCAATGGGGACGGAGCAGTCGATATCCGTGATTCAAATGTGGCAATTGGAATGCCTATTACGTCTGTGGCAAGTGTAAATAAGAACACACAGAAAGAAACACCTTCGCCATCGGAAGGGATTACACTACCTAAAACGGGTTACACCCCCGCGGAATCCCTGCCGCAACAAATGCGGCCAGATAAAAAACAGCCTGCGTCCGATTTCTGGCTGGAGATTCCTAAACTAAATGTACATGCTCCCATCTTCCGAGTCCGAAAACAAAAGGACTCGTGGAATGTGGACTGGCTCTGGACGCAAATCGGCTGGTTGGAAGGGACAGCCTTCCCCACGCACAGGGGGAACACGGTCCTGGCCGGTCACGTAACTTTGGCCTCCGGGCTCCCTGGTCCCTTCGCCAAACTCAACACTTTACGTCCGGGGGATCTCATCTTCATCCAAACCCGGAATCAATGGTACATTTACGAGGTCAAGCGTTCCTTCCGGGTCGCGCCAAATGATAGTAGCGTGCTTGAGAACACGAATGAATCTTGGGTCACCTTGCTCACTTGCGAGGACTACGACCAAGAAACCAAAACTTACCAATGGCGTCGAGTAGTACAGGCGAAATTAATAAATCTGTCACGAATTCACCCACAGCCAATCGCCGTCCAATACCAAGAAGATTTCCGGAACATTCAGTAACCATTAGGTTCGTTTTAAGTTCGTCTCCTGTGTCTCATAGTAGGCACAGGAGACGCCCCCTGGACTCTGGCTTTTTATGATTGGTCTGGTGGGATGGGAAGGCCAAACTGGAGGAAGGCCCCTTCCTTAGCGAGGAAGGGGCCTTGTTGGTTTTTAGCGACCAGAAAGGAGATTACGTTCCACCAATATGCGCAGTCCTTCAAGAGTCAACCATGGATCTACAACGTCAATCACTGACGTGTGAGGTGCAATTAAGTGAGCCAACCCTCCCGTGGCAATGACGTTCGCCTCCCTCTGCATCTCTTTCCGAAAACGAGCCACCATCCCCTCCACCATAGCTACATACCCCCACACCAAGCCGCTCTGCATAGCGTGAACCGTGTTGCGACCAATAACTACGGGCGGAGCAGCGAGTTGAATACCCGGTAATTGAGCTGTCTGCTCCGAAAGAGCACGAGCAGCCATACGCAATCCTGGAGCAATAGCCGCTCCCAAGAAATCCCGTCCAGCCGAGACCGCGGTAAACACGGTTGCAGTCCCCAAACTCACAATGATGCACGCATCTTTAAATCGTTCATATGCAGCTACAGCGTTAACAATGAGGTCCGCACCCACCTCTGCAGGGTTGTCAGCCCGAATACGCAATCCAGTACGAACGCCTGGACGCACCACGAGCAATTCAGCACGCAAATGTCGTTGAATCACATCTACGAACGTATCCGTCACCGGAGGAACGACACTGGCTAAGCCCACATATCTTACTCTTTCAAGGGGAATGCCTGCCTCTCGAAAAAGTCCCTTCAATAGCAACGCGTATTCATCGGGTGTCCTATGAACCACCGTTCGTAATCGCCAACGGGCTTGCCATTGAGAGTCAGTATAGACACCCAGAGTAACTTCGCTGTTTCCAATATCCACGGTTAACAACATAAACACCCTCCTCGTTATTAATAAACCAATCATGTTTGCTTTGAAATCACAGGCGTGACCGACCACGGCCAAATTCCACGCGTTTCCACATTAGCACAACTGGAATAACAATGAGTGCGGCTACTATAATTTCTGGGAGGCCGTGCGTCACACCCACGGCCCATGCCGTTCTCGCGTCCAAGTATCCTCGGATCACAATCATACCCAATACTAACACCGTATTGGTTACAGTCCCCACGACCGCTGCCATACCTGAAGCCACAGATTCCCCCCAGCGCCGGGTCAACATATAGGCATAGTAAGCCATCGGACCGATAAACAAGCGAGGAAGAATAGCAACCAGTGGATCTTTAAATATAGGCAACGTGGCATCTAAGAAGCTGTAGAGGCCAAAAACTGCTCCTATAATAGCCCCTACCATCGGTCCCTCAAGAATCGCGCCGAGAATCACTGGTACGTGCATAATCGTAGCATGGCCAGCAGGCGTTGGAACGGGAATAAACCCCCATTGGGTTGCCCCCAACACCACAGCCACAGCAGAAAGGGCTGCGGTTACAGTAATGGTACGGGCCGAAAATTTAGCATTCATGCCGGACACCTCCTTTCTGAGGTAAAAGATTTTCTGCAGCGGCAGTATCTGTAACTCCAATAAAACCTCGCGCCTCCATGGCCTCAGCCATTTCCTCTGCCCGACGAAGAGCCATGAGGAAAAACGGAATGAGCATGGGCATCATAGCCCGAACTCGGCGCCAGAAGCGCCATCGCCCGCCTTCACCCAAATCTATGCCACGAGCCATCTGAGATTTGACCAAACGCTCGGCTTCTAAAGCAAATGTGGGAACGAAACGAAAAGTAAGGGCCAAAATAAGAGAAACTTCATACCCTGGAATGCCCCACCGGTTTAATGGGGATAAGTACCATTCAAGCCCTCGTCCTAATTCCACCACTGTTGTGGTTATCGTCAACAGGCTCGTCCACAACATCAACACAGTAAAACGCAAAAATAGCAACCCCACCGTTTCAACCGCACAATTAGTAAGATGCCAACTACCGAGGGTCCACCATGGAGTACAAATAACACCTTTAGGAGAAGAAGGGGCAAACAATAAATCCAACACCCCGAAAGCGAACAGAAATGGTAATGCTGCTTTCAGACCGTTCCACGCAAAACGCCAAGGCACCCGTGCCGTGTGCATAAGCATTAGCACCCATATCAGAAAAACGCCTTGAGCCCGCAAAGAGGAAACAAATGTGGCATACCCGGTACCTACCAAAAACACAAAAAGTTTCGCTCGAACATCCAACCGGTGAAGCCAGGAGTTGGTCGGAAGGTAAATGCCGATAATTACACGCCGAAGAAATTCAACGTTCTCCACGTTTCAGCCCCTTCCGCGAAAGAATCGTGTAATTGTATTCACGAATTCGTTCATTGTAATTGGATTTCCCCGCAGAGGGATCCCCCTCGACCTTAAACCGAGGACTAGTTCTACAACAACGGGAACCTCCAATCCCAACGCCTTAATTCTTTCGACGTCATATAGCACCTCATGTGTCTCCCCTGAAATAGCCACCACGCCATTCTGCATAATGACTATCTGGTCAGTCATGTGGGCTATCTCTTCAGGAGAATGAGAGGAGTAGATAAGTGTGACGTCTCCTCTCGTGTGCCACTTTTCCAAATACATCATCAAGTCCTGACGAGAACGCGGGTCCAGACCAACTGTGGGTTCATCCAAAATAACCCCTTGAGGCTCCAACACCAATACACCGGCTAATGCCACTTTTCGTTTTTCACCACCGCTTAAACTGTACACCGGGCGGTCCTTATACGCTTCAAACTCCAGGCCCACCGTTTCCATAGCCCATCGCACACGCTCCCTGAGTATCTCCCGCGGGAGACGCAGGGGTCGAAGACCGGCTGCTACATCATCACCCACAAAACGTTCAAATAACTGGTCCTCAGCCCGCTGAAACAGCATAGCAACTGTCCGACGAAGCGCGGGCAAGCGGTCCTGCCATTGGCGAATCTCCTGACCATCTATCCACACCTCACCTCGATGTGGAAAGAGCAATCCGTTCAAATGCTGCATGAGGGTGCTCTTTCCCGAACCAGTTGTTCCCATTAAGCCAACAGACGCGCCACGCTGCACAGTAAGGGTTACGCCTCTCAAGGCTGTGACTTCTAAAGGGGTTTGGGCCATATACACATGCCAAAGATCGCGTGTCTTTATAAACGTAGATCGCGCCTGCCCAACACGTGAAGGTCTCGGAGAAGGATTTGAAAGAGACTGGCGGGGAGAAGTAATCAAACATTCCTCCAACGCGCGAGTTAAGGTCCGGACATCCAATATCGCCGGTGAAATGCACGGCATCTTGGTATGCAATCGACGCGCGATTTGCCCAGGAACTGGAGCGGCAATGCCCCACTCAGCAAGACGCTCGGACCGCACAAATACACGTGTAGGTACGTCATCTGCAACCACAGTCCCACGATGTAACACGATAAGCCGTTGGGCCTGAGATGCTTCCTCGGGGAAGTGGGTAACAAGCACAACGGTCATCCCCAAAGTGTTTAGGTGTTTTAAGAGGCTAAGGATAGTTTGGCGACCAGCGGGATCCAACATGGCGGTAGCTTCATCGAGGATTAACACCTCCGGTTTCATCGCGATTGCCCCGGCTAGGGCGACCCGCTGTGCCTGTCCAGCCGAAAGTTGGAAGGGCAAACGCTGGCGCAGATCCCACATCCCCACAGTGCGTAACGCCCACTCAACGCGCTGTCGAACAACCGACTGGGGCAGGCCCAAATTTCGCGGCCCAAAAGCCACATCTTCCTCCACCGTAGAGCCCACAATCTGTGACTGTGGATCTTGAAACACCATGGCTACAGTACGCCGGATGTCCTTCCAACACCGACGTTCGCGGGTATTCCATTGGTGGACACAAACAGTTCCCTCTGTCGGCACGAATAAGGCGTTGATGAGGCGGACTAAAGTGGACTTCCCTGATCCATTGGCCCCCATGAGGGCCACGAACTCCCCAGGATAAATGGTCAGATGAACGTGCTGAAGCGCGGGAATGCTCTGCCCATTAGGCAGGTGGTATGTGTACGAAACATCGTGAAATCGAATAATGGGTTTCATTGGCCTTCACAGGCCCGGCGAAAAAGAACGCCACCGGCTATCCGGTGGCGCCACCATCGTACGTACTACGGGCGTCTCGGTTGCCGGGCAATCCAAGCGACCCTTTCTTTAGAGTAAAATTCTCCGAACTGACTTATACGCCTCTCTATGTGCAATCGGGCTCACTGCCATCGCGCGGTCAATGGCCCACCATCTCAACCACATCTTATGCCTAAATGCGCTTTTAAGCAAATGCCACATACCCCAGGCCGTACGTTCACGGCAGGAGAATGAACCAAACGACCCTCGGAGCGTTGAGAGCGGTTTGTCAGATGCGTTCTCTTGGAGTAACATCCCTTTGATAGCCTGATGTGTAACTACTTCAGGTGATGACTCCACGTCCTTCACACCGGCAAGGAGTATGGACAATGACCTCGAAAATCGCACGACTGGCACAAGGTATTATGGAAGCCGGCTGGTTGTTGGCCCTAATGGTGGCTCCCCTTTACTTCAACGTACAAACCGACCGAGTCTTCGAGCCAGATAAAATCTCCCTGGTACGATGGTTATCTGCCATTGTGGGCTTAGCCTGGCTTATATGGGCCGTAGACACAAACTGGCTAAGACGAGAAGACGGTGAATCATGGTTGCAGCGCTTACGAAATGTGCTCCGCATCCCCCTGGTGGCACCTACGCTCCTCATCATTATCTCGTACCTTATCAGCACTCTGTTCTCCGTTGCCCCTCGCACCAGCCTCTGGGGTTCCTATCAACGATTGCAGGGATTGTGGACGACCTACAGTTACATCGTCATCTTCCTGGTCGCTCTCAATCAATTACGAGAGCGCGATCAACTGGAACGACTAATCACGGTCATTGTGGCTACCAGCGTCCCTGTGGGGTTATATGGAATTCTTCAGCATTACGGAGTGGACCCACTGCCCTGGGGAGGAGATGTCCAAACACGTATTGCTGGACACATGGGTAATGCGATTTTCATCGCGGCCTATTTAATCATGGTGATGTTTCTCACCGGGTACCGCATTGTCCGCTCCTTTGCCGGCATTCTTCAGGATGTGGAGGGAAAACGCGGGTTTACGGACGCGATCCTTGGGGGCATTTACCTGTTTATCTTTGCTGTTCAGGCAATCGCTCTTGTTTTCAGCCAAAGTCGAGGGCCATTCCTCGGATTTGTCGTCGGCATATACGTTTTCATCTTGCTTGCAGTCTTGGCTTTTCGAGTGCGTTACTATCGGGCCATCGCGGGCGCGTGGGTCAGTTTGGCCCTTTTAGGGGCCCTCTTTCTAATCGTGTTTAACCTGCCACAGACACCTTTGGAACCTTTGCGCGAAATGCCCTATGTGGGCCGGCTGGGCAAAATCCTAGACGTGAGCCGCCGCAATCCCACAGGTCGAGTGCGCGTTCTGATATGGGAAGGAGCCGTGGACCTCATCCTCCCCCACGAACCGCTAAATGTGCCGCCAGACATGCACGCTGATCCGTGGAACCCAATACGCCCGCTCATCGGGTACGGCCCAGAAGCAATGTGGGTTGCGTACAACCGTTTTTATCGCCCTGAACTGGCTCACATTGAAAAGCGAAACGCGTCTCCTGACCGTTCACACAATGAAACGTTTGACAGTCTCATCCGCACGGGCGTGTTAGGCTTTGCCGCGTATGTGTGGCTGTTTGTCAGCATCTTCTACTTTGTACTCACCTGGTTAGGGTTGATTACCTCACGCAAGGAGCGCTTCCTGTTTCTCGGTTTCTGGTTTGGAGGCGGTTTAATAGCCGTCACTACGGCCCGGATATTGGACGGTAGTTGGCGGTTTTTTGGAGTCTCGTTGCCTTTCGGGTTTATTGTGGGCCTCATCGCGTATGTTACGTTTATTGGTTTAACGCGCCAGTTACCGGCAGTCCCGCGAGAGGAGCGGGAACGGTACTTACTACTTCTTGCCTTATTGGCGACAATAGCCGCCCACTACGTAGAAATCAATTTCGGAATCGCCATTGTCAGCACGCGCACGTACTTCTGGATGTTGTCCGCCGTGCTGGTCGCGGTGGGCACCCACCGTCTCTCCTTACAACCCGAGCCCGTGGGCTTGCAACCAGCGGTGGAGCCGCCTCGTACCCGCAAAAAACGAAAGCGCCGAGAACGTCGCACCAAGCAGAACATCGCGCCCGCGCCGACCCGTTCTGTACTCCGTGAACCTACATTTTGGGTCTATAGCCTATTGTTAGCCTTTATCTTCATCACACTGGCTTACGAATTTATCATTAACCTTCCTACGGGAAATGTGCTAACCAACCAGGCAGGACGCATTTTGACCAACAGTTTGTTCACCCGTGTCGAACACGGCATTCGCATCACCAACCCCCATCAGTTTTACATGTTCTTGTTCGTGTGGCTGGTACTGGCCCCCTTATTCACCGGCGAAGTGGCTCGCAGACACCGCATTCTCCGGCTGGGTGATTGGATTGCCGGCACCGGCGTACAAACCTTATGGGCTTGGGGAGGATTCTTCCTCATGGCGATAATTCAATCCCACTTTCTCGCCCGAGCCGCCCAACTTCAAGTAGAGGCCTCGCGCCATCCAGAAGCCATCCTCGCCTTTGCCGACCACATGGCACGTTTCCCAGTGGCGTACTATATCCTGCTGTTCGTGTTTGTTTTAGCGATCGGCTTCGTGTTGGGGAGGACAACGACTCCCCTTCCAACCACGCGCCATGTGGGGACCTGGGGAACGGTAGCCGTTGGGACATTGTTGGCTTTATACGTGGGCTTTGGTCCTGCGCTCCACCCCATCCAGGCAGATATCTACTTCAAACAAGCAAAAGCATTTCACAAAGCTCGACGCTATGCCGAAGCCGAATCCATTTACAAGAAAGTGTTGAATTTAGCCCCCCACGAGGACTATTATTACCTTTTCCTGGGAAAGGCCTACTTAGAACATGCTCAGCACACGCAAGACCCTAAAGTGCGGGAAACCCTGCTTCAAGAGGCAGAACAAGTACTCCTAAAAGCCCAACGTCTCAACCCATTAAACACGGACCACACAGCCAACCTCGGCCGGTTCTACATTACTCGAGCAAACATGACCCAAGATAAGACCTTAAGACAACAGTACATCGAGAAAGCTGTGCACTACTTCGCCCAAGCCGTCTCTTTAAGCCCGAACAACGCTCGTTTACGTGACGAATATGCTCTAGCCCTCCTACAGGCTGGGCAGGAGGAGGAAGCGCTAAAGCAATTGAACATCTCCCTTCAACTGGACGAGACGTACTATCTCACCTATTTCTACCTTGGTGATTACTACCGATCTCGTAAGGATTGGGATAAAGCAGAATATTATTACACTCAAGCATTGAAACGGCACCCGAATGATATACGGATTCTGAGCAACTTGGCTTATGTTTTTGCCCGCAAAGGGGACATTCAAAAGGCTATAGAGTACAACCTGGAGGTTCTCAAACGAGCCCCTCAGGACCTGGCCACTTTGCGTAATCTAGCACTCTTGTACCGTGAGAGTGGCCAATACGACCTGGCGCTCCAATATGCCCAACAGGCGTTGAACATTGCGCCGGAAAAAGAAAAACCTGCCCTCCAGGCACTTATTACTGAATTGCAAGCCCTACAGCAGAAGAGGAAGTGAAGATGAGTTCATTGAACGCGCTTTCGTTTCTGCTCATCGCTTTAAGTGCGCTCCTGGTTGCGGCAGGTACAACCCCGATTGCCCGACGGCTTGCGCCTCACCTCGGCTGGGTTGACCAGCCCTCCGCACGCAAGTTACACCGAACGCCAATGCCTTTAATGGGGGGAATTGCTATTTACGCAGCATTTGCCCTGGCCTTACTGCTCTTCGGCGACCGATTCTACATTCGGCAAGTAGTGGGAATCTTCGTAGGGGCCACACTGGTCTCCTTAATGGGCTTATGGGACGACCGAAGTCGGCTTTCCCCCTGGTTCAAACTCTTCATGCAAGTGCTGGCTGCGGCGTTACTTATCGCTACCGGGGTACAAATTCACCTTTTCCAAACGGAGTGGATAGATGTCCCCCTATCGATTCTGTGGATTGTCGGGCTTACCAATGCCTTAAACCTGATGGATAACATGGATGGCCTCGCAGGAGGCATTGCAGCCATCGCGGCAGGGCACTTCACGCTTCTGGCCACCATGAGTGGACAATATTTGGTGGGAGCACTTGCTGCAGCCCTGCTTGGCGCGTGTTTGGGTTTCTTAATCTACAACTTTAACCCAGCCCGCATCTTCATGGGGGACAGTGGAAGTTTGTTTCTCGGCTTTGTGTTGGCTGCCCTGGGCATTAAACTCCGCTTTCCAGATAACGTCTACATGGTAACCTGGTTAGTGCCCCCTCTGGTGCTGGCAGTGCCCATTTTCGACACCACATTAGTGTTTATGTCCCGCCTGCGCCGGGGGTTAAACCCACTAACAACGCCGGGTAAGGATCACGTATCGCACCGTCTGACCCGAATAGGGCTCACCCAAAGGGAAGCCGTGTTAGTTCTTTACCTCGCGGCTGGTGTGAGTGGTGAGTTGGCTATTTTCGTTGCCGAAGCGGATATTCTGACAGGGTACTTGGTGGGAGGATTAGTCGTTCTCTTCAGCCTGTGGAGCCTTTGGCAATTGGAGAAAATCTGGGAATGATGGAATACATCCTGTTAGGTATCTCCTTGGGAATGGCCGCCGGATTAACACCGGGCCCTCTGCTAACATACACCATTGTCGCCACCCTGCGAGGGGGATGGAAAGCAGGTGTAAGTGTGGGCATCGCCCCATTGCTGACCGACATCCCCATTATTCTCCTTTCCCTGCTGGTCTTGCACGTGCTCCCCCAGGAAATCGTACGACTCCTCAGCGTTGCAGGCGGTCTGGTGGTTATTTATCTGGGCATTGAGACCGCCCGCTCTGCCCAACACATAGAACACCTGGAAATCTCAACGCACACCAGCGCTCGCCAAGAAATGGGGAAAGGAGTACTGGTGAACTTCCTTAACCCCAATCCGTACATATTCTGGGGAACTGTAGGAGGGCCGCTGCTCTTACAAGCATATGCCAAACATCCGGCTTTAGCGGTCGCGTTTCTGGCGATTTTCTACACACTGCTGGTAGGATCCCACGTTGGATTAGCACTTATCGTACACCACCAGCGTAGTGGACTGCGTGGGCCGTGGTATCGTCGTACCTTGTGGGCCCTGGCCATCGTTCTGGTAATAATCGGAATACGGCTTATTGTCTAGCATCCTAACAGATAAAACGAACGAGGAACAGGATATGTTGGATGTCGACACCATTCTCAAAAAAGCCATAGCCGGTGAACGTATCTCATTTGAAGAAGGCGTCTTTTTGTATCACAAGGCCCCACTGGATGTCCTAGCCGATGCAGCGCATCAAGTGCGGTCGCGCAAAACCGACCCCCGTATTGTAACCTACCTGGTAGACCGAAATATCAATTACACCAACGTGTGTATTACGAATTGCCAATTTTGTGCCTTTTACCGTCCTCCTGGACATCCAGAAGCGTACGTGCTCTCTTTTGAGGAAATTGGCCGACGCGTGGCCGAACTCGTCACCTGGGGCGGCACCCGCATTTTGATGCAGGGAGGACATCATCCCGATCTCCCGCTTGCCTGGTATGAGGACTTGCTCCGATACCTCAAGGAGCGCTTTCCGTCCATTGAAATTGACGCCTTCTCTCCCTCGGAAATAGAACACATTGCCCAATTGGAAAACATGAGCACGCGAAAAGTGTTGGAGCGACTCATCCAGGCAGGGCTAGAAGGACTTCCTGGAGGCGGGGCAGAGATTTTAGATGATGAAATACGAAGTCGCATTAGTCCTAAAAAACAGAAAACCGAAGGGTGGCTTAACGTAATGCGAGAGGCACAAGCCCTGGGTCTGGCCACCAGCGCGACCATGGTCATTGGTTTTGGTGAAACAGTCGTTCACCGCATACGCCACCTGGAACGAATACGGTCTTTACAGGATGAAAGTCGCCAAACACATGGCAACGGCTTTACTGCCTTCATTCCCTGGACCGCGCAGATCAACCAGGCCACCAGTTTAGGGCGCTCCAAAACCCACCATCGGTATGGAGCGGACTATCAGGAATATCTCCATCACCTGGCGTTTTCACGACTGTACCTGGACAACTTTGAACACATCCAGGCGTCATGGCTGACCCAGGGGGAAGAAGTAGCCCGAAAGGCTCTGCACTTTGGCGCGGACGACTTTGGCAGCACCATGTTAGAGGAAAATGTGGTCAGCGCGGCAGGGGCCTTTAGTGAGAAAAAACCCCGCATGAGCGTATATGACCTCCACCAAAACATCCTAAAGGCAGGGTTCTGGCCCGCCCAACGGGATACGCGGTACAATATTGTGCGCACCTTTGACCGTGTTATGAGCGAGGAAGAACTTGCTCCACAATCCATGCAACACCCATTAGCCACACCTGAACTTAAATAGGCTGAGGAACGAACCATGCTCTGGGCCATATTCTCGGACGTGCACGGACACAGTAAAGCGTTAAAGCGGGTCATCAAGGATGCTCAGCGTCGCGGGGCGCGGGCTTTCGTCAACCTGGGAGACTTAGGCAATGGAACAAGCCATGAACTGTTATCCCAAATACCTGCCCGTTCCGTTTTAGGAAACTGGGAAGTCTCCTCCTGGCACTTGCTCCCGCCCCCGTGGCGAGATGTGGTGCGAAGATGGCCGTTCCAACTGCGGGAAAAGGACGTCCTTTTCTGTCATGCGAGTCCTGTATGGCCAGAGGAGGTAAAGACCGTCGATGACGCCTTAACGTATGTACGGGAGCATGGTTCCTGGTTCGCGCTCTTTCCGCCCCTTGCCGAGAAAAGCGACGCGCTGTGGGAAGCCTTCGCGCACATGGGAAGCCAGAACATTCGTATCGCATTCCACGGCCACACGCACATTCAAAAAGTGTGGATCCTCACGGCTGACAACCACCTGCGAGCCTGGAAAAACCCACTCATTCCACTCCGGCAGGACGGAAGTCTTTACATCATAGGCGTGGGTAGCGTAGGGCGTCCCCTGGACGGGCCGGGAACATGTTACGCTCTGTGGGATGACCAAGCCAATGAAGTTAAACTCATCCGTCTGTAGGGGACAAACTCCCCAACACCCTGTGTGTTTCGGGCAAGTTCGCCCCAGGTGGGGAAACTGTTGGAGGACGAACCGGCCGCCATGAACGTTGCCGAAACTTGGAAACGCGTGCGACAAAAGGTTGATCTGTGGTCAGGTCGCGCGACCAAACGGACACTTCAAACTTTAGAAACCGGATCCGACCGGGAACGGGCGAACGCGCTCCGCTTGTTACACGATTTACCCTTAAGCCCCAGAGATGTGAGCGCCCTGCTGAACCTCATGGACCACGTAGACGCGTTTGTGCGCCGCGACATTGGCGACATGCTTTTAGCGCGGCGCCCAAAGGATTTGCTCGGAGCCTGCCTACGACGTGTCCAGCGCTCAGAACCCGCGGGTGGACTCGCCGAAACCATCCGAATCCTGGGCGAAATAGCCGACCCGCGCGCGGTGCCGGCCATTATCCCGCACGCGCAACACCCCAGCGTAGAAGTACGTGTCACCCTGGCCGACGCGTTAGCCCATTTCCCTGATGAGACAAAAGCGCGGGATACATTAGCCCTCCTGCTCAAAGACGAACATCCAGTTGTCCGTCGGGCCACCATCTGGGCCCTCAAACGTATTCGGGCAGAATGGTCGCAAGCCCTTCTGGATTACCACGCGGGGCAGGAAACAGAACTGTGGATAAAACGCATCATGGAACCTCCGGCAACTGATAACGCTTTAAACTCGGTAAATTCACAAGGAGTGAGCCATGCCCATTGACGTTGTAAACGGTCACGTTGTGTTAACCTTAGGTGACATGCGCGTAACAGTTGTCAGTGACGGCACTGTCTATTGGGATGGGGGAGGACTTTTTGGGCTCACCCCCAAAGTGCTCTGGCAACGAGTGATTCAACCCGATGAGTTAAACCGAGTTCCAATGCGCTTGCGCTCCGTTCTCATTGAGAACGGGGATAAACGTATCCTGGTGGATACCGGCATCGGGGATAAAATGAGCGAAAAATCGCGCAAACACATAGCGCTAGAAGGCCGTGACCGATTAATCAATGATCTGGCTTCCTTAGGAATAACCGTTAATGATATCGACCTCGTTATCCTCACACACCTGCACAACGACCACTGCGGGGGCAACACTCGCATTGACAGCGAAGGCCATGTCGTACCCACATTCCCCAACGCGGAATATTGGATTCAAGCCCGAGAAATGGCCGATGCAATGTTCCCCAACGAACGAACGCGCGGCACCTACTTCCGCGAAAACTTCATCCCCTTGGAAGAACGCGGTCAATTACGAATTATCGACGGAGACACAGATGTGACTCCTGGAATTTGGACCACTATTACAGCCGGACACACCCCCGCCCATCAATGTGTCGTAATGCAGGGCGGTGGGGAGTTCGCCATCTTCCTTGCTGACGCGGTGTCTTGGGGCGTGTTCTTCGAACGCATGGCCTGGGTTCCAGCCTATGATTTAGCCCCGATGGTAAGTATCCACACGAAAAAACGCCTGGCCCGTTGGGCGATCCAACACGATGCTTGGCTCATCTTCCAACACGATGCCCGGTTTGCTGTTGGAAAACTGCGCGAGGAAAATGGGAAACTGCGCGTGGAGCCGTTTGCCTAAGCCGGCTTTTGTCGGTTCCACAGATATCCCGCTATAATAGAGTGCTTCAACCATCCCGACCATCTTTCAGGAGAGGAGACGCTCATGCGTAAGGAATTTCTCTTGTGGACGGCTAAAACAACCTTATTATTAGCCGCTATCACCTTGGGCGTTCTCCTACCAACCCATCCCGCCCTCGCGGACCTGGTGCAACGGCCACTGCATCCACCACCACCGCCGCCCCCTTCGCAACCACCCACGGCGACACCCACACCGGCTCCCACGCCGACACCCACGCCTGCGCCGCCCACACCAACTCCTACGCCCGTCCCCCCCACGCCGACACCTACACCGACGCCCATTCCTCCCACGCCAACCCCGCGTCCGCCCACGCCCACCCCCACACCACCGCCAACACCGCGTCCGCCCACGCCAACACCCACCCCCACCCAAACACCGACCACAACGCCTACTCAGAGCATCACCGCGACGTTGACAGCGACTACAACACCCACGCCCACCCTCACCCCCACCGAAACACCCACCCCCACGCCTACCCTCACCCCAACGGCCACAGCAACGGCTACACCGACAGCCACGGCCACCGCGACAGCCACGGCCACATCTACACCACTTCCCCCCTCTCCCACCCCCACGCCGACCTTCACCCCCTCGCCAATACCGCCGACCCCGTCTCCCACGTGGACGCCCACCCCTACACCGGAACCTATTAACACGGGGGCGTTAGTTCGCGGCATAGGACTCCTTATAATTGGCTTGGCCGGTTTAGCCGGAGCCGTCTACTTGCTCTGGCGATCCATTCGCGAATCATGGTAAAAAAGAACACCGGACAATTGCGGTGTGCAGTATGCCATACCCCCCTACCGAGAATAAACGCACCTATTCTACCCACAGTGGGAAGGTGCCCGTCCTGCGGGGTAGGTTACACATACCCTCCACCAGAAATCCCACCACCACCTACCTGGCTAGGAGGTGAAATCCGTCCCCCAGCGCGCTGGCGGACTGTGCTCAAACGCGCCCTACTTCATCTCCCCCTCCCCCATGTCCCCCTCCTTCTGGGCATTTATCTCCCCCCTCACCCCGGGGCCCGTGCTTTAGACGTAGGATGCGGGCCGGGCTTCTACGTAAGAGCATTGCGACAATTAGGATGGCAAGCATTTGGGCTAGACATCTTTCCAGCCTTTCCTTCACTGACCCCAACCGCACTTCAAGCCGATGCCCACTTCCTCCCCTTTCCCGCCAGCAAATTTCGTCTGGTGACCTGCTGGCACGTGCTCGAACACGTACGCGACCCTCTAACCTGCCTACAAGAAGCACGCAGAGTACTACAAAAAGGGGGGCGTATACTCGTTGAAGTACCCAACATGGACTCTTGGCAATCCCACCTGTTAGGTCATCGTTGGTTACACTGGGATCTTGAAAGACACATGTGGCACTTCACCAAACCCACCCTGCAACGGCTCCTTCAGCAGGCGGGTTTTCAGCAGATAAAGGTTGTTAGCGCGCCCAACAGCCCCGGCTGGATACACAGCCTCCCAATTTCCTCCCGCTGGAATCCAATAGGATGGGCCGTAGATACACTCGCGGCACTGACTCAACATGGAGGTGTTTTACGAGCCTGGGCCCGAGCATAGCATCATGGTACGTCACGTTATTATCGTAACCCATAACAACGAACCACACATCCGTGCCTGCCTGGATGCACTTCCTGCAGCATGGCAGGGGAGGCCGTACCATGTCACCCTGGTGGATAATGCCTCCCAAGATCGTACGGTTTCCATAGTAGAACACACTCATCCTGAAGTCCGCGTTCTTCCCCTGCGAACCAATACAGGGTTCGCCCAAGCCGTTCACCTCGCTTACTCCCCTAAAGCGACCATGACCCTGTTGCTTAACCCGGACACCGTTCCCTTACCCGGGAGCCTGGCGCGTTTGGAGGAAACATTAAACAGTTGGCCAACCGTGGGCGCGGTAGGGCCAGCATTAGTAAGCCCAGATGGGCGCATTGATCCGCGCAGTGCTCGCTCTTTTCCTTCCCTGTGGCGCGAATTTATGGATAAACTCGGTGTGGCCTCACGATATCCCAATTCCCTCCTTACCGGCCGATACTACATGGGCACGCTTAAGACCCTGGAACCCGTGCCGGTTTTAAGTGGGGCAGCCATATTAATCCGTGGACAGGCCTGGCGTGCAGTGAATGGACTGGATACAAGATTCTGGCTATATGCAGAAGACACGGACTTCTGCAAACGTCTCTGGCAAGCGGGGTGGATGTGTGTGTACACCCCGCAAGCCCGAGTGATTCACGTGGGCAGTGGTAGCGTACCAGAACAGGAACGTCTCTCCCTGGGGATAATCGCCCTGGACAGCATGTACAACTACATGGTTAAGCACCACGGACCCGTATACGGTCTGCTGTATCGTGGGCTTCTAATGCTAGTGGCCCTAATCAAAAGCATCTACTGGGCTTTGAGATTGAACCCGTATCACCTCCAGGTTCAAAGGGTCACTTTCCATTGGGCATGGACACGGGCCCACTGGAAATAAAGCGATTTGCTTCCCCATTGGGTGAATGCTACACTACTCTCCGCCTTGAAACGGGTAAATTTCCGTCCCTCTCGGAACGCAATATGACTGATTGGCGCAAATCATTAGCGACAAATGGAGAACGGCCCCCTGGACGCCCCTTACCGCGAGGGGTAATTGACAGATTCTGGGGTGAGGCAGCCGGACTACGTCACTTAGAACGGGTGCTACGGAATCTGTACGCCTCATGGGGATATACAGAATACGTACCACCCACATTTGAGTACGCGGAGAATTTGAGCACCGGAGCCGGGGCCCCACTTCAAGAGCAAATGTACCGGTTTTTCGACCGGGATGGACGTATGTTGGCATTGCGTCCGGACATGACCATCCCCACTGCCCGACTTGTCGGGAGCAAACTCTTTGACCAACCGTTTCCCCAGCGTTTCTTCTACACCGGCCCTGTATTTCGCTATAACGAACCTTTGGCCGGAATGCAACGAGAATTCTATCAAGCCGGTGTGGAACTGATCGGTGTTCAAGGCCCAGAAGCAGATGGAGAAATCCTTGCTCTCGCTGTGGAATCCTTACACGCGATGGGCTTACGGGATTTCCGCATTGTTTTAGGCGAAATGAGTTTTTTCCGTGGCTTGCTGCAGGGTCTAAATCTTCCGCCCGAAGGCACGCGCTCCTTGCGCAGCGCGTTAGACCGTAAAAGTGAACCGGAATTGACCGCTTTAGTTCAGAAGTGGAACCTTCCCCAACAAGCCCGGGAGGCCATTCTGCAACTGCCTTACCTTCACGGGTCCCAGGGAATCCTGGCAGCAGCCTCGCGCATTGTGCTAAACGCGACCATGGAGAGGGCCCTGGAACACCTGCAGGCAATAGAGCGAATCGTGGACGCGTACGGGGTGAAATCCTACATCACCCTGGATCTAGCCGAAGTGCGTGGGATGGAATACTACACAGGTATTACCTTTGAGGGCTTTGCGCCAGGTCTAGGATTTGCCTTGCTCAGTGGGGGACGCTATGACAATCTGGTGGGGGAATTCGGGCCACCTCAACCCGCAGTGGGGTTTGCCATCACCCTAGATCGGGCACTGCGGGCTCGCGAGGCGCAAGGTGTTGAACCACCTCAGTGGACCCCCCAAATTGTTGTGGGCGGACACATTACAGAGAGCACTGTTAAACACGTGCAGGACCTACGAAACCGTGGGAAAATGGTAGCCTGGCATTACACAGCGAACACGCCAGAAGATTTGTGGGCCTACGCGCAACAGGGAAACATCCCCCTGGCAGTGTGGTGTGGCCCTGAAGTCTGGATCTGGCACCAAGGCGTTAAACAACACATCCCGCCCAACCGTGATTGGACTCAAGAGATTGAAGTGCTGAGCGATCAATGAGTGAGACAACGTTCATACGGATTGCATTGGCAAAAGGCCGCTTGGAAAAGGACGCGCGCGCGTTATTACACGCCGCGGGGTTAATGCCTGCCCACGCGCCCAACAATGAACGCGCGCTTATCCTGCCCGGAGCAGAACCTCAGTTGGATTTCCTTTTGGCAAAACCGGCTGATGTGCCGGTATACGTGGAACATGGAGTGGCAGACTTGGGCATTGTTGGGTTAGACGTGTTAAGGGAAGGAAACTACGACGTATACGAACCCGTCCTCCTGCCCTTCGGACATTGTCGTCTTAGCGTCGCAGTGCCACGTGACCGAGTGGATGCTTATCATTCCCTGCGCCTCAACCCCAACCCCCGAGTTGCTACCAAATATCCGAATCTCGCGTTGCAATACTTCCACGCGCGCGGGGTCTCACCAGAGATTATTCCCTTAAGCGGCTCGGTTGAACTCGGACCATTGGTAGGGCTTTCTGACGTCATTGTGGACTTGGTGCAAACCGGGCGTACGTTACAGGAAAACGGCCTTATCGAAGTCCGGGTTATCATGCACTCACAAGCCGTACTTATTGCAAATCGAGCAAGTTATCGTCTGAAAGAGGAACGCATTCAAAACATCATCGAGAAAATCAAAGGGGCAAAAGTTGAAATATCGCCCGAGGATTGAGTAATATTTTTCAGGAGACACCCACACAAAACGCGAGGGAATCATGCCTGCCATACGTATTTACACGGTTGAAGAAGCCAAGACCAGCATCCTAAAGCGCCGCCGGTGGGATGAATGGCCCATCCCGCAGCGAGTACGGGAGGGCATTCGCCGCGTGTTTGGAGAAGATCTTACCCCGGAGGAGGCGGTGCGCCGTATTATCCAGGACGTGCGCGAGCGCGGCGATGCCGCGTTAATGGATTGGACAGAGAAAGCCGATGGCATCACACCGGCATATTCAGAAGTCCCACTCGAAGAGATAGAATCTGCCTACAATCAAGTAGCCCCGGAAATCGTAAGTGCACTAGAATTTGCGGCAGGTCGTATCGAACATTTCCACCGTCGGCAACCGATTAGCGGATGGACGGAATGGGAAGCCGAGGGGGGATTGGGACAAATTGTGCGCCCCCTGGAACGGGTGGGACTCTACGTTCCCGGGGGGACAGCCCCTCTTCCATCCACGGTTTTGATGACGGCGATTCCCGCGCGGGTGGCTGGCGTGGAAGAAATCATCATGTGCACTCCACCGCGCAAGACAGACGGACGCGTGGAACCTGTCACGTTGGTGGCTGCAGATATCGCGGGCGTTGATCGCATCTTTGCTGTAGGCGGCGCCCAGGCTATTGCAGCAATGGCTTACGGCACAGAAAGCGTCCCAAAAGTGGATAAAATTGTCGGCCCGGGCAATCTCTTCGTTACCCTGGCTAAAAAACACGTGTTCGGCGATGTGGGGATTGAGGGGCTGTTGGGCCCCACGGAAACGGTCATCATCGCGGACGAAACCGCCAACCCCGCGTGGGTAGCAGCAGACCTCCTGGCCCAAGCCGAGCACGATGTATTAGCCACGGCTATTCTCTTAACTCCCAACCGGACGTTTGCTAACTTTGTTCAGCAGGAGGTTGAGAAACAACTGGCCCATCTAGAACGGGCCGACATTGTGCGCGAGGCCCTTACACATCACGGCGGCATCGTTATCACACACGACTTGGCAGAGGCAGTTGAATTAGCAAATGAGTTTGCTCCAGAACACCTCTGCCTCTCCCTGGTTGATCCCTGGGACCTGGTGGGCAATATTCGGAACGCAGGTGGAATATTTGTGGGTGAATATTCGTTCGAAGTACTGGGAGATTACGTAGCCGGTCCCTCCCATTCCATGCCCACGGGGGGCTCTGCCCGCTTTGCCAGTCCAGTGAACGTTCTTGACTTCGTTAAAATCACCTCCGTGGTAGCCCTGAACGAGGGGGGAATGGACGCTATTGCTGAGGCGGCCGAAATATTGGCCGAGGCAGAAGGGCTGACGGCTCACGCCAATGCCGCACGCATTCGACGCCAGAGAAACGTCTCCTTTAAGGTGACGCCATGACAAAACACGTGTTGATTGTGTGCACAGGAAACATCTGTCGTTCTCCCATGGCTTATGGCCTGTTAAAGGCCAAAATAGAAGAGGAAGGCCTGGAAGACAAGATCCGCGTGGAAACTGCCGGCACCTACGCATTGGAGGGAGAACCGCCTAGTCCACTGGCGCAGAAAGCACTGGCCGAACGGGGGATTGACATATCCCATCACCGAGCGCGGCAGATAACCACCCGCATGATTAAAGAGGCCGACCTCATCATCGTAATGACGGAGTCACACCGGAAGAGCATTCTTTACACTCTGCCAGAAGCAGCAACAAAAATCGTTTTACTCAGCGAACTCGCAGGAGAACATCGGGATATCGCGGATCCATACGGCCACCCTTATGAAGCATATGTGACCACCGCGGCAATGCTGGAGACCTACATTAACCGGGGATGGCCTCGGTTGTTGAAACGCTTGGGACTTGCTCAACCGAACTGAGCACGAACTAATCGAGAGGGATGGGTTCTCCCCCCACTGCTGCAGGACGGTTTAGCAGCAGATCCAGGACGGCTCGCGCGAGCGCCAACGCCTCTCGGGCGTACCAGTACAGCACATCTCCCAAGGGGTACGAACGTCGGTCCGCGCTGTATCCCACGGCGTCAATGCCCATGTGCCGGCAGATAAGCAAAGCCCTGGAGAGGTGAAAGTCCTGGGTAACCAGGATAGCCTGCTTCACTTGAAAAATATGGCGAGCCCTG
The DNA here is from genome assembly GCA_964402285.1 of uncultured Anaerolineae bacterium. Taxonomy (GTDB): domain Bacteria; phylum Chloroflexota; class Anaerolineae; order JAADDB01; family JAADDB01; genus CAYPUG01. Next base: position 47,142 of record CAYOAZ010000010.1, on the reverse strand, counting down.
TAACACGTATCATAAGTCCGCCGCCCTCCGTAATCCGGACGCAACACCTCTTCTGGCACACCCAGATCAAGAGCGTAACGCATCATCGCGCCGGGTTCATTGTAGTACACCGTTTGATTGTCACCGCTCATAAGGATACGGCGGACCTTTCCCATCTTGTACAGATCAACGGCTGCTTCAATGCGGTCAGCCAGGACGGGACTGGGATAGCCGCCAGGATAGACGGCCGCGCCAAAGACAATGGCTACCGGCCGTGACGGAACTTCCTGCACATCGTGGTACACATATCGGCGCTGACTCAACCACAGACCCGCCAATGCCACAAGACTACCGAGAATCAAACTGGCTAAAATCCGCACTCGTCTCATTGGCTTACCGTCTTAAGGGAGAAGTCAGGGTAGCGGCGCAATCACTCAATCCCATATTCCTTCCACCGCTGATCCACCAGGGATTTAATCTCCGGTAGCATTTCTATGCGCTCGGGCCATGTTCGCGTGTAGCCGTCCCGTTCATCTTTGGTCGTCGCATCCACCCCTATCTTACCACCAAAGTTCGGACGATACGAGGCATGATCCAACGCGTCCACAGGCCCTTCGGTAATAATAACGTCACGGGCCCAATCCACGTTCCCTAAGACCTGCCACGCCACCTCGCTCAGGTTGTGGATATCCACCCAATCATCCACCACGACCACAGCTTTTGTCAGCGACATCAACCCGAGCCCCCAAATTCCGTGAATGACCTTCCGCACGTGACCAGGATAGCGTTTGCGCATCTTCACAATGAGAAGATTGTGAAAAACGCCTTCAGCCGGCATATTCATGTCCAAAACTTCCGGAATAAACAACTGCAGCAAAGGCAAAAACAAACGCTCGGTTGCTTTCCCCATCCAATAATCCTCCATTGGAGGGCGTCCCACAATGGTAGCCGGGTATATGGGACGGCGGCGATGGGTAATGGCTGTTACATGCATTACAGGATAAAGATCGGGAGGGGTATAATACCCGGTGTGATCCCCAAAGGGGCCCTCCGTTCGCAATTCCGTTACGTTCACATACCCTTCAATGACAATATCCGCGTCGGCCGGCACCTCCAGCGGTTGGGTAACACACTTTACCAACTCCACAGGCTTACCACGAAGCCATCCGGCCAGCATGTACTCGTCAATATCCGGAGGAAGTGGGGCTGAAGCCACCCAAATTTCCGCGGGGTCTCCCCCCAAAGCCACGGCAACAGGTAAGTGCTCAATACCCATTTCCCGCGCAACCCGTGCGTGTTCGGCTCCGCCCTTGTGGAGTTGCCAGTGCATTCCCAGAGTGCGTTCATCATAGACTTGGAGGCGATACATTCCCACATTACGTTTACCGGTCCGCGGGTCGCGCGTAATAACCTGCGGCAACGTGATAAAACGTCCGCCATCCTTGGGCCAGGATTTCAAAATAGGCAATCGATCCAAGGAGGGGCTATCCGTAATGACGACCTCCTGACATGCCCCCTTCGTTACCATCCGAGGACCTACGGCTCGCAGCACGGGCAAAAGTTCCGCGCCCAGGCGTAATTTATCACTCAACCCACGAGGAATTTCTGGTTTTATCAAGCGTTCCAAGCGATAACGCAACTCTTCCAAATCATCCACGCCCAACGCCCAAGCCATACGGCGGGCCGAACCGAACATGTTAATTAAAACCGGCATCTCTGCCCCGCGAACATTCTCAAAAAGCAATGCCTTATTGCGTTCGGGAGGCGATTTCATCACCCGATCAGCAATCTCCGTAATCTCCAACTCCGCGCTCACAGGGACGCGCACCCGGACCAGATCTCCGGCTTGTTCCAACCGGTGCACAAACTCCCATAAACTCTTGTACGCCATTGCACACCCCTCGCATTCTCAAGTTCACCGCGGCTCCTTTTACCACAATCTTCTTTTCCTGTCTAACGCCACATTGAGGAAAGCGATTCTGTCCCACTCCCCACCTAACTTTCAGGAAAAGTGCCAAAGTCCCACGGTCCAGGAGGAAGGAATGGAAAACTTTTTCTATCTTTTTCTTTATGTTGTATAATCATCTTGCACACACAGAGGAGGTTCACCATGCGCACACTCACTCAACGTACTCTTTGCACCTTATGCATTCTCGTTCTCACAGTAACGTTCATCACCTTGAACCACCATCCCACACACTCCCTCCTGCTGGTTCCAGATCTCCACGCGGAGACGCCGAGCATTGCACCGAGATCCAACTCCCTATACCTTCCCCACCTCATCGGAACCGGATCCACATTCACACCGACGCCTACCCCCACTGAAGTTATACCGCCGACACCCACTCCCACCCCTACTCCCACCGTACCCACGTACGGCCCCGAAATATGTGAAAACTTCACAGTCAGCGACGACACATATGTGGATCCCAACGCACCGGGCACCCACGGAAATGAGCGTAGACTGACGGTGAGTTCTTCTGCCAGGGCTTTTCTCTTCGCGGATCTGTTGAGTATACCCACCGGATCACTCATCACACAAGCCTCCTTAGTTATCCACGTGGCTGGAGTTTGGGGACCGCCCAGTAGCATAGCCCTACATCAGGTACTTCATCCCTGGCGGGAAAACTGGATCTCACATCGGGCATACCCTCCATATGCCCCAACCCCGGAAACAACCCTTACCTACACGGAGACAGGCGCCTATTCCCTGGATGTGCAACCTCTTGTACAGGGGTGGATAAGTGCCCACTGGCCAAACGTGGGTGTTGCCCTTGCGTGGAACGGGGATAGCCATTGGGGGAACTGGCAAATTTACAGCAGTGAAGCCCCCGCACAGTACAGACCTTACTTCCGCGTGTGTTACCGAGAACCCCTCGCAAAGGGAGAGATTCACACTCCACCCGAACGTGCCCCATTTCAATTTGTCGGATATGGAAGCGGCATAGCCACCAGCATCGCCGTATGGGGAACCACCTTGCTCGTTGGCGGTCCCGGAGAACTCAGAATATACGACATCACCTCACCAACGCGACCACATCCGCTCGCCCGCGTTGAATTGGGCGGTCCTCTCGTAACGGACATCCACGTGCAAGGTGGAATAGCATACCTGATTCAGGAGAAGAAAGTTGTTCTCCTGGACATTTCGCAAATTCCACCACAGGTACTCGGGCAGTACACCCTTGGGAGTCTGGCCCGACAGATAACCGTGACAGATGAGGGTCGGTACGCGTTCGTGAACTCCTTGGCTGGTGTTGTGAAAATAAATGTGACAGATCCCATGCGCCCCTCCCCAACGGATATTTATCCCACTTCATTCGTCGTAGGAGGCATGGCCACACAAGGAGAATACCTCTACCTCTGGGGAAATCAGGGACGTGCGGATACACGCTTTGAAGTTCTAGTGAACGAGCAAGGTGCTCTCCGTCCCGTTGCCACGCTCCTCATTTCCGGGGTCAACACAATATCTGCCCACGATGGCGACGGAGGGATGGTGGTAACTGACAACATGGCCTACTTTGGGGCTCAACCCATTGTGGTAGATATATCACATCCAGAACAGCCAGTGGTGCGGCACCGAGACGGATGGATTGGACCGGTGGTAGATGTAACCCACGGCCAGGAATATCTCTTCACCGTATCCCTGGACGGCTATATTAAAGCCATAGACATTCACACACCGCACTCACCCGTTGAACGTTATGCCTTTGCCCTTATACGAGACATGGAACATCACTTTGGGAGTGCCACCTATCGAATCACCCGGCAGTCTCGGTACATTTACGCGGCCATGGGAGAACATGGGGTGATTATCTTGAGGAAATGACATGGGGACGCGCTCGCCCTCTTGTCCCACCCGCAAGGGCATGAATAGACGTCGATTTGTCTACTCCTCTAACCTATGGTATAGTTTTTACGGCCCTGCGGTGTGCGTGATGCCATGATGCGTCCTGACCCAACTTATCAAAAACGGGGATCGAGATGCGTGAGGGGAACGCGATAGCCGAGAGGCAAGGCGGGAACCTCACCCGAGATCCCCACCTGCGAGAGCAGGTTCAGGACCACTCGGCACACGGCACTGCGGGGGGACAGACCACCGGGGCGGCCTGGTGGTCTGTATTTTTTAGTGTCCGAGGGTATTGACTTTGCTCCCTCGGTATGTTATGCTGGCATCAGCCACCAGTGGAGGTTTGTGCATGCACCGAGAACGCCTAACCGAGGACATCTACGTCTTCACCAGTGAACGGTACATTGAAGTCACAGCAACAGTTATCTTTACCGAGCGAGGCGTTGTCGTATTTGATACATTACCATTCCCCAGCGAAACCCGGCAAATGCTGGAATTCATCCGCAACCGCAGAAGAGGCCCGGTCCGCTATTTGATTCTATCCCATTCCCACGCGGATCACGTGTACGGCGCCTATTTATTCCCCGAAGCCGAAGTCATAGGCCATCGGCGATGCTATGATTTACTCACCCGCTACGGTCGCAAAGGCCTAGAAGAAGCCCGCCAGTCAGAACCAGAACTAAACGAAGTCACTTTACGCCACCCAGCATTGTGGACTGAGGAAGACGCCGCGTTGCACCTGGGGAACAAGACCATTACCTTATTCCACTCACCGGGTCATACCCCCGACCTCATAGGGGCGTACATTCAGGAGGACCGCACCCTGCTCGCCAGTGACACAATGATGCCCATTCCCTACATTGCCGATGGGGATCCAGAAGATCTCATTCAATCACTGAAGACCATCAAAAAGTCCTATCAAATGGAACATCTAGTACAAGGGCATGGGGAAGTGCTCCTGCGGGGGGAAATCGGCGAGCACATTGATAGCAACATTGCCTACCTGGAAAAACTGGTGCGCGTTGTCAAAGACGCCATAGAACAAGGAAAACCCGTTTCCACGCTGCTGCGCATTCCCATTGAGGAGTTCGGAAAATCCCGTATCCCCTTGGAAGGGCTCACTGTCCACATTCACCGGGCCAACATCCTCGCCTACTACGAGAAGGAAAGGAAGCGACGAGAGCGGGCACGAAGAAAGAAGGCCGCATAACCTGACGGGAGGGCCGTCTTACCCTCACGGCCCTCCCGTCCTTTGGAACAGCACGTTAAAGGAGTTCCTTTTCTGCCTCCGTTAAAACGTCCTCGAAGATGTCGAGGCCTTCATCCGCGGTTTGCTCATCAATAACCAGCGGCGGAATGAAGCGTATGACGTTAACGCCTGCTCCTAAAATGAGCAATCCCTTCTCAAAGGCGCGTTGCACAATCCAATCACGAATATCCTTAGCCCGCTCCTTGGTCTCCCGGTCGCGAACGAACTCCACACCGAGCATCAAGCCCAAGCCTCGCACATCCCCCATGCTGGGGTGAGCATCCTTCATGTCCAGTAACCGGGCCATCATGTGCTTGCCAACGCGGGCAGCGTTCTCGATCAGCCCGTTCTCCAGCAGGCGGATAGTAGCCAACGCGGCAGCACAGGAAACAGGATTGCCACCAAATGTGCTCGCGTGCGCTCCCGGAGGCCAGGTCATCAAGGACTTGCGGGCAATGATAGCGCCCAAAGGCATACCCGAAGCAATGCCTTTAGCCACCGCGATAATATCGGGTTCCACGCCAAAGTGCTCCATGGCGAACATCTTGCCGGTCCGTCCCATGCCTGTCTGCACTTCATCCGCCACCAGGAGAATACCGTACTTCTGCGTCAACTCACGCAGGGCCTTCATCCAGCCCGGCGGCGGTACCACATATCCACCTTCGCCCTGAATGGGTTCCACAAAAATAGCCGCCACCTGATCCGGAGGCACCTCTGCCCGGAACAACTCCTCCTCTATGACGCGAATACAGCGAAAATCACATTCCGGGTACTTCAAGTTAAAGGGACAGCGGTAACAATACCCGTAATCTACATGGGTCACCTCAGGCAGAAGGGGAGCAAACCCCCGCCGTTGGACCACTTTAGATGCCGTCAGGGAGAGAGCCCCCATCGTGCGTCCGTGGAATGCATTGCGGAACGCGATAATGTGCGGTCGACCTGTGGCATAACGCGCCAGTTTAATTGCTGCTTCCACGGACTCGGCCCCGGAGTTGGTGAAGAACACCAGTGTCGGCTCGGAAATCGGGGCCAGTCGATTAAGTGTTTCTGCCAGTTCAATCTGCTGGGGGTAATAAAAGTCCGTTCCCGACATGTGCAAAAACAGGTCAACCTGCTGCTTAATCGCCTCCACGACCTCCGGATGGCTATGACCAGTGCTGGTCACAGCAATGCCCGATGTAAAGTCGAGGAATTTGTTACCATCTACGTCCCATACATATACCCCTTCCCCCCGCGCCATAACAAAGGGGTAACTGCGTGTGTACGAGGGCGATATGTTGGCACCATCTCGCTGGATCCAGGCCTCCGCGTTCGGTCCCGGTACAATCCTCTCCGCCATGTCATCCCCTCCTCGTTGAATTTAAGATGTGAAGGTCTGCTTGGTACTGTGAGTACTTCGTTGAGCGCGGAAGGCAACACCGCCCTCCGGCGGCTCATTCGTCAACTTACTTTGTGACCTGAGTAGGACCATTTTGTGCCACAACCTGCACGCCTTCCTCAGTGCGTAAAGCCCGGATAGAAAGCATCACGGTGTTGTCATCCTTTGCCCATGAGGAATAAACAAACGTTGCATCCGCATGGTGGTCATCTTGAATTTCTTCCCAACCGAGCGCATCAAGGGATTGGGCGTAGAAAGAGAAAGTGTCCGTTATAGTTGTACCCGGCACAATGAGGGAAATGAGTTGTTGCTTCTCTGTGTTCACCAATGTTTCCACCTGGGCATCTTCAGGTACAGGGAATTCCCCCGGTTGAAACCCCTTAATGACCGTATCGGCAAGGGTCAACGCGTTCTCGGGAGGTGAAATGTGCACGTCGGCAGGGGCTAATGGACGCACATTGTACACAATGGAGAGCTCTCCAGGCGTTGGATCACGACGCAGTTTGAGATCATCCGCACGGGCCCGGATTATGTAACGAGTGATAAAGTTCCCATCTCGCGCTACCCACACATCACCCTGGAGCAGTTCGGCATTGGTGGGAGCATCAGGACCCTCACCAAAAATGGACTTGCCATCGGGAATTACAAAATAGTCCACGTCCAGCCCATTGACAGGTTCAGGATAGTGGCCTTTAGATTCCAATTGTGTGGTAACCGGGATCATGTCCTCCGGAGATAAATACAACCGTCGTTGTGTGGCGTGGGTAGTGTAAAACCGATCCTGACCGGCTACAAACCAGGTCTCGTCACCGATGAACACATATGTGGCGTCATTCCGGGTGTTGGCAGGATCCACGGAGGAGAGCCCGCGAATGCGTACCTTTTGCATCGGCGGATCACCTCGCTTCCGTAATTCGGTGAACACCACACGAAACGGCGAGGCATCTGAACCTTTGGCCGGGGTGTATTCCATGACCAAGGTGGCGGTATACGCAGCCAGGGCATCCAGGGCTTCATAATAGGGTTTCATGGGTTCCGCCGAGGTATCCTTGCTCGTCGTCGTGGCGGTCGGTTCCACGGTTGGTGAAGGTTGAGGGAGCGGAGTAGGTGTATCTGTGGGAGGCACAGGTGTAGGTGTTGGTGTAGGAGTCGACTGTCCACAGGCAACGACTACGCCCAGGGCAAAGAGCAACACAGTAACCAAAAGGAAAATACGCTTCATCAATGTCTCCTTTCAAAGGTGAAATTCGCCAAAACGCGCTAAAAGGCCGGTCCGAAATGCACGTCCTCCGGACCGGCCTTGTGCTCCATCAAAAGCCAGTGAGTTCTTCCCCCATGTACCTCTCAAATGCGTTGAGTACATTATGCAGCAAGACAGCCGTGGTAACGGGACCGGTTCCCCCAGGGACGGGGGTGATCTTGCCCGCGACCTCTACCGCACTTTCAAAGTCCACATCCCCTTTGAGTTCGTCGCCCACTGGATTTGTTCCAAAGTCAACCACGACAGCCCCCGGCTTAATCATGTCCCCGGTAATCAGGCCAGCCCGACCAACGGCTACACACAACACATCAGCCCGCCTCGTAACCTCACCCAAATCCCGGGTCCGGGAGTGACAAATTGTTACCGTAGCATGGCGACTTAAAAGGAGCATGGCCAATGGTTTACCTACAATGTTGGAACGTCCTACAACCACGGCTTCCGCCCCTTTAAGTTGGATGCCGTACTCGTCCAACAGGAGCAAGCCGCCCAACGGGGTGGCAGGAATGAAGCGTGGGGCCCCCAAGAAATGATAACCCGCGTTCAGGGGATGTACGCCATCCACATCCTTGTTGGGATCGAGTAGCCCTACAATGCGATCCGCGTCAATGTGATCAGGATAGGGCTCTTGGAGGATAATGCCGTGGACGTTCTCATCCTGGTTCAAACGCTGTAATTGCGCCTCAAAATCCGCTTGAGAAATATCCTCTGGCAAAGCCACAATGCGGGCGTCAATGCCCACTTTCACAGCAGCCTTTTTCAAACTATTAGCATACCACACGGAGGCTGGATCTTCCCCCGCGCGAACAATGGCCAAGCCAGGCACTCGTTCGTATTTCTCCTTTAGCGCTTCAATGCGTTCCTTAACTTGCGCTCGAATGCGTTTGCTGACCGGACTCCCCTTCATTAACTCGGCTGCCATAGCCCCCTCCTCTCACAGTTTCCCTGCCAACGTCTTCTCCAGTTCGGCCATTGCCTCTTCTGCCGCCTGCAGGAAGGCGTTCAATTTCTCCCGCTCGCGCGTTACAAAAGCCTCATCCTTTATCAAGTTGAGATTAATGCGTACGTTGTCCGCGGCACTGAGTAAGCCAGCATGGCCAAGAATGCCAGCCACAGCCGCGTCGCTGACCACGTTCTTATTCCCCTTCTCCGCGGCAATAATGGCCAACCGGATAACATCCAGACATGCTTCAACCGTGCGCATGGGAACCGCTTCAGCGATCTTGAGGGCCTCTTGAATAGCCGCTCGACGCGCGGCCTTTTCCTCCTCGGTGCTCTTGGGCATTCCGTACGCTTCGCTTACCTTGTCAAAAGCGGCTGCATCTTCATCGATAAGGTCAGTAAGTTTGGCACGTAAAGATTCGCTTTTCTGAAGAACATCCTTCATTTCCGCTTCCACATCCGCGTACTTCTTCTTCCCGATGGTTAGATTGCACACCATGCTTACCAGCGCTGCCCCTTGTGCGCCGGTTAATGCAGCAGCCGCGCCGCCCCCGGGCGTCGGTGCACCGGAAGCCAACTGGTCCAAATAGTCACGAATCGTCAAATCAACAAGCATTGAAGCCCTCCTTTTGTAAGATGGGTATCTCCCAACAGGACTTTTGGCCGTTATTCTTGTGTTTCCCCGGACGACACGAGGGGGGCCTGATGTCTTCCCCACCCTGTTGCTTGTTCAAATGCATACGCCACGCGGAAGAGAGTGCGTTCATCAAAGGCTTTGCCAACCAGTTGCAATCCCACAGGTAAACCGTCTACGAATCCTGCCGGAACGGACATGGCGGGAATGCCGGCAATCGCCTGGGAGAGGGTGAGCAAATCCGTCAGGTAGGCTTGGACAGGATTTTCCATGGCCCAACCGATGGGCCAGGGAAGTACAGGGGTCGTTGGTCCTGCAATGACGTCCACATGTTCAAACGCCCGCTCGAAATCCTGTCGAATAAGGGTGCGTACCTTCTGGGCGCGTAGATAATAAGCATCATAATATCCCGCGGAAAGCGCATAAGTGCCCAAAATAATCCGCCGCTTTACTTCGGGGCCGAACCCTTCCCCGCGAGTGCGCATATAATGCTCCCAGAGGGAATCGGCCGGTGCGCTGTACCCGTAGCGGACACCGTCAAACCGAGCCAGGTTCGCCGAAGCCTCGGCCGTGGCAATAATGTAATACGCGGGTATGCTGTGTGGGGTAAGGGGCAGAGAGATCTCCACAACCTCCGCGCCCAGAGTCTCCAGTACATGCAGCGCTTCACGCACTTGGGCAGCAACACGCTCATCAATCCCCTCACCAAAGTACTCGGTAGGTACGCCCACACGCACCCCACGAATATCCTCGCCCAAAACAGATAGGACATCCTCCACGGGTTGATTTACAGACGTACTATCGTTGGGGTCATAACCAGCAATAGTCTGATATACCAACGCGCAATCGGTCACATCCTTGGTCATAGGACCTATCTGATCCAGAGAGGAAGCAAACGCGACCAACCCGTAACGGGATACACGTCCGTAAGTCGGCCGGAGTGCTACCTGGTTGGTAAAAGCCGCGGGCTGCCGTACACTGCCTCCGGTATCCGAACCGATGGCAATTATCGTCTCATGGGCTGCCAGGGCCGCAGCATTGCCCCCACTCGACCCTCCCGGTACACGGGACAGATCCCAGGGGTTATGGCTGGGTCCAAACGCGGAATTCTCTGTACTCCACCCCATAGCGAACTCATCGGTGTTCGTCTTACCCACAATCACAGCACCGGCAGCCCGTAAACGCTGGACCGCCGTAGCATCATACGGTGGAATGTAATTGTGCAAAATGCGGGACGCACACGTTGTACGGATGCCGCGTGTACTGATCACATCCTTAACCGCCAGGGGGATGCCCAGTAAAGAGGGCAATTCGTCCGTCGTGCCGTCCTGCCGTGCCTCCTGAAAACGGCGATCGGCCTCCTCGGCCTGAGCCAATGCCGTTTCCGGAGTTAGAGTAATGTATGCTTTGACATCAGATTCAACTTGATTGATGCGATCCAAAACCGCCCTGGTTAATTCGAGGGATGAGATTTCGCCCCTGCGCAGGAGTTCGCGAGCCTCATGTGCGGTTAGTGTATACAGTTCCATGGCGCCCCCCTATCCCTCATCTCCGGTGTCGAGAACGGCACGAACGCGGAAATACCCGTCCTGCTTGTCCGGAGCATTAGATAAAACCACATCACGCGGCAGCGAGGGACGCACCTCGTCCTCACGCATGACATTGCGCATGGGCAAAACTGTGGCGGTTGGGGGGACACCGGAAACATCTATCTCGGCCAGAACCTGGGCGTACTCTAAAATAGCAGAAAGGTGTTCACGGAACAGGTCAATCTCCTCTTCCGTCAATTGGAGACGGGCCAACCAGGCTACATGCTGAACATCCTCGCGCGTGAGAGCCATGCGCGTTTTGCCTCCTGTCTAAGATTTCCAAGTACGCCTAATTGTATCCCAGGGAGACTGGGAAAGCCAAAACGCGAAGGCTCGTTCCCCACATCAACTACAGTGTGAGGAGATGCCCCCTACATCCTGCGCGTCCCAGGAGGAGGCGTCCTCTAAAGGTTCGATGTGAATAGTAACATACGTGTTCGGCAATTTTTCATTAATGTGGCGCTCAATGCGGTCGGCAATGCGATGGGCATCTCGCACCGACATATCCCCGGGGACGAGTAAGTGAAAATCCACAAACCGACGGTTTCCTGACTTGCGTGTGCGAAGGCCATGGTAAGGTGTTTCAGGGCCGGCCACTTCTGAAATAACTTGCCGAATACTTTCAATCTCCTCTGCCGGGAGCGCGCGATCCAGGAGACCATCCAGGGATTGGCGAAGCAAACTAATGCCTACTCGAACGATGTTCCCGGCCACAGCCAGAGCAATAAGGGGATCCAGAATGTACCATCCGCTTATCCCAGCCACAGCCACCCCCACAAGAACTCCCAGCGAGGTCCACACGTCAGTCAAGAGGTGTTGGGCATCTGCCTCCAGGGCGATGCTGTCATACCGCCGCGCATAGTGCATTAAAACGCGGGCGACAGCAAAATTGATGGAAGAAGCCACCAACGCGACCACAAGGCCATGCCCCAACTCGTGCAGGGGGACGGGATGTAAAAGGCGTTGCACAGCCGCATATGCTATGCCCCCGGCCGCCAGCACAATAAGTCCCCCTTCCAGTGTGCTGGACAAGTACTCTGCCTTCTCATGCCCGTAGTGATGGGTGTAATCCGGAGGACGACAAGCATAGGAGATCATAGCAAAGGCGAAGAGAGCGGCTGCCAGGTTGACGCCAGATTCAGCCGCGTCGGAGAGCAAGCCTACGGAGCCTGTCCACCAATATGCTAAAAATTTAAGAAGCAGGGTAGACGCCCCTGCCCCAATGGACAGGAGCGCCACCCGCCGTCGCGTATCCATGTGTGCCTCACGTCAATCCGCATAATCGCGTGCCCCTACAAGTCTAACACAACAAGTTTCCCCGCAGGAAACCAAGGTCACCTCAGGGCCATCTGCAGGAATGACGTGAAGGCAGCAGGGCGCTCAAAACACCTGTCAAGAATTCGCGACGGACGTGCCTCTCATCGTGTACGATAGAGCAGTGGCAAAAACCGCTTCAAGAAGTGAATTTGTGGTGTAGGTGTTGGAGTAGGTTCAGGTTGACAGGTTATAACCGAAACATCATCAATGAAGAAGCCTGTGGGTAACGAACCATCTGTCCGAGCCTCGAAACGGAGTACGACTGTTCGACCCCGGTACGCAGAAAGATCGACCTCGGCCTGATGCCAGACGGCTTCGGCATCCAGGTTAGAGTGAACGCCTAAAACAGTAATAGGTGTACCCAGGGGAGCATCCAAAGTCACTGTTAAGGCATCCCGAGGAAGGTCGGATGACTCTTCCGTGTCCACTTGCCACCAATAGGTCAACGTAACAGAAATCGCGTCCGCGGGAAGGGCAATTTCCTGATAGATGCGATCCTCTGCGTTGTTATAATCGGCCAGATAGGCCCCCCGAGAACCCGAATGGTAAGATTGGCTAGGTGGGGGGAAGGAAGAAATCAGGTGTAGCCCCTGAGACGAATACTCTTCCCATCCACCATCGGATTCAAAGTCCCCATTGACGATGAGGTCTACACACGCGTTCTCTTGCGCATCAACCCCTCTACTGTACATCCCCCCAAGGCCCACAAGGCCAAGGAGTGCAATGAATATCAAAAGTCCAAGCAGTAGATTTCTTCTCATATTGCTTCGCACGGTACCTCCTCACTTTGACTCAAGAAATTTCATCACATCCACGGTTCCTTTCGAGAACCGTGGATGTGATGTAGAGCGTTCTGTTCGCTAACTTCCTATCTGATTCCGCCCCATTACGGCATTGCAGGCGGCTGCGGTGTGTGCGTCGGATGGGGCGGCTGCGGTGTATGGGTTGGGTGAGGCGGCTGCGGTGTGTGCGTCGGCATAGGCGGTTGCGGCGTGTGTGTTGGCATAGGCGGCTGCGGCGTATGCGTCGGCATAGGTGGCTGCGGTGTATGGGTCGGGTGAGGCGGCTGCGGCGTATGCGTCGGCATAGGTGGCTGCGGTGTGTGCGTCGGGTGAGGCGGCTGCGGCGTGTGTGTTGGCATAGGTGGCTGCGGTGTATGCGTCGGATGAGGCGGCTGCGGCGTGTGTGTTGGATGAGGCGGCTGCGGTGTCATGCTGGGCGTAGCCGTGGGTACTGGCATCTGCTGATGTTTGACCACGGTGATGCGGGTCGCAACGATCTCGTTGTTTGCGGCCGCGTACCCAACAACATGGGCGATGTCGCCTACCTCAGGCGTTCCTCGACGAGCATCCACCAGGGTATTAGCGGTAACCTGTACGTTATGCCCGCTTACAACCCAGGTTCCCTGAAGCCCATCCGCGGGCAGGGCTTCAATAACGCCAGTCAGGTGGGTGTAAGGCATTTGGACATCCACAGCGCTTCGCTCGACCACAATCCGAATGGCCACGAGGTCCTCGGCATCGTTCTGCAGGCTTAACACCTTCACCAACGCGCCTTCGGTAGCAGGACCCTTGTGTTCATCGATCCACGTATTGGCTGTGACCAACACGTCCTTATCCCCAATGCGCCACGTACCTATGCGGCCGTCCGGAATCTCCTGCACAGTCCCCTTAAAGGACACGACGCGAACACGGACCGGGGTAGCAGTGACAGTTGGCACCGGCAATCCATCAGGGGTCATTTCCCGCACCTGCACGGCCATAAGGGTGCCGTCCGCCTGTTCCTCATAGAGGACACGAGCATAGGTTCCCTGCTGGATGTTTCCGACCATCAGCGTGTCCTGGTTTACTTGCATGGCCACACCCGCAACCGACATGGCCGTATCCGCCACCGAATCCACTTGTCCGAGCAGACTCGGGAAGGTCATAGGATCGATAACCTTAATCCACTCCGCGTTCACGCCTCCGTTTCCATCGGGTGCGCCAATGACTTTCACCCAACTTCCCTGGGTAGGAGTCCCAACGCGGTCACTCACAAACGTGTTCTCATCCACCTGAACGGGAATTCCTCCCACCTGCCAAGTCCCCACGTACCCATCCTCCGGCATGGTTTCAATCATCCCCCGGAGTAGGGCTAAATCGGGTTGATCAGGTTCAGCAACATCGGCCAAACCACTCATGGGGACGAGAACCCCCACGAGAGCGACTGCCACCAGAATGGCGACGAACTTCCAGATTTTAGTAGTCATGGTTGCACCTCCTTGTCGTGCAAGTTTAGTCTTTTGCGTCCTCTCTGTAAGGACCAACGTAAGCCAGAAGCAAAGGTTACGCTTGGAATAGAGGTGTGCTACAATAGGTCGAACAACAGATGCCCGTGAACATGGGGTAGAAGCAATGGCCTATATCCGATTTCCTACGCTGCAAGACGTGAACGCCTGCTTCCATCTGGATATGCACGTGAACACGGAATACGTTTGGCAACTCCGACGGGTGGTGGACGCTCACAAAATTTCCGTGACCTTACAGCGCGTGCGTTTGCCCCGTACGATGAAATTGCGCTACCCTCCACTTGGGGACTCGCTGATAAGGCATTATGAGCAGAGAGACGCTCTGTGGGTTGCCGTTGAACAGAGTCAAGTGGTTGGGTTTGTGCTTATCGTTCCGGATGAGGCAAACAATATCGCTTGGATTCGCCATCTGGTGGTCGATCGGTCTCACCGTCGCCGGGGATTGGGGACCGCCCTGTTAGAACGGGCTATTCATTCGGTGGTGGAACGCGGGCCAGAGCGCGTGGTTGTGGCGGTTAACACAAAAAACGACCCGGCCATTCAATTCTTCTTACAACACCGATTTGAAATCAGCGGCTATAATGAAGCCCACTTTGGGCGTGGCGAGATTGCCATGTATTTAAGCCGTTCCTTACGCCGCTGGTTTTAGGCCATAAAAGCGTGGGCATGCGTTTAAGCGTGGACAAGCATGGACAGCATTACCGTTCTCGTCTTTCTCAACGAACTGGTCACGGCCACAATCGCCATTCTCAGCCTATCGTTGGCCGTGTACATTTTCGTCAATAACTTCCGCAGTGAAGTCGCGTGGGGGTTTGTGGCTCTGTTGGGGAGCCTTCTGGTGGTCTACCTGGGTGACCTGGTTGTTCCCTACGTGACGCGGGCAGATAGTGTACAACGCTGGTTACGCCTCCAGTGGTTGGGCATTGGCTTTATGCCAGCCGCATACCTTCACCTATCTGACGCGGTCCTTCGTACAACCGGGCATCCATCGGTTCGGCGGCGAGCGGCCGTCATTGGCAGTTATGCATTAAGCGCGTTCTTTGTGGTGCTGGCCTGGTTCAGTGATCTGGTAGTGCGGGCAGGCACTTACGTACCGCCGATTAACCAGTTAGCCGCGGGTCCATTCTTTCCGATCTTTGCAGCATACTACGGGTTTACCCTCCTTTACGGTACGTACAACGTGTATCAAGCCCGCCAGCGGGCTATTACCACTACCACCAAGCGGCGCATTACTCGCCTTGCGTTGGCATACACCGCACCCGGCCTGGCTGTGTTCCCGTACCTTATCCTGACGCCGCGACGAAGCCATCCTTTAACCTGGCTGGTGCTCTCCTCCACACTCATCGGCAACGTTATAGTGGCTCTTGCCCTCATTGTGATCGCCTACACGGTTGCCTATTATGGCGTACTCACTCCGGAGCGCGTGATTAAACGCAACCTTGTACGCTTTCTCCTTAACGGTCCTACATTGGCTATTGCTGTGGTCGTGACCACACTTGTTTTAACCCGCCTGGATACCCTGTTCGACTTGCCCGGCCAGGTGGTGCTGGTTGTTGTGATAACCGGCCTTATCGTCATCGCCCAGGGCATTGTCCACCTTATCATGCCCTGGATAGACCGCATCGTTTACCCCCAGGACAGGCAAGAACTGGATTGGTTGGCAGAACTGGAACGTCGCCTATTAACCACTTCCGACTTACACCAGGTGCTGACGAACATTCTCATGCACCTCTGTGAGGCGATGCGCTCAGATCGTGGTTTTGTGGCCACGATAGCGGAGGATGCGTGGCGTCTACAGGCCGCGTATGGTCCGGTAGGGGATGCGTTGGAGATACTCACCGCTCGGCACATTGCTGAAATTGTTCGGCAAGCGCGAGAGTTGCCCGTGGACACGGAATGGCCATTCATACCCCACGGTTCATACCTGGTAGCGCCGTTGCGCTCCGGCAAGGAGGGCACGATAATCGGGCTCCTGGGCCTCAAAACACCTGATTTGTCGCTCATTGATGAGGAAACGCGATCCTGGGTAAAACGATTGCTAAAACAAGCAGAAGCCGCGGTTGAAGACCGATACCTGCAACAGCAAATCTTCACCCTCGTGCGGGACACCATTCCCACCATTATTCACCTACAACAAACGCATGGGAGCCCACGCTTCAACGCTCGGGAAGGGGCCAGTCCGGTTATAACGGCCAGTGATGCGGACTTTGTCCGCTGGGTGTGGGACGCGCTGCGTCACTTCTGGGGGGGGCCAAAACTGAGCGAGAATCCCCTTCTCAACCTCCAGGTAGTTACAAAAGAGGCGGAAAGTCAGGGAATGCACAAAACTCGTGCCCTGCAAAATGTGCTCCTGCAGGCTATTGAACGCCTACGTCCAGAGGGGCAGCGACGCATGACAACTTCGGAATGGCTCCTGTACAACATCCTTGACCTTAAATTCGTTCAAGGAAAACGAGTACGTGAAATTGCCCACCGTTTAGCCATGAGCGAATCGGACTTATACCGAAAGCAGCGAGTGGCTATTGCCGAAGTGGCGAGGGTATTGCGTGAGATGGAGGAAGAACACGTTCAGAGCCAAAAATCCTCCCCCAACAACGGCCATTCCTCCGCGTCGTGAACTGTCCTCCACCAAAATCAAATGATATTTTTACAAAAATCCCCTTGACAAAAGCTTTATAACTTGTGTATAATCAGACTATCTTTTTGGCTTTTAGTTATAAATAGCCCCACAGTTCATCCATTTTCCGCTATGCCGCAAGTGGAGAACGCTGAAGAGGAGGAGTGCCGTGGTTTACAGTAACATACCTGCACCACCTGATGATGGTTACTGGGAAGCCCTGCTTTCACAAGGAGAACTCTCCACCCATCCCCCAACTTCATGGTCCTCCCCCACCCCGCGACGGGAGAAGGCAGTACCCCCCATGTCAGTACCGGGAAAACCAGAAGATTGGGACCGGGCTGAAGCAGACATGCGCGAGCACCGCATATTGAAGTTGACCATTACCGGGTACAACAAGGGCGGCGTGCTCGTGGATTACTACTCGCTCCAGGGATTCGTCCCCACCTCCCACATGCTGAACTTGCCCCGCTTGCCCGACATTGAAGAACGCCTCCATGTGTTAAGCACACGACTGGGCCAAACGCTAAAACTGCGCATCATCGAAATCGACAAGGCACGCGGGCGATTAATCCTCTCCGAGCGGGCCGCGCTTGAAGACGAACATGCGCTGCAGTTGTGGGAGACGTTACAACCCGGTGATGTGCTAGAGGGCAAAGTTACTCGTCTAGCTCCCTACGGCGCCTTTGTTGACATCGGCGGTATTGAAGGGCTGGTCCACATCTCTGAACTCTCTTGGAATCGGGTGGAACGCCCCAGCGAGGTGGTCCGTCCGGGCGATCTCGTGAAGGTCCTCGTCTTGGGCTTAAAGCCAAATCAGCGTAAAATAGCATTGAGCATCAAACGCCTTCAACCTGACCCGTGGGAAAACGTGGAACAGCGGTACCGCCCGGGCGACATTGTTGAGGGTGTAATAAGTCACATTGTTCACTTTGGAGCCTTTGTGCGCCTGGAAGATGGAATAGAAGGGCTAATTCACGTTTCAGAACTCGGGGACCAGCCTTTTGTACGCCCGTGGAACGTGGTACGACGAGGACAACAGGTGCGCGTAAAAGTACTAAATGTCAACGCACCCGAACGGCGTATCGCTCTGAGCCTTCGCCAGGCAGCAGAGGCGCAATAACGGGATACCCTTGAAAAAACATAGGCGCCCAACATCGTCGCAACAACGCATCATACAGGCAGCAATACGCGGGGGAAAGGAACTCCTTCACCTGTGGAGGTACGTGCGCGCCCTACCAGCAGACCTGCTGTGGCTGCTCCCTTTGTTCGCGTCCCTGATCCACCTGATCCCTATTACGGCATTGCGAACCCCCTGGGAGGCTTGGACACACCTCTGGGGCATAGGACGATGGCCCTTGGCGTTAGCGCTCGCACTGATTCCCTTCCTGAAGGGCACAGATACCTCCAGGGAAGACATTCATCCCCTCTTCGTCGTCGGCTGGGAACTCGCAGGATGGGCCGCCCTTGGCTTAGCCGACACAGCAACAGAGGGGCCTGCAGGAGGCATAGCAGGAGCAGCCCTGGTCCAAATGTTGTCCAATGTGGTGGGACCGTCGTTTACAGTCCCCGCACTTGTCCTCCTCCTGGGAATGGGCTTGGCGCTTATTTACTGGTATTCCCCATGGACGTTGGATCAGGACGTCATCCTCCAATGGGGATTATGGTTACGGGCCCAACTGGCCCCTTGGTTGGGATGGCACCTGCCAGCCCAACACCGTCCCGTGCGCGCTCCCCTCAAGGAGAAACGCGCCTCCCTATGGGATCGCCTGCGGTCCCAATGGCAATTATGGCGCTCACCTAAACAACCCGCTCCAGAGCGCGTCCTGCCCCCCCTTGAAGTTGAGACGGGTTACGCGCTGCCGCCGTTAAGTCTGCTGAACCAGGAAGATTTTTCCATCGCCCCTCAGGCGGAACAGCGCAAAAAAGCCCGGCTTATCCGGGAAACCCTTAAAAACTTTGGCGTCCCCGTGCGTGTTGTGGAAGTCCACGTGGGACCCGCAGTAACACAGTATTGCGTACAACCCCTCACTGTGACCAGCAAAAGCGGCCAAAAACGCCGTGTATCCGTGCGTAAAATCCTTGCCCTCCAGCACGACTTAGCATTGATGTTAGCAGCACCCGCAATACGCATCGAGGCCCCGGTACCGGGTAAGCCATATGTAGGCATCGAAGTGCCCAACACCCAAATCAGCATCGTCCCCCTGGGAGGAGTTATCGCTTCGGAAGAATTCCAACGCCTGCGTAGCCCACTGGCCCTTGCGTTGGGACGGGATGTGACCGGTCAACCTGTAGTTTCGGACCTCACAAAATTGCCCCACTTGCTGATAGCAGGCGCTACCGGCTCGGGGAAATCCGTGGCTATTGCCAGCATGCTTGTAACCTGGCTGATGCGCAACACACCTTATGACCTGCGCTTCATCCTGGTTGATCCCAAGCGGGTGGAATTAACCCATTTCGTCAATGTACCTCACCTCCTGGGGCCCGTCATCACCGAAATAGAGGACGTCATACGAGCCCTAACCTGGTTACTGCTTCAAATGGACGACCGGTATCGAGCCTTCGAACGCGTGCACGCGCGAAATCTGCGCAGTTACAACACATGGGCCCGCCGCCATCAACGCCCCACCCTCCCCTACATTGTCCTGGTCATTGACGAGTTAGCCGACATCATGCTGGCCGCGGGCGACCAGGTCGAACAAATGCTCATCCGGCTTGCCCAGATGGCCCGCGCCACAGGGATCCACCTTGTAGTTGCAACCCAGCGGCCCAGTGTGGACGTCATTACCGGACTCATCAAGACCAACTTCCCTGCACGCCTGGCTTTTGCCGTCACATCACAAGTGGACTCTCGGGTAATCCTGGATACCCCTGGAGCAGAAACCTTACTGGGGCGCGGCGATGGCCTTTTCCTGGCGCCCGACAAACCCGCCCCAATACGGTTGCAAGGAGCATACGTCTCCGACGAAGAAGTTGACCGTGTGGTCCAATGGTGGCAAGATCACTTTCGTGGCCACTCCTCGGGTGAGGCACCCTGGGCCCACATCCAAACTCAAAACGAGGAGAGGGACGAAGTGCTGGAAGAAGCCATCGCTCTCATTCAAGGACAAGAACGCGTCTCTGCCTCCCTGCTTCAACGTAAATTGCACATTGGCTTTAAACGAGCCCAGGAAATCATGGAAGAACTGGAACGACGGGGTATTGTGGGCCCAGATGAGGGAGCAGGGCGCGGACGACGGGTACTCGGATGAGCCGACGTATCTTCACGCTCGCGGTACTCATTCTCCTGGCCACGCCCCTGTTCATGCGTTATCGCGCCTGGGAACAAAGCCTAGGTATTATTCCGCCGGGAGTCACCCTGGCCGGACAAGCCATTAACGGACGTACTCCAGCAGAAATTGACCGTCAGTTGAACGCCCTCTTTGCCGCGCCTGTAGCGGTTTACTACCAGGAACATCGACTCATATTACGTCCCCAAGACATAGGCGTTCGGATTAAAACGCGCGTAATGATCGGTCAAGCACGGGCTATTGGCAACCGTGTTTACCGAATCAAAACCTTTTTGCTCACCCTGCTGAATCGCCCGCTGCCCACCCACGATGTCCCACTGGTGTTGGAATGGGATCCACAGCGTCTGGACCAGTGGTTAACCTCTGTTGCCCAGCGTTATGACAGGCCCCCACAACCTGTTCGCGCCCGGACAGAGAGTTTTACATGGCAGCCGGCAACGCCAGGATTACGCCTGGACAAAAGCGCATCCGCACCCAAAGTTATCGCAGCCTTAAAACACATCGGAAACGACCGCCAGACCCACCTGGTCATCGACACGTTGCCCCCACCGCCCCCCGACATGAAAGAATTAAAGCGCATGTTGAACGCACGACTGGAAGCATTTCCCGGATTTGGAGGAGTGTTTGTCCGGCTGTTAGACACGGGCGAAGAGGTAAACATCCACGGATCCGACAGTGCCTTTTCCGGCATGAGCACCATGAAAATCCCGATTTTGCTGGCCGTCTACGGTAAAGTAGACGGAATCCCCCAGGGCGAACTCAGAGCCTGGATGACCGAAACAGTAACCAGCACAACAGGCGCGGGGAACTACACGGCCAATCGTCTACTCTCCTTCCTGGGAAATGGCGATCCCGTCCGAGGATCTCGAGAAGTAACCGCACTCCTGCGTTCGCTGGGTATGAAGAACAGTTTCATCATTGCACCTTATGACTGGCGACACCCACCGCCGGAACACGTTCGCACGCCCGCCAATACCCACCCGTATGTGAACACCTACCCCGACCCACTTGTTCAAACCACCCCCGAGGAAATTGGCATGGTTCTGGGCATGATAGAACGCTGCGCCGAGGGTAAGGGGACACTTCTGGCCGCGTACCCAGACCGTTTCTCTGCACCCAAGTGCCGGGACCTGTTAGGAATTCTAGCCCAGAACCCCGTACGAGATGCTCTTCTGCCCGGCGGATTACCCGTGGGCACCCGCTACGTTCACAAACACGGATACGCACCAGACACCCACGGTGATGTAGCGCTTGTGTGGGGCCCCCAAGGTCCATACGTGATTAGTCTATTTTTGTGCACCCCGAACCAGTGGCTTGTGTGGGATATCTCCAACCCCACATTTGAGGATATCTCGCGGCTCACGTGGGAATTCTTTGCCCTACGAAGTCGATGAGGTTTTTTCTGAAGTCAGAGAGCCCGATTTCTGCTGGCCCTGAACAGAAGAGGATTTGGTGCGTCCATTGCCAGAGACTTCCAGCAAATCCCGAAGCTTAATTAAGCCAAGTCGCATGCGGGTTTTCACAGTACCCAGCGGAATGTGCAAATGCTCTGCAATCTCCCGTTGGGTCATTCCACCAAAGTAAGCCAACTCCAACACCTCACGTTGAGCAGGAGGAAGCTGACGCAATGCTTCCCGCACCGCCAACGTCTGAAGGTGATGTTCAGGGGAAAAGCGCTCATCAGCACGTGTAATGGCTGTGTTCAATTCAGCCTCTCCGGCACCGGTTAACCCTCGCACTCTGCGGCGACGAAGAACATCGATAGCGCGGTTCCGCGTAATAGAGGTCAACCACGTGGTGAACCGCGATTTGCGGGGATCAAAGGACCGAGCCGATTGCCAGACGCGCGTAAACACATCCTGGGTCACTTCTTCGGCCAACTGGTGATCCTGGAGCACACGATAGGCCAAAGAGTACACCAGGCGCCCGTACTTATCGTATAAGCGCAACAGGGCATCCTCGTCCCCTTCGGCAATACGCCTTAGCAGTTCTTCGTCTTCCGTGTCGCGCGTCCGTCGCGGTGTCATATCACGCTCCTTCCTCCATTTTGGATTATAATCCAGCAAACGGTTCTCGCTAAATCATATTGCACTCCAAGGATTGGAGGCCTAACTACCCATGGACACAGTTCAACAACTCACACAGCGTCTCATCGCCAACGTGGAGCGTGTTATCCTGGGAAAACGGGAAACCATTCGCCACATCATAGTAGCCCTTCTGTGTGAAGGCCATGTGCTCATCGAGGATGTGCCTGGCGTTGGGAAAACCATGTTGGCGCGGGCGCTGGCCTCCTCCATCGGCTGCGAATTCCGACGCATTCAATTTACTCCGGACATGTTACCCAGTGACGTGACGGGGGTATCCATCTTTAACCAAAAAACTCAGGAGTTTGAATTCCGCCCTGGCCCCATACTCTCACAAATCGTCCTGGCCGATGAGGTCAACCGAGCCCCGCCTAAAACCCAGGCAGCGCTTTTAGAGGCCATGGAAGAACGTCAGATTACAGTAGACGGTATCACATACGCCATGCCTAGGCCATTCCTCGTCCTGGCAACACAGAACCCCATAGAGTACGAAGGCACTTTCCCCTTGCCCGAAGCGCAAGTGGACCGGTTTATGCTACGCGTCCATCTGGGATATCCAACGCGCGAGGACGAAATCGCCATGCTCGACACGCAGCGGGATCACCATCCTATCGAGGACGTACGTCAGGTGATTTCGGTGGAAGAACTCCTTGCCGCTCAGCAAACCATCAAACAGGTTTACGTGGATGACGCCCTTAAAGGATACATTGTAGATATCGTATCGGCTACACGCAAACACCCCGACATTTACCTGGGCGCCAGTCCGCGAGGAAGTCTTTTTCTGTTCAAGGGAGCGCGTGCATTGGCCGCCATGGAGGGCAGAGAGTACATACTCCCGGATGACATCAAAGCCCTCGCGCGCGTCGTCCTTGCCCACCGCATTATTCTCACCCCAGAAGCACGGGTGCGCGATGTGCAGGCCCAGGATGTGATTGAAGAAATCCTGGCAACCGTACCGGTTCCCCGGGCTACGTAACCGACGCGAAAAAGCGCTTCACTCCACTGTAACGGACTTAGCCAGGTTCCGGGGCTGGTCCACGTCATTGCCCCGGCGTACTGCTACGTGGTACGCGAACAACTGACATGGAATTACAGAGAGAACGGGCTGCAAAAATGAAAGCGTCTTGGGAACTCTAATCACATCATCCGCCTTCTCGGTTATGCGCGCATCGCCATCGTTTGCGATGGCAATGACCCGTCCCCCTCGCGCTTTCACCTGTTCAACCTGACTTAACATCTTCTCGTACACGTGATCCTGAGGTACCAAAGCGACAACCGGCATGTTCTCATCGATTAACGCGATGGGACCGTGCTTCATCTCGCCCGCAGGGTAACCTTCCGCGTGAATGTACGAAATTTCTTTCAGTTTCAACGCCCCTTCCAGGGCAATTGGATAATGAATACCGCGACCTAAATAGAGGAAATTCTGAGCCTTATAGTAACGGAGGGCCAGTTCCTTCGTAACAGTATCCACCGCAGCCAGGGTGTCGCCAACCAGTTTCGGGAGTTGCGCCAGCGCGCGCGCGTGTTCAAGAGCCATCGAAGAGGAAAGGAGACCTCGCACTTGCGCTAAGTACAACGCCAGAAGGTACTGATCCACGACCGAGACCGTGAACGCCTTCGTGGACGCGACCCCTATTTCAGGTCCGGCTTGCATGTAAATAACACCGTCACTGATACGGGCTGCTTGACTGCCTACCACGTTCACAATGGCCCATGAACGCACGCCCTGACGGCGAGCTTCCTCAAGCGCGGCCAGAGTGTCCACGGTTTCCCCGGATTGGGTAATGGCCAAAACGACATCCTGGGAACTCAAAAGGGGATCGCGATATCGAAATTCCGAACCATAATCCACTTCTACAGGGATACGAGCGATGTTCTCTATCAAGAACTTTCCCACCAATCCTGCGTAGTAAGAAGTGCCACAGGCAACAATGTGAATGCGTTGAATAGCCGCGGCCTCCTCAGGGGTGATGGACAAATCTTCCAGGGTAACCTGCCCGGTGGTGAAGTCAACGCGGCCGCGTAACGTATCCGTAATGGCTTGGGGCTGTTCAAAAATCTCCTTTTGCATGAAATGCTTGTACTCCCCCTTCGCGGCCGCCAGGGGATTCCAGGGAATAACGTGGATTTTTGGGGATAGGGGTTTACCTGTATCCAAGTGCCAGTAATGAACAGCATCCGGGTGCACCACCGCTACTTCACGGTTTTCCAGGAAAACCATGCGCCTCGTGTAGGGTAAAATCGCCGGAATATCGGAAGCCACATACACCTCCCCGTCCCCCAGGCCAACAACAACAGCCCCCGCATTTCCCAAGCGCGCGGCCACTAACGTGTGGGGATGATGGCGAGACATCGCCACTACCGCGCTAGCCCCTTCCAGGCGCAACAACGCACTCCGTACCGCCTCCTCAAAGGATAAGCCACGGTGAATTTCCCGATCAATAAGGTGGACAATAACCTCCGTGTCCGTCTCAGAGGTAAAAACAACGTTCTCAGCAGAGAGTTCTATCTTCAATTCCAGGTAATTTTCGACAATACCATTGTGAACTACGATAACATCGTGATGCGGATCTGCATGCGGGTGGGCATTATATCGACTTGGTTTCCCGTGAGTAGCCCAACGGGTATGACCAATGCCTGTGTGCCCCTGCACCGAGGCAGACTGCACCACCTCCCGCAGGCGCTCTAACTTCCCCACCTCCTTGTAAACGTGAACCCGACCGTCATCAGAGAGGACAGCCAGACCGGCCGAGTCATATCCGCGATATTCTAGACGCTGCAAGCCATCTAAGATAATTGGCACCGCGTTCCGGGGTCCGACATAACCGACAATACCGCACATAGATAACCCTCCTCCCTTTCCAGGAAAAGTGCAGGTGGTGGCATGAAGACACACTGGCCCCCGAACCAGGGAGATAAGGGAAAACCAAAGCCCATCCTGGAAATAACCTATCGTTCCCCTGTCGTGCTTTGCACGCGCGGGGCCAGCACAACACGCGTGGATTTAAGTTGTACCTGCCACTGTGCTCTGTTTTGTCCCCCCAGTCACCTGAGGGCTTTGTCAGAGCACTTACCATTTGGGGACGGCAGGGCGGTGGCACGCCCTGGGAGGCATCCGCCGATCTCTCGATTTTCCCCGGACGGGCATCCGGGTTAACCCCACCCTGCGGTGAGGAACCTCCACCCTCGTCAACTCCCCGCGTCTCCAAGGCGCAAACGCCACCCTACGCGGAGAGTCCAGGCGCTACGTCCCCCCTCGCGTTTCGACCGTTCTCACCCCCTTATCGTGGAAGTACAGACGTTCTACACCGAGTTAGTGTGAATTATAAATTCTCGCACCCTGGGTACTGCAACAATTACTTACAAGCAACTTCCATTATAATCAAAAAAGCCAGAGGGCCAAATGGCCGCGGCCTAGACCACAATCCCCCATGGCAACAAAACGCTAGCAAACCATAAACAGCCCAACGCCATATGCCCTAAAGAAAGCCCTCAAGCATTACACCAATTGGGAGCAAACAAACGAATCATTCGTTTAATGACCTTACTCCCCGTACTTATCGCGTGAACCCATACCGGACTATAAATTCCCTCGACGCGCGCGCTGTGAAGAGCAACACGCAAACTTTCCGCATCTTCAAATGGGGGCAGCACCGTCACAACTCGCCCCAATTCCCACAAACTGTGCGCATCCGAGCCACCAAAGCGTCCAAGGCCGTACTCCTGAGCCAAGGCCTCTGCCTTCTCATTCATCCACGGACGATGGTTGCGGGCGTTGAAAACCTCCAACGCATCCAACTCGGTCACAAAGCGTCGGGTGTTCTCTTCCCCCATCGCAGAGCCTCGCATCACATCAAAGGGGTGGGAAATGGCCACAACTGCCCCCTGGGCCTTGAGCCTGGCCAAGGCTTCTTCAGGGGGTAGCCCCTTTGGAACTTCCTCGCGCACGAAAAAGGCGATGAATTCCCCCGCGGTGGTGAGGACTTCCTCGCCCACAATGATTAAATCAGGATCGATTTCCTTCGCAGCCAGAGCGCCACGTATTGTGTTGTGGTCGGTTACCGCGACTTTATTCAATCCCAACGCCCGAGCACGTCGAACCAGATCCGCAGGGCGCACCAAGCTATCCGGGGAATAACACGTGTGACAGTGAAATTCCACGCGCCACAGTTCCGTCATGGTTTTCCTTCCTCTTCAGCCTGCTGGGCAAATGACACCTCCGCGGCATCGATGCCCACGTCACCCAATAACCACCGACGGTTCAAGGTGAAAATGAAGAGCCCCAGTAACACGCCAAACCACAGGGTGAAAATCCGTCCCAAGAGTGTCCCAACGATTGCTGTAGTCTCCTCATGGGCAATTAAGAGAAACGATAGGCCGGCCATACTGCTCTCTGCAGCGCCGACTCCGCCCGGTAGGGCCGATACCGCGCCGACAATAATACCAAACGCCATGATGAAAACAGCCTGGGATAACAATGTCAAACTGCCGGGAATGCCCAGCCCCCGCCATACCAGGTAAAATGCTACCCCCTCGCTTCCCCAGGAAATTAAGCCCAACACAGTTGCCACCAAAAGCGCGTCCCAGCGGAAAAGACGATATGCACTCTGATACGCTTCGTAAAAAGCATGGGAGAACCCGCGCACTCCAGGCAACCGTTCACCAAACGACAAAAGGCGCAACGCCAACGGTCGGACCTGAATGAGGGCAATAAAGGCTACCAAGGCTAAAAAGGAAAGGCCCACGCCCAGGGAGGCCTGTGGATACGTAATGAGCCCCAACATGGCTAACAAAGTCATGGAGACCCCATCTGTAATGCGTTCAGCCACGACCATGGGAGCCGTCACAGCAACAGGAGTACCTGTAATTCGGCTAAGGAGATATGCCTTGAAGAACTCACCCAACTTCCCTGGGGTCATAACCATAAAAAAGGCAGAAAAGTACACCCGAGCAGAGTTAATGACAGAAATATTACGAATATGAAGAAGGCGAACATAATAATGCCACTTCACAAATCGCAAACCGTAATTAAGTAACGTGAATCCTATAATAAGTGGCGCGTATATCCACTGGAACGTGCGCAGTGTCATCGCGACCTTACGCACGTCTGCGAGGAACAAAAGAATCAGGATGACCATAAACCCAAAAAGGAGCGAAAGTCCTATTTTGCGTTTCATCACCTCATCCTCAAGAGGTTCCAGTGGCCCCAATAATCTTACGTACTGCCTCAACGGCAGCATCATGCAAGAACCCATTTGAGGCAATAAGCCCATAGGGATTGGCAGGATTGGGTTTATTATAGCGGAAAGGACGTCCATACATGTCCGTCATACGGCCCCCTGCCCCCACGAGGACAGCCTCTGGCGCGCACAAATCCCACTCCTTTGTCCCCTTTGTGGGATGTACGTACAAGTCGGCTTCTTGCAATGCCAGGAGCGCGATCTTCATGCCTACACTCCCGTGAGGAATCTCGCGGGTGATGCCCAACTCGCGGGCCAGAGCATCCACGTGAGGACTTCGATGGGAACGACTTACAGCCATCGTGGCCCTACGGGGATCCCGCACCTGGGAAACGTGTAAGGGACGCCACCCATCATCCCACATCCAGGCCCCTTCCCCCACAATGCCTATTAAAGTAAGGTCTCGAGGGGGAGAATACACCACGCCGGCCAGGGCACTGCCATCCACTGCCAGTCCTATCATAACAGCCCATTGAGGCAACCGCTCTGTGTATTCCCGTGTGCCATCTAGGGGGTCGACACACCACAGCCGTCGCTTCCCCAAGCGCGTTTCCGGTGAATCCGGGGCTTCTTCTGACAAAATACCGTCATCCGGGAAAAACCGACGCAACCCGGACACAATCAACTCGTTAATCTCCCGATCCGCTTGCGTCACCGGATCGTCTATCCCTTTGTAATCCACGTGCATATCCGGAGTGTAGTAGCGAAAAGCAACCTCACGGGCCTGCCACGCCAGGTCCAACATCACGGAAATCTCATCTCGAAACGCAGACACAGGTAGAACATCCAATGCTCGCTTTCGTGGTTCATCCATGGTTCGGGTCAATCCTCCCATCGACAGGGTGTACAAAAATCCAGCATTCATCACACCTTACAGCAACCCTTTGACCATCCCTCCATCTACTTGCAACAGGACACCGTTGACAAAACTCGCCCTCTCTGAGGCAAGAAAGGCAACCACAGCCCCAAACTCGTGGGGAGCGCCTAAACGCCCCAGCGGAATTTGGGCAACCCATCCTGATTGCGCCTCTTCCATGGTAATTCCTTGCGTCCGAACCGCGTTCTCCAGCAGAGATTGCAACCGCTCTGTCAAAATAGGGCCGGGACAGACCGCGTTAATGGTAATGTTATACGGTCCTAACTCCTGGGCTAGCGATTTAACCAGCCCATGGACACCTGCTCGAATCGCGTTAGACAAAATCAGGTTCGGGAGAACCTGCTTGGCAGATACCGATGTGATGGTTATAATGCGTCCCCACCGCTGAGTCTTCATGTACGGCAAAGCAGCCTGAATAAGGCGCTGTGTGCTCAGGAAATTCAGCCGAAAAGCGGCCTCCCAATCTTCATCCGAGAAATCCTCAAAGGTGCCTGCAGGAGGTCCGCCCGCGTTGGTCACCAGCACATCCACCCGTCCCCATGTATTCGCGGCTTCTGCAATAAAACGCTGGACCTCATCGGGTCGCGTGACATCCGCGACTACAGGCAACACGTCAGCCCCTGTTGTCTCTTGAATTTCCCGCGCCGTAGCGAGGAGCCGTTCCTCGTGCCGAGCACAGATGGCCACGCGAGCCCCCTCGCGGGCCAACTCTAACGCAGAGGCTTTGCCCAGACCGCTGCTAGCCGCAGCTACACAGGCCACTCGTCCGCGAAGTCCCAGATCCATACCCCCTCCTCTGTTGGCGAATTTTTGAACAGGTCATTCTGCAAGAAGGAAACACAAAGTCCTGAAATTTGACGCATTCACGCGCTCTCTGTACTATAGATCTCGGCCGTGCTAGGCGGGGAGCTGGCGGTGCCCTGTACCCGCAATCCGCCATAGCGGGGCTGAATTCCCCCCTGAGGGGTTCGCCCTGATGTGACTGCTCGGCCGGCCCGGCGTTGAAGGCTGGGTCCCACGCGGCAGGCAGCCACGAACCGGGTCAGGTCCGGAAGGAAGCAGCCCTAAGTGGTGTCGCCTGGGTGACGTGGGGGTGCCTGGCCGGAGCCGGACGGTCGAGTAAGGCATTGGGGCGGGCTTCGACGGGGGGTGCACGGCCACGGTATCATCCCCGTACCTCGCGCGATGAGGGAGCAATTCGGGCTAAAGCCCCCAAGGCAACAAGGGCGCCTACCAGGGCGACTAATTGCCAAAGTCGATAGCCCCCCCATACGGTAACACTGTCCCCACGGAAGGCTTCAATGAGCAAACGCCACGTGCTATAAGCGAACAGCAAGCGCCACCCCCAAATCCCCTGCCCGCGAGGACTTGGTTTGAGGAAGAGCCAAAACAAGGTAAGCACCGCCCCTATTAAATCGTATAACTGAGTTGGATGGCGTACCGCTCCCCACATCTCGACGCCCCAGGGAAGATGTGTCACCTCCCCGTACGCATCGCCAGCGAACAGGTTGGCCAACGCCACAATGCCCCACAACAGCACCAGGGCAGGCGTTATCGCATCCACAAAGCGCCCTAAGGGGATACCATGACGTCGTACATACACATAGCCGATAAGAACCCCACCCAACACAGCCGCCCAGGGAACAAAAGTGCTCAAACGAGGCGACACCAGGGCCAGAGGATCCCGAAGATACACCTGCGGATAACGAATCGCATACGCAAGTCGACCAACCACCAAACCGCCCACCGCACTCAAAAACCCACCGTTCCACACATGATCCCCATCAATACCCAGGGATTCCGCCCCTTTGCTTCCCAACCACAGCGCGATGTAATACCCAATCAACAGAATAAACGGTTTCGCGGGGATGGATAAACCACCGAGCGAAAACACAGGCATCATGTTAACGTTCCTCCATCAAGCGTTGG
This sequence comes from uncultured Anaerolineae bacterium, assembly GCA_964402285.1. GTDB lineage: Bacteria > Chloroflexota > Anaerolineae > JAADDB01 > JAADDB01 > CAYPUG01. The sequence continues at coordinate 16,622 of CAYOAZ010000010.1, read as the reverse complement.
AAGTGGACTCGAACTGTAGCCGCATTCATCCCACCTACAACCATATCCGTAATCGTCCCATCAGGAGCAATGAAGAAGGTCGTGGGCAGGGCGCGAATTTGGTACATCTCGGCTACCCTCATCTTCTTGTCCAACAAAACAGGAAAAGACATGCCATACTGCTTGCGAAATTCCAGCACCTTCGGCGGATCCTCGCCGTTATCGATGGCTAAAACCACCAACCCTTGCTCTTTATACCGTTCGTATTCCTGAACAATAGCGGGCATCTCAGAACGACAGGGGGGGCACCACGTAGCCCAAAAGTTAATGACAACCGGATACCCGCGATATTGGCTCAACTTAATAGTTTCGCCGTCCAGGCTTTGCAACTCAAAATCCGGAGCCAGAAAGCCGGGTTTGGGCGCCTGAGCCACATGACGTGTTGTGTTCTCTGGGACACGTGACGCCACAATCCAGGAAAGGCCAAATATGGCCACCAAAGCCATAAGCAGCACATATCGTTGCCGGGTCCACGGTGTAGATGTATGACCTGCCACGCACCATCCTCCTATTGTACTGTAGTCTCTTTGTGAGGGGGCGGCACACTGCGCACTCTCACCTGTTCGCTTTGATCATCGAACCCTATTGTCTCCGCCACAATGTACAACGGCCGAGCCTTAACTTCGTCGTAAATACGTCCCAAGTACTCACCAATAATGCCCAGGAAGATAAGTTGAATCCCCCCCAGGAAAAGCACGGCCACCAACGTGGTTGCCTGTCCCAGGAGCGCTCGCCCCGTGGTTAAGCGGAGATACACAGCCACAAGCACGGCCACCAGACTCAAACCCGCCACGGCAAATCCTGTATATGTGGCCAACTGCAAGGGCACATAGGAGAAGGACGTAATAGCATCCAGGGCAAATTTCAACATCTTGCGAAGCGGATACTTGGTCTCACCAGCAAAACGGGGTTCACGAACGTAGTACACACCGGTCTGTTTAAATCCGACCCACACAGAAAGCCCACGCATGAACCGATTACGTTCCCGCATAGTGCGCAAGGCTTCAACCACCTTGCGGTCCATCAGGCGGAAATCGCCTGTATCCTTGGGAATATCCACATCGGTGATGCGGTAGATTAAGCGGTAGAAAAATTTCGCTGTCCATTCCTTAAACCAGGATTCCCCCTTGCGTTCCTTGCGTACCGCGTACACAACATCATATCCCTCACGCCACTTGGCAATGAGGTCAGCGATAACCTCGGGCGGATCCTGCAAGTCCGCGTCAATGATGATAACGGCATCCCCGGATGCGTAATCAAGACCGGCCGTAATGGCTAACTGGTGGCCGAAATTGCGGGAAAACGAGACAATCTTTACCCGCGGGTCTTTCTCGTGCAACTCCCGCATGATGGCTAAAGTGTTGTCTCGACTCCCATCGTTCACCAAAATGAGTTCCCACGGCTCACCGATGGCATCCATCACCTCACGCACACGGCGGTAAAATTCTGGCAAAACCTCTTCCTCATTGTACGCCGGTGCCACAATGGAAATTTTGGGTCGTGTCGATGCGTTCACGTGTTGCTCGCTCATGGTAACTCCTCTCTCCCCATGTCAAACCGCCGACGCAATTCTGCTTCCACGTCCTCCCACGAAAGCCCCTGGGCAGATAGTAAAACCATTACATGATACACCAGGTCCGCGGTTTCATACACGAGTCGCTCATCTGATTCATGTAACGCGGCCACAACCACCTCAACGGCCTCCTCTCCCACTTTCTTCGCAATTTCGCCCACGCCCTTGCGAAAGAGAGAAACCGTATAAGATCCCTCCTTAGGATAAAGCCGTCGATTCTCGATAATGCCCCACAAGTGGGCCAGCGTGTCGGACATAATGCCTCCTTGAGTGCTGACGTGTAAATCGGCGGGAAATTACGTTGGTGCCAACTCACGATAAAAACAGGAATAATTGCCTGTGTGACAAGCCGGTCCCGCGGGATCCACAAGGACAAGCAGTGTATCCCCGTCACAATCCACGCGGATCTCCACAACGTGCTGTATGTTACCGCTGGTTGCGCCTTTGTGCCAAAGTGTTTGTCGACTCCGGGACCAAAACCACGTTTCGCCTGTAGCCAGGGTGCGTCGCAACGCTTCCTCATTCATATATGCAAGCATAAGCACAACATGCGTGCGCGCATCTTGCACAATGACCGGCACAAGCCCCCGCTCATCCCAACGCAGCACATTCCACAAAGTATCTTCCGAAATGGGAACCGGCCGAAAGGTGTCAAAGGATTGCATAAGTCCTCCTACCGCTCAATGTTGTCCGGTAAAATGTAAGGATATGTACGCCCCAGCCCCTCGTGGAGACGCCGATCTAGTTTACGCGCGGCTAAATAAAATCGCCAGATGAACGCATCCTCACGGTAATAAGCACGCACTTCATCCACAGAATAGGGAGGACCACTCCACTCCGGCATGTCCTGTACCCACGTGTTCACTGCCTGAATTACCTGAGGCACCCAATCCCCGCGCTTCTCCTTGTAGAAATTGGCGATTAAGTCCAACACAACAAGACGAAAATTGTAATACCGAGTCATCACGTCTTTAAGGAAAAAGAGGCGAATAATCCACACTAAAAAGGAAGGGGCACTGCGCAGGAACAACTCCGGGTTGAGTTGTTCCCGACCATTTTTCTGTAACAAGGGAGTACTGGTATCGAAATACGCGAGAATTGGCTCACGGGGTAATGTGGTAGCCCCTTCTTCCACGTTGAGCACTGCCCAGTTGGAAATCTGGGCATCAAAGCCCAAAGCCAGAGTCCCCCGATGGGCTGCGTTGTATTGGAACACAAGGCGGATGCTGTGTAATACGTGGAAGATGAATGACAACGCCTCCTTCAAAGGCAGTATCCGTATAAGGTGATTACCAATCGCGTGAGAGGGTAACCGCTTTTGCAAAATGTACACTGTATACCCCTGGGGATGTCGGGGCACTGGAAGAAGGTGCGTTTCCGGTACATGAATTCCTATGTCCTGGAGGTGACGAAGGTAAGTCTGGTGGAGGTTAATGTACGCGTCGACTTCACCACGATGGTGAAACATGGGCATTCGTTTCAATGCATATTCACGCAAGAGTGGATGGTCAATACTCAACACGGTGCTGATTTCACCGTATCCCAACACCTGGGCCGGCGGATGGGCACGCTCCGGCCGGCGTGGATCTAGCGTGGACTCCCATTGCGCCAAAAATTCCTGAATTTCGCGCATAATATCCCCCTATTAGCCAGTCCCCTGCGCCAACACCTGGGCATACACAGCCGCGGTCTGGGTCGCCGTACGTTCCCAGGAAAATTGGCGAGCCCGCCGCCATCCCCGTTCACGCATCTCCTCCCGCAGAGTCTCGTCTCGGAGATAAGCCAGGATTTGCGTGACGAATTCCTCACACTGGTCTGGCGACGCGTAAAGAGCCGCGTCCCCCCCTATTTCCGGCAAGGGAGGGGCCGAGGACGCGACAACCGGCACGCCAACGGCCATGGCCTCTAACAAAGGAAGGCCGAATCCCTCGTAGTAGGAGGGAAATACAAAGACTAATGCGCCCGCGTACACCGCAGGTAAATCCTCGTCAGGCACAAACCCGGTCAGAATAACCCGGTCGCGCACTGAACTGTTTTCCAGAGCGTTGAAAAAATCCTCGTACAACCACCCCTTCTGTCCCACAATCACCAACGCATCCACAAGCCCACTGGCATACACTTTCTCAAAAGACCGCAAGAGGGTGACCAGATTTTTTCGCGGTTCCAATGTGCCCACAGTTAAAAGATATCGAGGAGGCAAGTGGTATTTCCGTTGAATGGCCGCGATGTTTTCCGGGGGTACAGGGCGAAAGTGAGGGGCTGGGGCTTCATAAATCACGTGAATTTTCTGGGCAGGCACCCGATAGAGAGATATCAGGTCCTGCTTGGAAGCCTGGGAAATGGTGATTACCGCTGCTGACCGGCGTACGAACACAGGTACTGTGTGTTTAAGGTAAAAGAGGTTCAGGGGTTTGTGGTACTGGGGAAATTTCTCGAAAATCAAATCGTGCACAGTGAACACAGCAGGGATGTGCCGCAAGGGAAGTAGCAAGTGTTCAGTGGCGTGAAATAGACGAGTGTCAGAGGGTAACAAGCGGTCAAAGGGGATTCGCCCCACATGTCCTAACCACACCAGCATCCGCCAGGGCTTGTACCCCAGGGACACACGCCGGGATGGAAATGTAGATAAGTTCCAGGGCACTGTTCCTCCATGCCGTCGGTTGTAGAAGAGGTACAGGTGTTCCCCCACCCATGTATGCCGCAAGTGTTCAACCAGGGTCGCGGCATAACGGCCTAACCCGGCCTTGCTGTTTACTGCAGGGGAAACGTCAACCACTACACGCATGGTCAATGCCCTAGATGGGGAAGGTGAGCCATCTCCAAATCATCGTCCCAAAGCCGCATGCGCCGCCGCCAGTAGAGTATTTGGGGGATAAGGTACGGCAACAAGCGCAATTGCAAGTCAGGCGGGGCCAGGGAAGCCCCCTCGTATTCGGAAAGCATGAGCAACACGAACATGTGCTCAAGTTCCTGGCGCTTTTTCAACTGATAGGGGACTATAACCCAGGATTTGGCCGCGCCGTACATGAAACCACGTACCGCGTGAAGAACACGTTCCCACAAGGATTCGCTCATACTCTCTTCAGCCCGCTCTGTGTTGAGTAAAGGTAGAATAACACAAAGATCCCGGTACGCCAACCTGCGCTTCTCACTGCGGGTGTTGCCATTTTTGCAGGGTATGATTCCAGGAGGCAGGGGGAGAAGAGTGCAATGAAATCGCCTTTTTTAGGGTTTCTATGGCCTCGTCATCGCGCTTCAACGCTTTTAGGGTAACCGCTTTATAGTACCAGTACCAGGCGTTATTCGGGTTTAAGGCAATTGCTTGTTCAAAATACTTCAGCGCGTCACCGTAATTCTTCCCACTAAACCGAGCCAATCCCATGTAGTACAAAGGTGTTGGTTGGTCTGGTGCCCGCAGATGCGCTTCGTAAAACCAACGGTAGGCTTCGTCGTACTTTCCTTGCGAACGATATACTTCACCCATGCCCATGTACGCCTCCCACCTGTCAGGATAGCGCTCTATCAAATCCTGATAGATGGAGGCAGCGCGGTCAAATTGCTTTAAGTAGCGCCACATGAGCGCCTCGCGCAAAAGTAACGGATAATCATCAGGGGGGTGGGCGACCTGGGCGCCATAATGGTAAAAGTCCGCCGCGGTCCGCCATAGGCGCTTCTTCTCTTGAAAACGTCCTCGCTGAAACCAGTAGTCGGGATCCAATCGTTGGGTCGGGTAGCGTTCCCAACGGGCTTTCAGGTCTTGCCACTCGGGTGGGGGATTGGAATGGAGTTCAATGGCCCGGGCCAACACGGAAACAGCCTCAGGACGTCGGTCCATCCGGGCCAAAATCGTAGCCTTGACGTAAAGGACCCAGGAGGCCTTAGGATTCACAGCAAAAGCTTTGTCCAGATAAAGCAACGCCTCCTCATAACGTCCCATGTCCCGATAAGTCAACGCCTGGTAATATACTGGAGCATAGGAGTAAGGGGCAATGCGCTCTCCTAGTTGATACCAATGCAACGCCTTTTCATATTCCTTCTGCTGTCGATAGAGGTGCCCCAACCGCAGATAGGCATCCAGACGTTGCGGATTAAGTCGAAGGGCGTCGGAGTAGGCTTGCGCGGCCTTTTCCCACGCGCGCGCGCGTTGCCATAAATCTCCCGATCGCAAGTACAAGGTATAAGCGCGATTCCCCGTAGCCAGGGCCGCAGCTTTGGCAAAGTACTGGGCAGCCCGTTCGTTGTCCTTCTCCAATAAAGCCAATTCAGCAAGAGATTGCCAGTGATCCGGATGGGTATCCGGAATACGAGTGGCTGCCTGTTGCCAGACTTCACGCGCGCGGTCCTCCTCCTTGTGCTGCACATACATCTGAGCCAATCTGGCCGCGGTTTCAGCGGTTGCCTGGAATTGAAATGCCATTTGATACCAGGGGGTCGGGTCCTTTTGGCGGGACTTCACCTCATCGCCCCAAATGGTCGCCATGTGCGCCACGCGCTCCGGGTGTGGGAGGTCCACAGGATATCCATACGCGAATCCGACAGCCGCAAGGTAGAAAGCAACATCGTCGCGGTGGGGATCCAGGGCCAGGGCCTTCTGCCAAACCGCTACGGCCTTCGCCTGTTGGCCATCCCAACAATATGCACGCCCCAACAAGGCCAAAATCCTCGCACTGGGAAGACGATGAGCAACCGGCAACAGGGAACTTAATGCTTTCTGGACACGAATTCGCTCTTCTTCAGGGGCAGAAGTACACACATCGGAGGGTTGATTCAAAGGGTGATCGAGGGAAAATACGGCAAGGGAAAAGGCACCTGAATTCTGATAAGCAAGAAGAGGTATGCGCACGCTGGCGAGCGCAAGGACCAATAAGCCGATAAGATAGATTAGCGAATTCTGTTTCAACATTCTGAACTGCCCACCCACTATCCACCCTCGCGCAGATGTCGGATACGTTGGCTTCACTCACGTAGTTGCCAACCATTCTGCCACAAAATCCACAAAGAGAAAAGGAAAAGGTAACTATCCCGGGTTCACGCCCAGTAAAAGGAAACGAATGAGAAGGAATAAATTACCTCAAAAGATGTAGAGATGCCCACGCCGATACCCCCAAAGAAGGCCGCCAACCTTCAACCTGGGTACAGGTTGTACATCCGCAGGAGAACGGATAACGATTTCCCAACGTTTGCGCCAAGGCACAACGACTCCAACGACCCGTAACCAGCGTCCTGGCTTTAAAGTTTTTGTATTCATACCCACAGACGCGGGCACGTATATTGGAACCCGTTCTCGCCCCGCCTGGAGGTAGAATGTACGCGTGTACCGCCGTTCTACTTGCCCGACAAGTGAGACTAACGTGCCTATGTAACGCGAAAGTTCTGTGGGCCTGATTCCCAAAGGGGAAAGGAAGGTATACGAAGAGACAACACTAAAGTCCCGCGGATGTTGCACGTAAATCTCCCGCTCGCCCCGGTATTCTCGCAGAATGCCCCGAAGCCACACAAGGCTGTGTCCAGGAATTCTTTTAAGTACGTTCTCAGAATACCAGGGAAGGTACACCCGGACGCCCCCGTATCGGCTGGCAACGTATAAGGTGTGCTCTCCCAATATGCCCGGGGGAAGGACAACCGTTCCGCGGAGTGACACTGGGGCGCCTAGTGAGAAGCGCTGTAGAGTTTCTAAAGCGGTGATGACTTTTGAAATGCCCGCGCGGTTCGGTTTCCCGGGAGTGGGTACGCACAAATCACACCATTCACCGGCCCCATCCTCTGTCCGGGCCCACGATGTGCCGTCAGTCCGAGGAGTGCGCGGGTAGGTAAAGGCATCTACAATGTTTCCATCCGGGGATATAAGCCGTACGGTATCTCCTCCGTTATCCAATGCGATGTGCGTTTCTCTCCTGTACAGGACCAGGAACCCGTGCGCAACAAGATGGGTTCCGCTGGGCAAGGTGTATGCCCGAGATCCTCCGGCACCATCATCAATGCGCCAACCGGATAAATCAACAGGGAACGCGTGAGGATTATACAGTTCTATCCACTCATCACGAGCGTCAGCCACACCGTCGCCATCCCAATCGACCGTGCCAGCAGGAGCAGGAAGAAATTCGTTAATGGCCACAAAGGGGGCTGGAGTCGGTCTCTGCACAATTGTTGGACGTTGAGGTGGATGAGATACCGGGATAGGCGTTGGAGTTGGGGTTGGCGGAGGACGATTGGGCTCCCCCGGAGAGGGGGGGAAAGTGTCGGTCCACGTTCCGGTCCCGTCCTGGATACGGGACCAGGATGTCATGTCTGTACGCTTGACCTGGGGATAATGAACGCTGTCCACGAGGTCACCGTTGGAATCAAATAATCGGATGTAATCGCCGCTGTTGTTCAGGGTCAGACCGCTTTCGCGCTTGTAAATGACCAGAAATCCGTGTCCGGAAAGTACGGTGCCCGGGGGGAACACATATGGCGGAGAACCTCCTGCTGCATCATCTAACCACCAGGATGATAAGTCCACAGGAACCTTATTGGGGTTGTACAACTCTATCCACTCATCGTTGGCATCAGCCTCACCATTCCCATCCCAATCCACTGTCCCCGCAGGCGCAGGGAGGAATTCGTTGATGGCGACAAACAAGGGAGACGTGGGTGTGGAGGTTGGGGTGTGCGTTCCCGAGGGAGTGGGAGAAATGGTGATGCTGGGTTGGGGGGTGAGCGTTGGGGTAGGGGTAGGTGTTGGTGTGGGGGTGTAGGTGGGAGTCCACGTCGATGTCATGGTAGGTGTGGCGGTGGGAGTAGGGGTAGATGTTTCCGTGGCGGTGGGCGAAGGGGTAGGCGAAGGGGTGGCCGTGGGGGTGGGGGTGGGCGTTGGTGAGGGGGAAGGACCAACGTGGCCGGGAGCCGGCATGTGTTGGATGAGCCAATCCTGGGCGGTGTCTGTGTCCCGACCACTGGGTATCCGCTCAATGGAGGTTCCAGGCGGCCCAGGACGTACGGGCGGGGAAAAGGCTGTATGATTCGTTCCCCAGGACACTGCATCCACGGGGATGTAGAGGGTGTTGAGCAAGAAGAGCGCATCTCCCCGATTACTCAATCCATTCCCTATGCGTTGGTCCGGCACGCCGTAAAGGGGCCCGGTGAAGTCCGGGTAGTCCTGCTTGAAAACGCCCGGCATTGCTGCGATGGTCACAAATCCGTGAGGGGGAAGGAGCAGGTCCGGCAGTGGATCTCGCGCCCCGCTTCCGTCTGCTATCCACCACCCTTTTAGTGAAACCGGCCGATCCAATGGGTTATATAAGTCCAGCCATTCGTGCTTGCTCTCCTGACTCCCCTGCGCCAATGGGTCAAACATGACTTCTTGTATGAGCACGCTGCCCGGCCCTCCAGGCCCCACTGGAGATCCAGATTGGGTAAGGAAAAATCGGTTTCGAAAATGTACTCCACTCCGTGGGTGCTCGTACACGATGCGCCCACCTGCAGTATGCGCATCTGGATCGTCGGTCCAGGCGAAATGAACATCCGTGGATGCGGGGGCTTCTACCTGTAAGATGTATTGGGCAAAAGAGGCAAATGTACGAAGGCCAAACCAGCCGTTGGGGAGGGTGGTATAAGTGGCGAGGAGTTTCCGCTCTCCATGCCTATTTTGTCCGTACAGCATTACTTTTATATGCGGAAACGGGGTGTGGGTTTCCCCCAGGTAACCACGGTACACAAATCCCCAAAATTGGAGGGGAGTAACCGTTGGTGTGGGAGTAGGTGTGGCAGGTTGGTTGGAGCGCCCGGGTGAAGGGGGATATGTGTCAACCCACGCGCCGGTTCCGTCCCGATCCCGCGACCATGAGGTGGCATCTGTACGTTCGACGCGAGGGTAGGAGATGTGGTCTATTACTTGACCATCAGGGGCTCGAAGGGTTATTTCATCACCTCCGTTGTTTAGTACTAAACCCGTGGTCTGTCGATACAGAACCGTGAAGGTGTGCGATCCCAGAATGAACCCTTTTGGGAATGTGTACGGGGGAGAGCCCCCACTGCTGTCGTCTATCTGCCAGTGTGAGAGGTCCACGGGAATGGCGTTGGGGTTGTACAATTCGATCCACTCGTCACTGGCATCAGCAATCCCGTTTCCATCCCAATCCACTGTTCCCGCAGGCGCAGGCAGGAATTCGTTGATGGCGACAAAGGGAACAGGGGGAGGTGTCGGGGTTGCGGTGAATGTGGGAGATGGCGAGGGAATCGGAGAGGGGAAGGCTGTAGGAGTGGGTGTGGTTGTAGGGGGAGGAGGTTGGGTGGGCTCTCGAGTAGGGGTGGGCGTATCTGTGGCTGGTTTGTTCGGGGCATTCGGGGAGGGCGGGTATGTGTCCGTCCAGGTGCTGCCCCCATCCACAGTTCGGGACCATGAGTGCTTGTCTGTGCGGTGCACGGCAGGGTAGGTGATGGTGTCTATGAGGTTGCCATTGGGATCGAGCAGCCGCACAGAGTCGCCGCTGTTGTTCAGGGAGATGCCAGTTTCCCGCTTGTACAGTACGAGGAATCCTTTTGGGGGCAGTACACGGCCAGCAGGGATGGTGTAGGGAGGAGAGCCTCCATCTTCATCGTCCAACTGCCAACCAGAAATGTCTACTTCCCGATCCAGAGGGTTGTACAGTTCGACCCATTCATCGTTGGCATCGGCCACACCATCCCCATCCCAATCCACTGTTCCCGCAGGCGCAGGCAGGAATTCGTTTATCACAATGGGAGGCGCTGGCGATGGAGGTGAGGGTGTTGCAGGCGCTGAAGTGGGAGTCTGGGTGGCAGTGGCGGTGTTTGTGAGCGTGAGGGTTGGCACGGACGTGGGGGGGGACGTAGGCGTTGGTGTTTTTGTCGGCGTAGGAGAGGGGCCAGGGGGCACGGTGGGGAAAAGGGTGAAAGTTGAGGTTGGCGTAGGAGTTGCCCTGGGAGTAACCGTCGCAACAGCCCCCACCCGTTCAAAAACTACGTCGTCCCAGTAGGTGACGGAAGGGGCATTGTCCACGCGGGCCATTAGCCGCAGTGAAACACAACGAGCCTCCACAGGAGAATCCCAGGAAAAGGAGATAAAGCGCCATGAAGGAGCCAGGGTTGTGTAATAGGGGCTATCCGTATACCCCTCCTGTGAACCAGAACACGCCTCATCAGTGTACCATGCTACTCGAATCCACACTTTTAACACACCTGTGTGGTTGTGATACACCCAACCGCCAATGCGATATGTACCGGCGGTTATCCCCCGAATCCGCTGACTCAGGTACTTTGTGCCGCGACGGGTATGCTGATGTGCGGCTGCGTATAAGCCAGAATGCACGATTTCCGAGGAGACGAGAAAGTCCCCCCCGTATTTCGTCCATCCGGACGTGCCGTCCTCAAAGCCAGGGTTAAGCAATATATTGTTGTTTTCCAAAACTCTCTGGGCACAAGAAGGATGGGGAAGGACATGGAAAAGTAAAATAAGTATTGGAAGAACATATAGGAAACTGTGAGGGGAATTTCTGGAGCGTGAAAACATGTGCAGCAACTCCGATGAATACGTCTAGACAGGCTTTTCAGAAGAAGGGGGCTGGAACTCCGGAATGAGCTGCTTAAGGCTATTCAATATGGCCGAGGCGTCGTCACTGTAAGCCGCTTTTACAAGATGAGCACAGGTGGCTTCCAAATCAGGAGGCACAAAGGTGCTGGCATTCGCCGCGATAAATATCTTTTCGTGAGCAGTACGCTCATAATGTTCTCCAGGAACAAACAACTCCTCAAACAGCTTTTCGCCGGGCCGCATGCCGGTAAACACGATCTCAATATCCTCACCAACCTGCAAACCAGACAACTCGATTAAATCCCGGGCCAAATCCACAATTTTGATGGGCTCACCCATGTCCAGCACGAAAATTTCGCCCCCTCGCCCCAAAACGGCTGCCTGTAATACCAACTGTACGGCCTCAGGGATTGTCATAAAATACCGTCTCATTTCGGGATGAGTGACTGTGACCGGTCCCCCCGCGGCAATTTGACGTTGAAAAGTGAGAACTACACTCCCGCGACTCCCCAGTACATTGCCAAAACGCACAGCCACATAAGGCTTACCACTTTCTCGCGCAGCTTTTAATACCAGGTACTCGGCAACCCGTTTTGTCGCTCCCATTACGCTTGTAGGATTCACAGCTTTATCGGTAGAAATCATAACAAAACGTTGAACCCCTACCTTCAAGGAAGCGTGTAGGACATTTTGGGTGCCTACGACGTTGTTCGTTACAGCCTCGGAGGGGTTCATTTCCATCAAGGGCACATGTTTGTGCGCTGCAGCGTGAAAGACGATTTCAGGGAGGTATTCTTCAAAGATATGCTGTATACGTTCAGCAAAACGAATATCCGCTATCACAGGGATAAGGTGGGTCGGACGTCCGTTCACTGCGTCAACGCCCGGCCCACGCCCCCTGAGTTCGTGGTAGATGTTGAATACGCTGTTCTCACCATGTCCCAAAAGTATGAGCTGGGCCGGCCCAAATTGCCACACTTGGCGACACAGTTCCGCGCCAATGGAGCCCCCGGCACCGGTAATGAGAACTCGTTTACCCCGAATAAGGTGTTGCACTGCTCGGATATCGGTCTGGACTGGATCACGTCGCAGGAGATCTTCTATTTTGATTTGGCGCAACCGACGCACACTCACGTCGCCGTTCAACATATCAGCAAATCCGGGGAGTATTCGAGTTTCAACTCCTGTCCCTTTACACACATCAATAATCTGGCGTATAACCCGTCCGGGGGCACTAGGCATAGCAATAATAATTTCCTGAACTCTGTACTCCCGGACGATTTCAGGGATGGCATCCCGCCCGCCCAGAATGGGGATACCACGGAGGCGTAGTCCTTGTTTCTGTGGATCATCATCCAAAAAACCAACCAGGTCATAGCCCAATGCAGGATTCTGCTGCATCTCCCGGGCGAGAAGTTGACCCGCATCCCCTGCGCCGTAAATTAACACGCGCTTGGTTGCGCCTATGTGATCTTTCTGCTGTCGGTACCAGAGGCGTACAGCAAAACGAGGGCCTGCCACAACAGCCACTGTAAGCAATGCATCAATGAAAGGTAAAGAACGGGGCAGGGGCGGAGTAAAGGCGAGGAAGAAGAGGATAAGCAGCAGCAGAGCAGCACTTCCTACGGCTTTCAGGATAAGCAGGAGTTCCTCGATACTCGCGTAACGCCAATAGCGGCGGTATAGGCCAAAGGCGAGGAAGATAATCTCCTTAGCCAAAACAGATAACACGGTATACCAAATCAAAGGTATCCAATAAGAGAACGCGCGCGACAACCCGTCCGCGCCCAGCAATAAGGCAAGGATAGGTGTCAATGACAGAAAAAAGACATCCAGCAAAAAGAAATGCCTATTACGCAATGTGTCGAGGAATGTCATACTTACCTCGAGAGGTATTCTGTTACTTTATTATCGTCGAGAAACAACTTCTGTTGCCCCAGGAGGAGGATATGGGTATAAAGGTTCTTCTCGGCGCGACACTTGTTTTAAAAGTTCGTCTGCGCCTAGTTCGTCTAAAATATTCTGTATATAGTTTAATGCCCGTTTCTTGGATATAATTGCAATAGCCGTTATCAATATTAGTCTCAAATCAAGCCAAAATGAGCGATGATCTACATATAGCAACCCAAGACGACTTTTCCATGGTCTAATAAGACGGTTATAGTCCAAATCTGGATCATCACTATCCTTTAAAATTTCTCCCTCGTCAGAAAATACAATGGATGCAATATCCGTAATACCTGGTCTCACGGTCAATAGCCGTTTCTCTTCATCTGTATATAAAGCAACATCGCGAGGCACTTGTGGGCGGGGCCCAACAAGGCTCATTTCACCTTTAAGAACGTTCCACAATTGGGTTAGTTCATCTAGCTTGTAACGACGAATAAAATGCCCGACAGGAGTAATTCTAGGATCACGAGCAGATGTGGAGTCTATGCCCACTTTATCCGCATTCCAAACCATCGAGCGTAATTTAACCATCTTGAATGGCTTACCATCCTTACCGATGCGCACCCCCTTATAGAAGGGAGAATGAAAATCTTGAAGCCATATAGCTATCATAACAGGAACCAAAATAGGGCTAACCAACACCAATCCAATTGCAGAGACTATAATATCAAAAAGACGCTTTCCCATCTTTACCTCCCAACACCTAATGCCCTCAATACTTGCTCTGCAATACCTTTAGCATCTAATCCATATAAAGAGCGAAGATATTGCTGTGAACCAACTTCGGACGAAAATTTAGCAGGAATACCTAACCGTTTAAATAGAGGACGTGGCCCTTCAGATTCGGCTAATACCTCTGCCACAGCACTACCTAAACCACCTATAATACTGTGTTCCTCGACGGTGAAAATGGCATGCGTATCTTCAGCAGATTGTAATACAGCATTTACGTCTAAAGGTTTCACGGTGTGCATACTGAGCACACGAGCATCAATGCCCTTTGCAGCCAGAAGATCCGCTGCCCCCACAACTTCTGGCAGAATACCGCCAGTACTAATCAGTGTAATATCTGCTCCTTCTCGCAATACAATGGCTTTTCCTAATTGGAATGGGGGTATGCGTTTATGAATCACGGGCTCTCCAGCTCTTCCGAGTCGAAGATAGGCGGGTCCCTGATATTCAACGAGGGCACGTGTAGCCAAACGTGCTTCTACTGGGTCCCCGGGAGCAACTACAATCATGTTGGGCATGGCTCGCATGACTGCAATATCCTCGGTGGCGTGGTGGGAAGGGCCGAGGGCACCGTAAGCCATCCCACCTCCTACTGATACAATGCGCACATTAGCATTGTGATAACACACATCATTACGGATTTGTTCTAAAGGACGAATTACAGGAAAGTTGGCAATGGAGTATGTAAAGACGATTTTCCCGCTTAAGGCCATGCCAGCCGCCATGCCTGTCATGTTTTGTTCAGCCACCCCCGCGTTCACAAATTGCTGAGGTAAATTCTCCATAAATGGTGTGACAACTCCAAAGCCCAAATCACCTACCATCAGAATGATACGCGGGTCATTTTTGGCTATCTCAAAAAGCTCTTGGATGAACGCTGTTCTCATTCACTCTCCTCCAATTCCGCAAGAGCAGCTTGATACTCTTCGCCCTGAGGTGAACGATAATGCCAGAGGAGTTTATTCTCCATAAAGCTAATCCCTTTCCCTTTAACTGTGTGGGCGATGAGACAACTAGGACGCCCCGGTTCGAACGGCAAAGAGGTAAGCGCTGAGGTAATTGCATCCAAGTCGTGACCGTCAATTTCTCTCACTGCCCATCCGAAAGCACGCCATTTAGCAGCCAAGGACTCCAAATCTATGACTTCTTTGACGGTTCCCAAGCTTTGAATCTTGTTATAATCAACAATCGCGACAAGGTTGTCTAGATGGTGGTGCGGGGCAAAAAGAATAGGCTCCCATGTAGATCCCTCATCACATTCACCATCGCTTAACATACAGAACACTCGATACGTCTTATTATCACGCTTTGCAGCCAGGGCCATTCCTGTGGCAACAGAAAGACCATGTCCTAAGGAACCGGTGGATATTTCTATCCCCGGCACATAAGTATGTGTGGCATGACCGGCCAGACGCGAACCATCGGAGTAAAATGTATCTAGCCACTCCACGGGGAAAAATCCAGTTTCTGCTAGAATAGCATAATAAGAAGCACACCCGTGGCCTTTGCTCAGAATAAATCGGTCCCTATCTGGCCAATCCGGCCAAGAAGGATCTACACGCAAAATCTTCTTGTAAAGCACTACGAGCAGTTCCACCATAGATAAGGACGAGCCGACATGAGAAGCCCGCGCCTTATGGGTCATCTCAATTGTGTGTTGACGCACTTTCTTAGCCAATGCTTGCAATTCTACACGTTCCTCTGGTGTAAGTGTCATTATTCAACCCTCGGATATCCATAAAACTCACGGATGAGATTGCTTACATAGAGCACATCCGCATCGGAGAGAGAGGTATTCATAGGAAGCATAAGACAACGTTCAAAAAGACGCTCAGTGTTAGGCAAACGCACGTTAAATCCTAGTTTTTCAAACTGATGAACGGCTTTTCCGCCCCACTGGATAAGGGTACCTACGCCATGATGACTCAAATAAGCGCGTAACTCGTCTCGTTGTTCGGCTTCGATCTCGTAATTTTGGAAAATGTCGAAGTGATCTGGGTCATTATCCGGACCGGGAGGAAGAACGAGTTGTGGCACTTCCTCTAGGTACTTGCGGTACATACGAGCAATCTGACGCCGACGAGCGATCTCCTCATCGTAATAAGTTAGTTTATAATCAAGTATGGCGGCATGCAAGTTATCCAGTCGGGAATTCAATCCCCACATCACTACTTCTCCTGTTTCATCACGGCCATGATCTCGCAAAAGAAGTAATTTACGATACATTTCTTCATCATTCGTGAACACGATTCCCCCATCGCCAAAAGCCCCCAACGTTTTTGCGGGGTAAAAACTCACCACTCCAGCAATGCCAAAAGTCCCCGCGCATTTCCCTTTAAACTTAGAACCCAACGCCTGGGCAGCATCTTCAATAATTAGCAAGCCATACTCATCAGCAATGGCTTGTAACGCATCCATATCGGATGTGCGTCCATTTAATTGGGTAGGCATAATAGCCTTAGTACGAGGAGTGATGGCTTTTCGAACAGAATCAGGGTCAATCAGGTGATCTGAACCACAATCAACAGGCACTGGAGTGGCTCCGGCAAAATATATGGCTGCTGCTGTCGCCACCATTGTATGAGAAGCGAAGATTACTTCATCGCCTGGGCCAATACCTGCTGCTCGCACAGCGAGATGCAAGCCATCTGTGGCGTTGGCAACACCAACAGCGTATTTTGCTCCTACATAATCGGCGATATGGCGCTCGAAATCAGCAAGATCCTTTTGCATGATGAAGGCCCCACGACGGCCAACGTCACGAATGATGGCCATGAATTCTTCTTCGCGAGAGGTAAA
>CAYOAZ010000009.1:0-11647 GCA_964402285.1 uncultured Anaerolineae bacterium | reverse complement strand
CAAAAGACCAGCAGAATAAATGCGGTTCCGAAATTCATCCCATCCCCTTGACATAGTCCACAACTTCGCGTAAAATTCTACACGAAGGTACCTAAACCAAGCCCTTCATCGTAGCCCACAAGGAGAGCGAACCATGGCCGAAGAAAAGCAACCCGTCCTGTTTGAACCGCCTGAAGAACCGGCTCGCCCCTCAGAACCGGTAGTCAGCACACCGTTGACCGAAGCCCTTACTCTGGATGCCGCGTTACCCGCGTTCGAGCAGTACATGCGACAACGAGGCTTTGCCCTGAACACGCGCAAAGCGTTCCTGGGCGACATGCGCCTGCTCATCAAGTACCTGGGGGGACACCGTCTGGTGGACACCATCACCGTGGAAGAACTGGAAGGATACCTGAACTGGCTATACACCCGCCAGGATCCGCCGCCTAAGCCCAAAACCATGGCCCGGCGCATCACCACTTTGAAAGTATTCTTTGGATTCCTCCACGACGAGAAAATCATCGCCCACAATCCAGCCGCGGAGATCCCACAAATCCGGGCTAAAACTCCGCTCCCGCGAATTCTGCACGATGACGAAGTGGACCGCCTGTTACAAACCACCCAGGACAAACTGTGGGGACGCAACCCCGACCCGCGGCCTTACCTCTTAGTAACGCTCATCCTGCACACGGGAATTAAAAAGGGCGAATGCATGAACATCAAACTCCACCACATCGACCGCTCAAACCCGCGGCGCCCCGTGCTGGAAGTGCGATACGACAACCCCCGCTTCCGCTACAAAGAACGGAACATCGCCCTGCCAGCCTTCTGGCTCCCGGTGCTTGACCAATACCTGGAGATCTACCGCCCCAAGGAACGCCTGTTTGAGTGCACGGCCCGCAACCTGGAATATGTGCTGGCAGACGCGGCCGAGGAAGCGGGAATTAAGGACGGCGTTTCCTTTGAAAGTCTCCGCTGGACGTGCGCGGTACGCGACTACCGCAAAGGTATGCCCGAAGAACAACTCCGCCAGAAGTTGGGCCTTTCGCCCGTCACATGGAGGGAAACCCTGGAGAAAATCAAAAAACTGGCCTCCCCCGGGCTATAGGAGAAGCCAGGAAAACCAAAAAACAGAAGACCTTCCCTGGTCCGAAAGGGGCCTTATGCACGCGGGACCAGAACAGCAGTAAAGCGTTCTCGCGCGCCAACGCTCCACAAAATTACGGGTTTTCCAAATTCACCGGGCCAAAGGGAATGAAATTCCGGAAGGACGCGCGGTAGCGCTCGGTAACCGGCATGTACGTGCCGGCCCAGCCCCCTATGGCGTACACATCGCCACCGACGCTTACCGCGGCCAAATGCCGCCAATTCGGGCCAAAGGGCGTCTTCACGCGCGCCCAGGTCTCCGACACCGGATCATACCGCTCCGCGCCGTCCGCGGCCACATTCATCCCCCCGCCAATAACGTACAGCGCGTTGGAAACCACCACACCGGCCGCTCCCCCGCGCGGCGACAACAGGGGAGGGCCCTGGGACCATGGAGTATCCCCACGCAGGGCCGCTCGCACGTCAAACACCCACACATCGGCCACATCCACCTGACCATCGTACCCGCCGACCAGGTAAATCAGATCCCCCATAACCACGGCCGCCATAAACGCGCGGGCCTGCGGCAAGGGCGAGAGAACATCCCACACGTCCGACCGAGGGTCATGCATGTAAACCGACGAGAGATAGCGTTTCCCATCCCATCCGCCAAACAACAGAACCTTCCCCTGCCAGGTTGCTAAAGCATACCCGGCCAGAGGATGGGGGAGCGTCCCCGCAGGATCCCACGTATCCCGCACTGGATCGTAAACCTCCACCACATCCGTAGGGGCGAACGTCGCGTCCGTACCCCCATACACATAAATGCGATCCCCAATGACCGTGGCCTGGGCATTGCTCACCGCAGTAGGCTTGGAGGTGGCGCGGGACCAAATACCGCGAGTGGGGTCGTACACGGACACGGCATCCACCACGCCGTGGTCAGATTCCCCACCGATGATGTAAATCTTGCCCTGCCACACCGCCGCGGCCATGCGCGCTCGACCTTCGACCATAGGCGATTGGGGAACCCAACGGGGAACATTCCGGCGAGCAGGCACGCTTGTTCTCGGCCGTGTGAGGTCGCTGAACGCGGTATCCCGCACGGTGAGGGTGTGGGCACGCGTTGCCAAACGGGGCCACGCTATCAGAAGGGCCACGAACACCACGGCCACCAGAGTGGCCACACCGAGAATGTGAACAAGGTGAGGCATTCCTACGGGGATGGCGGGCGGAGTATCCACTGCCGCGGGGGCCTCTCCACCTACATCCGTACCCGGCAACGTAATAATTCCCTCGCGCAGGCCCACCAAGATGGCTTCGGAGCGGTTCATCACGCCCAATTTAGCGTAGATATTCCGCAAGTGCACCTTGACCGTATTGGGGCTGATATACAACGCGCGCGCGATTTCCTGGTTCGTCGCGCCCGTAGCCAACAGAGCCAGGATCTCGCGTTCCCGATCGCTCAACGGCTGGCGTTCTTTACGTTCACTCACGACGACAATCTGTCCGTCCAACGCATATCGTCATCAAAAGACAACAGGGAAACATCCTCCCAATCCTCATCCTCAATCCCCCACGCGGCATCCTCCTCCCACCCGGCCATGTCCTCTGCCCAGAAAATGACCTCAATAAGGTCCAACTCGCCCAACTCCTGCAAAGCTAACCCCGCGGAAAAACGTACCCGACGGGTCGGATCATGGTGCAACAACGCGTATAACTGTTGCACCACCGAGCGGGGCACAGAGCGTTGTGCCGTCCGGTACGCCCGCACAACAGACGTGGTAGCCATGTCCCGAACGTCAACGTGAACGTGATCCAGACAGGACGCGAGCAAGGATAAAGCATGTTCATCACCGGAACGTCCGGCCACTTCGGCCAGCGCCTCCACCACCTCGGCAATGGGGCTAACCCCCTGCAACGACCCAGCCAGTAACTCCTCAAACAAAGGCACCGCGTCCACATGGCCGATGCGGGAGAGCGCGGTGAGGAGGGCCTCCTCCATGGAGCGCTGCATAGCGCCTCCGGTTTCAATGACCGTGCGGTACAGGGCGACGAGCGCGGGCACATCGTCCCCATTCAAGGTGATGTCAAAACGCACCTGCTGAATCCAGGTGGACCGTTGTCCATCATCCGCCTGCGGCCACTCTGCCGCGATGCTCCACACATCCATGTGTGCCTCCCCTCGGGTGGGCTTTGTGGCAGGGAGGGGAGGGACACGTTGTGTCCCTCCCCTGGACGGTGTTATCCCATAACTTCCTTCAAGATGTGACGGGCGATCACCAAGCGCTGAATCTGGTTGGTCCCCTCGTAAATCTGCATCAGTTTAGCATCCCGCATGTACTTTTCTACCATGAATTCGCGGGTGTAACCGTACCCACCGAAGATCTGCACCGCGTCGGTGGTAACCTCCATGGCAATGTCCGTGGCATAGGCTTTAGCCACGGAGGATTCCTTGGTGTGGGGCAAACCCTGATCCGCGCGCCAGGCCGCGTACCACACCGCCAATCGAGCGGTTTGGATCTTAATCTCCATGTCCGCGAGCATGAATTGAATGGCCTGGAAGTTGGCAATGGGCTGACCGAATTGCTGGCGTTCCAGCGCGTACTTGCGCGCGTCGTCATACGCGGCCCGAGCAATGCCCACCGCGCAGGCAGCAATGCCCGCGCGGGAGTTGTCCAACGTGCGCATTGCGATCTTGAAGCCTTCTCCCTCTTCGCCCAAGCGATTCTCCACGGGCACCCGCACGTTCTCAAACACGACCTGGGCAGTGTCCGACGCGCGCTGTCCCATTTTGTGTTCCACCTTGCCGATGGAGATCCCCGGCGTGTCCCTGGGCACGACCAACGCGATCATCCCCTTGTGTCGCTTGGACGGATCCAGGGTGGCAAAGACGGTGTACAGGGACGCGACGCTACCGTTGGTGATGAACTGTTTAGTTCCGTTCAAAATGTAGTAATCCCCATCCCGAACTGCCCGCATCCGTATGCCGGCCGCGTCCGATCCGGCCCCAGGTTCGGTCAGGGCAAAGGACGCCATCATGGGTTTTTCCGTGAAAGGACGAAGGAAACGCTCCTTCTGTTCCGGGGTACCCGCGATAACAATGGGCGTTAAGGCCAGGTTGTTCGCCATGAGCGAGGTGCCCATGCCTGCACACCCGTAGAAGAGTTCCTCCGCGATGAGGCACTCTGTGAGCCGATCCGCACCGACACCCCCGTACTCTTCGGGGATAACGCTGTTCAGCAAGCCCAATTCGTGCGCCTTTTCCACGATGGGCCAGGGGAATTTCTCCTCCTCATCGTATTGCCGGGCGACCGGCCGCATTTCCTTCAGGGCAAAATCCCGAGCCAACTTTCGGACAAATTCTTGCTCTTCAGTGAGACTGAAATCGACCACGATTCTCCCTCCTTTGTGGATCTTCCGTTATGTTTGTTCGGCCGGGTCACTGGTACACAACCCAAGCACAGGATTTCCGCGTATCCTAAGTTTGTTGCGTTCACCGCTAAGATGTCGGTGTGTGAGTCGGCGTAGGTGTGGGCGTGTTCACGGGAATGACAAGCACATCCCCCACGTGAATGAGGGACGACGGTGTCAGACCATTGGCCTGCAACAACGCGCGCACGGGCACGCCAAACCGCTTGGCAATGCTTTCGGGAGTGTCCCCGGGTTGAACCACATACTTGCGCACCGGTGGCACGGGCGTTGGCGTGACAGTTGGCGTCGGAGTCCACGTCACCGTGGGTGTGGGCGTCACCGTAGGGGTCATTGTAGGTGTGTAGGTGGGCGTGTAGGTAAACGTGGGAGTGGGTGAGGGGATAATAACCACTGCCAAAGGAGTCCACTGGGGCATGAGAACTTCGGCCTGTTCTCGCAGGCGTGCGGTCGTGTTCTGCAAGATTTTCTGAGGATGCCAATCGCCCCGCACCGAAAGGCCGAATAGGGCAAAGAGAAGGAACAAGGTGATGTAGAAACGCCACGTGCGGTAAAAAGGACGAGGCCGCAGGGCTCGCCCACAGGAAGGACAGACCCGTAACCGGGCATCCGCTTTGTATCCGCAATAGCGGCAGGTAATGGTCTGACGCGCCTTGGGAAGTTTACTCCCACACACTGGACACACGCTCACACCCGCGGGGACAATGGATCCACAGCGGGGACATGTAACCCGGCGTCCAGATGGTGAGGGCCTGGTGCGAATCCCTGCGGCCATTTAGGTCCCCTTAGACCGAATCATTCGTACACGTACCGGAGCCAACCGTGACGGTCGGGCTTTTCCCCTTTGGTAATGGCGAAGAACTCCTCTTGCAGGGCTTTTGTAATGGGCCCACGCGCACCGTTTCCGATGGGGATACGGTCCACCGAGCGGATGGGTGTGACCTCAGCCGCGGTACCGCAGAAGAAGAGTTCATCCGCGTTGTAGAGCATGTCACGGCTAATGGGGTGTTCGTACACCTCGATTCCCATATCCCGTGCCAGGGTCATTATGCTATCGCGCGTGATGCCGGCCAGGATGGACTGGGATACAGGTGGGGTGTACAGTTTGCCGTCCTTTACCATGAAGATGTTTTCACCGCTCCCTTCTGCCACGTACCCGTACACATCCAGCACAATGGCCTCGTGGTAGCCCAGGTCGTGAGCCTCCATCGCGGAGAACTGAGAGTTCACGTACTGACCGCCAATCTTGGCCACCGAGGCCGCAGTGCCCGGCGCGTAGCGGCGCCAGGTGCTCACCATCACATCCACTCCCTTAGTCAAGGCCTCTTCGCCCAGGTACGTGCCCCAGGGTACGGTGCCAATGATTACCTGAACCGGGCAGGAACGACCGTCCAACCCTAAACGGTCGTATCCCCGAAACGCTAAAGGACGGATGTAACAGGCGTCCAACTTGTTTTTGGCAATGGTATCCACAACGGCCTGTTCCAACTCCTCGACCGTGTAGGGCAAATCAATGCGCATAATGCGAGCACTGTTGGCGAAACGTACCATATGCTCATGCAATCGGAAGACTGCCGGCCCCTTAGGGGTCTTGTAAGCACGAATGCCCTCGAAAACGCTGGTGCCATAGTGGAGGGCGTGAGCAAACACGTGGACTTTCGCGTCATCCCAGGGGACAAACTCACCGTCCATCCACATCCAATCGGCTCGCATAGGCATGATGACATCCTCCTCAAGGTGGGGTTACACTATCCACAATTTGTGTGACCATTACACCGGGGGATGACTCCAACCTCAGGTGTAATGGCTGACAATGTATTGTCGATGCTTCCATTATCCTCTATCTATTCCCCATAGGCAAGTCCCTCACAGTCCTAAAGCGGAACACCTTACGGAGCGCCCGACGCGGGTGGAATCTTCAACCGTTCTTCCAGAAGCGCGCGACAGCGGGGACAGAAGTCCTCCCCTTTGGCGTCCACGTCCACAATGCTGTTGGAAAATGTCATCACACAGGACCGGTCCGGGCAATGATCCAGGCCGTACAGGTGTCCCATTTCGTGAATAACCTCCTTGCGCACGCGGGTAAGGAAGAGAGGAGTATTCGGCGTCTGGCCGTAAAATTCCGGACGCAAGCGCGCGACACTGACAACAGCTTCCTGGCCGTTGAGCGCTGCCTGACCGAACACAAAGTTCAACCCGGGGACAAAGAGGTCCAACTCGGTGATCGCGATGAGTTTCTCCACATTTTTCGGGATGAGAAGGCGCAGGTATCCGAGGATGACATCGCTGCGGTACTGCCCTCGGTGGGGGTCGTACGCGCTTTCCGGGACAGCCAAGGGATCCTCGATGTAACATACGGCCTGGAAGTAACGTTCCACCGCGTCACACGCTGCTCCCAACACCTCCATGTCCACAGGTTCCACCGATGCCACCAATACTCTGTGATAATGCATGTTTCTGCTCCCTCACTTGGCGAAAAGCCCGACTTCGGCCACCATGGATTCGTAATTGTGGCCGGAAGCGTAAATGCGAATGGAATGCAGTATCGCGGGTCGTGTACCTGCCTGCTCCCACAGGGCAACCAGGTTGGGCGATTCGTAAGGCCACCACACGTAAGGGGGAATTTTTTCCCCGTTCACCAGAGGCCACCCGCGAATAGTAGGGTCCCGGAAGTAAAAGCCGTGGACCCAGAACTGGTCCTTGCCGTACACATCTGTGTAGTCAATGCGCACCATGAGGGGGTATTCCGATCCCATCATGCCGCCGCCTGGCAAACTCTGGTACAACAAACGAACATCCATGCGCAGGATAAGGGTGTCCACATCGCGCACATCCTGTTCCAATTTCTGTTCAATCCACACCTCCGTGTGAACGCCCTCCTCCGCGCGACGACTGAAACGGACAGCCCGGCGTCCGCCCACGTCCACCACGGAGACAGTTCCCGACGCGACCACATCCGGCTGGAGGAACCCCACATCCCAGGCCACTTCCAGGGGTTCAGTGAAGTTGCCGTTGCGGATGAGGTTGCGCTCGGCTGATGTAGGGGGTTGTGGGGGCTGCGCCAAAGGAACCCACGTGCGTTGTCCTTCGCGGGTGGTCACAGATAACCCGTGGGCTGCGACTTCAACTTCTCCCTGACGAACGGTCACCTCCATTCCCCGGTTGCTCACAAATACGGAGAAGGACGCGTCGCTGGCCGTAACACGACCATGCGGTGTTTCCACGGTGGTGATCAGCGCCCGGTCGGGGAAGCGGCCACTCACCACGCGAACGCGTCCCTGTTCAACCCACACAGCAAGCCGACCGGGATCCGGGCTCCAGCGGGGGAATCGGGGAAATCGCGCCCGCTGAAGTCGGACTTCGGTGTTCGGGTACATGAGGATGCTGGAAACTTCTTGCTGCATGGGGGGAAGCGTCTTCGCGTACACGGTGATGATGGCTGACGACGCGTCGTCCGTGCGAACGGTCATGCCAGGGTCCAGATCGTGCGGTTTGGTCAACGCGGTGAGTTCCGGGCGACCGGGGAGTTCCAACAACGCGGTGCCCCACAGGGATTGGGCCGCGACATCCAGGCCACGCGTGGAGTGAAGGACGAACGCGCGCGCGCCCGCGGGGATGCCCACAGCCAGGGCGATGCACAGGAAAAAGGACATGAGCATGATGACCCACGCCACCCGCTCAGGGTTGCGTTGCCATATTCCTGCCAGCCCCTTTGGTTCAGTGCTCATGGTCATGTTCATGGTGTTCATCCTGCGCGGGCTCCTGGGCGGGAGATTCCGCCTGGGCTGACTGGGCACTTAGGCGAGTTTGCAGTGTACGGATGTAGTGGGCCGCGTCTTTGTCCTCGGGGTTTACTTCCAAAGCACGCTGGAAGTGGGCCAGCGCGGCAGGAAGATCTCCCCGGTGCATGTAAATTAGTCCCAGGTTGTAATCCACGTGAGGCGCTTTTGGATCGGCTTCCAGGGCTTTTTTAAATGCTTTGATTGCAGCCTCTTGTTGTTCTGGTGAAGCGTGTTCCACATGTCCCAGGTACGCGGCAGCCAAATTGGTCCACACCATGGGATTGTCCGGAGCCTGCTCGGCCGCTTCCTCCAGAATAGGGATGGCATCCTGGAAGCGATTTTGCAGGATGTACGCGCCGCCCAGGTTGATTTTAACTTCCACACTGTCCGGATCCAGGTAATACGCCTTCTCCAGTAGGGGAGCAGCTTCCTGGGCACGTCGCTGTGCCAGGAGTTTCGCCCCTTCATTCAACAGACGATAGAATTCCTGTCGAGGATCTTCCGCGGTGGCCGGCGGCGTGCCACCCTTTGACTTTTCCTCGTTCTTTTCCACATCCTTTTCCACGTCTGTCATAACACCTCCTGTGAGGAAGAGGGATTGGCGAAACCGTTCAACACGCAGGTTGTGCGGCGTTAAGAGCAGGGGGTTATCAGTCGTCCCCTTCTCCCCGCCCTTACGGTATGAGGTGTTCTCATGCCGCGTGTTGTTCGGGAGGAGTTTACCTCAAAATGAACATCTTGACCAGCGTTAAGACGGTGGTCAGCGTCACCAAACTGAGGACTGTGGTGGTGAACACAACTTCGGCCACGAATTCCGGTTCGCAATCGAATTCCGTGGCCAACACGGTGCTCATAACCGCGGTGGGGACGCTGCTTTGCACAATAGATACGGCCTGCATCAACCCGTTGAATCCCATGAAGATGGAAATACCCCAGGCCACCAGGGGACCAATAATCAATTTGATGAGGCTGATGGGAAGTGTTCGCCGCCAGTGGATTTGGGTGCCCAAGTGTCCCAGGTGGTAACCGAGGATGATGAGCATTGTCGGCACCGCGGCATCTCCGCTCAAGGAAATGGCTTTAAAGAGGGGGGCGGGGATGGTGATGTGAAATCCGTTAGCGAGTAAGGCGAGAAGGGTCGCGTACACAAGGGGTGTTTTGAGGACATTCCGCAAGGCTTCTGTAGGGCGAGCGCGGCCAGCCGAGACGATGTACACTCCAACGCTGTTGGCCAGTGTGGAGTTGATGACGAAGTAAAGCACGGCAATTTGCAGGCCGGGCACGCCAAAGGCGAATTGGTTTAACGGCAGCCCGTAATTTCCGGTATTGTTGTTGATAAGGGTCAACACAGCAGCACTGCGCATGGAGCGGCTGTGTCCGGAAACGCGAGCCAGAAATATACCCAACATGCCCATGAATAAGGCGACCAGCAGGGCGAACACAACAGAACGGAGCGGGTGCATCGCGTGCAGGTCCAGGGTGTACAGACTGGCAAAGGCCAGGCATGGGGAGAAGATGTAAAACACGGGCCGCGAGAGGCCGGAAATGTCAAATCCCACCAGGCGTTGCAGGACAACGCCCATCCCTACGACCAGAAACACAGGCAGGACAACGTTCCAGAGGACAGGTAAAACGGGCACGAGGTTATTCATCCGCCTCCATATTTGTGAAGAAGCGATACGAATCCAGCACAGGCACGAAATACTCTATGGCGTACTGATCCGGCATCCCATACGGCTCTAAAAGGTCCTCCACTAAGCCCTCCACAAACTCGGCCAGTGCGTCCTCTTCCCACGCGGTCATGGTCTTGTCCCACAGGAGCAGGGTGCCGAACACCCCATCCGAGGTGAAGTGCAAGTCCAGTTTTCCCACACTGGTGGACGTATCGCCCTGGGTGGCATAGAGGGCGAATTGCTCAGATGAAGGTGTTCGCACTAGACGGCGTAATTTCAGGCTCATGGGTATCCTCCTCCAGGGCCGTTTGTCACGATTCCAGGTCATCCAGGTCAATGTCTATGAAATCCATATCGCCGAAATCGAACATGGGGAAATCATCCAGGTCGCGGAAGAAGCGCAGTTCGTCCAGGGCTTCCTCCGCGGCCAGGGAAACACTCTCGTCCCCGGTGTCGGCCAGGTGAAGCAGAATACGTTCGGCCTCAGGTCCTCCAATGCGACCCAGAGCCTCTATCGCGGCCAACCGCACATCCATGTCCTCGTCCTCGACAAGCAGGCGCAGAATCGGGATCGCGTCGAGGAGTTCCAGTTCACCCGCGGCCAGGGCGGCCTCGTAGCGCAGTTCAGGTTCGGGGCTTTCTAACTCTGCAAGGACCAGCGGGGCCCATTGGGTGTTCGCGCTACGCCCCATGGCAAACAGCGCGCTGGCCTGCATACGGGTATCGTGGTGGTAATACGCGGCTTCGATGAGATCCCGAATGTGCGGTTCGTCCACATATGCGATGGCTTCGAGCGCACGGCGGCGCACATCAATGTCCTCGCTGGTATCCTGCACTTTGTGAATCAAGGCCTCCAAAACGGGCACCACTTCACTCATGTTCACTTCGCCCAGTTCGGAGAGCAAGACGAAGC
Source organism: uncultured Anaerolineae bacterium (assembly GCA_964402285.1). Lineage (GTDB taxonomy): Bacteria > Chloroflexota > Anaerolineae > JAADDB01 > JAADDB01 > CAYPUG01. Next base: position 782 of record CAYOAZ010000009.1, on the reverse strand, counting down.
GCCCTAACGCGATGGCCGCGGCTGCCCGGACGCGATAATCCGGGTCATGTTGCAGGATGTGCAACAGAGGACCAATCAGCGCGGGGGACTGGTCCTCCCACAAGCCTTCAATGGAGAGAGTGCGTACTTCCGCGTCCTCATCTCCCAACAACCAGCGGAACACCGACCGAAAGTCGTATTCTGGATGTTCCTCTGCCAATTCAACCAGCGTCTGCACCAGGTCCTGACGTTGTACTGGTGTTAATCGAGCCCATGCTTTTTGAAATTTCTCCATATCCGTTGCGCTCAAATCGGTCAGCAACGGTCCCAGGTGCCAATACCGCCGTTCCTCTGCCAGGCGTACTACTTGATCCACCAGGTCACTCATTATCCTCACTCCTTCTCCCTACCATGCACTTCACACAGGACTTTCTCCATTGTACCGGATCTTTTCGGTTTCGCCAAGGGTATTTCGAAGGGAAAGGACCATAGGGCGAGGGGATGGGGGATGAGAGGTGAGGGATGGGGATGAGGCGGCCGAGGACGTTGGGGCCCGACACGGCCGGCCGTTGAAAACTGCGGCCTTCGGGATGCGAAACCGCCTGCGGCGGTTAATCGCAGCCCCCGCCAGGGGGCTTTGCAAATGAAGCCCGCAACTTTAGTTGCCGGGCGTTCTGTGCGGCTTCCACCCACGGACGATGGCCGCGGCCAAGGACGTTGGGCCCCGACACGGCCGGCAGTTGAAACTGCGGCCTTCAGTGGGGCGAAACCGCCGGGGGCGGTTCCCACCAGCCCCCGCAGGG
>CAYOAZ010000008.1:0-2759 GCA_964402285.1 uncultured Anaerolineae bacterium | reverse complement strand
GGACTTTTCAATGTTCAGCCTTTCCTTCAGCCATAAGTACATAAGAACGCCGCCGGCCACCGCAACGTTAAGGGATTCAGCCTTGCCCACGATAGGGAGCCGGGCGTACGCGTGGATGTGTTCGCGTACATCTGCTGAGAGTCCCCGGGCTTCGTTGCCCAGCACCAGGGCAACTCGTCCATGCCAGAGACCTTCGCCCCACGCAATGCCCTCTCGCGCGTCCGCGCCGATGATGTGAACCTGCTGGGAGGTTAGCCAGCGAAAGAGCGTGTCCGGCTGACCAGTGCGCACCAGGGGCACGTTAAACAGAGAGCCCATCGTCCCGCGCACGGTTTTAGGGTCAAAGGGGTCCACACAGGGTTCCAGGAGAATGACCGCGCTGGCTCCCACCGCGTCCGCAGTGCGGATGAGCGTGCCCAGATTACCCGGATCCTGCAGGCGGTCAAGAACAAGGAGCAAGGCCTGATCAGGCAGGGACACATCCTCCAGTCGGTGTTCAAAAAGGGCAAAGGTGACCACCAGGCCCTGGGGTTCATCCCGTTCAGAGAGGCTTTCCATCACGTGGGGGGCAACAGGGAGAAGGGTTGCCCCTGCAGTTTTCAAGCGTTTTAGGAGCGTAGGGGCTTCAGGGCCGGTGAAGAAATCCTCGCAGTAGAAAGCCTCAAGGGGCCGCGCCCCCGCGTCCAGGGCCATGTGAATGATTTGCAGCCCTTCCACCAGAAAGCGCCCCTGGCGCTTGCGGTGCTTACGATGCGTTAGTTTGCGGGCTTCTACAATGCGTCGGTTGCGGGTGCTGGTGATCATAGGACCATACTGGTGACGTTATCCCCGTTATTTGTTGGACACTATGATAACATGGGGAGGGGGGAGAGCAAGTTTCAGTAATGTGCCCTCACCCCTCTGCCTTCTTCTCATCCTTTTTGTACGAGAGCCACCGAGCACTCCCCAGGTCCTGCTGGTAAAGCCACTTGTAGAGTTTACTCCAGAGGAGATGTTCCCCACGCGGGGTTCGAGGCCGCTCGATGTGCAACGCGTCCAGGATGAGGAAACGGTGTTCATCGTAGGCCACGCGAATGAGATCCCCATAAGCGCGCGCCTGGGTTACGGCACCGCGGTAGATAACGTAAGCAATCACCAGTGCGATGGTCGCCACCAGAGGCCACAACCACCACTCATCGAAATCGTTGTTTATGGTCACATAGCCCCCCCAGTAAAGGAACAGGTTGACCAGCAGGAGCAGCGCGTAGAGGAGGCTCAGGGTGGCCAGGTTGAGGAGCGCGATTAGGCCTACGAACGCGGCCTCCAGGCGGGTGAGCAAGGATTCAGGCAGCAGGGGCTCGAGCCGCGGCCACCAGAAGACGCCCTCCAGACCGTAGCGGCTCATGCTGTAGTCCTCGGCCGCGCGCAGGACATTACCTAACCGCGTGGGCAGAATGCGGTGTGCCTGGGAAGGGTAATCTCGGTAGAACAGAATTTGCAGGCGGCTGTAACGCCGTCGGTCTTTCTCGTGAAAGGCCTGGAGTTGCATATCGCGCAGGTGGCGTAACCGTTTCTGTTGACGGCGGATGCCCCACGTTTGCAATCGGCGCCAGGGCCAGTAGCCCTCATAGGTGCGAATAATGGGCCGGGTGAACGCGCGCAGCAGGTAAGCAAAGACAGTAACCAGGAACAGGAGTCCCAGAGTGATGCCGCTCAGCCGCAGCCCCTCAAGAGCGAAGTAATCCTCCGCGGTCAGGCCCAACCAGGGCAGGGACCAGCCCGCGGTGAAGAAAAGAATCAGCCCGAACAGGAAGGCGGGCATCCAGTACCCCACCAGGAAGCGACGGTCCAGCAGCGCCAGAGCCTTGTCAATAAATGTGGCTAGCATACGTGCACCTCCCCGTTGGTCGAATCACATATTTTTTACCTCTCTCAACCGCTTACCGCATAGTGGGCAGTGGGGTACCATGTCCGGATGCCAGTTCACCTCCGCCGGAGGGATAAGCCCGTGGTCCGGGCATTGGTACATGATGAATTCCGCATCAGGGTCGCCCGGCAAGTCGACCAGAGTGCGTTCCAGGTCCTTTTGGGCTTTTTCCTTTTCCTTGTGTCCATTACGCTCGCTCATGGCGTCCTCCTTCGCTGTAAATGCTGCAGAGGAGATGGTCCAGCCGTCGCCGCTGAGGGTGAACGCGGCCCAGTAGACGGGATGGGACCAGCCGTCGCTGCGGCGTATGTGCAGTTGGGCCCGGTGCAGGGCCTGGGCCGGGGGCAGGCCCGCCTTCCAGGCGCGGAAGAACTGGTTGGTCAACTCGGCCGTGCTCTCCTCGTACACCGTCCACAGGGGGGCGACCACCGCGGCTGTGCCCGCTTGCAGGAAGCCCGAGGCCAGGCCCACCACCTCGTCGGGCAGGTCGGTGCCGATGGCGCCCGTCTCGCACGAGGCCAGGAAGGTGAGGCGGGCGTTGAGCCGGGAGACGTCGCTGAGCAGGTGGCGCACAGTGAGGTCCTTGCCGTAGGCCAGGGCCAGGCGGCTTTCCAGGGGCTCCTGCCAGACGTTGATGCCGTGACAGAAGAAGAGGTGGGCGTCGTACTGGGGCAGGGCGCTCATCACCGTGTTCAGTGTGGCGGTGGGGCCATACGCGGGGAAGGTGGTGGGATAGGGACCAAAGAGATCCTGGACCGTTTCCAGAACCGAACGCGCGTTGGGCAGGCGTTCACGGCTGCGGGCGGGATCCACCACGGCCAGGAGGGTGCGGGCCGCGGGCGTGCGTTGGGCA
>CAYOAZ010000007.1:0-148297 GCA_964402285.1 uncultured Anaerolineae bacterium | reverse complement strand
CTTGGGAATGCGGGCCCCCAACGCTGCAAACTTCTGCGGCTCGCGCAGGAATTCCACCACCTCTTGCAGTTCCTGCTTGGCCTCCTCGGCCCCGGCCACATCGTCAAAGGTCACCGTGGGCTTGTCCCCCATGTACAAACGTGCCCGACTCTTGCCAAAGGAGAAGGCCTGGTTTCCTGCGCCCTGTGCTTGTCGCATCAGGAAGAACAGGAAGAGGACAATCAGCACCAGGGGGATCACGGTTCCCAGCAGGGGAGCCCAACTCTGCCAACGGCTGGTGGGCATCACCTGCACGTCGAGGTGCGCAATGGTCTCCTGGGGAATTCCCAGGTTTCGCAGTGTTTCCGGAACGGAGACATCGGGCTCGTGGGGCACCGATACGGTCTTGCCGCTCTTCAGGTCGACTAGCCAGGTATTTTCTTTAACGCGTATGCGGGTGACCTGTCCCTCTTCTACCAGGTGTGCGAATTCTGTGACACTGATACGTTGGGGCGCTGGCTTGGCTCCGCCAAGAGCGGTGTATATCACTGCGCCGATCAATACGAAAATGAGTAAGTAAATCCACCCGTTTCGCGTTGTTCTTCCACTCATCGTCAAAACGTGTTGTCCTTTCTGAACTCCTTAATAGTGCGATTTGTCGGTTGATCAGGACTTCACCTATATATACGTGCTGCACTCACGAAAAAGTCCTGATCCTTCGACGTTCCGTAAAAGAAGTGTAGCATACGTTCGGGATTACGGTCAATTGTGTTCCTGTGGGGCCATCTGGATACGCCCTGGCGAATGTTTCACTCTGCCACAAGGCGCCCCTGTTCAACGACGATTCGGCCTTTCTTGATGACGGTGTGAACCAGGTTCACGCCGTATTGGTAGGCAAGGTGGCGGTAGTCGGCCACATCCAGGATGACGACATCCCCTTGCTTGCCCACTTCCAGGGAGCCGACATAGCGGTCCATGCCGATGGCGTACGCTGAGTTAATGGTGGAGGCGTTCAGTGCCTCGGCCGGGGTAAGCCCCATGTACCGCGTGGCAATGGCCATCATCATGGGCATGGATTCACACCAGGATGTGCCGGGATTGATGTCCGTGGCAATGGCCAGGATGCCTCCCATGTCTATGATCTCGCGTCCCTTGGTATATCCGGTCTCGGCGAGGCCGAAGGGCGTGCCAGGAAGCCCTACCGCGGCGGTGTTGGATTGGGAGAGCACGCGTAGGTGTTCCAGCGGTGTGCTCACCAGGTGGTCTACACTGACGGCTCCCATTTCTACGGCAACCGGCACCGCGCCCAGAGAAGGCTCGAATTCGTCTACGTGGACTTTGAGCGCCATACCGTGTTCTTTCGCGGCTTTTAGCAGGCGTTTGGTCTGATCGAGGTTATATGCTCCCCGCTCGCAGAAGACATCGAAGAAGCGGGCCATAGGACGGTATCCCGCGTAGGTGAGGTTCCCCTCTTCGTCCTTTTCTTCCACCCGATATTGGAGGTTTGCTACCATGGGGATCATGTGTTCTATGAGGAAGTCCACATACGCGTCCACGTTGTCGCTGTACTCGGGCGGGATCGCGTGAGCGCCAAGGAAGGTGGGGACCAGGTCGATGGGGTGCGATTCATCCAGCACCCGGATAGCGTCCAGCATTTTCAACTCGGTTTCTTCATCCAGGCCGTAGCCACTCTTGGCTTCCGCGGTGGTGGTGCCGTGCAGGAGCATGCGGTTCAGGCGTTCGCGCGTTTCCTGGACCAGTGTGTCCAGTGACGCGGCGCGCGTGTCGCGCACGGTGCGCAGGATCCCCCCACCCGCCTGGAAGATCTCCAGGTAGGTTGCGCCCTTTAAGCGCATTTCAAATTCGTGGACCCGATCTCCTGCCCACACGACATGGGTATGGGGGTCAACCAGTCCCGGGATCACGGAATGGCCGTGGGCATCGATGATGCGGTCGGAGCGGGTGATCTTCTCTCGTACCTGGGCTGTCGTGCCAACGGCGACAATTTGTCCATTGCGGATGGCGACCGCGCCGTCAAGGATGATGCCTACATCTTCCATTTCTGCCCCGCGCTTGGGGCCGCCACCGGTAGCGCAGGTGACCAGTTCAGTCGCGTGTTCTATTAGCAGGTCAACGTGCATGGATCCGTCCTCCTCAGCGGTTATATTGCCAATCTATGTAGTGACAGTGAAATGCTTCGTATCCGCTATCGGGCAGCAGGTGGAGGATTTCCACCCGCGGGCTCAGGGGGTTCCCCCCTTCATCGATGATACCGATGAACACTCGTTGTGGTTTCGGAGAGAGTCGGAATTCATAATGCCCTTTTTTCTCGCCGTTGTTTGCAGTTTGAGTGGTTTGGACGTGTCCGTTCTCTTCCAGGCGGACGATAATCCCTGCCAGGGGATTGCCATGGGCATCCTGGATGGCCCCGGCAATGAGATCCCCGCCGCACGCGTTGTCGTGGCGTGGTTGATGTTGGAGTGTGTACGGGTAACGGGCTACGGTGGTGGTTGAGGTGGTGACTGGCGTTGGCGTGGGAAGGGCTTGAGGTGTGGGAGGTGGGGGCAATGGTGTGGATGGGGTGCCGGGCTGTCGCGGTCGAGTTGGAGGGGTGGGTGTGAGGGTGGGCACTGGGGGAGCCACTGCTGGTGTGGCAGGACTACCGCCCAGGAGGGTGTTGATGATGCTTTCCAGGTCGGCTATTTGGGGGGCGTTGACGCTGGTGGACGCGCGAGCACGTTGGTAATGTTCGTGGGCGAGGTAGACACCTGTTGCCAGGATTGCCAGGATTAGAAAAGCCGCCACGCTTGTGATTACGTCTCTCATAAACGTTATTCCTTTCCCTATTTGACGGTTCTGCGCATCTTGATTATAATGCTTCTGCGTTTGGGGCGAGTAGCTCAGCCGGTTAGAGCGCCGCGCTCACATCGCGGAGGTCAGGGGTTCGAGTCCCTTCTCGCCCACCAGGAACCCGCGGGAATCTCCCGCGGGTTTTCTTGTATCTACCGGGGATACAGGTGTTATGTTCACAGACGATGTGTTCTTCCGCCTTTCGCTGATGGTGTGGGGATTATGGTGGCTGGATATGGCGTTGGCGTCCACCTTGCCGACCACGGTCTTGCGTTCGCACGTGACGTTGTGGTGGGGTATCCGGTGGGCGTGGCGTGTAGGTGTGTGGAGTTGGACGGTTCTCCATATCCCCGCGTTCCGTGAACGGCTATTCCTTTCCCCACCCGAGTCTCCGCACGCGATCATTTTGGCGCTTTTGCTTACCCTGGCTTATGTAGGTGTTGCCCTTGTTGCCTGGGCGTTAGCCCGTCCCCAGGTTGCCCCTGATGTCCTTCCCTTACCGGCTTCCTCTTATGTGTTTACAGTATTCGCCCTGGCCGACGCGTTTACGCAGCAAGCGGTGTACGCTCTTATCCGAGCATCTGCTTCGGATTCCCGACAGGCCTGGTGGCTTATGGTAGGGGTCGGTTTCACCTTGTTACCGTTGGGCTGGTATGCCCGCCAGCATAAACGTCCCTGGCCTCACGAATCCGAGGTATGGGCCTGGTTGGGCATTGTCGGCGGGACCGGTTTGGTCCTCTCGACACGTTTTATCGGCACTGCTATAGTGTGGGATTGGCTGGTTCGTTTGGCTACGCGACGTTCCCGGGGCGCTGGGGTTCCCCCCCCTTCCAGCGGGGAACGGGCCCCCAACGCCACGTGAGGGCAAGAAGAGCGCCCTACAGGACAACCAGCCGGGTTAGAATTAGATTAATAATGATGAGTAAGGCGAACATGAGCGCGGCTACGGTGAACATCTTTCGCAGGTCGAAGTAGACGTATGCGTATTCCTTGACAAAATCCGACGCGCTAACGCGACGGCCGCCGCTCTTCTTCTGGGATGTTTGGACTGGCGTTTCGCTAGGTGTTGTGGGTGTGGGTTGTGCGACCTGCGGTTGTGGTTGGGTCACACGAGCAGATTGGCTCTTTCGGGAGCGACGGCTTTTGCGGCTCTTTTTCTTTGCCATGGATCCTCCATGCCTCCTTGAAACCGTGGTTGACCAACCGGTTGAGCGGCGAGAATGACCAGGACGTTCTCCTTCGCGCCCGAGCGCGGGAACACAAATCCTCTGTCCACGTGGTGCGCAAAAGGCGCACTACGCGGCTTCCTGTCAACCGGTGAATGTGTTTTAAGACATTATAGGACGCCTGGGGGAACGTACCAAACGGGTGTTATTGTGAAGCGTGGTCTACCTCGCAGGAAATGGTCCCGTGTGTTGTGACCGTGGAGTGGGTCCAACACACGGGACCAGGGGGTCAGGTTACGGGTGAAGTTGTTTCGGCCGAGTGCCCAGGGTCACCTCTATTTTCACCGTCTCCCCATCCCGGAGGACGGTCAACGTCACTGTGTCTCCGGGGGCGTGCTGGGCCAGGAGATTTTGCAGGGTTTTCATGGTATCTACCTGTTGGTCGTCCAGGGCGATGATAACATCCCCGCCGACCAGCACTTGCTGGCCGTTGATGAGAATAGGTTTGTACCCTCCCCGCAGTCCAGCCTTGTCCGCGGGGCTGTTCGCGAAGACTTGTTCCACAAGAACACCTTTCTGCTCTTCGGGCAGCCCCATGGCCCGTGCGATCTCCGGCGACATACTGATTCCCCAAATGCCCAACCAGGCCTGCCCCGCCTGATGCGGTCGGTGAGTGGTGGGGGATTCCTGGTGGGCACGGGCACGGGCAGCGAGGGTAAGCGGAACGTCCACTTCCTTTCCGTCGCGGAGCACGGTTAGCGTGATCGTCTGGCCGACCTGGGTGTAACGAGCCAGGTACGTGACCAGATCGTCAAATGAGCGAATGGGGTGCTTGTCCACGGCCACAATGATGTCACCGCCAATGGGTACTTCTACCTCCTCACCATCCACTTCTACTCGGGCCCGTCGGTCGCACCCACGTAACCCCGCCTTGTCCGCGGGGCTATCAGGGATGACTTGAACTACCAGTGCCCCGCGCTGCTGTTCATCCAAGCCCATGGCCTTGGCAATGACCGGTTGCAGGGTAGTGCCTTTGATGCCGATCCAGGGGTGTTCTGCGTATCCCTTCTCGATGAGTTGCGGCACCACCTTCTTCACGATGATGGACGGAATCGCGAACCCAATGCCAGCAGAGGCTCGGATCGGGGAGACAATCGCGGAGGTGACCCCCATTACCCGACCTTCGATGTCCACCAGGACGCCGCCCGAGTTGCCCGGGTTGATCGCGGCATCCGTTTGAATGATGTCAGGAATCAGGTAATGGCCTCCTAGCGCGCTTTCATGTTCTGCGGGTAGGGTTCGTCCCAGCGCGCTCACCACACCCACGGTCATTGTCCCCTGCAGACCAAAGGGATTGCCAATGGCAATCGCGATTTGCCCGACTTTCACCTTGGTGGAATCGGTGAGTGTAACCGGGTGCAACAGGGATCGCTTTACCTTGACCTGAATGACGGCCAGATCACTGTCGGGATCCGTGCCCACTACGTTGCCGGGAACTTCTGTGCCGTCGTAGAAGATCACTCGAACGCGTGTTGCACCTTCAACCACGTGATTGTTGGTGACAATGTGTCCGGCCTCGTCCCAGACAAACCCCGAACCACTGCCGTGGACAAGGGGTTCCTCCCCAAAGAGCGCGCCGGTGGGTTCCACCTTTGTCACGCGGATGTGCACAACAGAAGGATTCACCTTTTCATATACCTGTTCCAGGCGGCTTTGTAGCCCGAGGGCTAGATCGCCGGAAGGGGATACCGGAGTGTTGGATGAAGTGGACAGGTTGGGTGTCGTGGTTGCCTCTGGTGTGGGGGTTGGATTCGTTTCTACGTTGGGTTGAGTAGTGGTAATGGGCACATGAGGAAGTGTACACGCAGAGAGAATGAAAGCCAGTACCACAATCCATGTGATCCATCGTGCTCGTTTCACGGTTCTCCTCCTCTTTCCTCATTGATGGGATTTTACTATCACATACGGTTGCCAGTCGGGGAGAGTTTCTCAGGTTTGTTAGAAAAATGATCCTTTTGGATCATAGACAGGTTCCTCCGGGGGCTTTATGATGGAACACGGTTTGGAAATTCAACACCCGGTGAGGGATTAGGGAGGATACCTATGACAACAGCAGCCGACGTGATTCAGTTGGCCAATGAGTCCGGCGTGAAGATGGTGGATTTGCGCTTTACGGATTTGTTCGGTAAGTGGCAGCATTTCAGCATTCCGGCCCGGGCCTTGAGCGAAGAATTGTTTGAGGAAGGTATTGGCTTTGATGGCTCGTCTATCCAGGGCTTCCAATCCATTCAAGAGTCGGACATGCTCCTGTTGCCAGATCCCGCTACCGCGTTCGTGGATCCTTTCCTGGATGTGCCCACTTTAGCCATCATCTGCAACATCTTTGACCCTATTACCCGCCAACCTTATTCTCGCGATCCCCGATACATCGCGCAGAAGGCTGAAGCGTACCTGCGTCAGACCGGCATCGCGGACACCAGTTACTGGGGACCTGAAGCGGAATTCTTCCTCTTTAACGACGTTCGGTATCAGGTGGAACCTTACATGTCCTTCTACGCGGTCGACAGTCAAGAAGGGTGGTGGAATAGTGGTAAGGACTTGAACCCGAACCCAGGGGCTCAGATCCCACCAAAGCGGGGGTATTTCCCGGTTCCGCCTGCGGACACCCTGCAAGATGTACGCAGTCGCATTGTCCTCGCGTTGGAAGCTGCCGGTGTGCATGTGGAAGTCCACCACCACGAGGTGGCCAGCGCGGGACAAGCAGAAATTGACATTCGTTTCTCCACCCTGACCCGAACCGCGGATAACATGATGATTTACAAGTACATCGTCAAGAACGTGGCTCGGCAGCACGGTTTGACGGCCACCTTCATGCCCAAGCCCATGTTCGCGGATAACGGCAGTGGTATGCACACCCATGTGAGTTTGTGGAAGGGCGCGGTCAACGTGTTCTGGGACGAAGCCGGGTACGCACAACTGTCAGACACTGCTCGTTACTTTATTGGGGGCTTATTACGCCACGCGGCAGCCGTTCTGGCCTTTGCAGCCCCCACCACCAACTCCTACCGTCGCTTAGTGCCCGGATATGAAGCACCTGTCAACCTGGCCTATTCCCAACGGAACCGGTCCGCGGCCGTGCGCATTCCCATGTACTCCAAGAGCCCCAAGGCTAAGCGTGTGGAATTCCGCCCTCCTGACCCCAGCGCTAATCCCTATTTGACCTTCGCGGCCATTCTCATGGCGGGGTTGGACGGCGTGCAGAACCAGATCGACCCTGGTGAACCCATGGACAAGGACTTGTACGATCTCCCCCCCGAGGAAGCGGCCCGTATTCCTCAGGTTCCCGGTTCCTTGGGAGAGGCGCTGGCCGCGTTGGAAGCGGACCGTGACTTCCTCCTCAAGGGGGATGTGTTCACGCCGGATGTGCTGGATACCTGGATTGAGTACAAGCGCGCCAACGAAGTGGACGCGGTCCGCCTGCGCCCCCATCCCATGGAGTTTGTGTTATACTACGATGTGTGAACTCGCTCGCACGTGTCTGTACTCCCTGTCGCTAGAAGCGACAGGGAGTACAGGGGGAGATTTTCGGAAGAAGGTAAGGGAATGGGGGAGGTATCGAATACCTCGTGGCTGGACGTATGGGCAGATGTGAGCACCACTGTTCACCAGGCAACCGTGGGCGCGCTTCCTCCCCGGGAAGCAGCGGCGCGCATTGCCCGTCGCATCGCCCAGGGGTGGCCTGGAACCCGAATCCTCATCTTCGAATGTTCGCCGGCTAGCGATTCCTGTGAGCCGTGGGGGGAGGGTGGGTTTGATCCATCAGATACTCTCCTGCGGGAAGATCTACGAGCCTGGGCGAACGCGTTCACACGCGAAGTTTCCGATCTCCCCTCCCCCGCGGACTTCACCGTGGCGGGATTTCCCCTGGAAGGTCCTGCAGGGCCTGTGGGCGTTTTGTGTGTCGCACTTCCTTCCCCCATGTCCTTATCTGCCGATGCGCATCGCGCTTTGGAGGCCATAGCCGCACAAGTTGCCACACTGATCCTTCACGCCCGGCTGGAAGCGGACACCCGACGCCACCTGGATCGCAAAGCGGACGAGTTAAACCGCCTGCGCCGCGCGGGCTTGCTCATCTCCTCGCGTTTGCGTTTACAGGATACTTTAGAGGCCATTTTGCAAATGGCCTTAGAGGTCACCCATGCCCGGTATGGCGTGTTGCGTTTAGTGGATGAACATGGTACTCAACTGTTGACTCGGGCTTTTGCTGGCGAACAACTCCGTCGGCCCGCGGTGGAATCCCTGCCTCTGGATGAGAGCAGCATTACCGGATGGGTGGCTGTGCACCGACAGCCCCTGTGTATCGCGGATGTGCGCCTCCCGCCCTGGGCCAGGATTTACTATCCACTCGATCACGATCTGGAAATGCGGTCGGAGTTGGCCGTTCCCCTCATCGGTGCCAACGGGCGTCTGGAAGGTGTTATCAACCTGGAGAGTCCCCATGTCGCCGCGTTCAGCGAGGAGGACAAACACCTCCTTCAGGCCCTGGCGACCCAGGCCGTCATAGCCATCCAGGAAGCACGGCTGCTGGACGCGCTGCAAGACCTGACACATCTCCTGTTGACAGAGCGGACGGATGTGGTGTTGGACCGGTTGGTTCGCCTTACAGAAGATCTGTTAGACGCCAAGGGGTGCGCTGTGTGGTTGCGTGAGGGGGATGATCTGGTGCTGCACGCGGCCAGTCCCGGCCAGCGCGTGGGAGAACGTATCCCGATCGCGGGGAGTCTGGCTGGCGAGACCATCCGCGCGGGCCGTGCCCGTATTGTCACCAACGTCCAAACTGACCCGCGATTTCGGCGGGCGGCCCTGGCCCGGGAACAGGGGTGGACGGCTGCTCTCATTGTGCCCATGATTGTGGGCAATCAACGGGAGGCCCTGGGATCCTTTTCCGCTTACTGGGGGGCCGAACGCGCGGGTGTGGATGTCCCTGTATCCGATTGGGATAAGAAAGTGTTGACTCTGTTAGCCCATTACGCGGCTCTGGCCGTTTGGAATGCCCGGCGCCAGGAAGCACTGCAGCGCGCTCAGGAACAGCGAGCCGTCGCGGAGACGTTCGCGGCTTTGGGCGACATTGCAGCCAATGTCCTCCATCATTTGAACAACAAGGTCGGTACCATTCCCGTGCGGGTGCAGGGCATTGAGGACAAGTGTGCTCCCATCCTCGCCGAGGCCCCATACCTGAGAACAAACCTGCAGGAGATTGAGCGCAGTGCTCGTGAGGCCATGGAAGCGGTGCGCGAAAGTCTAACCCTGATTCGGCCCATCCAACGGGTGCCGGTCAACGTTCAACAGTGCCTTCAGGATGCCTTGAAGTCCGTAGAGATCCCGGACAGCGTGTCGGTGCACATGCGTCATGTGGAGAACTTACCTCCGGTGATGGCCAGTCAGTACAGTTTGACGTTGGTCTTTGTAAACCTCTTTCAGAACGCGATCGAGGCCATGCAAGGGCGAGGTGACCTGTTCGTTGAAGGACGCCCTCTTGACCGCGAGGTGGAGATCCTGGTAAGCGATACGGGCCCGGGCATCCCTCCAGAGTTGCAGGCTCGTATCTTTGAACTGGATGTCTCACAAGCGCGACGTAAGGAGAAGCACCGACTTGGGTTCGGGTTGTGGTGGGTGAAGACGTTGCTCGCCCGCATTGGCGGATCCGTACACGTGCGCAGTGCGCCCCATCGGGGGACCACTTTTGTGTTGCGGTTACCTGTTGAGGGAGGAGGATGATCATCGGAGGGACCGTGCAACCGGCGGCGTTGGTTGTTGAGGATGACCGTTCTTGGCAGCAGTTGTTGGCGGAAATGCTCGCGGATCTGGGGGTCCAGGTGGAGGTGGCCGGCGATCTGGAGCGCGCACTCGCGTTGATTCGCGAGCGTTCCCACCAGGTGGCTGTAGTGGACCTTTCCCTCCAGCCGTTGGACGCACATAACCAGGATGGACTACAGGTTGTTGCCGCGCTGCGCCGCCATGATCCCAACTGCGTGCCCATTCTGCTCACCGGGTATGCGACTGTGGACGTGGCTGTTCGCGCGTTGACCGACTATCATGTGTTCACTGTGCTGCGGAAGGAGACGTTTAGCCGTCGGGAGTTTCGCGATGTCATACGACGCGCGTTGGCACAGGCCCCTCCGGCCCGCGTTGTCTCCTCCCCGGTCGCGGAACCAACCGCCCACGGGGATTCCGTTCCCCCGCCCCATTCTTCGGCATTGGTTGTAGAGGATGATGCCGGGTGGCAGAGCATTCTCTCCGAGTTGTTGGTCGAGGGGGGATATGCTCCCGTGCTCAGCCGGAGTTATGGCGAGGCGCTGGGACTGCTGCGCCGTAAGCGGTTCTCCCTGGCTGTGATAGACCTCTCTCTGGCCAGTTCCGTGTCCCCGGTGAGCAATCGGGATGGGTTTCGCTTACTATCCACCACTCGGGCTCTGGGGATTTTGACGATTGTGGTCAGTGGCATGGGCACGCCCGAGGATGCAGAGGCCGCGTATCAGGAACAGAGTGTCTTCGCGTACGTGGAGAAACAGGCTTTTGACCGCCGTTCATTCCTGCGCCTCCTCCAGGAGGCGCAGCGCGAGCAGCAAACCTCTCATCCCCTTCTGGCCGCGTTGACTGCTCGGGAGCGGGAGGTGTTGGATTTGCTCGCGCGAGGGATGACGAACAAGGAAATTGCCGAGACGCTGGTCATCTCCCCGAACACGGTGAAGCGCCATGTGCAGTCCGTGTTCCAAAAACTGGGCGTGACCACGCGCGCGGCCGCGGTAGCACGGTATAGGGATCTGCAGTCGTGATGAACGTACCGCGAAGGGCGCTCCCTGCCCTGGATCACCGGTTAGAACAGACGTGGCCCCGTCTTCTTGGGGAATCTGAAGCCCATGAGGCGTTAATGACCCTCGCGCCCTACTTGCGGGCTGCCCTCTCCCAGGTGGAGGACCCAGACCATGTGTGTGCTTATCTGGATCGGTTGTTTGCGACGCCGCAATCCCAGCATTTGCTAACCGTCCTTGCATCTTCACCGGTGCTCGTGGAGCGTCTTGTTGTCTTGATGGCTGCCAGCGAGTTCCTTTCCGAGATCCTCCTGCGGCATCCGGAGTACATTGCCACTTTAGCCCAGAACGATTCCGATGCCCGCCCCTCCTCTGTGTCCTCCTTGTACTCGGATCTGTATGGGGCGACGTTTGCCCAACCTACGTGGTCTGAACGGGTGGATATGTTGCGTCGTCAACAGCGTCGCGTGCTGCTGCACATCGGGGCTTGTGATCTGTGGGGGTGTTGGGATTTGGGGCGGGTGACCCATGAACTTTCTGTGCTGGCCGAATCGGTCATTCGGGTTGCTCTTGATTTGGCCGCCGCGCGCGCTGGGATTTCCCCGGCGGGTTTTGTGGTGCTGGCTTTGGGGAAGTTAGGGGGACGGGAGTTGAACTACAGTTCGGATATTGACTTGCTCTTCCTGGCCGCGCAGGATGCATCCGCCTATGTCCCCCTGGCTGAGCGGTTGATTGATGTGTTAACCCGTGTCACAGGGGAGGGGTTCCTCTATCGTGTGGACTTGCGTTTGCGACCGTGGGGACATAGTGGGCCATTGGTGATGTCTGTGGAAGGATACCGTCGCTATCTGAACCGTCACGCGCGGTGGTGGGAACGCCAGGCCCTTTTGAAGGCCCGACCTGTGGCGGGTGATCGAGCCCTTGGCGCGGCGTTTTTGCGGGAGTATGTGCCTGCTATGTTAGATCTTGTCCCTTCGGATGTGCACGTTCACGTGCGGGATATGAAGGAGGATATTGAGCGAATCTTACGTCAACGGGGACAGGTGTGGGGGGAGGTTAAACTCGGTGAGGGATCTATTCGGGATGTGGAGTTCATTGTCCAGTACTTGCAACTTCGGCACGGCCGTGGTTTTCCCCAGGTAATCACCACGAACACGCTGAAGGCGTTGCAGCGTTTGTACAGGATCGGCCTGTTGTCCGCTGAGAACTTCCGAGTACTGCGGGAGGGGTATACATTTTTGCGGACCGTGGAACATTACTTGCAATTGGTTCACAACCGGCAGGTTCATCGATTGCCCCAGCAGCCGGCTGCGCTGTGTCGTCTGGCACGGCGTTTGGGATATGAAGGTCCCTCCGCCACGGAGGATTTCCTCCGCCAGTACGAACATCACCGTCGCGCGATTCGGCGCGTGTACGAAGAACACTTGCTTCCCGAGCGGGTCCCCGCCGATAATGGGGATACTTCCTCGCCTGTGGCCGTCCACACCGAGCGCATGGGGCCCCACTATCGTCGGACGTTTGACCCGGACACCCAGGCCCACCATGCGCTCCTCGCGTCACGCTTGAACCCGGAGAACCCCGTCGAGGTGGAAGCCCGTCCCCTTGCCGATGGGGCGTGGGAGGTGACAATTGTCGCTTTTGATTATTTGGGCGAACTCTCGCTCATCGCGGGGTTGCTCTTTGTGTACGGGTTGAACATTGTCGAAGGGTCGGTGTTCACGTATCGGGATGGGGAATCGAGCGGTCCGCGCAAGATTGTGGATGTGTTTGTGGTCCAGCCCACGCGAGATCCTGTGGACGAACACACGTGGGAATCCTACCGTCAGGACCTGGCAGAGTTGTTGCACTTGCTGGCTCGGGGGCATCAGGAGGAAGCACACGGTCGTCTGTTGCGACGGTTTGCCCGAGCCCTTCCCCATTACCCGGAAATTGCCGAGGTTATCCACCCGGTGGACATTGAATTGGACAACGAGTCCTCCGACCAGTATACCCTGATCCGCATAGAGGCTCCTGATACGGTGGGTTTTCTCTACGAGTTCACCAACGCGCTGGCCTTGCAAGGTATTTACATTGCTCAGATGAGTGTCGCCACGGTGGGGGACCGGGTCCGTGATGTGTTGTGGGTGACGGATGCGAAGGGTCGCAAATTACTTGATCCGCAGAAACAACAGGAAGTGCGTGTGGCCACAGTTCTGGTTAAACAGTTCACGCACTTGATCCCCAGGTCTCCTGATCCCGAGGCAGCCCTTGTTCACTTTCGCCAGTTCCTCTCCGATTTGTTCGCGCGCCCCCATTGGCCAGAGGAATTTGTAACGTTGCAAAATCCTTCGGTGTTGCACGCGTTGGCCCGTTTGCTTGGGGCCAGTGATTTTCTCTGGGATGATTTCCTGCGCGTGCAGTACGAGCAGTTGTTCCCCATCCTCAAGAATGTGGAGGCGTTGCACCGGGGGAAGGAGAAGATTACGTTGTGGTTTGAGTTGCGCTCTTTCCTTGACGAGACGCCATCCTGGGAGGGGAAAGTCCAACGGTTGAACGCGTTTAAGGATCGGGAGATGTTTCGGGTGGACATGCGGTACATCCTGGGGCTGACGGGCATTGATGAGTTCGGAGCGGAGTTGAGTGATGTGGCGGAAGTGGTCATTGAGGAGGCGTATTGGTTGGCCTACGATCGGATGGTGGAGCGATATGGTCGGCCTATGTTGCCTTCGGGAAGGGAATGTCCCCTGGCTGTGTGTGGATTGGGGAAGTTAGGCGGACGTGAGATGGGGTTTGCTTCCGATGTCGAGTTGTTGTTTGTTTACCAGGGGGCAGGGTCCACCACAGGACCGGTGGTGGTGAGCAACGCGGAGTTTTTTGAGCGGGTGGTGGAGACTTTCCTGGACATTGTGCGCTCTCAACGGGAGGGGATCTTTGAAGTGGATTTGCGGTTGCGCCCTTATGGACGGGCTGGCAGTTTGGCGGTATCTTTGCGCGCGTTCCAGGAGTACTTTCGCCCGGGCGGGCCAGCATGGCCTTATGAGCGCCAGGCTTTGGTGCGCCTGCGATTTATTGCCGGGGATGAGGCCTTTGGCCGGGAGGTGGAGAAGGCACGGGACGCGGTTGTCTACACAGGAACGCCCTTTGATGTGACCGCGCTGCGGGCTATGCGGGAACGCCAGTTGCGGCACCTGGTTCCGGGGGGGACGATGAACGCGAAGTTCAGCCCGGGCGGGTTGGTGGATGTGGAGTACCTTGTTCAGGGGTTGCAGATAACGTATGGGTTCCCCTATCCTGAGGTGCGAACGCCGAGCACCGCGGAGGCTATGCGCCGTCTGGCGGAGAAGGGGATCCTGGACAGTAGGGATTACAGGCGGTTGCGCGCGGCGCATCGTTTTCTCAGGGAACTTATTGAGGCGTTGCGCGTGGTACGTGGACATGCACGGGATCTGACGGTGCCCTCTCCCGCGTCTGACGAGGGGCTCTTCCTGGCCCGGCGGATGGGATATGCTGATCGGGTTGCTGATTTGTGGGCCGACTTGCTGGATCATATGACGTTTGTGCAGGATCTGCTGGAGCGGATGCTTTAGTGGGCGGTGCTAGGGCGATGTGTCCGCCAAGAGGGCTTGGTAGATGAACCACTGCCGCTCCACTTCTCGGATGTAGGTTCGAGTTTCGAGCAGGGGGATGAGTTCTGTGAAGCGGTCACGCTCCGCTCCGTAGTAGGCAATCCACTGGTCCGCGTTGCCGGGCCCTGCGTTGTACGCGGCCAGCGCGGCGGTTAGGTTCCCCTCAAAACGGTGGAATACAAAGGAAAAGTAGTAGGCTCCCAGGCGAAGGTTCAACAGCGGTCGGTAGAGTTCTCCCTCGCTTTGAATGGATAATCCTAACCCGCGGGCTGCATCGCGCGCGGTTCCCGGCATCAGTTGCATGAGTCCCCGGGCGTTGGCTGTGCTTGTGGCTACAGTGGCAAAGTGGCTTTCCTGGCGGATGATGGCGTACATGAGCGCGGGGTCCAGGTCAAATTCCTGGGCGATGTCGGTGATGTAGGAGCGGGCAGGGGTGGGGTAGAGGAGGGGCCAGTACGCGGCGGGCAGTTGATTGAGGCTTTGGCCGCGAAGTTTCATGGACCGGAGCGCGGCTTGAATGCCCAGTTGAGGGTAGCCACTGTCGCGCAGGATCGTGCCCAGGGTGATCAGGGCTTGTTCGTCTTCGAGATGCTGGAGGACTGAGGTGTATGTGCTGATGGCTGCGGTGTCCATGCCCGCGCTTTCGTATGCCGCGGCCCGCTGCAAGAGGTTCCCTGTGGTGGGGTCTACGTGCACTTGTTGTTGCCACTGGGCGATGCGTTCGTCAGGGGACACGAGGACGCTGAGTGGGGCGGTTTCTTCTGTCCCTGCAGGGGGACGCCAGCGCGGTATTGGGCTTCCCAGTGCTCTAAGGCGTTGCGCGGCCCGGAAGGCGTACACGGTGTTCGGTCGTGTGGCTGCCAGGTGTTCCCACTGTTGCCGGGCAGCGTCCTCTTCCCCTACCCTTGCGTAGGCGACGCCAAGCCAGTACCGCAAGGGGGGCTCCCACGCGGGATGTGGAGCCGCGTTCAGGCTGTGTTCGATTAACGCGATCGCGTTTCGGGGGTGTTGGGGCAGGTAGAGGACGGCCGCGATCAGCGCTGCCCGAGTTCCTTCACGGGTACCCGGTGTTTCGTACGCCAGTCGGACATACTCGCTGAGGGCGTTTTCTGTGTTCCCTTCCCGAAGCCAGTGATCGGCGATGGCCAGTCGTGCACGGGCCCGTAAGTCGGGGGATGCTTGTGGGTGCCGTGTGAGTTCTCGCAACAGGCGCACGCTGCGTTGGGGTTCTCCAACCTGGCGGTACAATGCGGCCAGTTGAAACCAGGCGGTGTCCCAGCAAGGACATTCCGGATGGGTCCGAATGATGGTTTCCCACTGCTGGATGGCGCCCTGGATGTTGCCCAACCCTTTGAGGGCTCGCGCCAGGTAGGCGTGGGCATCCCCGTGGTGGGCGGTGATGTTTCGCAGGTAGTATAACAGGGCTTTGGATCCTGGCCCGTACGCGCCTGATTCTACGTCTACGACGCCCCGGGTGTAGTCGTCCACGGGTTGTTTGGCTTCTACCAGGATGAGCAATGCCCGGTATGCGTATGGGATGAGTTCTGGGTGGACGTGTGCTGGCCGGCTTCCTCCTTGGGTTTCCACCGCGAGTTCCACACAGGCGCGCAGATCTCGGTATGCTTCTTGTGGTCGGCCGAGGAGGAGAAGCATGCGCCCCCGATCGAGATATGCCTGGGCTCGCCAGATGGGCGGGACGTTTGCTTGCAGCAGGGCGGTGTAGGCCTCGAGGGCTTCCTCTACGCGCAGGTGTTCGGCCAGCGCGCGAGCCCGTTCCCACTGCCACCTGTATCGGTTATCTCCCTGGGCCAGGGCTATCGCGCGACGGTAAGATTGATCGGCTTCGGCCCAGTCCCCCCATTCTTTTTGCAGGTGGGCCATCTGGTAGTAGGCAATATCGGCCAGTGGTGGAGTCGGCTGCCGGGCAACGTAGGTTCGGTACGCGTCAAGCGCATCCGCGGCGCGCCCGGTGTCCTCGAACGCGCGGGCGAGGACGAGGTACACTTCCTGGGGGACGCTTTGGCCAGCCTGGGCTGTAAGTGCTTGGAGGCGGGGGATGGCTTCGTCTGCTCGATGTTGCTGTACCTGGATTCGGGCCAGGAGGAATTGGAGGTATGGAGTAGCATCCAGGGTCCGTTTTAGCAGGTGTTCCACACGTTCGTTGTCCTCTATCCAGAGGGCTTCTAGCAGGGCGCGGGCGAGTTGGTTGTCGGTGGGCGGTGTGGGGGTGATGGTGGGGGTGGGGGTTTGGGTGGGAGTGGGGGGTGGTGTGAGGGTGGGGGTGAAGGTGGGAGGATGGAGGGTGGGTGGACGGGTGGGAGAAATCCGCGGGGTGGAGGAGATCTGTTTGTAGGCGCGGATGAGTAGCAGGGCGGCAATAATGATTATGCTGAGGCTGATTAGGATGAGTTTACGAAATGCTGGCATACACTCCCCTTTTGCAGGGGAAGTGTATGCCATTTTGTCCAGGGAGGCAAGCAAGAGCCGCCCCCCCTGGGGGTTGGGGGATGGTTAATGGGCCAGGAACGGGAGATAGCCACGGAGGTGACCACGACTTTCGGCTTGTGCGGGTATCTCCACTTCCCATGGCCCGAACCGTCCGCCCGCGGGTGTGGTCAGCAGGTACAGGTAGGTGGTTCCCGGCCCGACGTTTTTGTCCACGAATTCATAGGTTACCTCACTCGTGTCCTGCACGGTGGGTGTTAGTGGGCTTTCCGTTAGGCGGTGCCATTTGCCGCCGGGCTGGGATCGCCACACGTCAAAGGTAGGGGCGAATGGCCGCGGAACGGATACGCTCCAACGCAGGTGGACGGTCCCGTCCATGATCTGGGCGGTGAATTGGTTGACGGTGACCCATGTGGGTGCGATGTACCCGAAGTTGATGTTCAGGTTGTCCCTCAGTGTCGCGGAGAGGGAGAAGGTCTGCGGGCTGGGTGATGTGCGGACGTAACCGCTGATCTGGTATGGTGTTTCGACGGAGTAGGTGCCGGGAAGGAGGTGTTCGACCAGGTACCGTCCGTCCGGCCCTGTGGATGTGGTGATGTCCACGGCCTCTCCCAGCACGTTGGTACCGGTGATGTGAACCGGGACGTTTTGAATGGGGGTGTTTTCGCCCGCGTCTTGGGTCGCGTTTCCGTTTTGGTCTACCCAGACGATCCCGCCGATGCGCCCGGTGGGGATGAGTCCGATATCCCACTGGTCGGCTGTGTCCCCGCTCTGGAGGGTGAAGATCGCGGTGCGTCCGCTATCCCGGTCTGCGTCGCTGTCCACCGCGTCGTCCCCCGCGTTGGGCTGAGTGAGTGTGTATCCGTCCGGCACTACGATGTGGATGTAATATTCGCCGGCAGGGACCTGGGAAAAGGTGTAATGGCCCTGGTCGTCTGTTTGCGTGTCGGCGAAGAGGGTGCCATCCCCGGTGTACAGTTCGACACGTACGCCCGCGATGCCGTTTTCGCCACTGTCCTGGAGGCCGTTTCCGTTTGCGTCTTCCCACACGTAGTCTCCCACTGTGGCACTCACTTCTGTGCCTCCGGCTACCTGTGCGGCCTGAACTGCCCGGTACGCGTCGACTCTTCCGTAGCCGTAGTACGGATCCCAACCGGGATCTCCCAGGTCAGTGGCTGAACTCTTCAGGAGGTTTTCCAGGTCTTGGTTGGTCAGGTTGGGGTTGACGGCTAACATAAGGGCCGCAACGGCCGCGACGTGGGGGGAGGCCATGGAGGTCCCGCTACGGGAGGCGTAGGGCCCCGCTCCCCCTTCCCAGTCCGTGCTGTAGATGCCCACGCCGGGGGCGGCCAGGTCAATATAATCTCCGTAGTTGGAAATGCTCCACCGCTGGTCGTTCCAGTCTGTGGCCGCGATGGCCAGCACGTGGTCGTATGCCGCGGGGTAGACAGGTGAATCGCTGCCATCGTTGCCGGCTGCTGCCACGACAAGAACTCCCTTGTTCCACGCGTAATCCACCGCGTCCTTGAGGAGGGAGGAGTCTACGGTGCCGCGTAAACTCAGGTTGATGATGCGGGCACCGTGGTCCGCGGCGTAGGTGATTCCCTGGGCTACTTTGCTGTAGTACCCAGCGCCCGAACTGCTCAGCACTTTGATGGCCATGACGCGGGTGTTGAACCCAATGCCAGCGATCCCCAGGCCGTTGTTGGTGGCCGCGGCAATAATCCCGGTGACGTGGGTGCCATGTCCGTTGTCGTCAGAGGGATCGCTGTCGTCGTTGACGAAATCCCATCCCGCGACGATTTTGTTTTGCAGGTCAGGATGGTCCATGTCCGCGCCGGTGTCCACTACCGCGACCAGGATGTCGGCGTTCCCTCTGGTGATGTCCCAGGCCTGGTCCGCGTGGATTAACTGGGGGCTGTACTGGTGTAAATTGAATTCGGGATCGTTAGGAGTGAACGCGGCCATCACCCGGGCGTCTTCTTCCACGTACGCCACACGGGGATCGGCTTGGTATGCGGCAATGGCTGCCTGGACCCGTGTGGCGGGTACCTGGACAACTACCGCGTTCAGTTGGGGAATCCGGTCGACGACTACACCTTCATGTACGGGAACTTCGTTCAAGCGCAGGGAAGATGTAGGTGTGGATTGGTATTTGACGATCAGTCGAACACCTGAACGGGCCTGCCCGTTGGGTGCTGTGTGAGCATCCGCGAGGGTCGGGACAGGCGTTATGGCCATTCCCAGTATAGCAAGTATGATGATATATCCCACCCAACAACGGAGCCCTTTCATTTTCCCATCCCCCACCCATTTATGTTGTTTGTGTTACTTCCGTGCGTTTTCAGGAAAGTGAGTTGTTCACGAATTCGGTATGTCCTTTTTCAATTTCTACTATAGGCGAATTTTTGCGAATAGCAATGGATAATGAGTAGGGGGAAATTGTACAGATAATATGTGACGTGTACGCGGTGGGATTAGTGGACATCTAACAGTACTAAAGGCCTAAAAGGGGTAGGGCCGGTGGCGGGCAGTCCACCGGCCCTTGGTGTGGGATGTATCTCGGGCGTGTTTTGTCCTTCTGTTATGTCAGCCCCCTCTTGGGGTGAAGGCGTTTGCTTTTTCCTCTTTTAGCGGTAGAGCATGGGCATGAAGATGCGGGCGGGTTGAATTCCCTCTGTGTTCGCGCTCCCAGGTACCCTCACACTCCATGGACCAAATGTTTCGCCTGTGGCGCTTTCCAGTTGGTAAAGGTAGAGGGTTCCTGGTTGCACGGTTGTGTCCGTGTACATGTAGTGTGCGGCGGTTCCAGCCATCTGGTACGGCTGGACAGGGGTAGCGGTCAGCCGTTGCCAGGTTTCTCCTGTTGCCGATCGCCACACGTGGAAGGTAAGCGCTGGTTCGTTGTTCAACCCTACTGTCCACTGGAGTTGGACGGCCTCTTCTGTGGCCTGTGTTGTGAAGGAGGTGATGTGCACCCCGGTGGGGGTGATGTAGCCAAAGTCCAGGGTCAGATCTTCCATGTGGTCTACAGTGAGGGTGGTGGATAATCGACTATCCGTAGTCAGCACGAAACCGTTGACGGACGCGGGTGCGGTGACTGTGTAGGTGCCGGGCAGTAAGTCTTCGACGATGTAGAAACCGGTGTTTGAGGTGGTGACTATTCTGTCGATGGTCTCGTTGATGATGTTGACGCCGGTGATGTGGAGTGGCACGTTGGGAACCCCGGTGGTCTCCCCCGCGTCCTGGACGCCGTTGCCGTTGGAGTCCACCCACGCGCGGTCGCCAATGCGGCCTTTGACTATATCCCCGAAATCGTTGTTCGCGGAGGAACCACTGGGCCCTATCACGACCAGGTCTACCCGACGGACGTTGGGGGTGGTGTCGTCGAGCCCAGATGGTTGAGTTTCAACCACGAAGTAGGTTCCAGGCAGGTAGTGGTTAAAGACGTAGGTTCCATCCGCGCTGGTCACGCGGCATTCCTGCAGTGTGTCCTCACTGCCGTACGAGCCGTTGCCATCATCCTCGTAGAGACATACTTCCACGCTTCCGATGCCCGCTTCTCCCGGATCTTGCTGACCATCTTCGTCCCAGTCGTAGAAGACGGTACCAGCAATGCTCCCTTCTCCAGCATAGCCGAAGTCCGCGTTGTTGTACGCGTCGCCGTAGTTCACGGTGACCAGATGGGGTTGTGGGCCACTTTCGGGCCCGGTGATGAAGGTGTATCCGCTGAGCGCGGGGCTGGATTCGACAACGTCCACCCAATAGGTGCCGGGATAGAGCATGGTAAATCGGTACTCCCCATCCCCCGAGGTGATTGATGCAGCCACCAGGGGATCGTCCGTACCTGGTTCAAACAGGCTATCTCCATCATCGCGGTAAAGGTGGACGGTGACTCCGTTGATGCCGTACCCGGGCCCTTCGTCTTGTTGTCCGTTGCCGTTGGCGTCGTTCCAGATGTAGTCGCCAATGCTGGCCGGCGGACGGCAGGTGACCGACGCGGTGTCCGACGTTTCAGGGACTGTTCGGTTGTACTCATCGAATGCCCCGGACACGGTGGCTGTGTTCAGAGCACTGTCGTCCTCTGCCACGGCCTGCATAGGAATGGTTACCAGGAAACTCTCCCCTGGCGGGAGATCCCGCCCGAAGGAGGATGTCAGGTCTGCCCACTCGATAAAGTCGCTTCCGCGGTTGTTCTCGAGCGGTGTGGCGGATTTGGCGTTGTATTGGAGACAGGTGTTCTCAAACATGTCGCGCAGGGGGAGCCATACGATGGTTGTGCTCCCGGTGTTGGTGATGCGCACTGTGAAGGTGATGGTGTCCCCGATCAGGACAACGTTGTTGGGTACGTCCGGCCCTACTTTGTCCACTACCAGCGCGGGAGGCGGAAGGGGTGTTGGCGTGGGTGTGGGCGTCGGCGTGGGTGTGGGCGTGGCACACAGGACGGTGCTCACGTGTGTTTCCGGGAAGGGTACGCTGGCCGGGTTCCCCTGGTAGTCTGTGTAGTCTACTCGGGAGTCTGGGTACACGTCCACCAGTTGGTTAGGGTACGCTGGGTCCATTTCTACTTGAAAGGTGATGGTGACTGTTTGTGTGATGCCGACAATGCCCAGGTTCCACACGAGCGTTTGACCGGATACGGAATCCGGAGCAGGGTCGGCTGTGCCGGGGATGTAGTGGACGTCGTTGGGCAGGATGTCGGTGACCACGACATCGGTGCCCGCGGCATTGCTGATGATGGTGGCGATGTCGTTGAAGATGCCGTTTAGGTCGCTGGAATCTGGGGATTCGTAGTAGTTGGCTGGCGTGGTGGCCATTGTGCGCAGGACGTTGCGCGCGAGGTTTTCCACATCCTCTCCGTGTTCGTCCCCGATGTTGTCCAGGTTGAGGCCAATGGTGTAGATGACGGTGCCGTTGTTTTTGGCCGCGGCGGCCTGGTTGATGGCGTCGTCAGTGCAGTGCGTGGGCTGTGAGGGCCATGTGTCGCATTCCCATCCGTCGTGGCTGCGATTCGCCACTCCATCGGAGAGGAGGACGATCACGTGCGCGGCATCACTTCGGCCGTGGGTGTGTAATTCCTGTTGGGCTTCGTACACTGCATCACCGATGTTGGTGTATCCGCCAGTGTCGATGTCGTCAATGGCGTCCTTAACGTCGTTGAAGTCGTTGGTGAGCGGTTCATCCAAACTGGCCCAGTCCGCGTATGAGACAAGTCCTACCCGATCCAGGTCGGGGTTTAACTGGTTGACCAGTGCCTTGGCCGCCTCTTTGGCGTCGGTGATGGGTTGTGGCGGGTTGCCCCCAGCATCGTCCATGGATCCGGACCGGTCAAGGACGATCATCACGTCTAAGGGCCGTCGCTCTGTGACCGGATCCCCCGCTCCACGAACGTAAAGGTGCACTTCCGCCCGCTGGCATTGGGAGAGAGGTTGGGCGTCCTTGTCCGTGACGAGGTGAGGGGGATTGCTGGGCGTGGGTGTGGGGGTCGGTGTCGCGCCCGGTATGACGGTTGGCGTGATGCGGATGTCCTCTTCGCCGTCCTTGGACGGTGAATTGTGGGCGGAAAGGACGGAGACGATGATGTCGTCGTTTCCGCACACGCTGAGGTCCATGCTCATTTCGTAGATGACAGCCCATTCCCATTGGAAGGTGGTGTCAAAGCCCGGATAGGAATCCGGGACTGTGTCGGGGGAGAGGAAGGGGGATTTGTACTTTCGTTTGTTGGTACGCGTGCCCGCCAGCGTGATATCCCAAACTGTGTGGTTGAGGTTCCACGCTAATGAACTGGCCGAGACCAACCCCGGCGGTGGGGTGCCATCCCCATCGCGGCCGTTGGGGTCAGATAACCAGTCATGCTCTAAAGGGTCTTGGTCGTTGTCCTCATCGTACAGGTAATCCTGTTTCCACGTCCAGGTATGGTCTCCACATTGAATGCGAAACCGGACGTGATCAGATCCGAGCAATTGGTCAAATCGGTGTTTGTTCCAGTTGACGCTTTGCACGTAATCCTGATCTGTCGCGTTACGCGCGTCGCCGAACACGTTATCGTTCACGTCAGGGTCAACGCGCATTAAGAGGTACAGTGTGTGTCCGTCCCTGTGGTAGTAAAGGGTTCCCCGGCCATCGTCCGCTTGGCCCAGCACCTGGTAATGGGCTTCATCTCCGCTGTACAGCCCATCCACGGTGGGAACCCCAGATGTGTTCGTGGAGGCTGCAGGAATGCGAAAGCCGGCAATCGCGGTATCCGAGGACGCGCTTTCGCCCAGGGCTGCAGGCGTGTAAGCCATGGCGATAACTATCATCACAATGAACAGTGTAAATGTCCAATATCTCATCTTCATGTATCTCATATCACGAGCCTCCTGTGCTTACTCATGCCGGAGGACCATCACACGGTAAATGACTTCATCTACCCGGTTGATTCGACAGGCAATTGTTCTATACAAATAATACCATCCCAAACACTTAGCGTAGGTTACAATTTGCTGACAATTGCTCTGCGGGAATTTCTGCGAATTGGTGGGGAACTGGGTATCATTCGGGGAGAGGTCTAAGGGGAGGTGTGGGGACGTAGTCCGTGCGGAGGAGGTGGTGTACAATGAGGGTAACTGCCTGCAAGGGCGAAAGGGGAGAAGGACTATGGAGGAATTGGCCGGGGTATTTGCTCCTATTGTGACTCCGTTTCGCGCGGGGGGAACGACAATTGATTTTGCGTGGTTACCGTATTTGCTCTCTTATCTGGAGGCCCACGGTTTGGATGGGGTGGTTCCCATGGGGACTACTGGGGAAGGACCGTCACTGAGTCCGGATGAGCGGAAGGCGCTGTTAGATACGGTGATGGCCCGCCGTGGGAGGTTGCGGGTGATCGCGGGGGTGGGGACGCCTTCTCTGGCCCTTACTATTGAGTTGACACAACACGCGTTCGCGTCCGGGGTGGACAGTGTGTTGGTGTTGCCCCCCTATTACTGGCGTAATGTGTCGGATGAGGGGTTGGTGACGTATTTTCGCACGTTGTGCGATAAGGCCGTGAAACCGGGCCAGAAGATCATGCTTTACCACATTCCCCACATCAGCGGCGTGCCCATTACATTGAACATGCTGGACGCGTTAATGGAAACGCATGGGGATTGTATTTTGGGGTTAAAGGATTCGTCAGGAAATCCCCGCAGTGCGTTGGAGTTTA
Source organism: uncultured Anaerolineae bacterium (assembly GCA_964402285.1). Taxonomy (GTDB): domain Bacteria; phylum Chloroflexota; class Anaerolineae; order JAADDB01; family JAADDB01; genus CAYPUG01. The sequence goes on along the minus strand of CAYOAZ010000007.1, from coordinate 124,257 downwards.
TGCGACGGTATCCTACCCTGAAGGTGTTTATCGGTAGCGATGATCTGGCCGGGTTCGCATATGAAATGGGGGCCGCGGGCACTATCTCCTTGGCAGCCAACGTGGTGCCAGATAAGTTGCAAGCGCTGCGACATTTGGCACAGTCTGGCAAGGATTACACCCAGGCTCAGGAGGAATTGAGTGCACTCCGGGCCTTACTGGTGGAATTCGGTCCGGTTCAAGCGTCCTTAAAGGTGCTATTGTCCAAAATCTTGAATACGCCGTTGACGTTTGTCCGCCCTCCGCTGTTAAACCTGTCTGCCGAACAGCAGTTTGGATTGCTGGCTCGGGCTCGGGAGTTGCCCATTCTCAAGGACCGTAATCTGTAAGGATGTGATATGTCCCCCCAATCCATCCACGTTTTGGTGTAAGGAGAGTGTGTGGTGATGGAGCGAATTTACTTGACCTGGCATGATGTGGATATGTTGATCGATAAGTTGCTACCCCAGTTCACGCACTCCTTCGACGCGTTGCTGATGATCACCCGGGGCGGGATTGTTCCCGGAGGCATTTTGGCCGAAGCGCTGGACATTCGGTACGTACTGACCGCGGCTGTGCGCTTCCCGGACACGGAGGGGGTGGAGAAACGGTTCGCGTGGCCCACTTTCCTCCAGTTCCCCGAGGACGCGTTGTTGGAGAACCGCCGTGTGCTCATTGTGGATGATGTGTGGGATGATGGTCGCACGATTATGACGGTGAAGGGACGTGTGGAACAGGCCGGGGCCATGCCCGAGTTGGCGGTTCTCCACTATAAGCCTACTCGTTCCCTGTTTCCCAAGAACAAGCCGGATTACTTTGCTGCTATTACGGACAAGTGGGTGGTGTACCCGTGGGAGTTGCGGCGAGGCGGGGAGATGATTCGACCTATTACTCCCAGCCCCCTGTAGTCATGTTGGGAGAAGTGAGGAATAGGCGGGCGTTCTGCAGTTCAGCAATGCTTTGAACGCCCGCCTGCTCGTTACGTGCGATAGGATCCGTTAATGGTCACGTAGTCGTGACTGAGATCGCATGTCCACACTTCGGCTTCGCCCTCCCCCAGGCCCAAATCCACCAGGACGTCGATTTCCGGTTGGGCAAAGATGTGGGAGGCTTCTTCCTCGCTGTATGAGGTGGGTGTGCCACCGGCCACCACTTGGAGTGCGGGGCCGCGCTGCCCTTCCTGCCCGCCAGCAAACCACAGGTTGACCCGATGGGGGTCTACCTGCGCGCCCGAGTATCCCACTGCAGCAAGGACACGTCCCCAGTTCGCGTCGCCACCGTAAAATGCTGTCTTGCACAGGGGGGAATTGGCGATAGCTTTGGCCGCGCGCAACGCGTCCTCGTCACTCGCGGCCCCGCGTATTCGTACGGTGACGAACTTGGTCGCGCCTTCCCCGTCCCGGACGATCATGTGCGCCAGCGTTTGGCTGACCCGCGTAAGTGCGTCTACGAAGAGGGGAAATCGCGGGTCGTCAACCGTGAGGATGGGGGAATTCCCTACTTTGCCATTTGCCAGCACCACTACTGTGTCGTTGGTGCTGGTGTCCCCGTCCACGGTGATGCGGTTGAAGGAGGCGTTCACGGCTTGACGGAGTGCCTGGTTCAGGGCTTCACCGCTGATGGCGATGTCTGTGGCGATGACGGCCAGCATGGTTGCCATGTTCGGGTGGATCATCCCGGCCCCTTTTGCTATTCCACCGATGACCGCGGGGGCTAGGGGGGCGGGGAGAGTTTCTACCGCGATCTTGGGCACCGTGTCTGTCGTCATAATCGCACGCGCCGCTTCCTCCCAGCCGTCCTCGCGCAGGCGTTGAACCAGGTGGGGAAGCGCGCTTTCAATTTTCTCCACGGGCAGAGGCACGCCGATAACGCCTGTGGACATGATGAACGCGCTGCTGGGTGGGAGATTCAGGGCGTTTTCCGCGGCCTGGGCCATACGTTGAGCAGCCAGCATCCCGGGGTCTCCGGTGCACGCGTTGGCGTTGCCCGCGTTGATGAGTACGGCTTGCACGCGGGCTTCGGGGCCTTGCAGCAGTTCGCGGTCGTACAGGACCGGGGCCGCGGCGAACGCGTTTTGGGTGAATACGGCCGCGGCTGTCGCGGGGATATCGCTCACCACCAGGGCGAGGTCCAGGGCTTGGTTGGGCTTGATGCCCGCCGATCCACCTGCGGCCCTAAAGCCGGGAATCACCAACCTGATCATGAGTTCTCTCCTTCTAGTCACGCTTGAATTTGGTGTAATCAGGCGCGGTGTACGGGCTTACCCCTCCCCCCTCAATGTTGACCAGGGCGCGCACTTTGAGGGGCAGGCCGAAGAGTTTGATGAACCCTTCCGCGTCCTTCTGGTTGTACACGTCACTTTCGCCAAAGGTTGCGTAATCCTCCCGGTACAGGGAAGTGGGCGACTTGCGCCCCACGACCCACACGTTGCCCTTGTACAATTTCAGGCGCACCGCGCCTGTGACGGTTTTCTGGGTTTCGCGCACGAACGCGTCCAGTGCTTCGCGCAGGGGGGTAAACCACTTGCCATCGTACACCAGGTCCGCGTAGCGGAGCGCGATTTGTTGTTTGTAGTGTAAGGTATCCCGGTCCAGACAGAGTTCTTCCAGGGCTTGATGTGCGGTGACCCAGATTGTGCCGCCCGGGGTTTCATAGACGCCGTGGGATTTCATGCCGACCAGGCGGTTTTCCACTAGGTCCACGCGGCCAATGCCGTGTTTGGCGCCCAGCGCGTTGAGTTCCTCCATGATGCCCACCAGCCCGCGGGATACGCCGTTGATGCGTACGGGAACTCCTTCTTCAAATTCCAGGGTGATGTATTCTGGTTCGTCTGGGGCGTCTTGAGGGTTGACGGTGAGTTTGTACATGGCTTCTTCGGGTTCGAGCCACGGATCTTCCAGGGGGCCTCCTTCGTGGCTCATGTGCCAGAAGTTCGCGTCTCGGCTGTAGATGGATTTCCGGGTGTGGGTAACCGGCACATTGTGCTGGGCCGCGTATTCCAGTGCATCCTCGCGGCTCCGAATATGCCATTCCCGCCAGGGCGCGATGATCTTCAGTTTGGGGTTGAGGGCCATGTATGTGAGTTCAAAGCGCACTTGGTCGTTGCCCTTTCCCGTGGCTCCGTGCGCCACCGCGTCCGCGCCTTCCAGTTCCGCGATTTCTACCTGCCGTTTGGCAATGAGTGGTCGGGCCATAGATGTGCCTAGAAGGTATTTGCGCTCGTAAATTGCGCCTGCTTGCACCGTGGGTAGCACGTAGTCGCGCAGGAATTCCAGGCGCAGGTCCTCAATGTAGATCTTGCTGGCACCCGAGGCGAGGGCTTTCTCTTCTAGCCCTTCCAATTCTTCTTCTTGGCCCAAGTTGGCTGTGAAGCAGATGACTTCACAGCCGTAGTTTTCCTTCAGCCAGGGGACGATGACTGACGTGTCCAACCCTCCGGAATAAGCGAGGACGACCTTTTTGATTTCTCCTTGTGCCATGGTTCATTACTCCTTCCTTAGGATACAAGTTCATTGGTCCACATGTCGTGAATTCTGGGTGGGGGAACTCCTTGTTTTGTCCTGTGATCGGGGGGAGTTCCCAGGCCGGGTAAACAAAAAAGCCACGGGGATATGAAATCCCACGTGGCTTTACGGGCGAGAGGTGTGCACCAGGACAACGCGCGCTATCCCAGGCGGGTGGACCTCCCGCCCGGCCTGTACCTCACGCGCAGTCCAAGTGTCTGTCCTTGAAGCATCATCATCCTCCGCAGTGCTGGCACAATTATGGGGGAAACTTCCTCTCGCGTCAAATCTTGACTCTTCGCGATTGGGCTACGGTGAGTCGCCGCAGGCGGCTTTGGCCTCCGCGGGCCCGGGTTTCCAACCACCGGCTGTTGAGTTTGAGGGCCCTCTCATTCCGGTATACACTTAGGGACATGTCGGGTGGTGGTAGTCCATCTCCTTGCCCAGGAGCACGTATGGGACGACGGCAGTGGCAGGATGGTGTTATTGGCTGGGGGATTGGGATCGGCGCGGCCGCGCTGTTCCTTGTGTTGACGGCTGTTTGGCCCGATACCCCCGATGGTTGGTTTCACCTTCAACGCGTGCGCGCTCTCTCCGACGCATTGCGTTGGGGTGTGATATATCCTCGTTGGTTCCCTGATTTCGCGTTTGGTTATGGATATCCGGTGCTCAACTTTTACGCCCCGGCTTTTTATTATGGTCCTGCCCTTCTGCACCTAATGGGTGTGGACATTATCCCTGCCGTGCGAGGCGTCCTCGCTTTAGGGTACGGTCTGTCCGGGGCGGCCGCTTATGTGGCTGCCCGACGTTTCCTCTCGCCCTGGGGGGCGGTCGCTGCAGCCGTTTTCTATCTCGTGTACCCGTACCATTTGTACGATATGTTTGTTCGCGGGGCGTATCCCGAGTTCATCGCGTTTGTCTGGCCTCCACTTCTCTTGTGGGCTGCCCACCGGTTGCACGTTCATGGCCAGGCTATGGATTTCTTGTGGGTGGTCTTTTCCTGGAGCGGTTTGATCCTCACGCACAATTTGACGGCGTTCATGGTGGGGTGCGCGTACGGGCTTGCTCTGCTGGTGATGCTGTGGCGGATCCCGCGAGTCGCACTCCGACATGGCTTCGCGTTGGTTTTGGGGACGTTGTTGGCTTCTTTTTACGTGTGGCCTGCTCTCTGGGAGATGCGGTGGGTGGGCTTGGGCAGTGGTCCTGATGTGCACGGCTATGTCCGCCATTTGATCGCTCTCCAGGATGTGTTCACCTGGTCGGGCGTGTACCATTATCCCACCGCGGATGTGCCGGTGGTGCCAGTACCCGCGTATGTAGGTATTCTGGTCGTGGTCGCGGCTGTCGTGGGGGGGCGAGACCGGCGTCCTCTGTGGGGGGTGTTGATGGCGGCGGTTTTGTTGCTCTTGGTCATTATGAGTCGGGCATCGGCCCCCCTGTGGGACGCGTTGAGTTTTATATTGGGGAAGTTGCAATTTCCCTGGCGCTGGCACACTTTGTTGACGCTGGCCGGAGCGCTTTTGCTAGGTCTTTTGGTGGATTGGTGGATGGATCAGCGCCCATTCGCCCGCGCGGTGCTGACCGTGGGGGTGATTTTGTACCTGGGAGTATACGGTCTGTGGGGGCTGCGGGTCACGCCCGCGTGGTACACGGATCGCGATGTGACGGTGGAGCAGATGTGGGCCTTTGACGCGGAGCACGGTCAGGTGGGCGCGTCGTGGACCGGTGAATTTCTGCCCCGATGGGTTACGGAACAACGATGGGCTATCGGCCGCGAGCCAACGGTGAGCACGGTATTGCCGGCCGCGCGGATTACCGAACTTCACCTCCAACGCGAAGGGTATCTTTCCCTCACGGGGGAGTACACGGCCGCGATCCCTAGCGTGTTGACTTTCCATCGTTTCTATTACCCTGCATGGCAGGTGCGTGTGGACGGTCAGGTGGTTTCCCCCATTCCCTTGACGAATCTGGGCTTGTTGGCCGTCCGTGTGCCCGCGGGCCAACACACGTTTGACGTGCGCTGGCGGCCAACGTGGGCAGTCAATTGGGGACGTTCTTTGACCGCGTTGGCGTGGTTCCTGGTGTTCATGTTGATTGTGCGGGTCCGCAAGAGGGTTCCTTCTCGCCTGGCTGTGGTTTGGGGCGTTGTGGGGCTGTTGTCCCTGGTCGGGTCCCTGGGGATTCTGGAACGGCATGTGCCCTTACCGCTTACACACGCTTCGTACTCCCAGGTTTCCCTTGCCGGCTCTCGCGTTGAGGTCCAGGGGGAGATGGCGCTTGTGCGCTTACACTGGCTAGTTCAAATGTATGCGCCTGGACTTACTGTGTTCGTCCACCTGGTAGACGAACACGGCCACGTGGTCACCCAACACGATGCCCCGCTGGGAGGGATCTACACCCCACCCAGCCGGCAATTCCCCGGCCTTTTGTTGCCTGATGATCACCCGGTGTCCTTGAAGGGTGTGCCGCCGGGCAGGTACCACTGGGTCATTGGATTGTACCCCCCTGCGGATCCTGCACATCCCCTTGTGCCAGTGCGTGGAACCACACCTTTTGTGGACTTAGGTACGATTTTGGTGGGAGGGCGACAGTGAAGGGAAAGGGGGTAAGGGTAGGTTGGGTGGTGCTTTTCCTGGTTCTCGGGCATTTGCTCCTGGCCGGGGCTTACAGTCTGTGGGTTCCCCTGGGGGAATCTCCGGATGAGGCTGATCACTGGGCGTATATCCAGTATCTGGCTCGGGAACATCGCCTGCCTCGGGGGCCTGAACTCACCCAGGCGAAGCACCCTCCCCTCTACCACGCTACCGCGGCCCTGGTGTCTTTGGTAGCCACGCGGGATGTGGGTTTTCTGGATAGCCGTCTTTTTTTGCGTTCAAACCCGGATGTGAGTTTTTGGGCTCAGGATGTGCAGACAGGCGCGTACGGGTACAATTCCTTCATTCATACTACGTATGAGGATTGGCCGTGGCGGCCGGGACCCAGGGCCTTTCATTGGGCGCGCTTTTGGTCGGTTTTGTTGAGTACGCTGACGGTGTGGGTAACGTATCGAGCCGTGCGCTTGGCTTTCCCCTCTCTCGGGGAGATGCCTGCACTCTTGGCCGCGGCCCTTGTCGCGTTCTTGCCAGAGTTCGCGTTCATTGGTGGGGTTCTGAACAATGACACACTGGCCGCCTTTCTGGCCGGCGCTGCTCTATGGGGCAGTTTGGCCATTTTCCGGTCCGGGCGCTGGTCGGCTGGTTGGTGGACTCCGCTGGCCCTGGGGTTGGGTGTGTGGACTAAGGTGAGCACGCTCGCTGTGTGGCCCGTTGCGCTCTGGTTGAGCGCTACTCCCCGCCGCCGCTGGTCCTATGCCCTGCTGACGGGCGGACTTGCCGCGGTTGGGGGGGCTCCGTGGTTTATCCGGAATGCGATCCTGTACGGGGATCCCCTGGGGATGGCTCTTGTGCGGGCTACTGTGGATGTCCGTACGACACCGTGGACGTGGGCAGATACGCGCTGGTTGCTCAGTGGGTGGTTCCACTCCTTTTGGGGGAAGTTCGGGAGCGCGGGACACATCCCCATGGCCCGGGGAATCTACGTGGTGCTGGGAGGATGTTCCCTGGCGGCTTTCTTGGGGATCCTGTGGGCGTTTGCTCAGCGTTCCCGGATCCGGGAGATGCTGGTGATATTTGCCGTGACCGCGGTGAGTGTGGCCGCGGCGATCTGGCGGTATTCCCTGGTTGCGTTGGGTACGGATCAGGGCCGCTTGCTGTTTCCCGCTCTGGTTCCGCTGGCTGGTTTAATGGCTGTTGGTTGGCTCGCGTGGGTCCCCCGGCATCGCTGGCCGCACGCGACAGCCCTTCTCACTCTGGCGTTGATGGTTCTGGGAGGATACGGGGGGATTGGGGTTATCCGTCCGGCATACGCTCCCCCGCCGTCCGCCCACGTGAGCGCGCGCAGTCGGTTGGATTCCCCTGTGCGCTTCGGGTCCCTTGCGCTGGTGGGTTGGGAGTTCGCCCAGGATCTGACGTTGTACTGGCAGGCCTGGGCTCCCATCACAGAGGATGTACGGGTAGTGGTTCGTTTTGTGGACGAGGGTGGGCGAGTTGTCTGGGAGTGGAAGCGATCTCCTGGTGCGGGGCGGTGGAGCACAGATCACTGGCCTGTGCATTACATCATGCGGGATGTATACCCATCGGCGCGGTGGCAGCACCTGAAGCCTGGCCGCTACCGTGTGGAGGTGGGGGCATATGTGTTCATGGGGGATCACATCCATCCCCAGGGATACGCGTCAACTTTTGTCCCCCTGGGGATGGTGGAAATTCGGTGAGAGGGTGGTTCCTCAGGATGTCATTAAGTACTCGAACGCGTCCATGAACGCTTCTTCGATAAGTGTCCACCCCCTATCCATGTGGTAGATTTCAATGGCTTCCTCGATCATGTCCGAGAATTCCCCGTCCGAGTAGTCCAGTTCTCGAGACCAGCGGTCAATGAGGCGTTCGATTTCCTTTTGCCGCGGGTGGGAAATTTCCCGCATTAACAGTGCGCCCAGGATGAGCAGGCGTAAGCCTTCGTCTAAGCGGCCGAGTTCTGTGGCCATCATGCCCAATTCCGCAAACACTTCGGCCTCGCCCGCGCGATCCCCCACCTCCTGCTGGATGGCCAGAGCCATGCGGAATTTGGTATGGGCATCCCGGTATCGCCCTTCGTTGACATCAATCGTTGCCAGATATTGCCACGTTGCCGCGGCCGCGTATCGATTTTGCATGTGTGTACTACCTCACTATCCACGGATACAGTTTGGTTACCGCGAGGATCATACCCACCCCTATCAGGATTGCCAAAACTGCCTTGTCGCTACGTGACATGCGCAGGGGACGCCACACTGTGCGTCGACGACCTTCCGGCAGGGTTGCGCCCAGGCCGCGAGTTTCAAGTGCCCAGCCCAGGGATTGAGCCATGCGCAACGTGCTGATAATCATGGCTACCAGGATGGGAAGCCGAGCGCGCAGGCGCTGCCACCAGTGGCCCTGGTCCAGCACAAGCCCGCGCGCCTGTTGGGCATCTCGAATTTGTTCGTACAGGCCGGCCACTGTGGGCAAGTAGCGAATGGAGAGCGCGAAGATTAACGCCCATGTGTGGGGTATCCCCAATCCAAGGAACGTGCGCAGGATGTGGGCCGAAGGTGTGGTGAAGAGCCACATAAACGCGGCAAAGGCCAGAGCGTCCAGACGGAACACAGCCCAACATCCGTGCCACAACCCTCCCCATGAGAGGTGGAAAGGTCCCCAGGACCAGAAGGGTGTTCCCACAGGCTGGAGGAGAAACCAGGCCAGGGGAACGAACACGTGGAGGGGGATCATCATTAGCCAGACCCATCGAACGCGCGGCCATGGGATGCCCACTGCGAACAACAGGGCGTGCAAGAACACCAGAGTCGCTCCAATGACAGGTGGCGTGGGCCAAAGCACGACAACGAACACAATCTCCATCGCGAAGAGTAGTTTTACCCTCGGATCCAGCCGGTGAATCCAGGAGTGCCCTTCCACGTACAGGTCAAAGCGAACGCTCATCCGGTTCCCCTCCGTTGGCGATCCACCCAGGCAGTAATGAATTCCTCCACGGTAAGAATTCCCTCGGGCATACCCCACGGGTGCAACGCGTGGGCCAGGCGGGTGATGGGGGGAGGAACGAGGTGCGCCCGCGCCAGGATATCGTTTTGTTGGAAGAGAACTCGCGTGGAGCCGTCAAACACCACCCGTCCCTCCAACAGGACAACCGCGCGCGGGGCCCATTCGGCAACCGTACGCATGTCGTGGGTGATGAGCACAATGGTGTGGCCTGCCTGATGATAAGCGTGAATCAATGTCATCAACTGCCGCGCGGATTGGGCATCCAAGCCACTGGTGGGCTCATCCAGAATAAGAATGCTGGGCCGGGCAGCCAGTACTGCTGCCAGGGCCACTTTACGCCGCAGCCCAAATCCCAGAGTGGCTGGGGGAAGGTGCGCGAACTCTTCCAGGTCAAAAGCCTCGATCATCTCCTGTACACGTTCGTCCACTTCCGCGGGGGAAAGGCCCAGGTTGCGGGGGCCAAACGCGATCTCCTCCCAAACGGTAGGCGAGAACAGTTGATGGTCTGGGTTCTGGAACGCGTAGCCGACCAGGCGGGCCAGTTCGTGAACCGCGCGCTCGCGAGTGTCCTCATGTCCGATCCACACAGTGCCCTGGACCGGGTGGAGTAGTCCGTTAACGTGTCGGGCCAGGGTGGATTTCCCTGCCCCATTGGGGCCGACAATTGCCACAAATTCCCCGGGTTGAATGTTTAGGGAGATGTGATGTAAGGCCTCCACACCGTCTGGGTACGTGTAGGAAACATTCTCAAAGCGGATGGGAGGTGGGGTCGCGGGGTGAGGTGCCCACCGAAGTGTGGGTAACGAATGCGATTGGGGCCCACTGATTTTTGGGGGAGGCTTGAGCGCGATCAAGGTGTGAATGGCCTGTTCCTGGTTCAGCAGGGGGGGCACATCCAGTCCCATGTGGCGTAGGGCCAGGGAAAGTTCGACCAATTGGGGGAGGGGAATGGCCGCGCGGCGCAGGTCGGTGATGTGGGTGAAGACTTCTTCTGGAGAACCGGTCAACGTTAGGCGTCCGTCGTCCAGCGCGTGGACGGACTGGGCGATCTCCACAGCCCAATCCACCTCCTGGGTCGCGATGAGCAATGTGTGTCCTTCCTGGGCCAAACGAGTCAGCAGGGGCAGGAGTTCATCCCGCCCTACTGGATCCAGGTTGGCGGTTGGTTCGTCCAGGACAAGAACGTGTGGCCGCATGGCCAACACGGTTGCCAGGGCCAGGCGCTGTTTCTGCCCTCCGGACAGGTGCGTGGGATCCCGGTGGCTTACGTGTTGAAGTCCTACCACCTCCAATGCCCATGCCACGCGGCGGGAGATCTCCTGGGGGGGAAGGCCCAAATTCTCCAAAGCGAAGGCCACCTCATCGTCCACCCGCACCTGAAAGATCTGCACCTCAGGATCTTGGAAGAGGAATCCCACATGGGTGGCCAGGTCGGGCACAGGAACCCAACGGGTATCCAGTCCTGCGACCATCACACGTCCGCGAAACGTCCCCCCTGTACGCTGGGGCACAATTCCCACGGTGCTCAGGAGAAGGGTAGTTTTGCCCACCCCTGTGCGCCCCAGGATTACCGCGCGTTCACCCGCGGCAACAGAGAAGCGTATCCCCCGCAGAACCCACGGTGCCGGCGTTTGGGGTGTCTGCGGGGGATATGCGTATTGGACGTTCTCAAATTGGACAGTTGCTTCCCCTGGTGATGTCATTCATGCCATCCAGGCGGTGAGGCCAGGTAAGCCACCTGGGGGAAAGCGCGGCGGACCACTTGAACCAACGGGATGCCAACCACACCTCCCGCCAGCATTTGGAAGAGATTGCCGGGGATTTCCTCCAGGGCCCCGGCCCAGCCAATGCCCATGATTGTGGCTTCCCCCAGGAAGTAGGCCATGACCATGAAAAATCCACCGATCAACCAGCCCAGGGCCATCTTGGTGAGGTCCCGGTTGTACCCGATGTAACCGATAATCAGCCCTTCAATCCCATGGGCCAGCAACGTGAGGGGAGCCCATTGAGCATATCCTCCCAACACATCAGCCAATCCGGCCCCGATACCCCCGGCCAGAAAACCTACTAGAGGACCGAACGTCAGAGCGCTAAAGGTAATAGCCACATCCGAAAGGTTAATATACCCACCCGTGGCTGGAACAGGCACGCGCACGAGCAGGGTGAAGACCGTAGTCAGTGCTATCATCAGCGCGCTAATAGCAATCACTTGAGGAGACAACTGTGTTCGTTCCATTCTCCCCCTCCTCGAATGCACCATTCTTCAGGAACCAGCGGCCCCGCGGTCATTATACGACCTTTCACTCCCAGGCCAAAAGGATTTTCCAGGATGGGAAACCCTCGGATAGCGGGAATACTCCACTGGAGACCTCCCCTCGCGTGACCATGCCTCAGTGGTGAGCCCAATAAATCGCTGCTTGGACCTCATCGGGCTATAATGTGTTAAGAGATCCTGGGCGTTCAACAACATCGGACATGGTACACGCCTTCTCCTTTTTGAGGTGAACATGAACGGGACAGGTCAACCGAATTTGGTCATCACCGGGTTTATGGGGACGGGGAAAAGCGCGGTTGCCCGTGAGGTGGCTCGACAATTGGGCCGCGATTTTGTGGATATGGACGCTTTGATTGAGGAACGAGAAGGGCGGTCTATCCCGCGCATCTTTCAGGAGAGCGGGGAACCCTACTTCCGCCAGGTGGAGGCGCGGTTAGCATTGGAATTGGCCAATCGTTCGAACCTGGTGATCGCGACAGGCGGCGGGACTTTGATGTTAGCGGCCAGTCGACAAGCACTGTTGCAGACCGGCGTTGTGGTCTGTTTGTGGGCGGATGTGGAGGTCCTCATCGAACGGCTTCGTGATGACACCCAACGCCCCCTTCTTCACCGTCCTGATTGGGAAGATCACCTGCGGGCATTGCTCACGGCTCGCGAACCTGTGTATCGAACCCTCCCTTACCATGTGGACACCACAGGCAAGGATGTGCAGCAGGTGGCAGCGGAGGTGATCGCGATATACCGGCGGGCCCTTCCTGAATTCCGCAGAACTCCCCCTGCATCCTGGGCGTAGCAATGGGTAAAGAGCATCAGAGAGGAATGCGTGGATTGATGAAGGAAAACATCCTGGCCGATCTGAACCCTCAACAGCGGGAGGCTGTAACGTATACAGGGGGACCGTTGCTGGTTATTGCCGGGCCCGGCAGTGGCAAGACGCGCATTGTGGTCCGACGTGCAGCGTGGTTCGTCGCGGCACATCAGGTTGATCCCGAGCGCGTGTTGGCGGTGACCTTCACCAACCGGGCCGCGGAAGAGATGCGTACCCGTTTGCACCTGTTGTTGGGTGAGCAAGCGGACGCAATGTGGGTTTACACATTTCACGCGCTGGCGTTGCGGCTATTGCGACGTTTTGGGGAAGCCATTGGCCTGCCCGCGGATTTTGCTGTTGCCGATGAAGATCACCAGCGGGACATCCTCATCGAAGCGTACAGGCGCCATCGGGTGTCCACTGAGCAATATCCCCTTCACATGCTGGCGGATTTCATTGCCCGGCGCAAAGCGTACTTGCTGGATCCCACGCTACCTGTTGCCCAGGAGACTGCTCCTCCCCTGTGGCTTTCCCTTGCTCAGACATACCAGACACTTCTGCGGGAACAGTCCCTGCTGGACTTCGACGATCTTATAGAGCGAGCCGTCCACTTACTGCGCCATCGCAAGGACGTGCTGGACCGTGTGCGGTCCATGTTTTCCGTAGTGCTGGTTGACGAATATCAGGACATTAACGTGGCCCAGTACACATTAATGTCCCTCATCGCCACTCCCGCGTCTGAAGTGACGGTTGTAGCCGATGAGGACCAATCCATTTACGGATGGCGGGGCGCGGATCCCCGGTTGGTGGACCGGTTTCGACGGGAGTACGCGCCCTACGTGGTGAAACTGGTGCACTCCTACCGGAGCACCGAACACATCCTCTACGCGGCGCAACGCTTTATCGCTCGGGAGCGCTTGCGAGAGGACCAGTCATTTCTGCGCACACAGCGTGAAGCCGGCGAGCCGGTCTACCATTACATCTTCCAAACGCTGGATCAGGAACAGCGGTGGCTTGCGTATGCCATTCGTGGCCTGGTCGAACGTCATGGATATCGGTATCGCGACATTGCCATTCTTTATCGCGTGCACACCCTGGCTGATCCAATTGAGCAATACCTCCTCCAACAGCGGATCCCTGTTCAACGCGTGCAACCGCGCGATGTCTTCGAGCGCGATACTGTTCGGGAGTTCGTTCGCTATCTGGCGTTGTTGCATGTGCCTACCACATACGACTTCGTCCAGGCGTTGAACTTCCCCGTCACATTGCTCGATGAACCCACGCAAGCGTTCATCCAACATGTAGCCCGAGAAGCCGGGGTTACGCTGGGAGTCGTCGCCCAACACCCGGAGAACTTTCCCGCGTTAGGGCCTCTAACGCGGTGGCAATTGCGCTGGTTTCGCGATGCCCTGAACGACCTGCGCGTGGCCTCTCGTTCCCTTCCTCTGGAAGACATTGTTGAGCGGTTGTTCGACTTTCTGGAACAGAGGCGTTCTCCTTTCACACCAGAAGAACACGCCAGCATTCGACATCTGCAACAGTTGTCTTGGCCCCCTTCTGATATGGAGGCGTTTGTGGCCCTGGTGCGGGAACACAACCGGGTCCACGTGGGGCTGGATCCAGAAAGTGAGGATTCCTTGGATGCCTGGGCTGCTCGTTACCTGCTGCAACACGTGTTGGCGGAAATTCTCGGCCTTGCACCAGGGGCGCAGGAGGACGGGGATCTTCTGCACGTTGAGGTAGGGCGTGAAGGCATTCGCGTGAATCACCTGTTGTTCGCGAGGGAGCGTTTTTCCTCCCTTTCCTTGCTGGCATGGCGGTTGTCCACCGACTTATTGGTGCGTCTTGAGCCCGTTACCGAACGCACTTATGTGGTGTACGATCTGGAAACCACGGGGGTGGACGTGCGGCGGGACGAGATTGTGGAAATCGCCGCACGTCGGTATCGGAACCGACAGCCCGAGGATGAGGGGTTCCACACGCTGGTGCGCCCTACTTCCCACCGGTTTATTCCCCACGCGGCGACTTTGGTCCACGGTATTACCTGGGCAGATGTGGCCAACGCGCCAGTGCTTTCTGATGTGTTGCCGGACGTGGTGTCCTATTTGGATGACCACATCCTGGTGGGACATAACATCCGCGGTTTTGACAACCGGTTTCTGGACAGGGCATTGGGTTCTCTTCTGGACCGAGGATTGACGAATCCCGTGGTGGATACGTTGGAGATGGCCCAACGTCTGTTTCCCGAGGAGCGGCAATACACATTGGATTTCTTAACCCGCCGCCTGGGTTTGCATCACGTTCAAACCCACCGTGCTCTGGACGATGTACACCAAACCGCGGCTGTCTACCATCGTCTCCTGGACGAGAACGCGATGGCTCGAGCCCGTGAATCTTTACCCCACATGCTCCCCCTGGTTGCTGTGGGAATTTTGGACGCGGCCACTCCGCTGGGCGACGTGGAACGCTCTCTGCTGCACGCCGCGGCGCGCGTTCTCCGTCGAGCCGGCACTGTGCCCCAGGTTGACGCGTGGGTGGAGATCTTGCCCTCCCACTTGCAATGGCGGGCCATGGATCTGCTCGCTCGTCTGCGGGATATGCCCTTACCACCGGATAAAAGCGATACTCAATGGGCCGAATGGCGTCTTCGATTTCGGGAGCATGTGATGCGATACCTCCAGGGAGGGGGGACTCCTGACCTGGGCCATTTTCTGGATTACGAAGCATTGCGCACCGCGCTGGATGAGCGTGACCCGGACGCGGATGCTGTGACGTTGATGACTCTGCACAATGCAAAGGGCACGGAATTTCCCGTGGTTTTCATTATTGGCCTGGAAGACGGTCATTTGCCTTTGTGGACGGTTCGAGGGGATAAGGAAGCCCTGAACGAGGAACGGCGTGTGTTTTACGTGGGCATGACGCGAGCGCGAGATCGGCTGTATCTCACATCTGTGTTGGACCGTCGGGATGGTGTAAAACGCGTGGCCAGTCCGTTTGCATTTGAATTGGCTTCTCACCACGTACGACGATTTCAAGTGGACCGCCGTGGGCGGGTCAGTGAACTCAAGGAATGAGGAGGCTTTATGGCCGTTCATGTGTCTCGGGAAGAGTTTGAACACATGGTCCTGGACGTGTTGGACACGCTGCCCGAGGACATCGTCCGTTACCTCGAAAACGTGGACGTGGTGATCGCTCGCTGGCCCACGCGTGAACAGTTGGCCCGCGCGGGCGTGCCTCCGGGACAGACTCTGCTGGGATTGTACGAGGGCGTTCCCTTAACCCAACGTGGCATCCACTACGGATTGGTCCCCCCGGATAAGATCACCATTTTTCAGGGTCCGTTAGAGGCCGTGGCGCATAGTCGAGATGATTTGCGCTCCCGCATTCGTCGTACTGTATTACACGAACTGGCCCACCACTTTGGCATTGGGGATGATCGCCTTCGCGAATTAGGCGCGTATTAGCAGGCTGGCGCGGGCACTGGGGCGCCCACACAAAACCCGTGGCTGTTTGTAGGGCAATTCCAAAGGACGGCAACCGTGTACGAGGACGGTCGTGAGCACGAGATGCACGTGTACATGCTCGGCCCGCCTCGAGTGTTGTGGCAGGGCGACCTCCTCCCTGTCACACGGCGTCAAGTGCGAGCCCTGCTCTACCGCCTGGCATCATCTCGTGCGCCCCTGAGTCGTGATGAGTTGAGTTTTCTTCTCTGGCCTGACATTCCTCAGGCAAAGGCACGACGGCATTTGACCCACTTATTAACCCATCTGCGGCGTACGTTGCCCGATGCGTCCCTGGTGGAGACATCGCGTTTTGGCATCCAGGTGGACCGCGATCGCGTTTGGGTGGATACAGACGCCTTCCTTCACCTTCTGGAGACGGGGACCATTCCGGCCATAGAAGAGGCCGCGACCCTCTACAAAGGACCGTTTCTGGCGGGCTTTTCCCTGCCCACGAATCCCGAGTTCGAACACTGGCTGATCGCCGAACGGCAAGTGTGGGAACAACGTTACTTGACCGTGCTTCGGCGTCTGGTGGAATGGTATAGCAGCCAGCGCGTTTGGGAGAAGGCCATTCACTACGCTCGGCTGTACCTGGAGACGGACAACCTGGCCGAGGATGTGCATCGGCGCCTAATGGCCCTTTACGCGGCCGCGGGGAATCGTGCCGCGGCCTTACGGCAATTCGAGATATGCATCACGGTCCTCGACAGGGAATTGGGGATCTCTCCCTTGCCGGAAACTCGGGCTCTTTATGAGAGCATCCTCACGGGGCACACTGCTTCCCGGTATATACCACCGGACCGTGGCCCCTCCCCTTCTTTATCCGACATCCGCGTTCCGTTCACCGGGCGGGAGCACGCGTTGGCTACGCTGATGCGTTCCTACAATTCCATCTCCACACGTGGCCGCGTCATTCTCATCTCAGGCGAGGCAGGCATTGGGAAGTCGCGCCTGGTGCGCGAATTCGTTCAGAACGTGCCGGGCCGCGTGTTCTTTGCTTGTGCACAACCGGGCACTCAGGGCCTCCCCTATTATCCTGTGGTCCAGGCACTGCGACCTGTTGTGTACGAACGGATGGCCTCCTTGCGCGATTGGGCTTCCCAATGGCTGGGCGAACTTACCAGAATTTGGCCAGAATTGCGGAGTCATGTGCCTGACCTGCCTGTTCCCCTTGCAGGTTCTCCCGAGGAGGTGCGTTTGCGCCTCTTTGAGGCCTTGGCCCGTCTCCTCTTCCTCCTCGGGGAAGGACCTCACCCGGCTGTGCTTTGGCTGGACGATTTGCATTGGGCCGATCAGACCACCTTGGAATGGGTTGCCTACTTAACGTCTCATTTGTCCGAAGTGCGCATGTTGGTGGTGGGGACGTACCGGGTGGAAGAAGCGGAGAAGGTGCGCGGGCTACGACACCATCTTAGGCGGTTGGGTATGCTGGAGGACCTGTTCCTCTCGCCCCTAACGCACGCGGACATTCGGCACATTGTCGGGCATTTATTTGGTGCCGCGGCCGATGACGATGATTTCGTGGAACGGTTGCACCGGGCCACCGGGGGAAATCCTTTCTTCCTGCTGGAGACGATGCGCGTGCTTCGGGAACAACAGGGCGGGTTCCACGTCGCAGATCTTCGAGATTTGCCGTTGCCGGATACAGTGTGCCAGGCTGTAGAATCCCGGTTGTCCCTCTTGCAGCCACAGACGCGCCAGGTGCTGGAAGCCGGGTCGATTTTGGAAGACCGTTTTTCCTTCGATGTGATACGACTGGTCGCAGGACGTAGTGAGGCTGAGGTCGCGTCCGCGCTGGAGGAGTTGGTGGCCCGGCAGTTGTTGGTGCTTCGGGATGGGAGGTATCACTTTGCCCACGATCTGGTTCGCCGCGCGGTTGAACACGGGTTGAACCCCGTGCGTCGCCAATTGTTGCACCGCCGGGCTGCTGGGGCCATCGCTCGGTTGCACCCGCAGGCGCTCATCACCCTGGCCCAACACCTGGAGCGGAGTGCTCAATTTGAGGAGGCGTTGGCCACGTATTTGCGGGCGGCCGCTCAGGTCCAGACCATTGGCGCGTGGCAGGAGGTGGAGCAGTGTTACACGCGGGCTTTAGCCTTGTTGGATAGGTTGGATCCGGATGGGTGTCACCCTGTTTATGTACACCGCCGGGGGGATATTTTGCTGGATCGGGCGCACATCCGTTTTCTCCAAGGCCGCCTGCAGGAACGGGACGCGGATATTTCCTTGTTGGAACAGTGGGGGGAGCGGTGTCAAAGTGAACGGTTGCGTCTCCAGGCGTGTTTGGCCCGTTCCCGCTATTTGAATTTGGATGGGCGTTACGCGGAGGCGTTGAAGGCTGCCCGGGCTGGACTGCAATTCGCTGTTCGGCTGGAGGATACTGCTGCACAGTCTCGGCTGTTGGCTCGCATGGGGTTTGCTCACTACTTCCGTGGCGAGTACGAAGTTGCCATGGAAGTGCTCCACAGGGCGTTGGATCTGGAGAAGGAGGAAAGTGCTGCCCGTGCCGAGGTTTTGAGCGTTCTTTCATACGCGTATTATCTGGTTGCTGATTACGTCCGCTCCCTGGACTATCGCCGCCAGGCTTTATCCATCCGACAGCGTCTGGGGCGTTTGGCCCGCGTGGCCGAGGATCTGACGGATATGGGGGTGCTTTACACTCGGTTGAATCAATGGGAGGACGCGCGTCGGTACCTGGAGGATGCCCTTTCCCTGGCCCGACGGATTGGTTCCCAACCTGCAGAATCTTATGCTCTCAACAACCTGGGCAACTTGTACTATGTGGAGGGCAATTATCCCGCGGCGTTGGAACATTATTACCAATCCCTGGTCTTGCAGCGGGCGACGGGCAGCCGTCGCGGCGAAGCGTCCGCGTTGGGCAACGCGGGAATGGCTCATTTGGCCCTGGGAAATTACAAGCAGGCGGAGGTGCTCATCAGGCAGTCCATTGCGATAGAAGAGGAGATTGGGTATGAGAGCGGGTTGGCCGAGGATTGGGCTCATCTGGGGCAAACTTTGCTGGCCCAGGGCAGTGCAGACGCGGCTTTTGACGCGGCCCACCGGGCCTTGAGGATCGCGCGACGGATTCGCGACCCGTATTGTCGTGTTCTGGCCCTGAACACTCTGGCCGATGTGTGTTTGCACCGTGGGGAGTTCATCCCGGCTCTGGACTACGCGCGAAACGCCCTGGCCGCGGCCCAGGAATCAGGATTAACCCAGGGACGTGTGTGGGCTCTGACGATGATGGCGCGGGCGTGGCTACTTCAGGGGGAAGGGACTTCTGCTTTTCGCTCTTCTCAAGAGGCTGTGGAACTGTTGGAAACCCTGGGGGGATTGGAAGGCCCGGCAGAACGGGTGTATGGAGTTCACGCGATGGCGTTATCCGCCATTGGCGAGCGTCAGGCTGCTGCTTGTGCGCTCCTGCAGGCTCGGGCTCTTGTTCACAGCAAAGCGCGCTTTATCCCCGATCCGTTACAGCGTCGCCATTACCTGCAAACCGCCTTACGTCGTTGTCGGCAGTAGTCCTCGTGTGGACACTTTGTAGCCACTTTTTTGCTACACTGGACATGCAGTGGATCCCTGGAGGAGGGAAGGCCGGAGGACATGGTGTGCACAGTGGTGTATACATCCTTTCTCGTCCGACTGTGGTGCCAACGTTCTGAGAGCCTTCAGGCCGTTCCAGAGGCGTGGCATGCTCAAGTAGAACATGTGCAGACCGGCGCGGTCTGGGAGTTCGACGATCCTGAGGCTTTGCTCACCTTTCTTCTCCAGCAGTTCACCCACCCCGACCAGTGGGGGTGTTCATCGCATTTGTCTCCTCGAGCGTAAGATGCTGCCAGGAAAAGAGGGCCCTGTCAGCAATTTGTAAAGCAATTTCGTGGTAAATTCCCCGAAATTTGTGGATTTGCCTATTGACTTTTAAGACAGAATGTGTTATATTTTCCTTGCTATGGGACTAGAGAAGCGTTTTCCAATTCTATTGGTAAGATAACGGCACAAGGGCACGTGCGCACGTGCCCTTTTCGCACGTTTAGGCCGCTGTACTCCGCGCTCTGCAAAGGGTGTTGGGGAGTGGCACGAAGGCCGTGAGATTTACGAGAGGAAGGAGGTGAGACTGCATGGCAACCGTCGTCCTGCGCCCTGGCGAGACCCAGGAGCAATTGTTGAAGCGGTTTCGCAAGAAGGTAGCCAAGGCGCGGATTTTGAGCACCGTTCGCCGCAAGCGGTGGTTCACATCGAAGAGCGAACTGCGCCGAATTCAGCGCCAGAAGGCCATTCGCCGGGAGCGCCGACGTCAGCGCAAGTTACAGCGCAAGTTGGCTCGTCGGCGGTAATCCACAAAGTCTCTCGCCGAAAGTGGCCTCACTCGCCGGGCGCAGACAGGTGTCTGCAGAGGTGAGTAGGCTCACTCTCGCCTCTTCCTCGTGAACTGAAGGAGGCGATATGGGCGAGCGAAGAGGTAAGGAAAACCGCAGACGCCGACGTCGACGTAAACCTAAACGGCGGAATGGACGATCATCCGGAGCCCATGTGAACGCACGGATGGAGGAAGAGTCTGCGGTGGCAGAGATTTCCTCCCCTGGAGGGGAGAGCGAAATTTGGATTTACACGTACACTCGTTACAAACGTGATAAGTATCGCTAAATCCAAACAGCGGGCCGAAGCCAATCCTTCGGCCCGCTCATATCCTAAAACTTCACGTTATTTTCAAAGGGGAGGCCGACTCCTTTTTGAAAATAACATGAGGTACGCAGGTGGGGTATGGGTACGATGACTATGGATGAATTCTATCAGGATGAAGAACTGACAATTGAAGAGGCCCTGGACTTGGTCATGCAAGTCGCTTCGGAACAGGGGTATGTGACGTATGAGGATATTCTCACCCTTGTTCCGGAGGTGGAGGAACATACCGAACTCTTGGATGAGATCTTCGCCCAATTACAGGCTCGCGATATTCCCGTGTATGAGACCGCTGAAGAGGCTGAGGAAGCCCAACGGGCTGCAGAACTGGACGAGGCCAAGGCGGAGAAGGAGAAGGCCTATAGCCTGGACGACGTGCCTGTGGGCGATACCGTGGACCTTTACTTCCGGGAGATGGGGCGTGAACCCCTGTTGACAGCAGAGCAGGAAGTGGAACTGGCCAAGCGCATTGAGGCCGGTAAACTCGCCAAAGCACAACTCAAGGAAGCGGAAGAGTCCGGTATTGAACTGAGCGACGAGGAACGGCAGCGCCTGGAAGAGATCATCGCTGACGCGGAAGAAGCGCGCCAGAAGTTGATCAAGGCGAACACTCGATTGGTGATCAGCGTGGCCAAGCGCTACATCGGCCAGGGCGTGCCCTTCCTGGACCTTATTCAGGAAGGAAACCTGGGCTTGATGAAAGCCGTGGAGAAGTTCGATTACACCCGCGGCTACAAGTTCAGCACCTACGCGACCTGGTGGATCCGGCAGGCGGTGAGCCGAGCCGTCGCGGACCAGGGGCGGACTATTCGGCTCCCCGTTCATGTGGGGGATAAACTACGCCAATTACACCGCACAGCCCAGATGCTGGAACAGAAGTTAGGGCATCCCGCCACGCCGGAGGAAATCGCCGAGGAATTGGGGCTCCCGCCTGAGCGGGTGCGTCGTTACCTGCGTGTGGCCCGACGGCCCCTCTCCCTGGAACAGCCCGTGGGAGAGGAAGAGGAAAGCAACCTGGGTCAGTTCATCGAAGATGAGGATGTGGAAGCACCACCTGACGCGGCCGAGCAAAGCCTCCTGCGGGAAAAGATGGAAGAACTTCTGGACACCTTACGCCCGCGGGAAGCACGCATCCTGCGCCTGCGCTTTGGCTTCTATGACGGGCACACTTACACCCTGGAGGAAGTCGGGCGCAAGTTCGGCCTCACCCGAGAGCGCATCCGCCAGATCGAGGCTCAGGCCCTGGCCCGGTTACGCCATCCCAGCCGCAGCCGTCAACTGCGGGACTACCTGAATTGAGAACACATCACATGGGCGGCGCGACAAGCGCCGTCCATGTGACAAACACCCCTGCCGATACCAGGAATCCCACCCCAAAGCCTACCACCACATCTCCCAGGTAATGCACCCCAAGCGCGGCCCGACTCCAAATACACCACAGACTGATGAGCCAAAACACGCCCATCCAGTGAGGGAAAAGCACACTCCCCCAGAACGCCACCGTGCCCATGCGGGTCGCATGTCCAGAAGGAAACGCGTGAGCATCGTACCGTCGCGAATAAAAACCGCCTATCTCCCGGGGGCGCCGACGTTTCACCGTAAACTTTATCGTATACGTCACAACGGCTCCCACAATTGCAGAGAACACCCAGGCCGCGATCCCATCCCGCAAGTGGGGAGAGTGCCACCAGTACGCCATCCCTGCCAACCACAACACCAACCACAGGGGCCCATCTCCCAAATGTGCCCCAATGACCACCAGGGGTCGCAGAGGATGTCCGGGAGGGACGTGGATTCGGTGCGTCAACCGTTCATCCCACTGATGTAACCACTGCCACATACAGTTAAACTCCTACATGATTATGGATATCATGTCCTCCTTGACACGGGCAGTGAATTCTATCCCACTCCCCTGCTTCCTACAAAGGACATTCCCAACAGGGACAACCTCCTTCCCCCCCTACCCGGTCCCCCTACTTTTGCTCGTCAACGATGAAGACAGGGAGAAAGGTGAGACGGTGGCGGTGGTTGAAGTCCCACAGGGATTGGGCGAGCGAGGCTTGTAACGTCTGGTTGCTGGGTGTCTTGCGTGGCTTCCCCTCCCCTTGGCCGGCGGGGCGGGACTGGGAGATGATGAGGCCTGCGACGGTCAGCAGTTGGAAACGGCGGCCTTCGGTTGCTGGGCGAAATAGGCCATTCGGACGGTGCGGGATGAGAGGCAGGGACTGGAGGCATTGCGCGGTTAGTTCACTTGTGCTAATATCCCTTTTGTACGCGAACAATGGTGTGTAGTTCCTGGCGGGAAAGGAACAGAGATTAATGAGCAAGCGCAAGAACAACGCGAACCCGTTGAAACATATTCCCCATCCCGTGCTGGTGCTTTTAGATGGGCACAGCCTTGCATTCCGCGCGTTCCATGCTCTCCCGCAGAACTTGCGCACGTCCAAAGGTGAATTGACCAACGCGACGTACGGCTTCACATCCATGCTCCTCAACGTCTTGCGGGACGTGGAACCGGAATACATCGCGGTCGCGTTTGACGTAGGACGAACATTTCGTCACGACGCGTTTGAAGAGTACAAGGCGCAGCGTCCAGAAACACCGGAGATCCTTCATCGGCAGGTAGAGCGCATTAAGGAAATAATCCACGCCTTCAACATTCCCATCTTCACCCTGGAAGGGTATGAGGCGGATGATGTGATTGGCACGCTGGCCCGTCAGGCCGAAGCCCAGGGAATTGATGTGCTCATTGTCACCGGCGACACAGACGCCTTTCAACTCATCTCCCCAAAAGTGCGGGTGATGACCAGCGGTCGTCGGTTTTCCGACATTATCATCTACGATGAAGAAAGGGTTCGCGAGCGCTATGGCCTTTCCCCCCAACAACTGGTGGATTACAAAGCGCTGGTGGGGGATAAATCGGATAACATTCCCGGGGTTCGAGGTATTGGGCCTAAGACCGCCACCTCCTTATTGCAAAAGTACGGTTCCCTGGAAGGGATATACGAACACCTCGCGGAAATTAAACCTGAACGCGTGCGTCGAGCACTAGAAGCCCACCGGGAGATCGCGTTCAAAGCGCGGGATTTGGTGCGAATTCGCACGGATTTACCCCTGCAATTGGACCTGGACGCCTGTCGTACGCGGCAGTTCGACAAGGAGAAAGTGCTGGCCCTCTTCCGAGAGTTGGAATTCCGTTCCCTTATTCCTCGCTTGCCGGAACCGGAAACACCCACACCTAACTCCGGTGTTCCCGTCCAGCCACCCTTGTTCAATACTGTGGAGATCGCTCAGGCTGAGAAAATTCCCCTTATTGTGGACACGAACGCTTCATTGGAGCGCCTGTTGCGCGCGATTCGCAACGTGCCGCGCCTCGCGTTCGATGTGGAAACGGACAGCATTGACCAGCATCGAGCGACTCTGGTAGGCCTGGCCCTCGCGTGGGGCTCTTCAGATGAGGAAGCCGCGTACATTCCCGTGGCCCACGTGGGACATCCCTCCCTTCCCTGGGAACAGGTGCGCGCGGCCCTGGCCCCACTGCTGGCTCGGGATGATGTGCTCTACGTAGCCCACAATGCCAAATACGATCTCACCGTATTACAGCGTCACGGCCTGGAGGTCCAGGGGCGCATAGCGGATACCATGATCATGGCATGGCTTATTA
Organism: uncultured Anaerolineae bacterium; assembly: GCA_964402285.1. Classification (GTDB taxonomy): domain Bacteria; phylum Chloroflexota; class Anaerolineae; order JAADDB01; family JAADDB01; genus CAYPUG01. Next base: position 100,194 of record CAYOAZ010000007.1, on the reverse strand, counting down.
ATCCGAGCCGTCGACGTTTGGGACTTAAGGAGTTGGCCTTTAATGAGTTCGGTATTGAGATGACCGAAATTACCGACCTTATTGGCAAAGGCCGTCACCAAATCACCATGGACCAGGTGCCGGTCCTACAGGCGGCTCCTTATGCTGCCGCGGATGTGACTATTACCTTGCGTCTGTACGATCACCTGTTGCCCCAACTGCGCGAGCGGGAATTGGAACGCCTTTTCTGGGACATCGAGATGCCCCTGGTCCCGGTGCTTATCGCGATGGAACGGCACGGAGTGCTCCTGGATTTGGACTTCCTGAAGGAACTATCCCGTACGCTCACCGCGCGTCTGTTGGAAATTGAGGAGGAGATTTACCGCCTGGTGGGGTATCGCTTTAACGTGAACTCCACGCAACAACTGTCAGATGTGCTCTTTGGCACTTTGGGACTCCCCGCGGCGGGCTTGCGGAAGACTAAGAGTGGCCACTACTCCACCGCGGCCAGCGTCCTGGAGAAACTGCGTGGTCGCCACCCGGTAGTGGACTTGGTGTTGGAACAGCGCCAACTGCAAAAACTCCTCTCCACCTACATCAACTCCCTGCCCAAAATGGTGAACCCTGAGACAGGTCGTGTGCACACGGACTTCAACCAGACGGGCGCAGAGACCGGCCGTCTGGCTTCCAACTCACCTAACTTGCAGAACATTCCCATTCGCACCGAGATCGGTCGGCTGATCCGCAAAGCCTTTATCGCTCCACCACAACACGTACTGTTGGCCGCGGACTACTCTCAGGTGGAACTGCGCATACTTGCCCACGTCTCTGGGGATCCCGCGCTCATTCAGGCGTTCAAGGAAGGACGTGATATTCATGCTCACACCGCATCCCTGGTATATGGCGTGCCCATTGAAGAAGTGACACCTCAGATGCGTCGGGTGGCGAAGATGACAAATTTCGCCATCTCCTACGGAGTGACTGGGCACGGGTTGGCCGAACGCACGGACATGACGCGGGAAGAAGCCACCGCGTTTATTGCTGAGTACTTCAAGACATATCCAAAGGTCAAGGAATACATCGAGCGGATAAAACGAGAAGTCCGAGAAAAAGGATATGTCCAGACCCTGTTGGGGCGCCGACGTTATTTTCCGGAACTGTTGCCCGATAGCGGGGTGAGTCGAATGCTGCGCCAGGCCGCGGAGCGAGCAGCCATTAACCACCCCATTCAGGGGACGGCCGCGGACATTATCAAGATAGCAATGATCCGACTGCATCACCGGTTGCACGAGGCGGGCTTGCGTTCTGCGATGATTCTGCAAGTACACGATGAGTTGGTGTTAGAAGTGCCAGAAGAGGAGGTAGAACGTGTGATCCCCCTTGTGCGGGACGCGATGGAAAACGCGTATACCCTTGTGGTCCCCTTGAAGGTGGATATTGAAGTTGGGCCGAACTGGTACGAGATGGAAAAGATCTAAGGTCCTGGGAGGGAAAGCGCGGGCAAAAGGCGTACAGGGTCAACCCGCGCGCCGTAATCCCGAATCTCAAAGTGAAGGTGGGGGCCGGTACTGTGGCCGGTGCTTCCTACAACGCCAATAGGTTGCCCTTTGATAACCCGTTCCCCTGTCGCCACCCACACACTCTCTAAGTGAGCGTAGTAGGTGCGGTACCCGTTCTGGTGGTCAATGATCACAAGCCAGCCATATCCCTGGGTGTTCCATCCAGCCCAGGCTACCACCCCTGTGTCTGCAGCCGCGACCAGTGTCCCCTCATCCGCGGCAATGTCCACTGCTTTGTGTTTTGGCGAAAATCCTTGACTAATGATGCCCTGCACCGGCCAGATAAAGTGTCCGTCGCCGAAACTCCAGGGCCGCGCGGGGATATTTGGGGGCACAGGGAGAAGAACTCGCCGGCCGGGTGCTCGAAAGTAGGGTGGGGTGTCCAAGTGATTTTGGGGGAGGGCCACGATGTCCGCCAGGGTGACGCCGTACGCGGCAGCAACTCGCGAAAGCGTCTGATCCCAGGCCAACACATGACAGATGCTGGCTTCTGGTGGAATGTACAGCGTTTCCCCGGGGATAAGGGGGGCTGTGGCCGGGCGTTCTGGCGGGACAATGCACGCGATCTGGTGTAGGGGACGGTGGAACTGTCGGGATATGGTGAAGAGTGTGTCCCCCTCTTTCACCACGTAAGGCACGCTCTGGGGAAAAGGCGTTAAGCGCGGGCGCGGACGTTGGTGGACGAGGAAGGGAAAGTACCGTTGCCGGACCGTTGGGCCCTGGGCAACACTGTGTGCGTTCGCGCCGCCCCCCAACATCAGGAAAGCGATTATAAGCCAGGTGATGATTCTGTGTTTTCGTTGCATTGTGCGCCTCGTGTTCGACGTACTCCTCGCAGCAGGGCCGTGTCCAGCGCGTAAGCAATGCAGCGCATACGCCAATCCGAGCGAAAATCCCGGTCGTTGAACGTAAAGGGTCGAATGCCCGCTTGGTTGAGCAAGTTCAAAAAAGCCTTCCCTTTTTCCGGATCGTCCTTGGCAACATCATCCCACATGCCAAAGTACCCGTCCACATATTCCGCAAGTCCGGTTTCCAGCAGATCTCGAATTACCTCTGTTTCAGCCCCTTCGATATTCATGCGGAGAATGAGCACGGTTCGGGTCAGGTCCACATCCTGGTCCTGTATCCAATCGGATAGGCGTATGGCTGGCACCTCTTCATATACGCCAAAGGATGTGCGGTACAGGGACGATGCTCGTCCGTCCGCGGGGGACAGGTAGAGGCGAACCGTATTTCCCCGCGGGATTTGGTAACAAAGCGCGGCATGTACCATCTCCACGTGGGGGAGATGGGCTGTGTTCTGTTGGGCCTCCTTGTAAAATGTTTGACTGGCTTCAAAGCCCACAGCGCGATAATGCGTTGTTCGCCGGGCCAGCACATGTCTGACCACCCACTGCAATTCACGCGCCTCCCGATGCGTGCCCAGATCCAGGTAGAGAACACACATGTCCGCGGGCAGGTGGGGATTCCACAGTTCGGCGGAGAACCCGGTCACCTGCCAGCGCTGGAAAATGGCCCGCGCCCACAGGAGAGCAGTATCCGCGACAATGAGCGAATGTTGAAGTACATCACGCAAGCCCGGGAAGGGCACAATTCGTCCGATGAGTCGGTAAAGTGTCCAATTCCACAGACCCTGGTAGGGATGCCACAGGACCCAATGCCAGGGCTTGCGTCTACCAGTTCGGACTGTCTTCATAGCCTAATTCCACAAGAAGGTCGCCGGCCACCTCCTTGAACGCCTGTTTGTGGATTTCGCGGAAGTGATTTCGCCAATCCCCAATAGTCCCCTTGCGGAAGGTCGCGCTGCCCGTGTAGAACAGGCGTTGTGCTATTTCCTCTACTTGGGAAGACGTGAGCGGCCAACCGATGTGACGGGCAATGTTCCTGATTTCCTCCAACTGCTTTTCTTGGTCCCCACCTCCTTGCGGGCCCACCAGATCTTCAAAGCGAACCAGGTAAGCACCGTGTTTCTGCCAGGCTAATAGGCCCCGAAAACGTTGGGAGATGTTGGGCAAGTACAGGTCTTCCCTGCCCGGTGGCGGCTCAATGCCGCGGATGGAGGTGAGGAGACGTTCATCATCGGAGGGGAGGGCCTGATAGTACGAGCGCAATCGATGATGTTTGTCCTTGTACGTCACATAGTAGAAGTGTGAGACCACCACATCCCGGGGATCACGAATGATAAGCACCATACGGGATGCTGTTTGGACAACAAGTTGGGCCACGAACTCGCTGTACGGTAGATGGGCCGTGAGGAATTCTCCGGGTTTCAGGCGCGAGAACGCGCGAGCGATGTGTTCCTGGGAATGCAGGTAATGCGCGTGTTGGCGGGAGTTCACCATGCCCATTAAGACAAGGCATCGGGCCAGCAGGTGGCTCCCGGCCTTGGGAACACTGTTGGCCACGGCCTTAGGAGCCTGGCGGGCTTCTTCATCCCACATTAGCCGCCAGTGGTGATAAAGCCGTCGGAAGAAGCGTTCAAATTGGTCTCGAGTGGGCAAGGACATTTTCCCCTGTGACGAACAAAACGAGCGGGGCAAAGTACTTTTGCCCCGCTCGTTGTCCGATGCTGAACTGGTTTCTGGTGTTACTTCTTATAAGCGTTGTACGCTGCCTGCTGGTCCGCGTAGATAATGTCCGCGACGCCGACGATTCCCACATCCGAGGTCACTTCAACCGACCCCTGGAAGTTGTCGCCCAGCGCGTTCATCAGGGCATTGTACACATCCTCTCGGTCCTTCAGGCTGGCCTTGAACCGAGTGTTGAAGCCGTGGTTAGTTCCTGCCGGGATGGTGTCCGTGAACTGGTAGGCCAGGGAGCCATCCTTGCGATACCACTTCACCGTTACATGGGCTGCGCTGTTGGACACGTTCTGGACGAACACACTGGTGTAGCGGGCCCAGGTGCTGCCGCTCTTAATGCGGTAGACAGCAGGGTAGAAGATGTGAGTGCTACCGGAGGATGTGCCCTCAGCCTGGTACATGCTGGCGCGTGGGGTATTGCTGCCACCAGCGGAGAAGGATCGGCCCAGGTACACGGCTGCCAGCGGCTGCCCGTTGTTGGAGCGTACCCGGAGACCGCCCACGAAATCGTCGCCCAGGGCGTCAAAGACCGGGCCAGAGTGGTTCGGGCTTGTCCGCTGACACAGGTTCGCCGGGTAGTTGGAGCAGAAGCGGGTGTTGTACCCCTTGGCTGCGTTGGGCGCAATGGTGTCGTCGAAGGAGTACACCACATTCCCGGCGCGGTCGAGGAAGGTCACCGTGATATTGGCCGTCGAAGTGCCCAGGTTCTGAATAATGTTACCGCCGTCCTCTGCCCACTTGCCCGCGATGTAGCGGCGCTTAATGTTCGGGAAGACCAGTTCTGTGTCGCCGCCGCTCAAGCAGTTGTAGGCCTGGCTGAAGTCTCGCCAGAGCATGGTAACCACCGCGGCCAGTTTCTTGCCGTTGGTGGAGGAGATCTTCACGCTACCCAGCCAGCCATCGCCCGGAGGTGTGGTCACGGGCAGGCCCAGGTCCGTCAGGTCCCAGACTTTGCTGGCCCCTGCCGGGATGTTCGCGGTGACAGGGTTGCCGCTCCAGGCATTCCCTGCCCGGTCGAAGAACTCCAACTTCACAGACGCGTCCCCAGTGTCCGCGTTCTGCACCGCGATAAGGGACTTCTGAATGTTATTGCGGGCTGCCAGGGAGGGGCAGTACAGGGTCGTCGCTCCCTCGGCCACACCGCTGTACGCGGCTGCGGTCGTGCCATCCGCGCTCTGACCACCGGTCCAGTAAATGAAGGCCACGGAAGCGCCTTCCTGATCCGAGGAGATCACGCCGGCGCCGTTCCAACCGTCGCCCAGACCGGAGTTCGAGGCCAGGAAGTCAAAACTGCCGTGAGCGTTCACATTGGCATTGCGGGTGGCCTCAATGGTGCCACTGGTGTTGTAGTAGTCAATTGTCACTACCGCGTTCGATTCGGTCACATTAGTAAAACGTACATCTGTGCTGCCGCTGCCGGGATTCGGTCCTGCCGCGGCCATGGTCATGCTCGCTACCACGAGCAAAGCCGCCACCACAAACATCAAAGTGCGTACACGTCGCATGTTCATCCTCCTTCAGGATATGTTCCTTAGTTTTCCTCTTGCGGAAAACATGTGCTCACTGTGGTCACTGTAGCGCAACCCCCTCGTGAAGTCAATACTCTTTTTGGAGTAATTTGGGGGGCTTCGCCGCGGAGTGGCAATTTATGTCAATAACCCAATCGGGTTATTGGGGGGAAACTCCTGTTCCCCCGCGTCAGATCCCGCCCCCGGAGGATGGACCGAGCATCTCTGCCACCACCTCGCGTACCAGGTGAGGAGGAACATCGGTGATAATGTCCACTCGGCCGTATCCGCGCGGCACAATGAAACGCAGGCGTTGTTGAACGCGCTTTTTATCGGTCATCATGGCCGCCAGCACTTCATCAACAGAAGGGGGTGGGCCCATATCGGCTATATCCTGCCAGTGTCGAGGAAGTCCTACCTGCTGGACCAGATCTGCCACCTCTGTGACCATGCGCGGGTCTGTCAAGCCCAGTTCCACCCCCAATCGAGTGGCCGCAACCAATCCCATGGCGACAGCCTGCCCGTGACGGAGCCGGTAATCCAACACCTTCTCCAGCGCGTGGGCGAACGTGTGTCCCAGGTTGAGCACTGCTCGGCGTCCCTTCTCAAAGGGATCCTCTTCTACCACCTCGATTTTGACCCGTACCGCACGCTCAACGAGTGCGGGCCAGGACCAGTGCCCACGCCGGATCGCCTCCAGGATGGACGGATCGCCGATGATGCCGTGTTTGATAACTTCCGCTAACCCGCACGCGATCTCCACCTGGGGCAACGTGGCGAGAGTGTCCACATCCGCGATGACCATTTCAGGGAACTTGAACGCGCCGACCAGGTTCTTTCCTTGCGGCAGATCTACCCCCGTCTTTCCCCCCACACTGGCATCCACCATTGCCAGTAAGGTAGTTGGCATTTGCACAAAGGGCACGCCGCGCAACACAGTGGCAGCCACAAAGCCGCTCAAGTCACCGATAACGCCACCTCCCAGCGCGATGATGGGAGTTTGTCGGTCAATGCCAGCGTAAACAACCTTATCATACACCCGCCGTACTGTATCCAGGTTTTTGTGGCGTTCGCCAGGAGGAAGGGTAATGAGGGTAACAGCGAAGTTGGCCCCCTCCAGAGCACCACACACATCTTGGGTATAGAGGGGAGCTACGTTCTCGTCCGTGATGACCACTGCCTGCTGGGTGAAGTCCCGCGCGGCCAGCCACTCCCCGAGCCGGTGCCGTATGCCTGCCCCGATGTAAATGGGATACGATCCCGATGGCGTGTGCACGTCCAGGCGTCCGCTCATCAGTACCCCCAGTCCCTTGGATAGCGGAAGTCAATGCCCACGGTCCGCTGGCTGAGTTTAGCAATAACGGGCGGCATGCGTTTGTATTGATTTCGTCTCACCCGTTCTTTGATGCCGTACACCAACGGTTCGGGGAATCCCAGCGCGATGACTTCTTCCACGGTCCAGCGGGCATCGAAGAGCAGGTAAAGAATTTGGTCGGCTTCGTCGTAGGTGAACCCCAACTCCTGTTCATCGGTCTGCCCCACCCACAAATCCGCGGTGGGGGGCTTGGTGATAATCTGCTGAGGGATACCCAAATACGCGGCCAGTTGTCGAACCTGGCGTTTGTACAGATCGCCGAGGGGGTTGATGGCACACGCGGAATCGCCGAACAGTGTTGTGTATCCCAGGAGTAATTCCGTTTTGTTCCCCGTGCCCACAACGAGTCCCCCGAAGGACACGGAGCGGTCGTACAGGATGATCATGCGTTCTCGGGCCATCACATTTCCCCGACGTCGTTTATCCATATCCGGCGTCATCTCAAAAAAGGGATCGACCATGGGGGTGATGTCCACGGTTTCGTGGTGGACGCCTAGCATATCGATGACGGCCTGGGCATCCTCCAGGCTTTGAGGGCTGGAGGTGCGATAGGGCATACGGACACCCAGGACGTTTTCTGGGCCCAGGGCTCGAGCGCAGAGGGCCAGGGTCGTGGCTGAATCGATTCCCCCGGACACCCCCACTACCGCGCGGTGAAATCCCACTTTGGTGATCTCCTCCTGCAAAAAGTGCACCAGAATGCGGGTCACCAACTCGGGATCGATGTCCAGTTTGTGGAGCACGTCCGGAATCAGAACGGGCATGTGCATTTCCTCCTCAAGGGCTGTAGGTTTCCTGAGCGCTTTTCACTGCATCCTCCGGCGATTGGTGTTCCACCAGGACGGCCTTGAGTCCACGCGCTAGAGAGCGGCGCATGTCGATGACCGAAGGATGCGAGGGATAAGGGGTCCCATGCTGCAGCAGGAGATCCAGCAGATCCCGGTAGCCGGGAGCAATGTCCCACAGGTGAAGGGCTGCGGGACGGGTGGGCACTCGTCCCGCCCGCTGGGACCACGGGCCCAGGGTGGCGGGGTCGAGTAGCCATTGGATGAAGGCCAACGCTGCCTCCTGATGTCTCTCATCTGTCGCGGTGATAGCCAATCCCCACCCCTGGGTGAGTGTTCGCGGCTTGCCGTCCCATGTGGGCAATGGCGCCGCGTCCACGCCCACCTGTTGGATGCCTTCCCGGATAAAGCGTCGCGCGGAAACATCTACCATGGTGGTTCGTTCCTCCCGAAGCGAGCCCCACAACGTGTCCGGCGTTTGCGGCTCCAACACATCCTCCGGGAAAATGCCGCGGCGCGCTGCCTGGTCGTACAACGAGAACAGGGTGAGGAGAACCTGATCGTCCAGGGGTACGGCCTTCTCCTGGGGGAGAATTCCGCCCAGGGCAACGTACTGGGTAAGGACGATGTCGCTGGCCAGGTCCTCGGAAGAGAACACCCAGGAGAGATAATGGGTTTCGCTGTTCAGCAGGGATTCCCAGGTGCTGGGCGGGTTGGGCATGATATCTCGCAAATAGGCGATGTGATAGAGGTTGGCTTCAAATTGCACCGCGAGCCATTTATCGTTCACCTTCCCCGTTTCCTGGACAAAGGGGTAGAACTCACTTTTCACGGTTTCGCTGATGGGATCCAGGGGCTGGAAGATGCCCAACGTTGCCAGTGAGGGCAGGTCATTCATATCTATTGCAACCACATCGGGAATGAGCGAAGGGGCCACTTTATACGCGCCCTGGAGGTAATCCTTAATCCCCCCCTTCCCGTATGCGGGTTTGACGCGCGTTTCAACGTGGATGTTGGGATGTTGATCCTCAAACGCCTGCACGCGCTGCTGCAGAAATTCCCCTGCCGCGTCCTGACTTCGGGGGGAGAACCAGATAGGGGTCCACCAGGTCAGGGTGATGACCGATGGCGTAGGAGTTACTTCGGGAGAACTTGTGGGGCCGCGGGTGGGTGTGGGGGTGGTGGTGGGAGTGGGTGTTGAGGTGGGGGCTGGGGATATCCACGGCAGACGCGGGGAAAGGGAGCACGCGGTCACGAACAATCCCAACAACACCATAGGAACAGCGAACACAAGCATTCGTCTGTGCATGCAATATCCTTCCCGGTGAGAACCTAGATGTACAGGTGAGTTTTGATTCGTTGCCAGGCAAGGCTATTATACTACACGGAACCGGGGGGCACCGAAGTCCGTATAGCATCATAATGCTACTCCGGGTGGAGATGAGTTCACATGCAAAAACCGCAGCCCTGGGTCGTGCTTTCTGAGGATGTCGTGTATGTGGATCGTTGGGTACGTGTCGCGCGCACGCGCGTGCGTTTGCCCAACGGGCGAACATACGTGTACACCACCCTGTATCGGGTTCCCGGCGCGGCCGTGGTGGTCCTGGATGATAAACAGCACATCCTCTTGCAGGAGGAATATCGTCATCCCCTGGGCAAGGTCATCTACCAAATTCCTGGGGGTCTGGTGGACGCGGGGGAGACGCCCCTGGACGCGGCGCGGCGAGAATTGCGTGAGGAGACCGGCTATGAAGCGCGATCCTGGGAACTGCTGGGGGTTGTGCAGGATAATCCAGGCCTGATCGATGGTGAGACAACGCTCTTCCTGGCACGGGATGTGTACCGTGCAGGGGATGCGGTTCCCGAGTGGACGGAATTCCACCGTGTGGGCTGGTATCCGCTCTCCTGGCTACGCGATCGCATTGAGCGTGGGGAAATTGAGGATAGGGTAGTGCTGGCTGCGTTTGCGTTCTTGTGTGCGAGAGGGTACATGTAGTCATGGGCTCGAAATTAGTAATTCGCATGTTTGGCACATTTCAAGTGGAGCGGGATGGAGTTGTTTTGCCGGAGACCGCCTGGCACACTCAACAGGCCAAGCAAGTCCTGAAGATCCTCCTCCTGGCCCGGGGCCGACCGGTGGCTTCGGATCGCCTTATTGAGTGGCTGTGGCCAGGCGCGAACCCTACAACCACCTCTACCACACTCCGTTCTACTGTACACGCCCTGCGTCGGGCTTTGGAACCGGACCGCGCACCGCGAGTCCCCTCCCGCTATGTGGTCACCCGTTCCCCTGGATATGCGTTCGTGGCGGATGAGGATACCTGGGTGGACCTTTACGTTTTTGAGGAGTTGTTGGCCCAGGCGGAACGTACACGTCATCCCGGTCACAAGCGACGCCTGCTCAATCAGGCATTGAACCTGTACCGGGGGGATTTGCTTGAGGAGGATTTGTACGCGGATTGGGCCATTGTGGAACGGGAGCGGGTGCGCGAGCGGTATTTGGATGCCCTGTTGGACCTGGCTGAACTGCATGCGGCCTCGGGCGAACTGGATCGAGCCATTGCCGCGTGCCGTCGGGCTCTGGCCCGGGACGAGTATCGGGAGCCTGTCTACCGCGCGCTGATGCGGTACCAGGTGCTGGCCGGAGATGTGGCCGCGGCGTTGAACACCTATGAACGATGTCGAACAATGCTCCAGGAGGAGTTCGGCGCGGAGCCAGCCCCGCAAACACGCGCCCTGTACGAAGCCATTCTACGGGGAGAAGTGCCCACCGCACGCGTACACGTCACCACCCCGTCACCCTCCCCTCCGCCTACGGAAGGTCCGGTCGCACTGTTGCCCGCGTACGAGTTACCTTTTGAGGGGATCTTTGTTGGACGGGAGGCAGAGCGGGACCGTTTGCTCCAACATGTGAACGCGCTTTCCCAAGGAAAAGGGCGCACAGTGGCTGTGACCGGCGAGATGGGCATGGGGAAAACCCACCTGGTCCTGCACGTGCTTCGCGAGGTGCAGGGCAAAGTGGACATTGTAGGAACCCGCTGTCTCTCTCTGGAACACGATCTTCCCTTTGCCCCCCTAACGCATGTGCTGCGACGCTTTCTCGACGTCTTGCCCCCCGAGCGGCTGATGGAACTCCCTCCCTTCGCGCTGGCCCAGGCTGCCCAACTGATCCCCGCGCTGCACTACGCCCTGCCCGACCTGCCAGACGTGCCGGATACTACCCCGGAGGAGAACCGCGGGCGTCTTATTGATGGTCTGGCCAACCTCATTGTGGCCTTAAGCGACCAGGCACCTTTGATCATCTTCCTGGACGATGTGCAGTGGGCGGACGAGGGGACGTTGGCTGTTTTGGGACGGCTGGCGTATCGAGCCCGTCGGCACCCCCTTCTCCTGGTGATGACGTACACGGCTGACGCGTTCGCGGCCAACGATGACCTGCGCAATCTGATTGTGCACTTACAACACGACGGCCTGCTGGACGAGATCACCCTATCCCCTCTCAACGTGGCTGATGTCCGGCATTTTCTGGCCCAGGTGTGGCATACTGATGAGGAGACTGTGCAGGCCCTGGCCAAACAGGTGCACCATCACGTGGAGGGAGTCCCCCTTTACCTGGTGGAAGTGGTGAGGGAGGTGGGGGCTCGCTCTGATGGGCTCCCCCGGGCCGAGGACATCCCACCGGTGCAGACCCTTTCCCACGTGCGGGCGTTGATTTTGAACCGGGTGGACCGCCTTTCCCCCGCGGCCAAAGATGTGTTGAACCTGGCCGCGGTTATTGGTCGGGATGTGCCCCTGGATGTGTTGGAGACCGCCGCGTTACACGATCCACTGCCTGGACTGGAGGAGTTGCTCCACCACCACTTCCTGCGAGAAGAGGAGGCAGGACACGTTTCCTTTGTGCACGAAGTCGTTCGGCACGTGGTGTACAGTTCTTTGCCCACGTTGGCCAGGCAGCGCCTTCACCGCCAGGTTGCCGATGCTCTGGTGGCCTTGCGCGGATCGAAGGCTGGGCCCCACGCGGTGACCGTGGCGTATCATTACCATCAGGCCGGTCCCCGGTACGCGCTCCCTGCTTTGCAGTTCTCTGTGTTGGCTGGCGATCACCTGCGGCGGAGTTACGGTTTTCGGCAGGCGCGGGATCACTACCGCCGCGCGTTGCAACTGGCATCCTCTGTGCTCCCTGATGACCAGGCCCAGGAGTGGATTCGGCGTGCCTATGTGGGCCTGGGCCTGGCCCACGAGGCTCAGGGGGACTGGGAAGGGATTGTGACCACGTACACCGCAATGCGGGAATGGGCTGAAAAGCACGGGGATGAAGATCTGGCTTTGCTGGCCGCGCGGCGGTTGATGGTGGCTTTGACCGTGGTGGGACGATTGGATGAGGCCGCGGTGATGGCAGGAGAGGTGTTGGCCGCGCTGCACGGCGGTGGACACGCGGCTGTGGCCGAGGTATTCCACCGCTTGCGCCTGGTGTTCGGCAGCAGCGGTGAACCCCCTGCCGATCACGGGTGGCCTGAGTACCTCCCGCCGCAACCCGTATCCGGCCGACCCTGGGAGGAGGCTGCTGCGGTGCTAGGCGCGGATATGGCACCGTTGCCCCTGGGGCTGTACGGGTGGAGTTTGGCGTTGCAGGGATTGCTGGAGGAAGCAGAGGCGTGCCTCACCTACGCGGTATCCCTGGCCGAGGAGACGGCTCAACAGGCGTACGCGGTCCTTGCTCGGCATTTCCTGGCCCATGTAGCCTTCTTGCGTGATGATTTGCGGGCTGTGCAAGAACACCTGGACGCGGGATTCCGCCTCGCCCGTCAATCGCCCGATGCTGCCTGGAGTACCCTTTGGGGGCGCGTGTTCGAGGGATATATTCACCTCCACGTGGGGGATATTTCTGGGGCCCAACAGCGCTTCGCGACGTTGGACAAACTCCTCGAACAACAGGCCGGCTTCCGAACTCATCACCTGAGCGCGTGGGTGGGGCTGACGTTGGTGAGTATTGCCCAGGAGGATATTGAGACCGCTTCCGCGTTGTTGGATCGCGTCCTGGTGGAACGGGAGAACCTGGATGTGGTCACTTCCTTCTGGTCGCGCATTGCCGACGCGGCCCTGGCCCGACGCCATCGGGATTGGGAACGCGGTCAGCGCCGCGTGCGGGAAGCCCTCTCCCTGGCCGGGCAACGCGGTCTCCTGTTCGAGTACGTGGCCGCGGTGGAGGAGGCCGTGCGTTTAAGTGTGGCTCAGGGGGAGGTCGAACCTTCCACCCGGGACCTGGTCCGTCAAGCCCAGGATCTGGCCCACCGACGCGGGAGTCCCACCGTCCTCCGAGTGGTGCACCGCTTGACTTCTCGTCTCCCCGGCACATAGCGGATCACAGTCCTCGCGTGGTGGCTCAACCGGCAACAGAGGGGAACCCTTACTGAACGGGGGCACAACGTGGTTTGCATATGCTATTTTCGGTTGCCAAGACGTTGGTCTCTTCTGTTGGGGAGGGTGGAATGAACCATCGGGAATCCTTTCTCGTACGGGTGTGGTTTGATAGCACTTGCCTACCCTCACAGATGCGGGGGGAGGTCCAACACGTGCGTAGCGGGCAGAGCCGCCGTTTCTGTGGTCAGGAAGAACTCCTGTCCATTTTGAACGAGTGGATTGATGCCATTCGTGATCGGGCAGCGGACACAGAATCCTTCGCGGTTGTGGAATCGGAAATTGGGGATTCCCCATGAACCGCTTAGAGACGTCTCGTGGCGCTCAAATCTTTCGCTTGCCGTTGCGTCTCTTTCCCACGCTGAACGGGTACGCTCACCTGATCTTCACGTCGGATGCCCTGGTGTTGGTGGATACAGGTTCTGGACTGCCAGAGAGTAACGAGAGTCTGCTGGATGGGTTCCGTCAGGTGAGTCAGGTGGTGGGCCGTGAGGTGACATTACGGGACGTGGATCTGATTTTAATTACCCACGGTCACATTGACCACTTTGGGGGGCTTCCCTTTGTGCGTGAACACACTCAGGCGCCGGTGTACGTGCACGCGCTGGACCACCGGGTGCTGACTCGATTTGAGGAACGGACGGCTATTGCAACGCGCGATTTGGACATTTTCCTGCGCCGCGCGGGAGTGCGCGAGGAGCGACGCCGCGCGTTGCTTGGGATGTACGGGTTTGCTCGGAGTTTTTACCGCTCGGTTGCTGTGGACGGCCATTTGGTCGATGGAATGGAGATTGGCGGCTTCCGCGTCTGCCATGTGCCCGGACACTGTCCGGGATTGGTGTGCTTACGGTTGGATGATGTGTTGCTGGTAGGGGATCATGTGTTGCCCCACACTACCCCACACCTTTCCCCGGAGAGCATTACCCGGTACACCGGTGTGGGGCACTATTTAGCCTCCCTGGATACGTTGGAGCGGGAGTCTACAGGGGTGCGGGTGGCATTGGGGGGACACGAGGAGGCGATGTTCGACCTTGGTGCTCGCGTGCAGGAGATTCGGCGTTCCATTGTGCGTAAGTTAGGGCAGGTGCTGAGTTTGTGTGCAGAGCCGACCACGGTGGTGGATATATCGAAACACCGGTATCCAGATGTGCACGGGTATGATGTGCTCCTGGCATTGTTGGAGACAGGGGCGTATGTGGAGTACTTGCACGAGCACGGTTATGTTTACGTGAGCAATTGGGCCGACGTTCAGGATGATGTGACCGCGCCGGTGCACTACCAGCGCGCGGCCGATGCAATGCGTCGATTCCAGGAGGAGGTTGTACACGTGTACGGTGATGGGTGATCTCCCCGGTGGTCGGGGCACGAGAGGACTTTCTCTCTCATCACCTGCGCGCAGCACGTGGTGAGTTCCTCGATAAAAACAGTACATTTTCAGAAAGGAGAGAGGAGCATGAGCGAGAAGAAAGTTACAGCCCGAGATCTGGTCATGTCCATGCCCAAGTATTTCAAACCTGAGAAGGCCCAGGGGGTGAACGCGGTAATCCAGTATCACCTTACCGGCGAGGGTGGCGGGGATTGGATTATCCGCATTGAAAATGGCACGTGTACTGTGGAAGAGGGTGTGGCCGAGAATCCCACGTTGACTTTGCGCATGGACGCGCAGGAATACGTGGATCTCATTGCAGGGCGGTTGGACGGTATGACCGCGTTTATGACCGGGAAGTTGCAACTGGAGGGTGACTTCACCCTCGCGACCCGTTTGCTCACGTTCTTTGGTCTGGGTTGATCGCCTTATCCCCCGGCGGCCCTCTTGCCGTCGGGGGACCTCCCCCTTGAACCGCAATTGAATTTTCGCTCCCCTTCGCGCGCGTGTATAATCCCCCCGATGTGCAGAAATCGAAATCCCGGTGGGGAAACCCTGGAGAGCCCGGTGGGAATCCGCGGCTGTCTGTTGCAGGCAATTCCCGCGTTTGGGGATGGGGTTCGCATGTGAAGATTTCGGCCGGGGTTCTGAGGACTCTTCGCAGGGCATTTTGATGTAACACGATTGTCAGGAGAGGGAGATCTCATGGGTACGTATTTGTACATTGTGCAAATCATCCTGGGCATCGCGCTTATTGTCTTGGTTTTGCTCCAGACCAAGGGGGCGGGCTTAAGCGGTGTGTTTGGTGGTCAGGATGTGTACGCGACGCGCACGCGTCGGGGGGTGGAGAAGACGCTGTTCCAGGCCACCATTGTGGTGTCTATCCTGTTCTTCCTGGTGTCTTTGATCTCTGTAATGATTTCAGGGTAACGTGGGAGCCCTTGCACGCGTTCATCGGTGGCAGTTTCTCATTGCCTTTCTAGGAGGTGTGTTACTGGTCGGCCTCCTGGGGATGGCCGCGTACAATTACACGACGGTATCTATTCCCACCTATGGTGGGGTGTATCGCGAGGGCGTTGCTGGTGCTCCCCGCTATCTGAATCCGTTGTTGAGCCCCTTCAACTTAGTTAGTCAGGATATCGACGCGTTGATTTATCGGGGGTTAGGACGTTTCGATGACCAGGGCCGGGTGGTGCCGGACCTCGCGGATCGGTGGGAGATCAGTCCGGACGCACGCGTTTTCACCGTGCACATAAAACCGGGACAGCGATGGCAGGATGGGGTGCCGGTGACCGCGGAAGATGTGGTTTTCACTTTCTCCACTTTGCAGGACCCCCAGTTTCCCGGTGACCCGACGGTTATTCAATCCTGGCAAGCGGTTAAGATCGAGCAACTCGATGACCTGACGGTTCGTTTCACCCTCCCTGAGCCTTTGGCCCCGTTTCTGGATGAGTTGACAACGGGTTTACTGCCCGCGCACGTGTGGCGGGATATTCCTCCGAATTTAATGGACCGTTCCCGACTGAACTTTCAGCCCGTGGGAAGTGGCCCATTTCAGGTGGATGCGCTGAACGCGGTGAGCATGACGTTGAAGCCCAACCCCCAGTATGGCGGGCCGCGACCGTATATCGATGCGATAAATTTCCGCTTTTACCCGGATGACGCTTCGGTGCTGGAGGCGTATCAGCAGGGGGAGGTGGACGCGGTGTCGCGCATTCTCCCCCAGGATTTGCCCACGGCTCAGGCTCTGGAGGATATGAATATTTTCTTCAGCACGATGCCTGGCTATGCCATCATTCTGTTGAACGAGAAGAATCCCAATGTGCCCTTTTTCAAGGATAAGCGTGTGCGCCAGGCATTGTTGTACGCGGTGGATCGGGAGGCGTTGATCCAGAAGTATCTCAACGGCATGGGGGTGGTGGCTCACTCTCCCTTTTTGCCTCATACCTGGGCCTACGCAGCAGATGTCCCGAAATACCCCTACGATCCGGAACGGGCGAAGGCGTTGTTGGATCAGGCGGGCTGGACCGATTCGGACGGGGATGGGGTGCGGGACCGCGATGGGCGTCCCCTGCGTTTTACCCTGCACGGGGACGACGATCCGGCCCGGGCCGCGATCTTGAAGGCTGTCGCCGCGTACTGGCGTGCGGTGGGCGTGGATGTGGTGGCCCAGCCAGTGACTTTCCCCGGATTGGTGGGCGATTTTCTGGAAACGCACACCTTTGAGGCGGCCCTGGTCTTTTGGCGTCTCTACGGCGACCCGGATCCTTATCCGCTTTGGCATTCTAGCCAGATTCAGGATGGTCAGAATTACGCGGGTTGGGATAATCTGGACGCGGATCATCTCATGGAGGACGCGCGACGGACCCCTGATCTCAACCGACGCATCCGTCTGTACCATGATTTTCAGGTTCTATTTGCGGAGGAGGTGCCAGGTCTCCTGTTGTACCATCCTGTTTACGCGTTCGGTGTACGCAACACGGTGAAGAATGTGACCATTGGTCCCCTGCACCGGCCCGGGGATCGGTATCGGACGTTTGCCTTTTGGTACATTCGCACTCGCCGTGTTCCCATTGTTCAGCGGTGAGGGAGAGGAGTGCCCCAAAGTATTTGACACGCGTTGCCCCCTCTATGTAAAATGGTACATCCGGGGCGGCGTAATGTACTTCCACCTACGCCTGGAGGGGCAATGAGCACAATGGGTGTGCGAAGTTCCTACACCGCGATGTGTCCTCCTTTGTTGTGGTGGCACACGTGGGACATTTGTTTTCGAGCCCCTTCTTTGCTGACAGGCATTCGTGTATTTGCTGCACGGTTTCACTTCTTCCTGACACGGTTACATGCCGTCCTCACTGGGTACATATCATCCCCCCTTGCTTGTCGGACTTCCAGGCCACAGAAGTCGTGCTTGACTGTTGTGTCCACGGCTTTGGGCTGAAGTCCCTGCGTGATGACATGTGGTGAAGTGCATGTCATACCCACCCACAAGAGGAGAGAAAGGAGGAGCGTTATGAAGCGGGTTGTCTTGTTCATCGTCTTTGCCCTCATCGTGATTGCCCTGGTCGCCTGTCAGCCCGGTGCCCGCGCTGCCTACGGCGGCGTCATTAAGATCGGGCATGTGGCACCGTTGACCGGCGACATCCCCAAGGTTGGCGAGGAAGGGAAGTACGCGTTGGAGATGTGGTTGGAGGACCTGGACAAGGCCGGTGGTATTGAGGTCAACGGGGTGAAGTACAAGGTCCAGGTGATTCACGAGGATAACGAGTCCAAGGCTGAATCGGCGGCTGCCGCGACCACGAAGTTGATCACCGAGGATAAGGTCCTGGCCATTATTGGTCCTTACGCGTCCAAGCAGGCTATCCCCGCCGGTGAGGTGGCCGATCGCTTGAAGACACCGCTCATCAGTCCCTGGTCCACCAACCCGCGCACGACCAAGGGACGCCCCTTTGTGTTCCGGGCTGCGTTCCTGGATGACTTCCAGGGCCGGGTTGTGGCCAAGTTCATCAAGGAGGAGTTCGGCGCGACCAAGGTGGCTGTTCTCTACGATGTGGCCAGCGACTATCCCAAGGGTCTGGCCGAGTTCTTCAAGCAGGGCGCGGAGGAGCAGGGAATGCAGGTGGTGGCCTTCGAGAGTTTCACCACCAAGGACCGCGATTTCAGCGCGCAGTTGACGAAGATCATCAATTCCGGCGCGGAAGTGCTCTTCACGCCTCAGTACTACGACGAGGTTCCTCTCATTGTCAAGCAGGCCCATCAGTTGGGCTGGAACAAGCCCATTGTGGGAAGCGACAGTTGGGGCTCTCCTGAACTGATGAACCTGTGCGGTGATGACTGTGTGGGCGCCTTCTTCAGCACGCACTGGGCGGTTGCCGGTGCGAAAGGGGCGGCCAAGGAGTTCATCGATCGGTTTGAGAAGAAGTACGGCTATGCTCCCGGTGATGTGGCCGCGTTGGCTTGGGATTCCGCTCACCTGCTGGAGCAGGCCATTAAGGATTGTGGTAAGTTGACGGGCAAACTGGAAGAGGACCGCAAGTGCATCCGCGATGCGTTGGCCAACATCAAGGAGTTCAACGGCATCACGGGCAAGATGAAGTTTAATGAGGAAGGCGATCCTATTAAGTGCGCGGTCATTGTGCGCATCAACGAGAACCACAAGTTCGAGTTCTACAAGCAGGCGTGTCCGTAAAGGGACAGTTTGGGGGGTGGCAACGGAGGCGCCGTTGCCACCCCTAATCTCTTGCTGAAGAGGAGATGAACGATGGGTTTCCTGGGGCAACTGCTTGACCCCCAGCAGTGGTTCAATGCGTTGCAATGGGGGAGTTTTTACGCCCTTATCGCGTTGGGCTACAGCATGGTGTACAGCATCCTCATGCTCTTTAACTTCGCTCATGGGGATGTGTTCATGGTGGGAGCCTATATTGGCTTCTTTGTGGCTACAGGGTTTTTGGCGCTGGCCAGTGCCGGAATTCTCCCCGCGTCCGGGTGGCTTATCTTCGTGCTGACGTTGATTCTCACCATGTTCCTCACTTCGTTCGTGGGGATGGCTGTGGAGCGGGTGGCGTATCGACCTCTGCGCAATGCTCCCCGGGCCTCTGCAGCCATTACTGGTTTGATGGTGGGCATTTTCCTGGAAACGGGGAACTTGGCGCTGTTGGGAGCCAGTCGAAAGACGTTTCCCACGCTTATTGAGACGAAGACGTTTCAAATTGGCAGTGTGTACCTGACAAATATCAAGGTGTTGACAATTGTGCTTTCCCTGGCGTTGATGCTGGCCTTGCACTTGTTCGTGCAGAAGACGAAGACGGGCATGGCCATGCGCGCGATGTCTTATGATTACGCGGCCGTACCTTTGATGGGCGTACCCATGGATCGGGTGATTGTGCTGACGTTCGCCCTGGGGTCCGCGTTGGCCGGAGCCGCGGGTGTGCTGTTCTCCATGTCGTACCCGGTGTTGGAGCCGTACATGGGTTTGCTCATCGGGTGGAAAGCCTTCGTCGCCGCGATCCTGGGGGGGCGCGGTTCCATTCTGGGGGCTGTACTCGGCGGCTTTTTGCTGGGGTTCATTGAGATCTTGGTGGCGGCCGCGTTTGTGTCCACTATGCGCGATTTGATCGCGTTCAGCATTGTGTTGTTGATCCTGACGTTCCGGCCTTATGGGCTGTTCGGCGAGGAGTACAGCGCCCGCCTGCGCATTTGATGCGCGGGCCCACAGGGTTAGGGCGTTGACCCTCGAACATAGGGGAGCGGTGTTCATTTCTTGATGCGCATACTCTAAACCGAAGGGTAGGAGACGAGGCGTGAAAGACTGGATAACGCGATTGGGGAGCCCGTTGATGCGGTGGTTGGGTGGGTTGCCCCTTGGTTCTTGGCTCATCGGTGCACTGGTCGCCAGCCTGTTGGAGCATGTGTTCGGCGCGACGCTTTCTTACGCGCTGTGGTTGCACTCTCTTCCGGCCATTTTCGGCCTGTCGGTTATCCTCTCTGAACCGACGTTGATCCCCAGTGTGTTGCTCTACTTGATTATCATGTACTTCATTCCCACGTACATTGTGGCTCGGCTCAGTGCACCCTTAGTACGTCGTGTGGAGCAACACTTTTCTCCACGCGTGTACATTATTGTGCACCTGGTTTTGCTGTACCTGGTGCTTCAGGTGTGGGGCACAGTGGATGAGTACCGCTTGTTGGTGTTGCGTTTGTTGGGCGTGGGCATTATGCTGACGACCAGCCTGAACCTGGTCAACGGCTGGATGGGGGAGTTCTCCGTGGCGGTGGCCGGGTTCATGTCCGTGGGCGCGTACGTGTCCTCTGTGCTTATGGTGTGGGGCTTTGTCAACGATGATGTGTTTGGCCCCGCGGTGTTGCCCTCATCGCTGGCCCCCTTTGCTTTCCCCATTGTGCTGATTATTGGGGGCATTGCCGCGTCCATCACCGCGTTGGCCGTGGCTATCCCCTCTTTCCGCACGCGAGGGGATTACCTGGCCATTATTACCCTGGCTTATGTGTTCATTATTAAGAGCGCGGTGGAGAACATCGATTACATTGGAGGGCCGCGGGGGTTTATGAATCAGCCACCTGTGGCGTCTTTCCCTGTGGTCTTTGTGTGGACTGTTCTCGCGTTGTGGACGATCTACAATTACGTTTCCTCCACGTACGGGAAAGCCACCAGCGCGGTGCGGGATAATGAGTCCGCGGCCGAGGCTATGACGGTGGACACGCGACGGGTAAAGGTTATTGCCTTCTTGACCCATGCCTTTTGGTCGGGAGTGGCTGGCGGTCTGTACGCCCACGTGATAGGGTACATCAACCCCAGCAGTTTTGGCCTGGTGAAATCCGCGGAGGTGCTGGGCATGTTGTACCTGGGTGGGCTCAGTTCTGTTACCGGCTCGGTGTTCGGCACAGTGTTGTTCCAGTTACTGGCCGAGATCCTGCGTCCGCTGAAGTTAGCCAAGTGGTTGGTTATCCCGGTCGTCCTGATTCTCGTGATGGTGTATCGTCCGCGCGGGCTGTTGGGCTTCCGTGAAGTCCAATTCCCCTTCCTCACGGCAAAGAAGAAGGAGGTGGAACATGCCCCTGCTGGAAATTAAGAACATGACCCATTACTTCGGTGGACTGCGGGCCGTCCACAACTTCAACACCTCCATTGAGAAGGGGGAAATTCGCGGCCTCATTGGGCCCAACGGCGCGGGCAAGACGACCATTTTCAACCTCACCACTGGGGTGTACACGCCCACAGAGGGACACATCATCTTTGACGGCCAGGAAATCACGGGCAAAACGCCCCACGAGATCGCACATTTGGGCATTAGTCGCACGTTCCAGAACCTGCGGTTGTGGACGAATCTCACCGCGCTGGACAACGTGCGCATTGCGTTCTATTCCCAGATTGAATACGGGCTGTTGGGTGCCTTTTTTGGCTTGAAGCACCGCCACGCGGAGGAAGAGCGCATTGAGGAAAAGGCGCGCTCTCTGATGCGGCTGCTGGGTATTGAACAGTACGCGGACTACGTGGTCTCCGGGTTGCCGTACGGTATCCAGCGCAAGGTGGAGATGGCCCGAGCCCTGGCCACTCGGCCCAAACTCCTCCTGCTGGATGAGCCCACCGCGGGCATGAGCCCCGCGGAGATGATGGAGACCATGGAAGTGATCCGCCGGGTGAAAGAGGAATTCGACTTGACGATTTGGCTCATTGAGCACCGCATGAAGTTTGTGATGAGTCTGTGTCAGACAATTCAGGTGCTGGACTTTGGCGAGGTCATTGCTGAAGGTCCCCCTGAGGAGATCCAGAACAATCCGCGGGTTATCAAAGCCTATTTGGGCGAGATGGTGGAAGTGTGATGCTTCTACAAGTGGAGAACTTAGAAGTCTCATACGGGGCAATTAAAGCCGTCCATGGGATAACATTTCACGTGGACGAGGGGGAGATTGTGTGCATTATCGGCGCCAACGGCGCGGGGAAAACGTCCACCTTGCGGGCCATCTCGCGCCTGGTGCCTGTTGGACCGAACACGAAGATGATTTTTGACGGTAAGAATTTGTTGGATTATCCGCCTCACAAGGTGGTGAGCGAGTTGGGTATCAGCCATGTGCCGGAGGGGCGGCACATCTTCGGCAATCTGACGGTTATGGAAAATTTGATCCTGGCGACATACGGCCGCAAGGACAAGGAGAACATCCAGCGGGATTTTGACATGGTCTTCGACCTGTTCCCTCGCCTGGCCGAACGCAAGGATCAAAAGGCCGGCACCATGAGTGGTGGCGAACAGCAGATGCTGGCTGTAGGTCGCGCGCTGGTAAGTGGGCGTCGTCTCATGCTCCTGGACGAACCGTCCATGGGGTTGGCGCCGGTGCTCATGCAGGAGATGTTCGCCGCACTCAAGCAGATTAACGCGGAGGGTACAACCATTCTACTGGTGGAGCAGAACGCTCACATGGCCCTCCAATTTGCCCAGCGCGGGTACGTGTTGGAGACCGGCCAACTGGTTCTGGAAGGTCCCACCAAGGATCTGTTGACGAACCCGCGCGTTAAAGAGGCTTACCTGGGTGGCTGATGCCCGTGCGCGTGTTCTCTCAGGGCGGGAACACCGCGGTTCCCGCCCTGGTGGTTCTCACCCTGGCGTTCCTGCTGGGCTGGACCGTGGCATGTCGGCCGGTTCTACCACCACCCCCCGTTCACTCGGATATGGTGTTCGTGCCTGCGGGGCCCTTTGTCATGGGGAGCAATACGGGCCGTGAGGACGAACGCCCCCCGCATCAGGTTGATGTGCACGCGTTTTACATTGACCGCACCGAGGTGACGGTAGCCGATTACGCGCGTTTCCTCACCTGGCAAGGCTCTCTCACGGCCTGCGATGGACACCTGTGTGCTGATGTCCACTCGGAAAATCCCCAGGCGCATTTGGAAGAGACACCAACAGGGTACCGTGCTTTGCCCGGATGGGATGATTTTCCCATGACGTGGGTGAGTTGGTACGGGGCCGCGGCTTATTGCAAAGCCCAGGGAAAACGTTTGCCCACCGAGGCAGAGTGGGAAAAGGCTGCCCGTGGCACCGATGGACGTGCGTATCCGTGGGGAAATGAGTATGATGAAGGGCGGGCCAATGCCGGTCACCGCTATTCAGGCCCCACGCGGGTGGGCATGTTCCCCGCGGGCGCCAGTCCCTACGGCGCGTTGGACATGGCCGGCAATGTGTGGGAGTGGGTCGCGGATTGGTACGCACCTTATCCGGGCAGCACCTACTCCTCGCCGTTCTTTGGCAAGTACAAAGTCGTGCGGGGTGGCTCCTGGAATCACCCCGTGGTGGACGCGCGGACCACAGCCCGAGACATCGCACATCCGGCGCGACGTCTGCGGGTGGTCGGCTTTCGGTGCGTCTGGTCATCGGATCACCGATGATGGGTGAGTTCGGGATTGGCAGGCAGGGGAACCCCACGCGCGGCTTTGAGATCGACTTCAGGTGAAGGGAGGTGGGGATGATGAAGCGACCCCCTGAGCGTCTGGGGAGTTTCTACCTGGGCGCGGAGTACGATATCGAGAAGGGTGAACGCACGGATGCGTGGCTGAATTACGATGCTCGGGATCTGACCACCCATGCTGTGGTGGTGGGCATGACGGGCAGTGGCAAGACCGGGCTGTGCATTGATTTGTTGGAGGAGGCAGCCATTGATCAGGTGCCGGCCATCCTTGTGGACCCCAAAGGGGATGTGACCAATCTCCTGTTGCAATTTCCCGAACTGCGGCCAGAGGACTTCCGCCCCTGGATTAATGTGGACGACGCGCGGCGGAAGGGCATGAGCGAGGATGAGTACGCGGAGTACATTGCCAACCTGTGGCGTAAGGGGTTGGCCGACTGGGGCATCGATTCCGAGCGCATCCGCATGTTGAAGGACGCGGTGGATTACACCATTTACACGCCAGGATCTGACGCGGGCGTTCCGGTCAACATTTTGGGAAGTTTGGCTGCTCCTCAGTTGGATTTCGAGAGCAACGCGGATGCGATTCGTGAACGCATTGCCGGCACGGTTGCCGCGCTCCTTAGCCTGGTGGGCATCGACGCCGATCCTGTGCGCAGCCGGGAGGCCATCCTCCTGAGCAATATTTTTGAACACTACTGGCGTCAGGGCGAGGATCTGGATCTGGCAAAGCTTATTTTGGCCATTCAGAACCCACCTGTGCACCAGTTGGGTGTTTTCGATGTGGACACGTTCTTCCCTCCGGATGACCGCTTCCAACTGGCAATGGCTTTCAACAACCTGGTGGCCTCACCCAACTTCCGAACGTGGTTGGAAGGAGATCCCCTGGACATTGACGCGCTTTTCTACACGGATGAGGGCAAACCACGCCATAGCATCTTCTACATCGCGCACCTCTCCGATGCGGAGCGCATGTTCTTTGTCACGTTGCTCCTGGAGAACCTGGTGACCTGGATGCGTCAGCAGTCGGGCACCACCAGTTTGCGCGCGCTTCTCTACTTTGATGAAGTGTTCGGTTACTTCCCGCCCGTGGCCGAACCTCCGTCCAAACGGCCGCTGCTCACACTGTTGAAGCAAGCGCGCGCGTTTGGCCTGGGCGTGGTATTGGTCACTCAAAACCCCGTGGACATCGATTACAAGGGATTGACCAACGCGGGCACCTGGTTCATCGGCAAACTGCAGGCAGAACGGGATAAGGCTCGGGTGTTGGCCGGGCTTAAAGGAGCACTGGCAGAAGCCGGCGTGGGGTCGCCTCCGGTGGACTATGACGCGCTTATCAACCGTTTGGGCAGTCGCGTGTTCCTGATGCACAACGTTCACGAGGATAGGCCGGTGGTCTTCCACACTCGGTGGGCTATGAGTTACTTGCGCGGCCCATTGACCCGCCCGCAGATTCGGGAACTCATGGCCACCCGTCGGACACGTGTACAGCCCGCGGTGGCCCCCACAACCCGCTCTCGGGTCCGGACAGTCTCCCGGGAGGTGACCGACCTCCCAGCCGGATATCTGGCCCAACCGCCGGCCCTGGATCCGGACGTGATGCAGGTGTTCCTCCCCCTGACTGTGGATGAGGAGGCGGCTCGGCGGATCCTGGCGAAGCAGTTGGGACACACACCGCAGGTGGAGTCCATGCAGTTGGTGTATGAACCAGCCATCCTGGCTCACACCACGGTGCGGTTTTTCAGCCGCAAGTGGGATGTGGATTACACGGTTGAGCGCCTTCTCCTGGCTTCCCCCCCGGATGAGGTGGGGCGGATAGATTGGGAGGAAGCGGAAACACTTCCCCTCAAGGAGGATGAGTTGGAGTCAGGTCCGGCTCGTTTGGAGGGGAACAAGGGGCCGTTTTTCGCCAGCGTTCCTGCCTCTGCCAATACCCCTCGGGAGTTGAAACGCATTGGCAAGGACCTGGCCGATTGGTTGTACCACAATGCGCGAGTGCGGATGAAAGTGCACCCGGTGCTCAAGATCGCCAAACGTCCTGGAGAAAAGGAACGGGTGTTCACTATGGCAGTGCGGCAAGCCGCGCGGGAGTTCCGGGATCGGGAGATGGACGCGTTACGCGCGAAGTATGAGAAACGTATAGAGAAATTAGAGAACAAATTGCGTCGGTTGGAACGGGAGTTGGCTGAGGACGAGGCTGAGTATGAAGCCCGCAAGCGGGAGACCTTGCTCACGACCGGGGAGTCCCTTATCTCTTTCCTCTTTGGACGGCGAAGTACTCGCGTGGCCAGTTCCATTGCCCGCAAGCATCGCCTGGCCAGCAAGGTGAAGATGGACATCGAGGAGACTCAGGCGGAGATCCGTGAGGTGCAAGAGGAAATCCGCGAGATCCAGGCCGAATTGGAGGAAGCCCTGGCCGAAATTCGGCGCAAGTGGGAACAGGCTCTGGAGGATGTGGAAGAGGTAGTGCTGAAACCACGGCGCGCGGATGTGCGAATTTCCTGGGTCGCGTTGGCCTGGAAGCCCGTGTGGACCATCCGTTATGCCGGCCCCGCCGGAAGCCGTGAGGCCACCGTTCCGGCTTACCCTTCGGTCGAAGGGAAGTGACAGCGGCCGCGAGTCTACCTTGGAAAACCAGGAGAGGACGGTGTGCTGCTTCATCCGGGGGGAGTCCGTGTTTTATGGACCTGGATATCCGGGACTTTTCCTGTTCCACCGGCCATGAGTCAGTGATTGCAGTGAACACACGTCATTTCGGAGGCCCTGCACCATGACTTATGCGCTCCACGTACGCGACTTGCGCAAGGCGTATGCTACAGTCCAGGCCGTGAATGGCATCAGCCTGGATGTTGCCCAGGGGGAAATTTTCGGCCTCCTGGGTCCCAACGGTGCCGGTAAGACCACCACCATCCGGATCATTATGGACATCCTGCCGGCAGACGCGGGCGAAGTGCGGGTGTTGGGACACCCCCCGCGTGAGGTTCGAGAACGGGTTGGGTACCTGCCAGAGGAGCGGGGGCTTTATCCCAACATGCGAGTTCTCGACCTTCTGGTATACTTGGCTCAGTTGAAGGGCCGGTCCGCGTCCTGGGCTCGCAAACAAGCGATGGAATACCTGGACAAGGTTGGTCTGGCCGATCGCCGTCATGCCAAAGTGCGAGAACTTAGTCGAGGTATGCAGCAAAAAGTCCAGTTCCTCGCGGCCCTTATTCACGATCCTGACCTTCTCATCCTGGACGAGCCCTTTCAGGGGTTGGACCCTGTCAACGTTCAGGTGGTGAAGGACTTGATGCTTGAACTTCAGGCGCGGGGCAAGACCATTGTGCTCAGCACGCATCAAATGAACCGGGTGGAGGCGCTGTGCAGCCGCATCGCGCTCATCAACCGAGGGCGCTTGGTCCTGTACGGTGCGTTAGATGAGATCAAGCGTGAGTACTCCCCTAACATCGTGCTCCTGCGCACTCCTGGGCCCTTACCCGATATGGCATCCGTGGCCCACGTTACCCAACGGGATGGGATGTATTACCTGGAATTGCACGAGGACGTGTCTCCCCAGGAGGTGTTGAAGCGCCTGGTGATCGCGAACGTCCCCGTTGAGGCCTTTGAGGTTGGGCGACTTCCCCTGGAGGACATTTTCGTGCGTGTGGTTAAGGAGGCCGGCTATGAACCTGCATAAAGTGTGGACCATTGCTCACCACGAGTACACCACCAACATCCGCCGGACGGGCTTCATTGTGATGACGCTGATCGTTCCCGCGGTGGGTATTCTGGCGCTTTTCCTCGCGACGTTCGCGGGCAAGGCCGCGCTGAAATCCCTGGAGCACGTCTTCGGTGGGTTTGAGAAACCCTACGCTGTTGTGGACGAGTGCGGGTGTTTCCACCCCATCCTGCCGGAATTTCAAAAGGACTTTATCCTGTATCCCGATCAGGAATCCGCAAAGAAGGCTGTGGATGAAGGAGAATCTCAAGCCGCGCTCATTATCCCTCAGGATTTCCTGAAAACGCGTGAGGTCCAGGTGTACACCCACAATGGGGCTTTGGCTCTTGCTAACCTGAACGATTCTGAGCGGGTCCAAGCATTTTTCACGGTGCACCTGGTACACCCATATATCCCACCGGAAGTGGAAACTGTGCTGACCGCAGGTCCCCCTCGATTCAAACTTGTCAACCACCCGCAACCTACCTCTCCTGTGGGTGAGATGGCGAGTTTCATGGTGCCGTACACTCTGGCTATTTTGATGGTGATGAGTATCTTCATCAGTTCCGGGTACCTTCTTCAGGGGGTAGGCGAGGAAAAGGAGAATCGTCTGGTGGAGATCATTCTCTCCTCTGTCACGCCTCAGGAGTGGTTCCTGGGAAAGGTGCTTGGTTTAGGCGCGGTGGGATTGACGCAGTTAGCCGTTTGGTTGGTGACTATGGCTTTGCTCTCCGGCGGGAGTGTGCTCTTGCTGGCCATATTCATTCCCACCATGTCGGCGAAGAAGGTGATATTCATCGTTGTCTTCTACCTGTTGGGTTATACTTTGTACGCGTCCCTGTACGCGGGTTTAGGCGCTCTGGGCACGAACATGCGGGAATCCCAACAGGTGGCTGGGGTGATTTCCTTCCTGGCAGCCGTGCCCTTCATGGTCTCCGGTCTGTTGTTTACCAATCCGAACTCCACCATCATTCGGATCATTAGTGTGTTTCCTCTGACTGCACCGACGATGATGATAATGCGCGTGACTATGGCGGAGATCCCCCTTTTGGACTTAACGCTTAGTCTTCTCTTGCTCCTTGTTTCCATTCCCTTTACCATCTGGTTGGGCGGCAAACTTTTCCGCTTCGGCATACTGATCTACGGCAAACGCCCGGATTTGAAGACCATCTGGCAATCCTTACGCACAGCATGACTCACGTCCAGACGCACAACGGAGGCTGAATTATGTACGGCGAACTGGCGGTATTCTCCGGAACGGCTAACCGTCCCCTAGCCGAATCCGTAGCCGACTACCTGGGTATTGAATTGAACGAAGCGGATGTTTTCCAGTTTCCCAACACCAACACATTCTGTCGGTTACGCTCCAGTGTCCGCGGCAAGGATGTGTTCCTCATTCAGCCTACCAGCCCTCCCACCAACGACAATCTCATGGAACTTCTGGTCTTTCTGGACACATTCCGACGGGATTCCGCGGCGCGCATCACCGCGGTCATTCCGTATTACGGTTACGGTCGTACGGACAAGAAGGACCAACCACGGGTGCCCATCACAGGGCGTCTTGTGGCCGATTTGATTACGGTGGCCGGTGCCAACCGGGTTCTTACCTTTGACTTGCACGCGGGGCAGATCCAGGGATTCTTCACCATTCCCGTGGATGAGTTAAGCGCTATCCCCATTCTGGTAGAATACGTCCAGCAACAGCAATGGGAAAACCTGGTGGTTGTGGCCCCGGATATTGGAGCAGTACGCCGTAGCCGTACGTTTGCCGAGCGTTTGGGCGTACCGTTGGCCATCATTGAGAAGCGTCGCGCCTTGAGCGGGGACCACACAACCATTTACAACTTGATCGGCGATGTGCAGGGCGCGAGCGCTCTCCTGGTGGATGATGAGATCGATACTGCGGGGACGATTGTCAGCGCGGCGGAGTTCCTCATGGAACGCGGGGCCGAACGCGTGTTCGCGTGCGCGACCCATCCCATCTTCTCCCCTCCCGCGCCTGAGCGGCTGAACAGCAGTCCTCTGGAGAAGATTATTGTGTCCAACACCGTATTCGTTCAGGACCACGTGCGGGAGATGCTGGGCGAGCGTCTGGTCATCCTTAACGTGGGGGATTTGCTGGGAGAGGTCATTCGCCGCATTCATGTGGGCATCTCTGTGGGAGCGCTGTTCAGTGATTGGGGATTCCGTCGGCATTGGGGGTGAGAGGCTTGCACGCCGATGGCCCATATTCTGGTGAGGAGGAGAGTTATCCATGTCATCCCATGAAGACACTCGCATTCTTCGACCCTACGGTCTGTGGGATAGCCCTATCACCCCGCGCATGGTCGCGCAGGGAATACGCCTCAACGATGTGCAGTGGGTCCGTGATGGTCGTACACTGGTCTGGCTGGAGGGCCGTTCCGGTCACAACGTTTTGGTCGCCCAAACAGCCGGCGACGCGCCCAGGGACTTGATTTTAGAACATTCCCCGCGAGGTGGTCTGGCGTACGGGGGTGGGGAGTTCACCCTGCATGGCGACGATCTCTTCTTCGTGCAGAAGGGACGGCTGTACCGCCTCTCGTTGTCCGGCGGACTTCCCCGTGCTATCACGCCCCAGTTTGGGGAGTTGGCTTCGCCGGCCGTGTCCCCAGACGGGCGTTGGGTACTCTTCGCCCATTCCTATGGGGACGTGGATGTGCTGGCCGTGGTGGATTCCTCTGGCGGGCAATGGCCCCAGCGGCTTGTTTGGGGGGCGGATTTTTACATGGCTCCGGTGTGGCATCCCTCGGGGTCGCTCATTGCCTGGCTTGAATGGGATCATCCCAACATGCCCTGGGATGGCACGCGTCTTTTCCTCGCCCACGTGGAGGGCACTCCTCCTCGGGTGACACGACGTACCTTCATCGCGGGGGGCGACGATGTGCCCGTTTTTCAGCCTGAATTTTCTCCGGACGGTCGGTACTTGAGTTATGTAGTCACTGAGGGCGAATGGGATACACTGGTCCTGTACGAGGTGGATACGGGTGAATTCCGCCCCCTTCTGGGCGGGGATGGATTGGTTCTCTCCGCCCCTGCTTGGGTGCAGGGATTACGCACTTACGGCTGGAGTGGTGACAGTCGCTTTATCTACGTGCGTCAGAATGAACGGGGATTCGCGCGGTTGTTGCGCGTTCACGTGGGGACTGGAGAGGTAGAACAGTTATCGTTGGCCGAATACACCTGGATTGACCAGGTAAGTCCGAGTCCGGTTGGTGATCGCGTCGCGTTCATCGCGTCCGCTTCCCGCATTCCGGCTCGGGTGGTCACGTGGAGTGAGGAGGGAATGCGAGTTCACCGGCGCAGTATGCCGGAGATCATCCCACCTGCGGACATGTCTGAACCGGTCCCCATTTCCTGGCAAGCCGCTGATGGCACAACCGTCCACGCGTTGTACTATCCGCCTACCAGCAGTCGCTTTTACAGCGACGGCAAACCTCCGGCCATTATCAACGTACACGGTGGCCCCACGTCTCAGCGAGTCGCCAATTTCAACAACGATGCCCAATTCTTCACCAGTCGAGGTTGGGCATACGTGGAGGTGAATTATCGGGGCAGCACCGGGTACGGTAAGTCCTACATGCGGTCGTTGTACGGGCACTGGGGGGAGTATGACGTGGAGGACACGGTGGGCGCGGCTCGGGCGGTGGCCGATCAAGGCCTGGCCGATCCGGCCCGTTTGGTGGTTAAAGGGGGCAGTGCCGGAGGCTACACCGTGCTTAATGTGCTCATTCGGTATCCCGATGTGTTCAAGGCCGCCATTTGTCTGTACGGCGTGAGCAATCTCTTCACCCTGACCACCGATACCCACAAGTTCGAGCGTTGGTACACGGACATGTTGGTGGGTCCCTTGCCCGAGGCTGCGGCCTTGTACCGGGAATGGTCTCCTGTTTTCCACGCCGATCGCATCCGCACGCCCATCGCCATCTTCCAGGGAGAGGAGGATAAGGTGGTGCCTCCGGATCAATCGGAGAGCATTGTACAGGTCCTGCGGGCGAATAAAGTCCCTCACATTTTCCGCATGTACCCCGGGGAAGGGCATGGTTGGCGCAAGGCCGAGACCATTGAAGCGTACTATCGGGATGTGCTGGCTTTTCTGCGGGAACACGTGATCTTCGCGTGAGGGAGACCATGACTCACCTGATCCTCGCGTCCGCGTCGCCCCGCCGACAGGAATTTCTCCGCCTGCTGGGGATACCTTTTCGCGCGTTGCCCACAAACGTGGATGAGCGCGCGTTGCCCGGTGAGTTGCCCGAACGGTTGGTCGCGCGCGTTTCTGCTTTGAAGGCTGCAGCCGCGGCCCAACAGGTCGAAGGGGTTATCCTCGCGGCGGACACTGTGGTGGTGTTGGATGGTCGCGTGTTGGGGAAGCCTCGGAATGAGGACGATGCCCGACGCATGTTGCTGGCTTTGCGCAATCGCTGGCATGTGGTATATACAGCCGTGACTGTGGGGCGCGCCCAGGGTGGCGTTTTGGAAGATGCCCGGACTGTGGTGGACGCGGCCCGAGTTCACATGCGCGCGTACTCGGATGAGGAAATCGACGCGTACATTGCCACTGGCGATCCTTTGGACAAAGCAGGGGCTTACGCGATTCAGAATGTGGCATTTCGGCCGGTGGACCGGGTGGATGGGTGCAGGGCGACGGTGATGGGTCTGCCCATTGCCCGGCTCCTACCTTTGCTCGCGCGGCAGGGGATCCCCCTGCCCGAGGATCCCACCCGCGCGTGTCGCCACATTTTTGGCGCGTGCTGTCTGGATGATGGTGAGGTTCTGGGTGAAGGCTAAATCCGAGAAGGAGCAGGAAGGGAGCCCAGCCTGTTCGCAGGAGCGGTTATCCTAATTCGAAGATGTTACGATGGCATACAACGGTATTGTTGCGCGAGTGCGTGGACCTGTAGCGGACATTTTGTTGGATGATGGCAGGGTGGTTCCCGCGGTGCCTCGGGGCACGCTCAAGCGGGAGCGTCGCGGCACGCTCCTCGCGGTGGGGGACCGCGTGCGTGTGACGGAACGTCGGGACAAGGATACGTGGGTTATCGAGGAAATCGCCCCGCGAGAACGGGCACTGGTGCGGCGCTGGCCCAACACTCAGGGGCGGGTGGACGTTATTGTGGCGAATCCGGATCAGGCTTTCTTTATGTTCGCTGTGCGTGATCCTTACCCCCGTCTCCAGATGTTGGACCGTCTTCTGGTCATCGCGGAGGATAATGATATTCCTGCCGCGGTTATTGTGAACAAGATAGATCTGGACTCGGAGGGGAAAGCCCGCGAACTGTTTCGGGATTACGAGCAAGCGGGATATCCTGTGTTTTACATCTCTGTTCAGACAGGTGCGGGAGTGGACGCGTTAAGGGAACATTTGCGCGCTCGAATAACTGTCCTGGCCGGCCCGTCCGGTGTGGGCAAATCCAGCCTGATCAACGCGCTGGAGCCTACAGTTCAATTACCGACAATGGCGGTGAGTCGTAAGTGGCGCCAGGGGCGCCATACGACCGTCATGGCCCAACTCATCCCCCTGAGTGGTGGAGGCTACATCGTGGACACTCCCGGCCTTCGGGAGGTGGGGCTCTGGGGTGTGGATTTGGACAATTTGGATTATTACTTCCCGGAGTTTCGCCCGTACCTGGGTCAATGTCGGTTTAATGATTGCCGTCACCTGGATGAGCCTGATTGTGCGGTCATCCGCGCGGTGGAAGAGGGAAAGATCAGTCGCCGTCGGTACGAAAGTTATGTCAGCATCCTCTTGTCTGAGGGGACGTGAGACCATGCGCGTGGCTCTGGTGCATGACTGGCTCAACCAGATGGGAGGCGCGGAGAATGTCCTGGAGGTGTTGGTGGACTTGTTCCCTGGCGCGCCCATCTACACCAGCATTTACGATCCCAAGCGCGTGTCTCCCAAGTACCGGCAGTGGGATATTCGGGTCTCGTGGATGAACAAGTTGCCCGGCGTGGGAGCCCATCACCAGGCATATCTCCCCTTTTATCCCCTGGCCTTCGAGTCCTTCGACCTGTCTGGATACGATCTGGTGATCAGCAATAAATCCGGTTTTGCTCACAGTGTGATCACTCCCCCGCAGACAGTGCACATCAGTTATTGCCTTACTCCTGCTCGATTTCTCTGGCAGTATCACACGTACCGGCGGCGGGAGGGCATCGGTCGCTTGAAGAACGCACTTCTCCAACCAGTGCTCACGTGGCAGCGTCAGTTCGATCGCCTGGCCGCGGACCGGGTAGACTATTTCATCGCTATTTCCACTGAAGTCCAGGCCCGCATTCGCAAGTATTACCGGCGGGAGAGCGTGGTCATTCACCCCCCCGTGGACACGCGGCGGTTCCGTCCCACAGATGATCCTCCAGAGGATTATTTTTTGATTGTGTCCCGGTTGATTCCCTACAAGCGTGTGGACCTGGCTGTGGAGGCGTGTACCCGGTTGGGATTGCCCCTGGTGGTGGTGGGAGATGGTCGGGATCGGCCCGCGCTGGAACGTTCTGCCGGGCCTACGGTTCGTTTTTTAGGTCGGGTTTCGGATGAGGAGATTGTTCGGTTGATGCAGCGAGCCCGCGCGTTTCTCTTCCCGGGCCTGGAGGATTTCGGCATCGCGCCGGTGGAGGCGATGGCGTGTGGCCGACCGGTCATCGCGTACGCGGGCGGCGGTGCTCTGGACACGGTGGTCCCCGGCGTGACGGGTGAGTTTTTCCACGAGCAGACGGTGGACGCGCTTGTGGAGGTGCTGGCTCGTTTTGATCCCGGCCAGTACGATCCTCGGGCTTGTCGCGCGCAGGCGGAGAAGTTCGACACCCAGGTCTTCAAGGATAAATTTATGGCCTTTGTTCACCAGGTGATGGCCGAGCATCCCACGGGGTTCGGAAGGACAGGGTGAATTCCCCGGGTAAGGGGATATGCTAAGATGGAGGTGTAAGATGGACATTCGTACAGTTGGCGTTATTGGTTGTGGTCAGATGGGTTCGGGCATTGTGGAGGTGGTTGCCCGAGCGGGATACGAGGTATGGGTTCTGGAGGTCAATGATGAACTCCTGCAGAAGGGTCTAAGTCGGGTGCAGGCTTCCATGGCGCGGGCCGTGAAGCGGGGTAAGATGTCGGAAGCGGAGAAGGAGGCCGCGTGGAAGCGCATTCACGGTACGTTGAATCTGGATGATTTCCACCGGTGCGATTTGGTGATCGAGGCCGCGGTGGAGCGTTTAGAGGTCAAGCAGGATATTTTCCGACAGTTGGATGAGATTACACCGGACCACGCGCTGTTGGCATCTAACACGTCCTCCATCAGTTTGACCGCGTTGGCCGCGGCCACTCAGCGGCCGGACCGGGTGCTGGGTTTGCACTTCTTCAACCCGGCTCCTGTCATGCCTTTGGTGGAAGTGGTGCGCGCGGTGACAACCAGTGATGAGACGGTGGAGATTGCCCGTGCGTTCGCTCAGTCCCTGGGTAAGACGCCGGTCTTGGCCAAGGATGCGCCGGGCTTTATTGTGAATCGGTTGCTGGTTCCTTATTTGATCGATGCCATACGCGCGTACGAGCAGGGGTTGGCCAGTAAGGAGGACATTGATACGGCGATGAAATTGGGGGCCAATCACCCCATGGGGCCGTTGGAACTCTCGGATTTCATTGGATTGGATACTCTCCTGTACGTTGCGGAGGTGTTGTACGAGGAACTGGCCGAACCTCGTCTGGCCCCTCCACCGCTTTTGCGTCGAATGGTCGCGGCAGGACATCTGGGCCGTAAGACGGGCCGCGGATTTTACGAGTACTAAGGGGGACCTATGGCAGAGCGCCCGACACCATTGGCAACCGGAAAACTTCCCCACGAGATGCTCCGAGCCCTCCTGCGCGAGTACGGTCAGGAGGACGAGCAGGTGCTGGTTGGCCCTCGCGTTGGGGAGGATGCCGCGGCTGTGCAACTACGCGAGGATGTGGTGGTTGCGGGTATGGATCCCATCACGTTTGCCACGGAGGAGATCGGTTGGTACGTGGTGCACGTTAACGCGAACGATGTGGCGGTGATGGGCGCGGCTCCACGCTGGTTCCTGGTCACGTTTCTTCTTCCCGAAGGGGCGGCCACCGCGTCCGATGTGGAACGCATGTTCGCGCAGGTGGCTCACGCGTGTGAAGAGGTCGGCGCGGTGCTGGTGGGTGGTCACACAGAGGTTTCGTATGGCCTGCCTCGGCCTTTGGCCATTGGGGTTATGCTGGGGGAAGTGTCCTCCCAGGGGTTGGTACGAACCGGCGGTGCTCAGCCCGGGGACGCGTTGATCCTGGCCCGCGGGGTTCCCATTGAGGGGACGGCTATCATTGCCCGGGAACGACGGGATGATCTTCTGGCGCGCGGGATTCCGGAAACGTTGGTTCAGCGGGCTGCCGACTTTCTCCACGACCCGGGTATTAGTGTGGTGAAGGCCGCGCTCTTGGCTGTGGAGACTGCGACAGTGCACGCGATGCACGATCCCACTGAGGGTGGGTTGATTACCGGGTTGTGGGAAATGGCCGAAGCGTCGGGTGTGGGGCTCTGGGTGGATCTGGACGCGGTGCCGGTGCTGGAGGAAGGACGGGTGCTGTGTGATCTGTTCGGGCTGGATCCGTTGGCTACGATTGCGTCGGGCGCTCTGCTCATCGCGGTTGCACAGGAACACGGACCGCGATTGGTGTCGGCACTGGCTGATGCGGGGATCCCCGCGCGCGTTATCGGTCGAGTGACATCGTTGGAGGAAGGACGGGTCGCGGTGCGTGAGGGCCAGCGAATTCCCTTGCGCCCCCAGTCTGTGGATGAAATTGTCAAGATCTTCTGAGGGCAGGGCCTGGATATTTGGATAAGGGAGGATAGCACACGGTGAAGAGGGTTAAAGTGGTCGCGGATAGCGCGTGCGATTTGCCCGCGCCTTTGTTGGCGAAGTGGGATATTCACGTCGTCCCCCTCCATGTGACGGTGAACGGCCAGGATGTGTCCCACCTGTACACGGATCCGGACGCGTTTTGGCGCCTTGTGGAGGAAACCGGCGGCCGGCCGACCACGGCCGCGCCTTCACCAGAGCAGGTGAAGGCGGTTATCGAGCCCCTGGTGGAGGCGGGGTATGAGGTTGTTGCTATCCCCCTTTCGGCCCAACTGTCTACTACGTACGCGTCTTTTGTCCAGGCCGCGGCGGATTATCCACAGCAAGTCCACGTGTTTGATTCTGCTTCCCTGAGTTTGGGCATTGGTATTCAGGTCCTTGAAGCCGCGCGATTGGCGGCTGAGGGTTCCTCATCCGCGGATATTCTGGCCCACCTGGCGACTGTGCGCGAGCGAGTGCACCTCCTGGCTGTGCTGGATACTATTGAATGGGCGGATCGCGGTGGACGGATCGCGTATCTTATGCCTGTTATCCGTCGCGTGGCCCGGGTGTTCAACGTGAAGGTGATCCTGGATGTGAAGGGGAAGGTGCACTTTCTGGGTGCCCAACGTTCGTACAGGGCAGCCTTGCGGGTTCTCAAGGAGAAGGCATTGGCCCTGGGTCCCGCGCATCACCTGCTTGTCCCCCACACCCGACAGCACGCGTTGGCGGAGTCCCTGGCGGATGAGTTGGCGCCCGCGCTGGGTGTTCCCCGGGAGGAGGTGATCGTGCACGAGGCAGGGCCCATCTTGGGGGCGCACGTAGGTCCCAGGGCAGTAGGCGTTGTTGTTCATCGCAGGTAGTATCACTGCTCCCCTGGGCTTGCCCCGGGGCTGACCACATCGCAGGGATTCATTCCTCTCCGGTGGCCACTTCTTCCCGTGTGTTCGCCTGACGCGCGGGTCTGGAGGGGTACCCTTGGCTCATCTAGGGTGTGGTGCTCTCTGTTCGTATCCGATAATGGGTTACCCGCACCCCCACAAAGGGTCGGTCCTCCACGCGCTCCGCGTGTTGGTCTAGCCATTGGCGAACGAGCCCCTTGGGGTCCCACATTGCGCTTTCCGATTCCACCAACCACACATCCCGTGTGCCGTTGAGGCGACGGAGAATGTCCGCGCCTGTTTGGTCCACAGTGCCCTGGGGGCCGGGCGCGGGCGCCTCTACCAGGTGCGGCCGGGAATCCGGCGCGTAGTAGGTGTACGCGTGGATTAAGTATCCCAGGTGGAGCAGGACTTTGCTCTCCGGATCGCGTCGGGATTCCACATAGTGCACTGCCCCGCGCATATCCGGCTTGATTGGAATGTGCACCTGATATCCAATTCCCACCAGGAAGAGGGCCAACACCATGGCCAGCGCGGACAGGGAAACTACCGGCCAGCGACGTTGCGCTTCTACCCCTAATGCTGTTAGCGCGTACACTGCGGGCATAGTCCAAATCAAGTACCGTTCTGTGAAGAGGGGTAATTCCAGTGAAATGAGGTAAAGCCCGATCACGGGTACCAGAAACCACAGGATAATCCAGATCTTGACTCGCCAAGCAATGGACTTTTTCCCTCTGGGGATGCTTAATGCCAGTCCGCTTATCATCAAAAACAGCAAGGGAATAATCCGCACGTTTCCTGGGGCGTGGATGGGAAGCGCGATGGAGTGAACGCCTACACTGAACACGGTGAGCAACTTGTAGATCATCTGGGGCCAGGGCACAAAGGGGTGGCCCGTGCGGAATGTGGGGCTGAACAGGAGTTTTTTCTGCCACCAGGCCAGGGGAATGTACGGGAGAGCAAACGCGGCATAGGCCAGTATCCATCCTCGCCACCGCCGAATCCATTGTCGCGGCGCGAATCCGCTCATCAGCACGTGGGTGGGGATAAGCAACGCGACGAGGAAGTGCATGTAAATCCCCGCGGAGATGAGTGCCACGTACCAAAGCCAGCACGCGGATTGGCCCCGTTCAAACGCGTTTTGCCAGCAATAAGTGGCTGCCAGCACAATCACCAGGATGAACGCGTACATGCGCAGTTCCTGGCTATACCAAATCGCGTAGGGGGAGGCTGTGAGGAATAGGGTGGCTAGAAGTGCGCTTCGTTCCCCCACCCATCGTCTTAACACCTGGTACGCGAGGGGCAGCACCAGCACTCCGGCCAGCACGGAAATGTAGCGGAGAGCAAAATCCACATGTCCGAAGTAGGCAATCCACGGACGCATGAGCAGGTAATAGAGGGCCCCGTTGTGGCCGGGTGTTGTGAACATGGCCAGGAGTTGGGGGAGGGGCTGGGTTGCGAAGCGGACGGTGTCTACTTCATCCCGCCACAGGCTCTGTGCGTCCAATCCCCAGACGCGCAGGGCCAGACCCAACCACGCCAGCGCGATGATGATCTTTCTCGGATTCCGGGTGAACGCTTGCTTGCGGATCGCTGTCCGTGACACGGTGCCCATGTTCATCGTGTGTTCTCCCGTCGTTTTCGAGCGAGATAGAGCACAAGGGCCATAACCAGGAAGATGATCCCGGTTACGTTTCTCCAAAGGAACAGGAGCACGCGGTCGACCCGCTGGGCCCAGACGTACAAACGTGGGGGTTCTGGTGGGGGCGCCCAGGGACGGCGTAGGGATGGGTAGATAAATCCCCAATCGAAGTGAATGTAGGGGAGGAACTCATGTTGGGAGAGGCGGGTACGGTCTACTGGTGTGGGCCATGGGGTTGCTACCTCGGTGGGACCGGGAAGCCATTGTTCGGTTGGCAGAATTTCCAGGGGCGGCGCGTAGGTGGGGATAGGGGTGTAACCAGGTAGCAAGTCTATGCCGCGCGGCCAGGGGGTGGGCGTTGCTGAGGGCATTGGCGTGGGGAGAGGAGTTGCAGTCGGTAAGGCAGGTGGAGATGTGGGGCTTACGGAGGGCAGTGGGACAGGGGTAGGGGTGGGGAGGGTAGGGGTGGGTGTGGGTTGGAGAGGAGCGGTTGGGGTTGGCGTGGGGGGGGATGTAGGTGTCCATGTGGGTGTCCACGTTGGCGTCCACGTGGAAGTCCACGTAGGGGTCCACGTGGGTGAAGGGGGAAGGGTCCAGGTAGGAGTGGGTTCCACAGGGGATTGGAGGGGGGAGGAGGAGTCCAGTAGGGAGGCGCTGTTGCTGGTCGCGGCAGGGTGCAGGGCGATGATGACGGCTACTATCCATATGAGCAGGTGGGTGGTCAGGCGTCGCATGGATGTGCCCTTTTGCCGATTGGGATGCGTACATTATACTGGCTTGGGCGGGAAGGGGGAAATGGGCTGTGGGGGTCCCGGGGGCACGGGAGGACATTGGTTCCCTTGAAAGTTTGACAGGTCCGTACCGGTTGTGTACAATATCTCACGTCGGTGCAGGAGCACCGAATGTGCCGAAGTGGCGGAATGGGAGACGCGCTGCGCTCAGGACGCAGTGGGCATTTCGCCCGTGTGGGTTCGAATCCCACCTTCGGCACCTAGCCAATGCCCAGGCGCTTCGGCACCTGGGCATTTCTTGTTTGAGGTCTGTGTTCAGGGACCAAGGAGAAGGGGTGTGGATACCGCAAAGTGGTGGGAACAAGGGCGGCACGTGGTTAAACTGATTTCTCTGGTGCGTGTGGCCTTTTTTGTTTTGATTGTCAGTACCGTGGTTTTTGTCTACTTCTTTGGGCGCTTGTTGCATGAGAAGCAGCAGGCGTTGCAGGAACAAGCGCAAGTGCGTGAGCAGGTGCTGTACGAGGAGAAACGGCATCGGGATCTGGAGGCGTTGTTTGCTCAAAGCAATGAGGATTGGGTGTTGATTCAGGAGGCGGCCCGGATTTTTGGTGTGGCTGTGCCTGGTACTGTGGTGGTGCGGGTTGAGGAGCCTGTGTCGGGAGAGTCGTCGGGAGGTGAGGTTTCGCAGGAGAGGACGTCGTCAGGAGAACCGGTGTGGCAGATGTGGCGCCAGGCTTTTCACCTTTCCCCGTAGGGGATCCGTTTTCTAAAAGTCTCCGTATCTTTGACAGGGATGCCTGGTTATGGTATATTACAATGTGCTGCGGGGTGGAGCAGTGGTAGCTCGTCGGGCTCATAACCCGAAGGTCGCAGGTTCGAATCCTGCCCCCGCGACCTCACGAGGGCGAAGTCTGGGTCAATGGGGCTTCGCCCTTTTCTCTCATTGCATAGCCGGGCGGCGTAGCTCAGCGGTAGAGCAGGCGGCTCATAATCGCCGGGTCACAGGTTCGAATCCTGTCGCCGCCATCCCATCCCCACCCAACTGGGTGGGGATTTTTGTTACGCGGTTCCGCACTTCTCCACACTTCCCCCACGTTGAAACACACCCTATTTCAACGGCTATTGTCGCGAAAGAGGATTCACGATGAAGGCAATTGTGCTGGCCGGTGGCGAGGGCACCCGTCTCCGTCCCCTGACGGTTGGACGTCCGAAGCCGTTGGTTCCGTTGGTGAACCGTCCTATCCTGGGGCACATTTTAGCCCTGCTGCAGCGACATCGCTTTGAAGATGTTGTTATTGCTATTTCCTATCGCGCGTCCATGATTCAGAATTACTTTCGGGGGGAGCACAGTCCGGGCTTGCGCATTCACTTTTCCGTGGAAGACCGTCCCCTGGGAACCGCAGGCGCGGTACGGTATGCGCGTTCTCTGCTCGATGGTCCTTTCCTGGTGATCAGTGGGGATATTCTGACGGACATGGATCTCTCCGCGCTGGTGGAATTTCACCGTAAGAAGCGCGCGTTGGTGACCATGGCCTTGTACCGTTCTCCAACACCTCTGGAGTACGGCATTGTGGTGACCGACCAGGAGGGCCGGGTTCGCCGTTTTTTGGAGAAGCCTTCCTGGGGTGAGGTCATGTCCGACACGATTAACGCGGGCATTTACGTCGTGGAACCCGATGTCCTGGATCTTATTCCCGCGGACGCCCCCTCGGACTGGAGCCAGGATATTTTCCCTGTGCTCTTGGACAAATACCCGGACCGGGTGTACGGATACGCGTCTCCCGGATACTGGACGGATATCGGCACAATTCCCGAATACGTGCGGGCTGTGGATGACATTCTTATGCAGCGCATTGATGTGGGCCCCCTGGGGACGGAGTGGGCTCCGAATGTTTGGGTGGGGGAGGATGTGGAAATTGCCCCAGACGCGCGCATTGAAGGGCCTGTGTACCTGGGGCACGGCGTTAAAGTTCGGGATGCCGCGGTGATCATAGGTCCCACGGTTATTCGGGACTATTCCTTTGTGGACAGTCGAGCGCGCGTTGTTCATTCCATTATCTGGCGCAACTCTTACATTGGGGAGTCCGCGGAACTAACAGGCGCGATTGTGGGCCGACGCTGTGCTATCAAGACCAACGCGGTTATCTTTGAGAGCGCGGTTATTGGTGATGAGACTACCGTAGGGGAAGGGGCTATTATTCACCTGGGCGTCAAAATCTGGCCGAACAAGGAGGTGGAGCCGGGCGCGATTGTCCGTTCCAGTATTGTCCTGGGCACACGAGCCCGACGTCGGTTGTTTGGCCGTTTCGGCATCACCGGTGTGGTCAACGTGGATTTGACGCCAGAGTTCTGCGCCAGGCTGGGGGCAGCTATTGGGGCTACTCTTCCCCAGGGAAGTCATGTCATTATGAACCGGGATCCACACCGCAGTTCCCGCATGTTGAAACGCGCTCTTATTGCGGGGCTTCCTTCCGCGGGGGTGAATGTGTGGGATGTTCACTCCGTGCCCATTCCGGTTGCCCGTTATTACACGCGCGTGACACCGGCCGTGGCCGGGCTACATGTGCGCCTTTCCCCTTTCAATGCCCGCATTGTGGACATTCGCGTGTTCGGCGGGGATGGCATAGATCTGGGGCGGGAAGATGAGCAGCGCATTGAGCGTATTTTCTTCCGGGAAGATTACCGTCGAGCGTATGTGGATGATATCGGCGTTATCAGCGATGCTCCCAATGTGCTGGAACGGTATCAGGAGGATTTTCTGCAGCACATTGATAGGTCTGTGTTTGAGCAGGCGTCCTTCAGCATTGTCGTTGATTATTCCCACTCCACGACTGTGGATGTGTTACCCTCTATTTTCTCCGCTTTAGGGGTGGATGTGATCCCCCTGAACGCGCACATCGATGAGAACAGAATCTCGTTGCATGAGGACCTTCAGGAACTCCACCAGCAGCACCTGGCTACGATTGTGCGGGCTCTGCACAAGGATTTGGGAATTCAGTTGGATGTGGGGGGAGA
The DNA here is from genome assembly GCA_964402285.1 of uncultured Anaerolineae bacterium. GTDB lineage: Bacteria > Chloroflexota > Anaerolineae > JAADDB01 > JAADDB01 > CAYPUG01. The sequence goes on along the minus strand of CAYOAZ010000007.1, from coordinate 57,902 downwards.
GAAGATCGTGCTGGTGGACGATCGGGGGGAAATCCTGCCCCCTCAGGTAGCAGCGTTAGCAGTTATCGATCTGGTTATGCGGTATCAGACGGGTAAAGCAATTGTTGTTCCCCTGACTATGACCAGTAAGGTGGAGAAGGTGGTGGGATTTCACGGCGGATACGTTATTCGCACCCGTTATGACTTGCACGATATCATGCAGAAGGCCACGGATCCGGATGTGATTCTGGCCACGGATGGTCGCGGCCACTTCATTTTCCCCCAATTCCAACCCGTAGTGGACGGTTTATTTGCCTCGGTGAAGGTGTTAGAACTGATGGGGCGCTATACGACGCACCTTTCGGTAGTGCTTTCGCAGGTTCCACCATTTCACGTGTACAATGCCCGGGTGGGTTGTCCCTGGGAGAAGCGGGGCAAGGTGATGCGCTTGTTGGGCGAGCGCATCACTGCTTCGCGCGTTGAGACGTTGGATGGGATTAAGGCGTGGTTTGACGATGAGACCTGGGTTCTTATACGGCCTGACCCTGACCATCCCCTGTTCCACATTGACGCGGAGGCCCGGACAGCCGCTGAGGCCCAGGCTCTGGTACGTGAGCACCTTCACCTTGTCGAGATGCTGAGCGAGGAAGAATGAAGGACTTGCCCATTACTGTTGAGGAAGCACGACGTTTGTACACCGGGCGTGACGCGGCGCACGCGTTCGACCACGTGCTGCGCGTCTATCGCCTGGCCGAGCGCATTGCCCGCTCAGAAGGCGCAGACTTGCGCGTGGTTCTGACCGCGGCCCTTTTGCACGACATTGCCCGCGACGATCCGGACCACCACGTGCGCGGTGCTGAACAGGCGCGCGTTCTCCTGTCCGGAGAACCGCCCGCGTTTGTCGAAGCCGTGGCCCATTGTATCGAGGCCCACCGGTTTCGTAAGGGGCCTGCCCCGCGCACTCTGGAGGCGAAAGTTCTCCAGGATGCAGACAAGTTGGACGCGATAGGGGCTATTGGTGTGGCCCGCGCCTTTGCCCATGCTGGATATCATGGTCATCGGTTATGGGCTCCTCTGACAGCCGTGATGTCCTCGCCTCCCCCATCGGGAGAGGATTACACGCCGGTTCACGAGTTCTGGCACAAGTTGCGGCACCTGGAGGGGTTACTGCACACGGAGACTGCACGCGCGATGGCTCGGGAACGCCACGCGTTTATGGAGGCGTTTTTTCGGCGCCTGGATGCCGAATGCCGCGGGGACGCATAGGATCACACCAGCAGCGCGTATCCACCGTCAAGGATAATTGTCTGTCCTACAATCATGGCCGCGTCGTCCGTACATAGCCAGGCGGTCACTTTGGCGACTTCTTCTGGGGTAACCAGACGGCCGGCTGGCGTGCGTTTCTTCGCCGTCTCAATGATCTGGTCTTTGCTGGGGAAGAAATCCAGGGCTTCGGTTTCCACCACACCCGGTGAGATCGCGTTTACTGTGATGCCGTGAGGGGCGAGTTCTACCGCGAGGTAACGAACCAGGGCTTCAATGGCTGCTTTGGAGATCCCCACAACACTGTATTCCGGCAGTACGCGCACGGAGCCAATGCTGGAGATCGCGATCACTCGTCCCCATCCCCGGTCCTTCATGTAAGGAAACGCTTCCTGCACGCCAAAGAGGATGGAGCGGGCGTTGATGTTGAGCGTCCAATCCCACTCCTTGGCTCCCTGCTCCATGGCAGGTTTGAGTACGCCTGACGCTGCATTTCCAATGAAGATGTCCACGCTGCCGAAATGGGCCGCGGCCTGACGCACCAGATGTCGCACCTGAGTCTCATCACCCACGTGAGCCTTGATGACCATGGCCCGCGCGCCCTGTTCCTCCACCGCGTGGGCTGTTTCCTCCGCGGGCGCGCGGCGGCGGAAGTAGTTCACTACAATGTTGCAGCCCCGAGAGGCCAATTCCAGGGCGATGGCCCGTCCAATGCCGCGGCCGCTCCCTGTGATGACCGCGGTTTTGCCTTCAAGTGTCATGGGTTTCTGTCACGTCCGTCCGTCAAATTATGAACGCTTTCCCCTATCAGGATCCTACCAGGGCCCTTAAGAAGAAGAGCAGGTTGGCCGGACGTTCGGCCAGGCGTCGCATGAAGTAGGGGTACCACTGGCTCCCGTAGGGGACGTACAATCGCATACGGTAGCCTTCTGCCACCAGTTGAGCCGCCCGGTCCCGCCGAATGCCGTACAGGAATTGGAATTCGAATTCGTCCCTGGGCACGTTCATACGGCTGGCGAGGCTGCAGGCGTATTGGATGATCGCTTCATCATGGCTTCCTACGGCCACGCGGCTTCCTTTGGCGCGTGCCTCCGGTTCCCACATCTGGCGGATGAGCGCGATGAACGCTTCGCGAATGCGCTGTCGGTCCTTGTACGCGATGGTTTCCGGTTCGTCGTACGCGCCTTTGACCAGGCGTAAGTCGGCAATTCCTTCCTCGATGAGTTGGGCCACATCTGATGGGGTGCGGCGCAGGTAGGATTGGACAACCGTGCCCACGTTGTTGTATGTCTGTCGGATGCGTCGGTACATGTCGAGGGTGATGTCGACGTAATTGGAACTTTCCATGTCAATGCGCACAAAGCGACCGACTTCCGCGGCCTTGTCCACGATGCGGCTTAAGTTTTCATAGGCCAAATCGTGATCAAGGTCCAGCCCTAAATGCGTGAGTTTAACGGAGACCCCGCTTTGTAAGTTTTCCTTACCAATGGCATCCAGGGCGTCCACGTACGCGTCGGCCGCGGATTGGGCTTCCTCTGGGTTGGTGACGTTTTCCCCGAGGTGGTCAAGGGTCGCCGTCATTCCTCGCTGATTTAACTCCCGAATGACGGCCAGCGCGTCGTCGAGATGCTCTCCAGCCACAAAGCGCCGCGCGACTTTCCGCGAGACGGGAAACGCGACAATGCGTTTCTGCATGTGCGGATCGCGCGACATCGCGAGTAGGACCTTACGTACGACGTTGTACATGAGGCGCTCCTTGGATGATGTAGGTGCAACAGTGGTCCCCTTCCACCATGTTCTGGGACCGTTGCACGATGGCGTCCTCCAGGACTGTCTGTATGAACGTCAGTTCGGTCCGACAGGCCTGGGGAAACGCTTTGGCGACTTCGTAGATAGCACAGTGGTGTTCACATAACACGTATGTGCTATCCTCCTCGTGTCGCCATTCGGCCAGGTACCCGTCTTCATCCAGAATGTGAGCCAGTCGTTCCACCTTTTGCTCAAGGGAAAGCCCCTCCAGTTGGGGGCGAACAGCCTCAATTCGACGCTGAGCCCGTCGTTCAAAGAGATGTGTTACCATATCCTCGCCCATCTCTTCGGCCAGGTAAGATAACAACTCCACGCTGAGGGACGCGTATCGCTGGTCGAACAATCCCAAAGCCTTCTGCGTCAGGTAGTAGACGTGGGCCGGGCGCCCCTGTCCGTGACGAACCACACGGTAATCTACCAGTCCGTCCTGATGTAGGGCCGAAAGGTGGCGACGGATCCCCATGGGTGTGAAGTGGAGGTGTTCGCTGAGTTCCTGCGCTGTGGCTTCGCCGAGGATCTTTAGGGCTACCAGGATACGGTATCGTGTTGAGCGTTTTGTTCGATCAAGTAACGGATGCCAGCCCTTGCGGTCCATTTTCATTCTCCCTGAAATTGCCGTTACATTATAGCACACGCCCAGAAAAGGCCAACAAACGCCTGGGGGTGGGAATGTCCAGGGCGCTTTGATGTGGGTGAACGTGTGCGGTGCGTTTGTCACTCCCGGAAAAGGGCGGCCGTGGCCTCGCGACGGCACGACCTCGTGTGTTCTCGTTGAGGTGACGTTATTTGCTTAGCCGCTGTCCACATCCTATTTCGACTTTGGGAGGCGTGAGATCGGCCAGTGATTGAAGAAGGAACTCAAGCAGAGGTGATCGTTGTGGGGGCAGGGCCGGGCGGAAGTGTCGCGGCCATGCTCCTGGCCCAACGGGGACATGATGTGCTCCTGCTGGATAAGTCGGATTTTCCCCGGGATAAAACGTGTGGCGATGGTTTGACCCCGCGCGCGGTGAACACTTTGCGACGTCTGGGGTTGGAATCAGCCGTTGCGGCTCAGGCCCAACGGGTGACGCACGCGTTGCTTTACGCGTCCTCCGGACATGTGCTGGACGCTGCGTTTGATCCTCTGGTGCGGCCTTTGCCCCCGGTGGGGTACGTTATCCCCCGGCTTCACCTGGATGATGTTCTGCGGACGGCCGCGGTACGGGCCGGGGCTCGCTTTCTCCCCCGCGCGTATGTGTTGGACATCCTGCAGCAGCGAGGACGGGTGTCCGGTGTTGTGGCCCGTGTCAGGGACCGGGTTCAGACGTTTCGTTCCAAGGTCGTCATTGTGGCTACGGGGGCTTCCCTGCAATTGCTCAAGCGGCTGGGGATTGCGCCCGATCAACCCCATGATATTTTGGCCGTGCGGGGGTATTGGGAAGGTGTTTCGGATTTGCAGGCGGGTTTTGAGTTCCACTTTGTCGCGGATGTAGCCCCCGGATACGGGTGGGTGTTTCCTGTCAGTGACCAAGTTGCCAATATCGGCGTGGGAGTGTATCGCCTGCACCGAAACGATGCCCGTTCTCCCAAAGTGTACCTGGACCGGTTTTTGTCCTCATATGGACCTCTTCAACAGCGTTTGGCCCGTGCCCGGCTGGTGGGACCTGTGAAGGGGTATCCTATCCGAACAGATTTCCCCCGCCAGCCGCTGTTGGGCCCTGGGTGGTTGGTCGTGGGGGAAGCGGCCGGCCTGGTGAACCCGGCTACAGGCGAGGGCATTGATTTGGCCATGGAAAGCGCGGAGTTGGCAGCAGGGGTTGTGCACAAGGCCCTGAGCGATGGGGACACGGATATGTATCACTTGTGGCCTTATGCATGGCATATGTATCGCCACTTTGAGGGTATGTTTCGGGGGCTGCAGTGGATCCGTCCCATTGTCATGCGCCCTCACCCTTTGGACATTCTCATTCGGCAGGCGCACAAGCATCCCGGCCTGGCTCGACGCATTATCCGCATCACATTGGGCATTGATCCGGCCTACACCGCGCTGCTCCCCTCCACGTGGTGGTGGTTGTGGCGGTGAGATCTCGCGGGCGTTGGGTTATGGCCTCTTTCCCTCCATGGGAAAGTAGGAGAAGATTCTTTGCCATTGGGCTTCGACCACGCAGAGGCGGATTGCGTCAACAGTGAAGGTGGTCGTCTGACTGTCCCCATCTTCGCCTGTTTCCAAACTCAGTTGCACCTCCTGCCCTCGCAGGTGGCCCCATTCCGACGCGGGGAGCACGGCCAGGAATTCGTCCCAGGCCAACCCGTTGTGGACGCCATCACTGGTGTTGCCTGCGCGCAACAAGGACACAACCGGTTGGCCATTCTTTCCCTTTAGGGAGAGTGTTAGCCAGTCGTCAAAGGGGAAGGTGGGTGTAGATCCCACGCCCGCGTCTTGCGTTTCAATGCGGATGGCCATGAATACAGTCATTTGAAGGGCTCGTGGGGGGAGGGTGAAGGTTTGGGACATCCAGGTTCCATTGTGCGCGGGCAGGCGGACTGCGTGGTTTCCCTGGTATACAGGCGCGTCCACCAGGAGCATTCCTTCTCCCTCCCATGATGTGAGTCCCTCCTCAAAGTCTCCGTTGTGGAGGAGATCCCGGCAGGTGGCAGGCCAGGGCAGGAGGGGGGCGTCCCCCTGGGGCACTTCGGGTGGGAAGGCCGCGGGATGTGTCTCGCTCACGGTTCGACCCACGTGGATTCGCCCGAAGCCGTAGAAGGGATCCCAGCCAGGTACGTCCTTGTCAGGGGGGCCAACTTGATCGTCCGCGCGGGTTTCGATGAGCGTGCGGACTTCTGTGGGTGACAACGTAGGGTTCCGCGCCAGGATAAGGGCAGCCAATCCGCTGACGTGGGGAGTTGCCATGGAGGTGCCGCACATGATGCCGTAGCTCCCCCCTGGAATTGTGGAGATAATGCTGACCCCCGGGGCAGCCACAGAGATGTAGGAGCCGTAGTTGCTGAACCAGGCAATTTGGTCTTCGCTGTCGGTGGCGGCCACTCCGATAACCTGGGCATGGGCTGCTGGGTAGAAAACTCGGTCGAAGTTGTTATTCCCGGCCGCGGCTACAATGACCACGCCTTTTTGGTGGGCGTAGGCCACGGCCAGGGCTTCCCCTTTGCTGTAGGTGGTGGCGCCCAGACTCATGTTGATGACCTTGGCCCCGTTGTCCGCTGCGTAGAGGATGGCTCGGATCAGGTCATAGTACGTGCCCACCCCCATAGGGGTGAACACGACCAGGGGCATAATGGTTGTTCTGCCAGCAATGCCAGCAATTCCTATTCCGTTGTTGGTGGTGGCCGCGAGAATGCCCGCAACGTGGGTGCCATGGCGGTGAACATCCCGGGGATCTCCCCGGTCCTCCACGAAGTTCCACCCAAAGCGGTCATCTACGTAGCCGTTGTGGTCGTCATCCTTCCCGTTGTTGGGGATTTCATCCTCGTTAACCCAACAGTGTCCTGCCAGATCGGGGTGGGTGCAGTCTACACCGGTGTCTATCACCGCGACGGTAATTCTTGGATCCCCCAGGGTGATGTGCCACGCGTCCACCACTCCCAGACGGTCCAGGTAGCGGAAAGCGTAGGAGTTGTATTGGGGGTCATTGGGGAACTGGGACGGGGCTGTCATGTCCTCGACGGTGGGAGGAGAGACGATGGTGGTGGACTCTGTTTCAAAGGGATCCAGGTGGAACGTGTAGTTGGGTTCGGCCCAATCCACAGCAGGCGAACGGTTGATTACGGCCAGGGCGTGGGAGAGGGTGTTGCCGGGGATGTCCCATCGTTCAATGCGGAGTTGGGGAACTTTTCCGACCGGTTGGGCGTTTAAGAGCGTGAGGAGTCTCTGCCTTTCGCCGGAGAGCAGGGTGTTACGTTCAAATGTCTGATCCTTCCAACGGACCAGGATGCTCTCTCGGGGGAGTGAAGGCTGGACGTGGGCCTGGGCCGGACGGAGAGGCTGTGAGAAGGTTGGAGTGAATATTAGCCCCCAGAACAGGATAAGGAACAGTAAACGCCTTTGCGAGATGTTGGGCATTGCCTGGAATTCCCTTGTCGGGTAAGATATGGTATCTTGCATCAGGTGTTGAGCCATCAGGGACTATAACTCGGAAGTGGGGGTAAGAGCAAGTCCATGAGCGAATTATCCTTGGTCGAAATCGGACAGCGTCTGGCAGAAGCCCGTGAAGGTCGACGAATTACCCTGGAACAAGCGGAGAAGGAAACGCGTATCCGGTTGAAGTATTTAATGGCCATGGAAGCGGGGGATTTTGACTCGCTTCCTAACGAAGTGGTGGCGCGGGGTTTCCTGCGCAGTTATGCCCAGTTTCTTGGGTTGGATCCGCAGCCTCTGTTGCAGGCGTATCAAAGCGCGCGTCCTTCGCCCGCGCCAACGCCTTCCTCCCGTGCGCCAGAACGGGGTCCCCATGTGCTGGAGATGGACCTGGGACGTCGGCCGGGAAGTGGGTTGGTTCGCCTTTTTTCGGCGATTTTGGTTATCGTGTTAGTGGTGGCTGCAGGGTATCTCCTGGCACTCCAGGGTGTGTTACCCCTTCCGGGGCACTTGAAGGCGCCGACCTTCACCCCCACACCTACAGCGGTCCCCCCCACGGCTACTCCGGTAAGCGTCACGCCCCCTTCGGTTCCTTCGCCCACCCCTGTGATCCCGGCTGCTGTGGTTTCCCCACGCCCTTCTCCTACTGTGGCCCAAACCCTCAACCCGACGTCTACTCCCACCAGGGTTTCCACACCCACGCCTACGCCCTTCCGTCTAGCCAGCCCGACCCCGACGTCCACGCCGGTTCCCGTGGAGAAGGTGAAGGTGGAGGCGCGGATTGTGGATCGGACGTGGTTGCGGGTGCTGGTAGATGGCCAGGTGGTGGATGAGGGGTTGTACGAGCCGGATACTACCCTGACCTGGGAGGGGGAGACGGTGGAGATCCGTACGGGCAATGCGGGGGGGATGGAGTTAACCGTGAACGGGCAGGATTTGGGAGTTCTGGGGGAGAAAGGGGAAGTTCTCCATTGGATCTTCACCGTTCAGAATGGGGAGGTCGTTCGCTTGACGCCCACACCCACGCCTACACCGGCTGAAGGATAACAGGGTGTTATGGGGAAACGCGGGAAGGGTCGTCGGTCGCGCAGGCGCTCAAAACCCACCTTTTTCTTGTTAACTTTGGGGTGTCCGAAGAACGTCGCGGACAGTGAGGGCATGAGCGCGTTGCTGGAACAAGCAGGGTACCGCCCCACAGAGTCGCCAGAGGACGCGCGCGTCCTCATTGTGAACACGTGTGGCTTTCTGCAATCGGCCAAGGAAGAGTCCATTGAATATTTGAACGCCCTGGCTCAGCAAAAACGCCCTGACCAGGTGCTCATTGCAGCGGGCTGTCTGGTGCAGCGGGATCCGGAAAGCATCAAGGAGCGGGTTCCCCAGGTGGATGGGTTCATCAGCACCTTACGCTGGATGGAGATCCCGCAGTTAGTGCGCACCTTGACGCAGACCTCGCGCTCACGGCCATTTGCCAAGCGGGAACTGCTGGGTGAATCCCCTTACCCTCAACCGGTGGCCCGCCCCAAACGCGTGGGACCCACCGCGTACCTGAAAATCAGCGACGGGTGCAACGCATCGTGTGCCTTTTGCACTATCCCCTCTTTTAAGGGACGCCTGCGAAGTCGTCCCCTTTCCGACCTGGTGGACGAGGCTTTGTTGCTCACCCGAGGGGGCGCACGGGAGATCATCCTCGTGGCCCAGGACACGACGGATTATGGCCGTGATTTTGGGGACCCGTTGGCTCTGCCCCGGTTGATCAACGCGCTGACCAACCGGGTGCCGGACATGCACTGGCTGCGCCTAATGTACGCGTATCCGGGACACATTTCTGATGCCCTCATTGAGGTAATGGCATCCCATCCAAAGGTCCTTCACTACCTTGACATCCCCTTGCAACACGGGGACCCGCGCACGTTGCGGCGGATGCGCCGGCCGAGCAATGTGGATCAGGTGTTGCGTACCATTGAACGCTTGCGGGATGCTATGCCGGATATTGCTTTGCGCAGTACGTTCATTGTGGGCTTTCCTGGGGAAACGGAGGAGGAGTTTGAAAACCTGTTGGCGTTTTTGGAGACCATTCGGTTTGACAAGGTGGGAGCGTTCACCTTTTCTCCTGAACCGGGTACCCCTGCTGCTGAGATGCCCGATCAAGTGCCTGAAGAGGTGAAGCAGGATCGGTGGCACCGCCTTATGGCTACACAACAGCGCATCTCCCTGGAGCGGAATCGGGAACAAATTGGGCGCGTATTGGAGGTGTTAACCGAGCAGGTCGTGGACGCGGAGAACCTGGCGGAATGGCTGGCGGGAACCGACATTCGCGGGCCTGTTACCCTGGCCCGGTCGTATCGGGATGCTCCGGAGATCGACGGGATGGTCCTCATCCCCGGAGTGCTCCCGGTGGGGAATTTCTACCGTGTGCGCGTGGTGGATGCTTTAGAGTACGATCTTATTGCCAGCGTGGATGAAGACCACGACCGTTAATCCCGGTCGACCACACGGTACGTTCCATCGATCACATCTTGGGCCTTACCGTTCAGCCGTTCTTCGATCTCCTGCACAACCTGGGGCGGGCTCATCTGGATGAACATGCGGATGATGAACATCAGCGCCACCAGGTCGTCCAATTCCCCCAGGATAGGAATGACGTCGGGGATGATGTCCAACGGCATTAGGAGGTAAATCACCCAGAGCACGGGGAGCAGCAATTTGGTCCATGTTGGAACGCGTGGTTCCCATAACAGCGCCCACGCGATACGGGCATCCTGCCAGAGCCGTCGGATGAGATCCATTCGGTCACTCATTTTGGCCATGGATTCTCTACCTCTCCCTCGTTTGCTTCAAAGTGCCTGTGTGACGGACAATATAGAGCATATGTCAACCCATTGAATTTGGCAAGATCCATGCGGAGCCTACGACAAGCCCTGGCCACCTATCCATTTCACTGGCTCGAAGGGCTGGCCCTCTACGTTGGGCTGCCCTTAAGTGGGCGCACGGCGAGCGACGCTGCAGCAGAGTTAGCCGCGCACCTGATGCGTCCGGACATTGCTCAAGTGTTGTATGAAGGGCTATCCGAACAGGCGCGTCAGGCGTTGGCTGAGATTTTGACCGCGTCGGTGCCTGTGCCATGGGCTACGTTTGTGCGTCGTTACGGCCCCGTACGGGAGATGGGGCCCCAGCGTCTGGTGCGGGAGCAACCATGGCGAGCACCGATTAGCCCCGCGGAGGAGTTGTATTATCGAGGGTTTGTATATCGAGCCCTGATCCGTCAAAACGGGACCGTTGTGGAGATTGTGTACGTGCCCAAGGAGTTAACCCTGTTACTGCCCCAGGCCCAGGAGCGGAAGTCCCTAAAGGACATCCCCATGGTCGCTCCGCCCGAACAGGTACGCACGGCCGGTCAGTCCTTACTCAACGATGTGGTCATGGTGCTGGCGTTCGCGTACAACGAGGGACTGCACGTGGACTGGGAAGGGCGTCCCTTGCGGGGGGATTTAGTGCGCCTGGGCGAGCGTTTGACATCCCCCCTTGAGCCCACGGATTTGTTACGCCTGCCCCCCCGGGTTCAATTCATCCTGTATCTGGTGTATCACCTGGGATTTGTTACTCAGGAGGGGGATGTTCTGCGACTGCACGTGAAACGCTTGCAATCCTGGCTAAAGCAGCCAGTGGCGTATCACCGCCTGATGCTCTGGCGCCTGTGGGCGGAGGGGGAATCATGGTGCGATTTGTGCCATGTTCCCCACCTGGATCCCATTGAGGGTACGTGGGCGGACACGGCGTTGAGCGCTCGGCAGCGTATATTGCAGCACTTGCGGGCGCTGTCCGCGGGGATGTGGTACGCGTTTTCCGACGTTCAGCAGTTTGTCTATCAGTACGACACGGATTTCTTGCGCCCGGATGGGAACTATGATACATGGCTCATCCGACGCCGGGACGATCAGACTATACTGCGAGGCTTTCAGCATTGGGAGGATGTGGAAGGGGCGTTGCTTCGCTTCTACCTGTTCGGTCCTATGTTTTGGCTGGACGCGGTGATGATCGACGAGGAGGCACGACGGTTTGCTTTGACCGACGCGGGCACTCGGTGGTTGCGACGACGCAGCGAGCCCATGCGACAGGTTCGTCCTCCCTTGCAGGTTTCTCCCGACTTCCGAATTGCTATGCCCCACAATGTGCATCCTCTGGATCTCTTTCGGGTAAGTCGCTTTGCGGATTGGGAACTCACACGGCCGGAGTACGTGTTTCGCATTACGCGCAAGGGCTTGCAGCGGGCTGCTCAGCAAGGGATTTCAGGGCAGCACATTTTGTTGTACCTGCGCAAGGCCACACGAGATCACTTGCCCAGGAATGTCCAGCGGGCTTTACGCAGGGTTCCGTAACACCTGGGAGGGAGATGTGTCGAATTGTTTTCGCACTTCTCAAGGGGCTCTATTAGAACTCTGATGAGGTGGAGGCATCATGGCAACGTTCTTTGGTCTTTTACCGGCGGTGTTCATTATTGTCCTCGCACAGTTGGGACGGCGGGTAAAGGTGTTCGCTGCCCTTACCTATGCTTTGCTCCTCCTGGTGGATTTGATTTTGTTGTTGACGGCCGCGGGTATGGAGGTGCTGGCCAGTCAGGGGAATCCTTTAACCGGGCCGTGGGATGGACAGACGGTGTCGATTTCCCCTGCTGATCTTCACACGGTGTCGGTGTACACAGGGGTGAGCGCGGTTGTTGCTCTGCTGGTGTTGCTGCCCATTGTACAGCGAGGGTTGGCGTATGTTATCCGTATTCGACCGCGCGATCCGGTGCACGCGACCGCGCTTTCTTACGCGGCTTATCTCATCCCCCTTTCCGTAGTCCAGCGGGTGTTCCTGGACGCGATGACCCGCGCGGGGGTGAACGTGTCCATTGTGTCAGCAGAGGATCTTATCGGGCAGACGGCTGCCCTGATCTTGTTGGCTTTCTTTGGCGTTGGTTGGTTTGTCCAGCGCCCCACCAGGGAGACTTTCCGTCGCCTGGGGGTGGTCTGGCCGCGAGGCCGTGAGGTGACGGTGGCCGTGGGGACCGCGTTTGGTCTGTTGATGATGCAGTCTGTGTTGGGGGTGCTGTGGATGGCCCTTTCTCCGGAGGGTGTCCAGGCTGTGGAGGATCTTTCCCAGATGCTGTTGGGGAAGTTTTTCAATCCGTGGGGGGCTGTGCTCATTGGCGTCGCTGCCGGACTTGGGGAGGAGTTGGTGTTTCGGGGCGCGTTGCAACCTCGATTTGGGGTGTTGCTTACCAGTGTGCTCTTCGCGATGATGCATTCTCAGTACTTTCTCTCCTTCGCCATGGTGGTGGTGTTCCTGTTGGGTGTGGTGTTGGGATTGGTGCGGAAACGGGTGAACACGACCGCGGCTATTCTGACTCACGCACTTTACAACACGGTTCTGGTGTTATTGGCCATTTATGCGCCCAATTTCTCCCCCTGAGGTGTGGGGAGGCATTCCCAACACGCTAATACCTCATAGGTGGAGGTCACGTACAGGATGAGCGATCCAGAGTCCAAAACAGGAGCCCATGCCCATTCTTCTCCTGAAACTTCGTGGACAGAGGCGTTTCAGGATCTGCCGCTGGACGCGTTGCCCGCGGAGTTTTGGGATCACCTGGGGAGGGCGTTGGAGGAGGTGGGCCGCGCGCTTCGCATTCTGGCCAGGCATGTGGGGGGGACAACAGACGTGGAGCGGCTGTACAACGCGTACGATCGCGTCATGCGCGAGCGCACTCACGTGGGCCCTCCTCCCCAGGCGTCGGAGTAGTTTTACGGCGACAGGACGGTTTCCAACACGCGGGCCCAATTCCCGCCCATGATGGCGGCGATTTCATCCGGACGAAAGCCGCGGCGCTCCAGGCCCGCCCGGATGTTCTGATATTGCCCTGCGTCTTCTAACCCGCGCGGGGGCGGGGTGTCCGCTCCCAATCCGTCGAAATCCGATCCAATGCCCACATGGTCTATCCCGACCACGTCCACAAAGTGTTCGATGTGGTCCAGTACGTGATCCAGGGTGGCCTGGGTGGGGTCATTCGTGAGGAAGTTGGGCACAAAGGTGACGCCGATGACGCCGCCCGTTTCGGCAATGGCGCGTGCTTGGTCGTCGGTCAGATTCCGGCGGTGGTCGAACAGAGCGCGGGCATTGCTGTGGGAGGCGACGACAGGTCCTCGGGCTACTTTTAGGACATCTTCCACTCCGGCAGGGGAGAGGTGGGAAACGTCGACGACAATGCCCAGTTCCTCACACATGTGCACCACGTCCACGCCAAAGGGCGTTAATCCGCCTCCGCTGCGCGCGTCAGCCACGCCGTCCGCGACCGCGTTGCGGAAGTTCCACGTTAAGCCGAGCCAGCGAACTCCCAGTCGGTAGAACGCGCCCAGGGTTTCCGGAACTCCGTCCAGGGGTTCGGCACCTTCCAGGCTGAGGATGCCCCCTACTTTTCCTTCTCGAAGGGTGCGAGTCACATCCTCACGTCGCGTTATGGGCATGAAGCGGTCCGCGAACAGGGTGGCTTGTCGGTGGAATGTCTCAATGAGCCGCAGCGCGTACGTTGTGGCTCCGTGCCGTTGGTAGGGGATGGGTACCCAGCAGGCGAAGACCTGAATGTTCACGTGTCCGGCTTGTAACTTGGGGATGTCCACATGGGCACCGGGAATACCTTCACCCAGGGAGCCCTTTCCCTGAAGCACGTACTGCAGCGTATCACAGTGTGCGTCAATGACCACATGTGTTTGAGGTGTCATGGTTGTGCCCTCGTTGGTTCGCGCTGTAACGCGAGGATGGAGGAACTCCCTCCCATTCTACCCCCGATCTTCTGTTCCCACCAATTGGGATGTTTTTCGTCACCGCGGTGTCCACGGCTAATTCCCCCCAAAGAAGTTTGCACAATTGGCTAACAGAAGGTAGAATGTCCCGACACACATTTCAGACACCACCATTGTTGCCATCTTCAATGCCACGTGCGGAGGTCCCTCATGGACGAACGCATCCTCATCGCAAACGGACTTGTAGTCACTGAGAATGGGGTATTCACGCACGACGTGCTGGTCGAAGGTCAGCGGATTGCCGCTGTGGGGTACCGTCTTCCGCGTGAGGGGGTAAGTCGTGTTATTGACGCGGAAGGGTGTTATGTGCTGCCGGGGGTTGTTGATCCTCATGTGCACATTCAGTTGGATACGGGGATTTATAAAACAGCCGATGATTGGGAAGTGGGCACCCGCGTGGCGGCTTTTGGCGGTGTGACCACGGTGATTGATTTTGCTACCCAGTTCCCAGGCCAAAACGTGCGGGAAGCAGTGAACAATCGTCATCAGGAAGTGGGGGCTAAGGCCTATGTGGATTACGCGCTCCACGTTATGCTTACGGACCTTCCCGAAGACGATGGTGTCCTCCAGGGGTGGATGAACGATCTGGTTGTGTTGGGAACTCCCGCTGCTAAGGTGTACACCACGTATCGGCCTAATTATTATCAGGATGATGATGCGCTCCTCCGCGTGTTTCGTGCTGCTGCCCAATCCCATGTGCTGGTGATGGTACACGCGGAGAACGATGCTATTGTGTCCGCCAGCACACAGCGCTTGGTGCGTGAGGGCAAGACATCTCTAGCCTATCACGCGACCGCGCGGCCTCCTTTTGCCGAGGCAGAGGCCGTTCATCGGGTGCTTTTCCTGGCTCGGGAGGCCCAGTGCCCGGTGTACATTGTGCACTGTTCTACGCCTGAGGCGGTGGATTTAATTACTCGGGCCAAGCAGGAAGGGCAGGTGGCTTTTGCGGAAACGTGTCCTCAGTACCTGCTGCTGGATGACAGCGCGTACACGGGCCCTCACCCGGAATGGGTGATCCTGCAGCCTCCTCTGCGGAATCGTGAGCGCGTGGAAAAGCAATGGGAACACCTGGCTCAGGGGCACATAGACGCATTGGGTACTGATCATTGCGAGTACACATTGGACCAGAAACTTGAGACCGGGAATTTCACCACCACTCCGGGAGGTATCCCCGGGCTGGAGACGGCGTTGCCCTTGATGGCTACCTACGGCGTCCTTCGCGGTCCCCTTACCTGGCCCGAATTGGTTCGGCTGATGAGCGCTCGCCCCGCGCGCTTGTTTGGTTTGTACCCGCGCAAGGGGACGCTGACTCCGGGCAGTGATGCGGACATTGTTATCTACGATCCGCGAGGTGTCTCGCGCGTTCACAGCAGCAACATGCACGGCATTTCCGGGTATACTCCTTATCAAGGCATGGAAGTCCAGGGCCGTGTACGCTTGACCATGGTACGCGGTCGAGTGGTGGTTGAGGAGGGTGAACTCAAAGGAGAACCTGGGTGGGGTATATTTGTTCCTGGCCGGGGATTTGTCCCACCCCGAGGATGAAGATCAGGGAGTGTAGGGCGACAGTTTGAGCGAGGAGTTCACGATGACCCGAATACCGATGTGGCGTCTTCCCCGGTGGCGGGGAACACGGTTGGTGTGGGTGTACGTGGTGTTTCTGTTACTTGTTGGGTGGGGTACGTTTTCCGCGGGGGCAAGTTCGCACTCCCAGGAAGCGGCCGCGGGCATTCGGGGCTATGTGTGGCTGGATGCCAATCACAATGGCTTTCTGGACCCTCAGGAGACCCGCCTGGCCTCTGTGTGGGTGTACTTGGAGGATGACGCGGGCAACGTAATAAGTCAAACTCAAACGTACGCGAATGGCCTGTACCAGTTTTCCAACCTGGCCGGTGGTCGCTATGTTCTCCACATTCTGGTGCCGGCTGGCCTGATGAGCATTACAGGGGACAGGGTCATCTGTGAAGTGACAGCCGGGCAAATTTGCGTTGTCAACTTTGGCCTCGCCCAGGGCCCATCTCCCAGTGGTATCACTCCAACGCCGACGCCTTCATCGCCCCTGCCGACTCCCACCCCCACGCCCACTTCAACGGCCACACCATCACCCACGTCCACCCCGACACCGACCCCAACTCCCACGCTATCCATCATCCTTGTTCGTTGTACAGATGTGATCCGCAACGGTGATTTCAGAACTCAGGACGGGTGGGATCTGCCGAGAACCCACATTCAGGGGGCGATTGTGGACGCTCAGGCTTTTCCCCTGAACGAGCAAGGGACGCCTGTAGCCACACCCCACAGTACACCCTTTGCGTTGCGGTTGGGGGCGATTGAACCTGTGGATCCGCCCTCTTATTCCTCAGCCCGACAGGTAGTGAATATTCCTGCTAACGCCACATCGGCCCGCATTACCTTTTACGTGTGGACGTTCTCCCAGGATACTTTGGGGGATCGCCAGGAAGTGTACCTTCTGAACCCGCACACTCTGCGCATTCTCCATCGACTGTGGCGCGCATCCCCGGCCCTGAACGAACGGAAGTGGGTGAAAATCTCCCGCGATTTGCTGCCTTATCGCGGCGGGCAGTATGTCCTTTACTTCAACGCGTACAATGACGGCGACAACAAAGTGACCGCGCTTTTTGTGGATGATGTGGAACTGCAAGTATGTGTCCCCGTTGAAGTGACCCCAACGCCTACCCCGTCACCTACGGCCACTTTGCAGGAATCCCAAGGCGCGGCCCGTATGGCCCAGGCCAGCACGCCTTCTTCACCGACTCCGTCTGAGGGCGAAAAGACGCAGCAAGCCCAAAAGGGGCAACAGACGGGCGAGGAACAGTCGTGGTATTCCAGGATAATGCGTTCTCTGCAAAACACTGTGTCCGGCTTGCAGAAATTTTTCGGGTATCTGTTCTTCGTTGCTGTGGTGGTCTTAGTTGTATCCCTGCTTTTCCTGGAGATTATAGGGGAGAAACCCTCGCCACCGGACAGCACATAAGGCATGGTACAAGTCCATGGTGTTAGGAAAAGCCTGCCCGGGCGAGATGCTGTCGGGGTTTTAATACGCGTTGCGATCGCGGAAGATGCGGAAGATCGTGCGGATGATGATTTTCAGGTCCAGGGATAAGGACCAGTTTTCAATGTACCACAGGTCGTATTTTGTCCGCTCGGTGATGGAAGTATCCCCGCGCAGTCCGTGAATTTGCGCCCAGCCGGTCACGCCTGCTTTCTCCCGATGACGCTCCATGTAACGGGGGATGCGCTGGCGGAACTGCTCCACGTATACCGGGCGTTCTGGACGTGGCCCGACCAAACTCATATCGCCCATGAGTACGTTGATGAACTGAGGCAATTCGTCAATAGAGTACTTGCGGATAATGCGCCCCACACGGGTAACCCGCGGATCTCCAGGGCGCGTCCACCCGGGCCCGTCCTTTTCCGCGTCCACTCGCATGGATCGGAACTTCAACATCTTAAAGGGGCGAGCATCCAATCCCATGCGTTCCTGGACGTAGAACACAGGTCCTGGGGATTCCAATTTGATGGCGATGGCTGTCAGAACCATGATGGGCGAGAACAGGATAAGCCCCACAATGGCTCCAACAATGTCCATCGCGCGCTTGGCAGCGAGTCTCCACCCCCGCATCGCCACATCCCGTACAGTCAGCAGGGGAAGTCCCCCCAGATCCCCAATGGAGATCTGGGAAGCCATGATCTGAAACACGTCGGGGAACACTTTGATGCCCACTTTTTCCCGTTCACACAGTGCTACCAGGCGGACGATTTCCTGGTGACTGGCTTCGGGCAGGGCGATAATCACCTCATCGACCTTGTAATCGTCAATGATGCGGGGGATATCTGACGGTCGGCCCAGGACCGGCATACCCATGACCGTCTTGCTGCTCCCGTTGGTGGAGACAAATCCCACAACGCGATAGCCCAATTCTGGCTGCTGGATGATCTTTTGCAAGATCATGCGCCCTACCTCGCCAGTGCCCACAATCAGCACCCGATCCGCACCGATACCGCGCGCCTGAACAGACTTTTGGATCATCCCCAAAATCGCGCGGCCGAATGTGAGGAACACCACAGAAAGCCCCCACGCGTAGGCCAACATGCGACGCTGGTAGTTGAATTGTTCCTTGTACACCAGGGACATGATGGCCAGGGAGATGAGCAGGGATAACGTCACGCTGGCCGTTACCACGTACAACTCATCCAGGGGTTGGGCAATACGCTTGTGTCGGTAGGAGTGGTTGAACGCCATGGTTAACACGAGGATGACCACATAGGTAATGACCATGGGAACGTAGGGGGTGAAGGATTCGGTCATGCCCGGGTGTGGCGAAAGAAGGCGCAAGCGAAACGCCGCGTAGAACGCGGCAGCAGCCAGAACCATATCCAGTACCACTTGTGCAAATACGAAGAAAAGGTGTACTCGCTTCATAGCACCCTGTTACGTGCCTTTCCCCGCCCCAGACTGAGTTTCAACCATCGCCAGCCCACATCCAGGGCGCCTTTGGCAGCAATGCCACCCAGGATAAGCCAGTGCAAGGGTTTAGGCGTCGTTGCCTCGTAGTGTTTGCGGTAAAAGATAACCATGGCCCGGTAGAATTCAACTCGAGCCCGTCGGCTCTTCCGGGAAGATGCTTCCTTCACGTGCAGAACTGTTACATCTGCATTGTACCACACTTCCCATCCCTGTTGTTTAATCCGATACGCCCAGTCCAAATCCTCGCCGTACATGAAGAACTGCTCATCGAGCACCCCCGCCTGGGCTATTGCCTCCCTTCTGACCATCATAAACGCGCCCACCACACTGTCCACCTGGATGGTCTTATCTGGTGGGATGTATGTCAGGTTGTACCGTCCAAATCGTGGACTGTGGGGAAAGAGGCGGTGTAAGCCGAGCATACGATAGAAAGAGACTTCGGGCGTGGGAAACGAGCGCCGACATGCCAGGTCCAGTGAGCCGTCCGGGCGGACCAGGCGCGGACCTGCAACGCCGGCCCGAGGACGGGCATCCAGAAAAGCCACCATATCTGCCAGGGCTCGGGGAGGCAATTCCGTATCCGGGTTCAGGAGTAACGCGTATCGTGGCGGGGTGGACGGTTTGGCCAGCAACTCCCGGTAGGAAGTGGTCTTTCCCTGTTCCCACACAGGGATGTCAGGAGGATTGAGGTGGAGGCGGGTTTCCTCTCCGAGCGGACGGAACCCATATCCCAGCAAACCCAGGTTGTTTCCGTATGGGTACCCTCCGTTTATTGGACTGGCGATCAGCCGAACTTGGGGAAATCGCTCTCGAATCATATCCGTGGTCCCATCCTGGGACGCGTTGTCCACAACAGTGACATGAAACGAGATATCCCCTTGGCTCGCGAAAACCGTTTCCAAACAGCGAGCCAGCAGTTCCCGCGTATTGTACGTGACAATGATAATGCCAACGTCCAAGATCTCCATTCCCCGCCTCGCGCTTGCGCGTTCTTCAGAAATAGCAAACCTCCTCCTGGGGAGATGCATGGACATTACCACACCTCACCGGGTTGGGATTGTAGCATACCCCTATGTGCGCTCAAAGCAAAATTCCCCTCCGGGTACGCCTTCTCCCTGGAGGATTCTGTTGCCCTGTCTTGTGGGCGGGCCCAAGCCACGTTATAATACGCTCAAATGTTCCACGGCCATGAACGCGGGGCATTGGGGCAGCAAGACGTGCGGAAGGGGGCATGATTCTGTGGCTCGGTTTGCAGAGGTGGTCGTCAACACGACCGTTCGACACACATACCGTGTGGATGTGGATGCCGAATTCTCCCCCGCGGGCTTGACCTTTCATTACAGCATCCCCCCTCACCTGGCGGATGTTGTGCGCCCGGGGCATTTAGTACGGGTCCCCTTTCGCACCCGGGAAGTTCACGGCATTGTCATCGCGTTGCACGATGAGAGCCCGGTGCCAGAGACCCGTCCCATTCTGGATTTGGTGTACCCTGAACCGGTTCTGACTTCCCTCCAACTTCAGTTGGCCCGTTGGATGGCCGAGGAGTACCTGACCCCTCTCATTTACGTGCTCAAGTTGTTTCTCCCGCCCCGCCTGACCGCCCCGCCAGAGCCTGTAATCATGCGGGTGCCGGACGTGCCACCTCCTCCGGGGTTGACGCCTGAACAGCAGTTGCTCCTGGCCCGTCTGGAGAACGGACCTCAGCCGGAGCGTTTGCTGAAAGTGGGCAAACACAACCTGGCCCGCCCTCAAGTGCTCCAGCCGCTGTTGGACCGCGGAGTGGTGCGTCGGGTGTATCGGGTTGTGCACCGTCCTCCCCAACCCAAAACCGAGGCATATGTGCGTTTGTTGGCCGATGAGGAGACCATATCGCACATCCTCCCCCAATTGGGACGGCAGAGCAAGCGAGCCGAGGTGCTAGCCTACCTTCTCTCCATCCCCGACCCCCTCCCCACAGTGGAGCAGGTGCTTCAGGCCGTTGGGTGCAGTGAGAACACGCTTAAGCGCATGGCTCAGGATGGGTGTATTGTTTACACGCCGCCGGTCACGCGTGTTATTCTCCTGCGCCCGGTGGACGCGTTCCTGGAGGAGGCTCAGCGCCTGGAACGCCGATCCCCTCGTCGTGCCCACGCGCTTCGCACCCTGGCTCATTTGGGGAGCGGCATGGATGTGGCCACGGCGCGGAAACAGGGGATCTCCCGGTCCGTGATTCTTCAATTGGAACGGGAGGGTTGGTTGCGCCGCGTGACCGACCCGGCTACGGTTCATCTGGCCCTTTCTCCTGAGGAAGCCGAGGAGCGCATTATTGAACTACGGGGTACCGAGCCTCATCGTCGTGTGTTGGAGGCTTTGGCAGAGGAAGAAGATCCAGTCTGGATCGGATGGCTGTACGCGGAAACGCGGGCCAACCGTCGGGTGATTAAAGAACTGGAGGAGGCCGGTCTGATCGCGGTTGAACGGGCTGAGGTGTGGCGCGATCCGTTGGCCGATAGGTCCTTGCCCGAGACCCCTGAGCCGTTCCCGAGGTTGATCGCGGAACAGGAGGAGGTGTGGGAAGTCATCCGAGAGGCGTTGGATGCTCCACCGGTGCCCGGGGAACCACCGGTGTTCCTCTTACACGGGATTACAGGCAGCGGGAAGACGGAGATTTACCTGCGAGCCGTGGCCCATGTTCTGCAACAGGGGCGCCAGGTGCTGTACCTGGTTCCGGAAATTGCCTTAACGCCCCAAACGATCCAGCGGGTGGCCGCACGGTTTCCCGGCAAGTTGGTTATCTGGCACAGTGATTTAAGCGTGGGAGAGCGCTTTGATACGTGGCGGCGGGTCATGTCGGGGGATGTGGCCATTATTGTGGGCACTCGTTCCGCGCTGTTCGCGCCCGTGTCCCGTTTGGGACTGATTGTCATTGATGAGGAACACGATGAATCCTACAAGAACCAACGTATCCCCTATTACCACGCGCGCACTGTGGCCCTAGAACTCGCCCGACGGACACAAAGCGCGGTGATTTTGGGGTCGGCTACGCCAGATGTGATTTCGTACACGCGAGCGCGGCGTGGGGAATACCGCCTGTTGGAGTTGCCCCAACGCATCCTTTCCGCGGGGCGGCAAGTGGACACAATGAAGGCCCGTGTTGGTGTATCCCTTTCGGTTCGCGATCGCTGGCAGCCTTACTCGCAGGAACGCCCAGACGTGAGGACCATTCCCCTCCCTTCGGTGCGGGTGGTGGATATGCGGTTGGAGTTGAAGGCGGGAAACCGGTCTATTTTCTCCCGCGCTCTGCAGCGCGCGTTACAGGAGGTGCTGGACGCGGGCCAACAGGCTATTCTCTTTATCAACCGACGTGGGCGAGCCAGTTTTGTCCTCTGTCGGGATTGCGGGCACGTGCTCAAGTGTGATCGGTGCGATGTGCCTTTGACGTTTCACATTACTCGGGAGGATCCGGTTACACACCGGCAGGAGGGGATTCTCCTGTGTCACCACTGTAACCGCCGCTACCCGGTGCCTGACGCGTGTCCGGTGTGTGGGAGCACGCGCATTCGCTACTTTGGTGGGGGGACGCAGCGGGTGGAGGCGGAGGTGCGGCGTCTATTCCCCCACGCGCGCACACTGCGGTGGGATCGAGATGTTACCAGCGCGCGAGGCGCGCACTGGCGTATTCTGGAGGCTTTTGCTAACCACGAGGCGGATATTCTCATTGGCACGCAGATGTTGGCCAAGGGGTTGGACCTTCCTCGGGTGACGCTGGTGGGTGTGGTGAGCGCGGATGAGGGGCTTTTCTTGCCCGATTTTCGCACGGGGGAACGGACGTTCCAGGTGTTAACGCAGGTGGCCGGTCGAGCAGGTCGTGGGCTTTGGGGCGGCCGTGTTATTGTTCAGACCTACAATCCCCAGCATTATGCGATTCGGGCCGCGGCCCACCACGATTATGCGCGTTTCTACGCTCGGGAGATGGCGTTTCGCAAGGAAATGAGATATCCGCCCTATTCCCGCCTGGTGCGAGTCCTGTACACGCACACGCGGGCTGAACGGGCCCAACAGGAGGCAGAGCGTCTGGCCGGGGACCTACGGGATGAGGCTTTGTTGCGTGGGCTGACGGATATCGAGATCATCGGTCCTGCCCCGTGTTTTTACGCTCGCTTGCGCGGGCAATATCGATGGCACATCATCCTGCGCGGTCCGGATCCTGTTCGCCTGCTGCGTGCTGTTCCCCTTCCCGCGGGCTGGCGTGCTGATGTGGATCCGGTCTCACTGCTGTGACCCGCCCTTGTCCGGTTGTAGGGTGAATGTGTGTTCTGCCGACCGGGGGCTACGCGGGATCCCCTGGTACGTGTCCACTACCTGCACGCTCCACCGCACTTTTCCGCCCACTTGAAGGAGTGTGTTCTTCCACTCGTCGGTGAGTTCGATGAAGGGCTGGCGGGTGTGCAGGTGCCACACATGTCCCCCCGCGCGAAGGGTGACTTCGTAAGATTCTGACGGCCACAAGTAGCCCACCGCTGTCCACGCGAGCAGCAGTCGGCGGGATGGGTTCAGTGTGCTGCCGTCCGCGGGCAAGATTAAGAGGGGGCTGGGGTACGGAGGGCCAGGGGTAGGTGTGGGGGTGTGGTAAGGGGTTGGGGTGGGCGTTGGTGCTGGCGTGGATAGAGGGATAATGAGCACTGTTCCCGGTTGAATGAGGGTGGGGTCTTCCAGGTGGTTGGCCTGGATAATGCTTTCCTGGGAAACGTTGAACCGCTCGGCGATGAGGAACAGAGTGTCCTCCTCCTGCACAATGTAGTTAATTATCCCTGTTCGTGGGGTGGGCGTCGGTGTGGGCATAAGCAAGCCATTGGCCGGTGGGATGATCAGTTTCTGCCCCACGACCAGGTAATCGTCGGGCTGCAGGTGGTTGGCCTTTTGCAGATCTTCCACGGAGATCCCGAATTGGGCCGCAATAGATGAGAGGGTGTCGTGGAGTTGGACTTCATAGATGTGCGGGGTGGGCGTCGGTGTGGGTGTGGGGGTGAATGTGAAGGTAGGACTGGGTGTAGGTGTGAGTGTCCATGTGGGTGTGGGGGTGGGGGTAAACAGCGCGGATTTTTCCGCCATTGCGGTGTGTGTAGCTTCCAGGGCTGCCAGGCGGGAGCCTCGCACGCGCCACCATCCCGATATCAGGATCACTGCCATGAGTACAACCAGGATCTCCGGCAGCGGAATACGATGCTTTCGCGCGGGAACATATAAGCGTGTTCCACACGCTAGACACACTTCATCTTCCGGTCCGACCTGGGTTCCACAGCGGGGGCAATATCGCTCCCCGTTGGGACCGTAAAGGGCAAAATCCTTGGCCTTGCTCATGTCTCCCAACTAATCAACACGACCTGTCAAGGGTTTGGACAGGCCCAACGCGTTCATGATCAACTGAACGCGAGCGTGCATCTTCGCCCGGTCGCGTTCTTCGCGGAAGAAGTCCACCAGCGCGTCGGGATCCAGGTGGTAGCCGGACGCGGGTTGACCTTTTAGGCGTTCCGCGGCCACGTCAGCCAACGCCATGAGTTTCCGACATCGTTTACTACTGGTGTACACCACGTCTGCCAGGTGTTCATTTTCCACCCGGGCGAAGAACGCAACCCGGTGGCCGCTCTCACGCACCTCCTGGCCCAGTGGCGTGTAATCCGGCGGTGGGGACTCCACCCGGTGATGCAGTCCCTGTCGATGGTATTCGGCAACCTTCACATCCACCTCCTCCGTTCGCCTTTCGGTGCCCCTTGAGTGTGGGGCAGGCTGTGTGTCATTATACCAGGATTGTCTTTCTTTTGCTTGGTATCGGAGCGATGTGTGACGCGTGGGCTCTCCAGGGTAGGAGGCGGCGCGACCGTCCGTTGGAAACAATTCAAGCGTGTTCGAGCAGTGGAAATTGGTGGGGTTTGGAGTATAATACGCTAAATTCACATTCCTCTTTTCCCATTCCTAAACAACGACTGGAGGCAAACATGGGCAAGCAATGTGTGGCGCTTTACATGCAGGATAAGCACGACTTACGCACAGAAGCCATCCCGTACGTTCAATACGCGGAGGCCAAGGGTTTTGACGCAGTGTGGCAGGCTGAATCGCGCCTGGTACGTGACGCCATTGTGCCCATGGCCGCGTACGCCGCGACCACAGAGCGGATCAAGATTGGCAGCGGTGTGATCAACTGCTGGACTCGTAACCCCGCGCTGATAGCGAGCACCTTCCTCACATTGGACGATCTGGCACCGAATCGCATCATGTTGGGCATTGGGGCCTGGTGGGAACCGCTGGCCAGCAAGGTGGGGGTGAACCGTCGGAAGCCGTTAAAGGCCATGCGCGAGATCGTCACTGTTGTGCGCCGCTTGCTCAACGCGGAGCAGGTCACCTTTCACGGGGAATTCGTCCACGTGACAGACATCATGCTTGACGTGGTATACGGCCGCAAGGGGCCGCGCAATGTGCCCATTTACATTGGGGCCACAGGAATGAAGATGATGGAATTGGCCGGGGAAATCGCGGATGGGGTGTTGCTGAACTACCTTGTCTCGCCCAAGTACAACGAGATGGCCATGGAACACTTGGAAATCGGGGCCAAGCGGGCCGGGCGCAGTATTGATGATGTTGATCGTCCGCAGTTGGTTGTCTGCTCCGTGGACCACGACCGGAAGAAGGCCCTGGATAACGCGCGTAAGTTGGTGACTCAGTATCTAGGCCAGCAGCCACACATTATGAAGGCCAGCGGTGTGGACCCCGAACTCATCGAGGAGATCAACCGCATTCTGGATTGGCCTGCCACTGAAGAACAAATCGAACAAGCCATGGAACTCGTCCCGGACGATGTCGTTCAGATGATCACGGCCAGCGGTACGCCTGAGGAAGTCCGGGCTAAAGTGCGGGAATACTGCGAGACTGGGTGCACGTGTCCGGTGTTGTATCCTCTGGGCGATGATGTCAAACTGATGATCGACACTTTTGCCGACGGGTTCTGATGCTCCCTGACCAACATTCGGGAGAAAGACGCGCGGGCACGAACCAGCCGCAAAGGACATCTTGGGGACAGGACATCACACCCTTAAATGTGGATGTCCTGTCCCGCGCGCTGCGCGGACACCGTATTGGGTGGCCCCTCTACTATGTAGAGCGCGTCTCCTCCACACAGGATGTGGCCCGCAAACTCGCACAAGAGCGCGCGGCCGAAGGGGTCCTGGTGTTGGCTGAGGAACAGACCGCGGGGCGAGGGCGTGCCGGGCGGTCCTGGTGGGCTCCGGCGGGCACAGCGATCCTCTCCTCCCTTCTCCTGCGTCCTTCCCTTGCCCCCCAGCACTTAGGATACCTGGGTATGATCGCGGGATTAGCGGTCGTAGACGCCTTGCGGTCCGTGGGCTCTATCCCCTCTCTCCTGAAATGGCCCAATGACATCCTTGTCCAGGGGAAAAAGGTGGCCGGCATCCTTGTGGAGATCATGTGGACCGGAGAGAAGGTACAGGCCGTTATCCTGGGCGTCGGCATCAACGTTCGGGCGCACATCCCTGCAAACCTTCCCTTCGCGCGCGAGGCCATCTCCCTGCTGGATGCGGGATTTGATGTGTCGCGGGAGGATCTCGTTATCGCTTACGTGCGCGCGTTTGAAGCGTATTATGATCGGGTACTCAAAGGATGGTCCCCGGTGCGCCTGTGGGCTCGTCACTTGCATACCCTGGGGAAGCGCGTACGAGTGGTGGATTCGCATGGGACTTGGGAAGGGATGGCCGAAGATGTGAGTGAGGACGGAGCCCTCCTGGTGCGGCAGGGCACGGAGGTCCGCGTGCTCCGTGCGGCTGATGTGCGCGTTCGGACTGTGGAGGAGGGTCTCTAATGCGCGGGTTGCGGGTTGTGTATTCCACCCTTATGGCGTTGGTCCTGGCGGGCGAACTGGTAGCACGGTGGCGACATTGGGGGGAACTTCCTCCGTCGCCGGTGCGACCGCGCGGGGTGGTTTTCGATGCCGGTCCCACGGCCCCCACGCTGGTTGTGTTGGGTGATAGCATTCCGGCCGGGTACGGCCTTGCCGATGCCACCCAGGCCTGGCCGGCGCGGTTGGGTCATTTGCTGGCGCAGGCTGGTACCCCGTATCGCGTGGTGGATGCCGGCATCCCCGGGGAGACGTCCGTGCAGGGATGGGCTCGCTGGGAGCGGGATGTGCGTCCCTGGCGGCCCCGTTACGTGCTGATTGCCTTTGGGCTGAACGACGGCCATCTAGCCCACACCCCAACGGACGACTGGCGCTGGGCCCATGTGCCTCAAGGCATAGGCCGTTACGTGCGGCTGTTCCACCTGTGGCGAGTGTTTCGCCTTGCTCCCCCGCGAGGGGAGCACCGTACCCTGGCCCCGCGTCTCACGCCTGCCCAGACGGCCCAAATCATGCGTGGGCTTATCCACCGGTCCCGCTGGGAGGGAGCAGTACCGATTATCCTCACGCCCACACCGATCACGGACGCGTTTCATCCAGAATGGCCGGACGCGGTGAGAATGTACCAGCGAGAGGTGTACTCGCGCACGGCCGCTGCTATGCGGCGGGTGGCTTATCGCGAAGGTGTCCCCCTGGTGGACATGGCTGAGATCATGTATCCTCCCCAAGAACAGTGGTACCAACCCGATGGGATCCATCTGCGATCTGAAGGGCACGCCCGTTACGCGGAGATAGTGTACAACCATCTGTCCGCGATGTTACTCGGAAGATGACGCGAACCGGATTGTAAGGAAAAGAGTGGAGGTTCCCATGACGCATGTAGTCGTTTGTGGCGCGGGTATCGCCGGCATCAGCGCGGCCTATTTTCTGAGCGTTCGTTACGGCGTGGCCCCTATTACCGTGGTTGATCCTCTGCCTCCGCTAACGTTGACCAGTGACAAATCCACGGAAGCATATCGAAACTTTTGGCCCGGGCCGGATGAGAGCATGGTTCAGTTGATGAACCACAGTATCGCGCTCATGGATGACCTTGCTCGGCGCACGGCCAACCGTTTTCTGTTGAACCGACGGGGGTATGTGTACGCGACTGCTCGTGAGGACGTGGCCGACTCCCTGGTAGAAGCCGCGCACCGGGTGGCGGCTCTGGGGGGCGGGCCTGTACGTGTACACGAACGCGGGGATACGTATGTGCCCTCCCCACCAGAGGGCTTCGAGCATCTGCCGGACGGAGTGGACATCCTGCCGCGCGGTGATGTTATCCGGGATTACTTCCCCTATTTGAACCCAGACACTCGTTTGGTGTTGCACGTGCGCAAGGCGGGATGGTTAAGCGCTCAGCAGTTGGGTATGCTCATGTGGGAGCAATCTCGTGAGCATGGGGCTCGTCTCGTAAAAGGTGAGGTCATTGGGGTGGATAGTGAAGGGGGGCGCGTGGCACGGGTGTGGGTGAGGACAGAACAGGGCGAACGCTCTCTCCCCGCGGACGTGTTCATCAACGCGGCAGGACCGTTTGTGGATCGGGTGGCCAGGATGGCGGGGGCCACTCTGCCCATCATTTGGGAGCGGCACCTCAAGGTGGCTTTCAACGATCACCTGCGGGTTATCCCCCGTCATGCGCCTTTGCTTATTTGGAATGATCCGCAGTTTGTTCCCTGGGATGAGGAGGAGCGGGATTTCCTCATGGAGAGCGAGGAGGGGCGTCGCCTGTTGGAGGAGTTTCCTCCGGGCGTCCACACGCGACCTGAGGGGGCAGGGGAAAGTACGGTCGTGTTGGGGTTGTGGGATTACGATGTTCATGTGGACCGGCCTGTTTTCCCTGTTGAACCAGATCCTGTGTACCCGGACGTGGTATTACGAGGGCTGACAACACTGGTGCCTGGGCTCCGTGTGTATTGGGAGCGTGCTCCCCGTCCCAGTGTTGACGGGGGATATTACACGAAGACGCGGGAGAACCTGCCCTTGATTGGACCGGCCGGTTGGGAAGGATCTTACGTCATTGGTGCGCTTTCCGGCTTTGGGATTATGGCTTCATGTGCTGCTGGGGACCTGCTGGCCCGTTATGTGGTCGGCTTAGATGTGCCCGAGTACGCGCGGGCGTTTCACCCCCGGCGTTATACTGATGCTGAGTGGTATCCCAACCTGAAGGCGTGGGGGAGCGAGTGGCAGTTGTAAAAGGGGCACGGCCTAGGCCGTGCCCCTGGGGTGTAATCTATTTGCCCAGTCGCTTTTTGGCTTCTTCGGTCAGCGCGGGCACGATCTTGAAGAGGTCGTCCACGATCCCGTAGTTTGCAATCTGGAAAATGGGCGCTTCGGGATCCTTGTTGATGGCGACGATGATCTTGGACTCCCGCATACCTGCCTGGTGCTGGATAGCACCGGAAATACCGCAGGCAATGTAAAGGTCCGGCCGCACGGTCTTGCCCGTCTGACCTACCTGGTGATCGTAGGAGATCCACCCTGCATCCACGGCAGCGCGGGACGCGCCGATGGCCGCTCCGAGCACTTTGGCCAACTCGCGCAGCGGTTCAAAACCTTCCGGTCCTTTGACGCCGCGCCCACCGGAGACGATGATGCGGGCGTCGGTGAGGCTGATCTCGCCTGTGGCCGTTTCCTCAAAGCCCACCACCTTGGTGGGAATTTCATCCTCGCTGAGCAGCGCGCCCTTCTTCACAATTTCCCCGGTGCGGGACGTGTCCGCTTCGGGCATGGGCGCGGTGCGCGGCCGCAGGGAGACCACCGCGGGAGTTGTGTGGATCTCCACGGTAGCGATCATGTTACCCGAATACACGGGCCGTTCTGCCACCACCTTTCCATCCTCAAAGCGCACGTCCTGCGCGTCTGGGGCCAAGCCCAGGTCCGCGTTGCAGGCGAAGTAGGCGCTGAAATCCCGTCCGCGCGTGGTGGCAGGGAAGAGGACCAGGTTAGGTGTCTCGTTTGCTACTGCGTCCTTCATGGCCGCGGTATAGGGTTCAAAACGGAAGTCCGCGTACACAGCGTCGTCATATAGTATCACGGCGTCCGCGCCGTAGTGAATGGCACTTTCTGCCACCGCGTCCGCACCCTGGCCCATCACCACTGCGACCACCCGGTCCGCCAGGGAGCGGGCTTTGCCCAATGTCTCCCAGGATGCGGGTTGCACGTTTCCCTGTCGGTGGTCAATCCATACAAGTACACTCATATCGGAACCTCCTCATAACGAGATAGGGGTGTGTTCATTGTTGGCTTAGATGACCTTCTCCACGTTCATCAGGTAGTCAAGCAACTTTTGCGCCTTCTCTTCGGGGGTTTCGCCCTCGATGATGACGACTTCTCGCTTCTTGGGTTCAGGCTTGACCAGGTCGCGCCAAGTGACTCGTGCCGCGGCTTTACCCACCTGATCCGGGGAAATGCCCAGATCTGCCGCGCTGAGTACAGGGATTTTAGCCCGCGACGCCTTGCGGATGCGGATAAACGTGGGGTAACGCGGTTCGTTAATTTCCTTGACCACCGAGACTACCGCGGGGAGAGGGGCTGTTACCGTCTCGCGCCCCTCGTCCAGCAGGCGCTCCACGGTGATTTTGCCGTCCGCGATGTCCACGATTTTCGCCACCTGCGTGAGCAGGGACACGCCCAGTTTGCAGGCAATGCCATGAGCGACAGCCCCCGCGTTGCCGTCCACGGACATCTTGCCCGTGAGCACAACATCCGCGCCCCCGTCCTTCTCAATGCCCTTGGCCAGGATGAGCGCGGTTGCCCAGTAATCGCTGTCGACAAACGCCTCGTCCCACAGGCGCACTGCCCGGTCGCATCCCATGGCCAGAGCAGATTTCAGGGCCTCGTCCACCTTGTCGGGCCCCACGCTGAGTGCAACGGTTTCACCACCAAACCGCTCCTTCAGCCGAATGCCCTCTTCGATCGCGTACTCATCCCACGGATTGACCACCAGGGTTGCCCCCTCATTTCCTGCCAGGGCCTGTTCCGGGGTGATTTTGGGCAATTCGGCAGTGTCCGGTGCTTGTTTCAAGCATACGATGTATTTCAAGGCGCACCTCCTCCCTTTGGGATTTCGGTAATGTATGAGAACGTCACCCCGCGGGGTGACACGACTACTGCCTCTTTTCCTTCCCCCTACCTTACGCGAAGCGGGTTGGGGAGATGTTCAGGACATGTTCGCGTGTTGGAGGCGTGTTTGGATTCTGGCCACGGCCTCTTCCGGCGTGCTCGCCCGTTCTATCAACTGGAATGTGCTGCTGCCCATTTGTGTGTGCGTTCGGAACACCTCGATCACTGGCTCCCATTCCTGTCCTAGCAGGACAAGAGGCCGGGTGGGCCGGCCGTGAATGTGGTCCAGCAGGATGATATTCCACACCACAGTGAGTTCGGCCAGTGTGCCGATGCCCCCGTGCGCGGCTACAAACGCATCGCCTTCGTCCACCATGCGCTTGATTCGGGTGATGAGGTCGGGTGTGCGGCGTTCCTCGCTGAGCCAGGGGTTTGGATCGAGCGTCGCGAACACGTCACTGGTGTACCCGACCACATATCCTCCTGCCTCGGCAGCCCCACGACTCACCGCCTCCATCACACCCATGTATCCCCCGCTCCCAACCCAGAATCCCGCTTGGGCCAGCAATCGCCCCAGGCGGCGAACCTGACTGTACAGTGGACTGGTTTCGGGCACACGGGTGCCGCCAAAAACGATAACCAGGGGAGAGGGGGACGATCCCCCGTGTTTCTCATCAGACATCGGCCATTTCCTCTCTTTGTTCGTGGATAAGGGACTGCCATTGGTGATTCAGCCAGGACCACAGGCGGCGGGCCTGTTCGCTGGCTCGCGGCAGGATCGGGCGGGTCACCACTGGCTCTATGCTCAGAACCCGGTAGGGATACGTGTTAATGACCGTTGTCTCCGCGAACCGTGTAACGGTCGGAGTATCCTGGCGGTACACGTGCACGTGTCCGTGGATTAGGTAGCGCGGTCGGAACACGCGCATGAACCAGCGGAAGCAGGCAAAGCCTCGGTGGGCCATATCCTCCCTGTCGTGAATGTAGCGCGGGGGCGCGTGCGTCACAAGGACATCCAGAAACCGCCCGTACACCACCCGGTTCCACAACAGGGTGGGAATGAGGGAGAGACAGTGGAACAACATCTCGTTTTCCGTGTACTGGTGAGGAGCATTGGGCCGGTAGCGATAGGACCCTTCTAGCCCGGCCAGGAGAAGACCGCGATGGCGCACGACACGCCGATGCAGGTTGGCTCCCGTAGGTACAGGGCGCTTGTTCGGCCAATGCATGTGGGCACCGAATGTGTGGTTTCCGTACACGAAGTAAAAGGGAACGTTCAACGTGGTGCTGAGGAAATCCAGATAATAGTGGGGCACATCTCCACAGGAAATCAGCAAATCCACAGGCCCGACCACATCCGAGATGTGGCGGCTGTAAAGTTGTGGGACGACTTTGTCCGAAACAGTTAACACACGCATGGGCAACATGGGCACCTTTTCAGCATATCCGATCTGTTCGGCCCTGCTCATGGCCTTATGATAGCGTTAGTCCACTTTCGTGGGATTTACGGCATCACCTTGTGGCGAGGTAGAACGGGCCTTTCCTTCACATATGCACATTGTACGCGAAACCATCTAGCGTGTCCAAAAGCGGTAAAACCTCGCGAAGTGCTTCCTGGTTTTCCACCTGCCGATGGGACGCGCGTTCGCGCCCAGCAAGGGCGCTCCCTTGTGAGGTCATTCTTGTTACTACCCTCATAATTAGGCAGAAAGATTTTTGACAAATTACCTGCTTTGCGTATGATGTGAAGTCAACAACTGAATATGGCCTTTGGCCTGACGCTCTTATCCAGAGAGGTGGAGGGACCGGCCCTGTGAAGCCTCGGCAACCTGGTCTGGAAAAGTGGTCCCCAACGGCGTGGAACACCTTTTCCCGACTAAGGTGCCAATTCCGGCAGAGGAATGCGGAGTACTCTGGAAGATGAGAGGTCGTCGGCGTTGACGTTGCCCTAGCCTCTTCCAGAAAGAGGCTTTTTTGTTGCCGGAGCCCTCCCAGCATACAGACGAGGAGGGCTTTTATGATCCCGAAGACATGGACATCCACGGACACGCGCACACCCGTATCCTACCGACACCCCCATTCCCCGGCTACCCGGGCTGTTCACGCGGGTGAAGCGCGACCCAATCCCTACTTCAGTGTGCCGACCCCTATTGTTCAGAGCGCGACGTACGTGTTCCCCAACACGGACACGCTCATTCGCTTTATGGAAGCCCGCAAGGACCTCCCCCCCTCCTTTCGGGAGTACGGTCGATACGGCAACCCTACAGTTCGGACTGCTGAGGAGAAACTGGCGGCCCTGGAAAATGGCGAAGATGCCCTCTTGTTCGCGTCGGGGATGGCCGCCATTACCCTCACACTAATCACATTGCTCACTCCCGGGGACCACCTGATCATCACCCGAGACACTTATCGCCGGACGCGCACCTTTTGCACGACCTTCCTCCGCCGCTGGGGCGTGGATGTGACCGTGGTCGATCCAGGCGATTACCGCGCGCTGGAAGAGGCCGTGACAGAGCGCACCCGTTACATTTTCTCGGAAACGCCAACCAACCCCTTTCTCCGGGTGCTGGATTTAGAACGGGTGGTGGACATCGCTCAACGTCATCACGTCAAGGTGATCGTGGATAGCACGTTTGCGACGCCGTTCAACTTGCAACCCTTGACGTTTGGAGTAGATTTGGTGATACACAGTGTGACCAAGTACTTGGGCGGACACAACGACCTGCTGGCAGGCGTGGTCGTGGGAAATCGTGAGGACCTGGATATCCTGCGCGACGCGCAAGGCACCTTCGGCGCGGTGGTGGACCCCGGTACTGCTTATCTCATTGTGCGGGGGATGAAGACTTTGGCCCTTCGGGTGGAACGCCAGAACGAGAACGCGTGGGCCATTGCCCGTTATCTGGATTCGCATCCCAAAGTGCGGCGGGTGTGGTATCCCGGCCTGCCCTCTCATCCTGATCACGAGGTGGCCAAGCGGCAGATGCGCGGTTTTGGCGGCGTTGTTTCCTTTGAAATTGCCGGTTCTGCCCAGGACACGCGAAAATTTGTGGACGCACTGACCATCCCGCAACTGGCGACCAGTTTGGGCGGGGTGGAGAGTTTAGTGACCATTCCGTCCATTATGAGTTACTATGATGCGTCACCCGAGGAAAAAGCCGCGGCCGGGATCACCGACCAGTTGGTGCGGTTGTCCGTGGGCGTTGAAGATGTGGGGGATTTGCTGGCCGATATAGAGAGGGCTCTGGATGTGGTAGGTACATCTTGAAGGTGAAGGAAAGGAACTGTCCATGCGGGTACTCAAATTCGGCGGTACATCAGTAGGTTCTGCAGATGCATTCGCTCGTGTGGCGAAAATCGTCCAACAAGCCCACGAGAATGACCAGATCGTCGTAGTCACGAGCGCGATGTCCGGCGTAACCGATGCGCTCATTCGGGCCGCAAAAGCCGCGGCCGCAGGGGATGAAACACCCTATCGAGATACACGGAACGAATTACTGGTAAAGCACCAGATTGTCGCCGGTCAACTCATTGAGGATGGCATTGAACGCGCGGCCATAGGGCGCTTATTGGACGACAAACTTCGGGAATTCGAACGCCTTTGCCAGAGCATCTACGTGCTGGGAGAACTCACCGTCCGCGGGCTGGACGTTGTGTCTGGGCTTGGAGAGCAGATGGCCGCTCCCCTGTTGGCCGCGGTCCTGCGGAGCCAGGGCGTGCGCGCGGAATCGGTGGACGCGCGGGAGATCATCGTGACCGATGACACCTTTGGCGCGGCCAATCCTCTCCTTGACCTTACATGTGAGCGGGTGCAAGCCAAGATCCGTCCCATGCTGGAGGAAGGCATTGTACCCGTGGTGACCGGGTTCATCGCTGCCACCGCGGACGGTGTCACAACCACCCTCGGCCGGGGGGGATCGGACTATTCTGCCTCCATCCTGGCCGCGTGTCTGAACGCGGACGAGGTACAAATCTGGACGGACGTCAATGGGGTGCTCACCGCAGATCCGCGCATTGTCCCCAATGCCCGCACATTGCCCGAACTCTCCTACGTGGAGGCCGCGGAATTGGCCTACTTTGGAGCCAAAGTGCTGCACCCGAAAACCATCCTCCCCGCCATTGAGCGGGATATCCCTATTCGCGTGCTCAACACCTTTGACCCCGAAGGGCCCAGCACGCGCATAGTGCGGAAACCTCGCCCTGTGGGGACCCCAGTGAAAGCCATTGCCGCCATTCGCGACCTGGCCCTGGTCACTGTTGAGGGACGTGGCATGATGGGGGTGCCTGGTATTGCTGCCCGTACCTTTGGCGCGGTGGCCCGCACCGGCGTGAGCGTGTTGATGATCTCCCAGGCCTCCTCGGAACAGAGCATTTGCTTCGTGATCCCGGCCCGGGACGTGGACCAGGTCATCTCCTCCCTGCACGAGGAGATGGAGCGTGAACTGCGTCGTGGGTACATTGACCGCATATGGAGCCAGGATAACATCGTCATCATCGCGGTCGTGGGCGCGGCCATGCGGGGCACACCGGGCATTGCCGCGCGAGTGTTCGGCGCGCTGGGCAGCGCGGCGATCAACGTCATCGCCATTGCCCAGGGCTCCAGCGAAGTGAACATCTCCCTGGTCGTTGTTGCAGACCAGGCTGATGAGGCAGTGCGCCGCATCCACGAAGCGTTTGAATTGCACCGGGTGGAGGAGTTGTGGGACATTTCAGGAGATGCCCATGACTAAATCCAAACGGTGGTTTACCTACGCCTCGGCCGCGTGGGGTGGCTTTCTTGCCCTCGCGGTCGAGGTGAGTTTGGCCCGCCTGTTGCGTCCCTGGTTCGGCGATATGCTCTTTGTGTGGGCGGCCATCATCGGGTTTGTGCTCCTGTACCTGGCCCTGGGGAATATCCTGGGCGGGCGTTGGAGTCGTCAGGCCACTCCCACTCATCTGGCCCTCATTCTCTTTATGGCCGGGCTGGGTATTTACCTGTTGCCCTGGATGAGCCACCCCCTGTTACGGTTGGCCCAATCTGGAATGCGCACGTACCAGGTCACCGTGCCCGCGGCTGCTATGGGCGTCATCCTGGTCATCCTGGCCTGGCCACTGACCTTGCTCGGCACAATAACACCTATCAGCGTGCACCTGCTCGCGACGTCCTCAGGAGAGCAGGGGGGGATTGTAGGGCGTGTACTGGCTGTGAGCACTGTCGCCTCATTGGCCGGTGCCTTTGCCCCTGTCTTCGTTCTGCTCCCCCACCTGGGCACTCGTGGCACCTTCTACACGTTGGGCCTTGCAGCGATGGCCTGGGCCCTGTTCACAGGGAATCTCGTCCGCCGCGGTCGATGGTGGGTGGTAGGCGCCGTGATCCTGGGAATCCTGAGCCTGGCAGCCTGGGCCCATGTCCACGATCCCATTAAAGGTCAGGACCCCAGTGGTCGAGGCCGTGTGCTTTACGAGGGGGAATCGGCCTACAACTTCATTCAAGTGTCCGAAGTGGACGGGGAACACTGGTTACGGCTGAACGAAGGGGAAGGACTCCATTCTGTCTGGCGCCCTGAGGATGGATTGAGTGTGGGCATTTGGGATTACTTTCTTCTGGCTCCGTGCTTTATGCCCGAACCGCACACATCGCCCCAAAGCCTGCTAGTGATTGGCCTGGCCGGGGGCACCATCCCAACACTCTACAAGCACGCGTTTGGGGACATCCCCATGGTGGGGGTGGAACTCGACCCTCAGGTGGTGCAAGTGGCTTATCAGTTTTTCGGATTGGATGCGTTGCCCTCCCTGCGCGTGTGGGTCGGCGACGGCCGTCTCTACCTCATCCAACATGACACCCGGTTTGACGTTGTGGCTGTGGATGCCTATCGGCCCCCGTACATTCCCTTTCACCTGACCACGGCTGAGTTCTTCCGCTTGACGCGCGATCACCTGACAGAGCGGGGAGTTGTCGCGGTCAACGTGGCTCGTACCGCTGAGGATGACCGGCTGGTTCGATCTATTGCAGCCACCATGCACCACGTGTTCCCCACCGTATTCATTGTGGACGAACCCCTGGCAGGAGCCGCGTGGGGGAATTCGCTGGTCGTGGGGACACGCGTTCCCATCACCGAGGAGACAGTGCGCGGCCGGATGCGCGAAGCATCCAACCCGTACGTGCGGGCCGTGGCCGAGGAGGCCCTCCCCCGGGTGCGAATGTCCACGGATAGAACCCCTGTGTGGACGGATGACCGCGCGCCCGTGGAACAGGTTATTCACAGCATTATGTGGGAGTTCCTGACAGGGAAAGGGGGATAATACCGAAGTCTGCACCATGGCAATGGTTCATTGCCCTGGCGTTAGAACATCGGGAGGGACCACGTGCTCCTTCCCCCCGGGGGGACGCCAGTAAAAGCGCAGTACCTTGGCTCCACCCTTTTGGAAGTACTCCACTCGCACTTCATGCCATCCCGTTCGCAGGTTGACATCAGCCTGAACTTGATTCATCGTGTCCGGCCGCCAACTCTCCCCCAACATTCTTCCGTCCAGCCAAAAGCGTACCCCGTCGTCCGCGTCCAGGCGGAAGTGATATACCCCATCTGTGGGCGCCCAAATGTACCCGGTCCAGCGCACGGAAAAGGGCCCTACCGTAGGTTCTGGATCCTGCCATTCCAGAAGTAATGTCCGGTCCACTCGCGAGAAAAGCAGCGGCCCCGAAAGGTCCATGCCACGCCTGTACTCCCCAAGAAGTCCTTCTCGCGGGGGAGGCACAACGAACAGATGCGTTGGGGGAACCAGCGTCCAATTCTGTCCCGCCCGCCTCCAGAGGAGTCGAACCTCTTTAGTCCTTACGGCCGCGTCCCCCGATTGCGTGATAGAGAGCGCGTGCAACCCCTTTCCCAACATCCGGTCTCCGGTCCAGGGCGATCCGTCCACGTGAATGAGCACATCTCCTTCCCCCCGGAACCCGTACACCCCGCTCTGGGGGATGAACACACTGCCCGTCCACGTTATGCGTTGTACTTCCCCCAGCCGGCACCCTGCTGGCAGGTCCTGGGGCCATTGAAGCGCGATCTGTCGGTCACGCCGGGTGATCGTCTGCCCGGAACAGGGGGCGTATGTGCCCTCTAGCCCCCAAATCGCCCGCACGTCGTCCAGGGGAATCTGGATGCGAACGTAGAGGGGGATGTTGAACCGGCCCACTACCAGTTCTGCCCGGGTGTGGGGGTAATACTCAGTGAAAATGTTCAGCAAGTCCGCGTATACTGGATCCAGGAGGAAGAGCGCGTTGTTCCCTATGGGTTGGGTGAGGGGGAGATCCTCCACGGGCTGGATCTGGTGAAAGGGCGGGTTTCCGTTTTGACTCGCGCTGAACGTGAGGTATCGCAACGGCGAGCCCCAGTAAAGGGTCGGGCTCAGGTACACTTCATTTGTGGGCAAACGGGCTGCCACCTCTCGGGCCACCGCGGTTTCCATCGGGGAAAAGGCTAACCACACCCGATCATCCTGGGCCCATTTTTGGAAAAACGCGGACACGTTGAAGAACGCTGTGACCCCGATCAGCACGATCACAGCCCCCCACCGTATTCGGCTGCGCACATCAGGATGTCCCCAGTCGGGCACAGGCATTGTCCCCAACACCTCCCCGGCCAGCAGCGCAACGGCGATCACCACATCGAGGGTGCGGTACGCCTGCGGTGCCTCGCTCACCAGGGAAAGGATGCCCCCCAGCAAGGGGATGATGAGCCAGGTCAACGCCAGCCCGTGGCGGTGGTCCCGGGGATATCTCAGCGCGTAGAACAGACCGTACAGGAAGAGCACCCCCGTAACCGGGTCCAACATGGGGGCGCCGGGAATATTGTGCCGGGGATTGTAGTCTCCTTCTACGTGGAACATGCGCGCGTGCTTGACAATACTTTCCCCCAGCGGACGGAAACTGATATCCGTGGGGAGGTGCGCCGCGCGAAGGATCGACTGCACTGGCTGAGGTAGGGGATGGTCCGGTGAGTAGGCCGCGCGCATATCGTTGAGGATGCTCACCTGACGTGAGCGATTGAGAAACGTGAAGGGGTTCTTCGCGTACGTAGTGCCCAGGGGGGCAAACGTCAATGCATACGCGAGGAAGAACAACACAACGCCCCACCCTGCTCGCCGCAACCATCCCCGTTCCCCAATTCCTCGGTAAAAGAGGTAGGCCACAACGGCCAGAACAACCAGTCGGGACGCGAGATACGTGTACATGCCCAATCCCAACCACACTCCTCCCAGGAGAAAGTGGCCCGGGTTTCGGGTTCGACTCCCCTTAATAAGGAAGTACACCGCGAGAATGTGAAACAGGGGGGGCGCCACTTCATTCCACCCCCAGCGGCTCATGGTCATATGCCATCGGTTCAACGCGAGAAAGGCCAGCGCCACGACGGCCACCCGTGGGCCGAAGAGGAGGTGAGCCAGGGCGTAAAAGGCAACCAGCGTGAGAATCGCGGGAATGAGGGAGGCGGCCTTTAGCGTCATATATGTGGGACCAAACAGTTTAATAAGTCCAGCCATGTAATACATGTAACCCAGAGGCGTCTCAAACCACCCTACCCCGAAGGGTGATCCGTTCCAGCCACTGAGCAGCCGGAGCGCGTCCCCAGCAGCATTGGTTTCGTCCACGAAAATGCCCGGAGGGATTCGGTCCAGGTGATAAACGCGGACTCCCATGCCCACGAGTACGAGGAAAAGCGCGGCCATGTGGAATCCCCATTCCCTGCGCAGGGCGGAAAGGGACGGGGAGGGCGGGTGCAGAAGGTAGCCGCCCAGGGGCAACGCGACAAGCATCAACACCCACAGACGAAATCCCCACACGTCGGTGTCGGAATGCCACACGCGCAGGACAGAAATCACCCCCGCGGTGATCCCCAGGAACAGCACCCCCCATCCCGGCCACGGGCGCGAGGCTGTAATATATCCGGTCTCCTCCGCTTCCGGCTCCTGGGGCGGTGGGGGCCACGCCAGGAGGACACCCAGCCCGCCCGTGAGTATCAACACCACGCGGCCAATCCCCCAACTTTCCTGGCGCAGGGCATAAGGCAACAGAATGCCGGCTCCCACTGCCAACAGGATTCCCAACCACGGCCGAACACGCGCGAACGTTGAACGGATCATCGGCCTCCCCTCATCTCCTTCCCTTGCCGTGGTCCCTTGCCGAGCAACCAACGTACGCGTTGAGTGGCCCGACTTTGTTGGCTAGCTCCCCTTTACTGAGCGACTGCGCGGTACACATGACCGCGGAATTCCATAATGCCTTGTGGATCACGCCCATAATACACACGATTGGTCAGACAGACAATGACGGTTTCCGTAGTCGGATCCACGTGTAACGACGTGCCGGTAAAACCTGTGTGCCCGAAAGAACGGGGACTCAGCGGTGATGTGAAGGCTTGGGGATCGGTTGAACGGAGTGCCCACCCCAATCCTCGGCGGGTGTGTCCCTCCTCTGCTTGCAGGGATACCGCCTCGCGCGCTAAGGAAGGGGGCAGCGGCAACGGACTTTGCCCGCGCAGCACGTCCAACCATGCCTGCCCAAAGGTTCCCACGTCCTCGGCTGTACTGAATATCCCCGCGTGGCCGGCGATCCCGCCCAGGGCCCACGCGTTTTCATCGTGAACTTCGCCCCACATGCGTCGTCCCCGCCACGCACAGAACTCCGTGGCTGCCACCTCGTCCTCACGTGGCGGAGCCACCTCACCCAGGGGGCGATACGCGGTGTGGGATAGGTGTAAGGGGGTGAATACCCACCTGCGGATGGCCTCATCCAGGCGCATGGCAGTAACCTTTTCGACAATCCACCCCAACAGGATGAAGCCGATATCCGAGTACACCACACGCGTGCGGGGCGGGTAGGAGAAGAATGTGTGGAGCACGCGTTCCCGAATGTGCTCCCGCGGCCATTGATACAGGGGGCGCCAAGCGGGAAGACCGGACCTGTGACTCAGGAGGTCGCGCACGGTGATTTCTCCTGCGTTGACGGTTCCTGCTTTCTCCGTTACGGTGACCCACTCCCCGGGATGCAAGGGATCCTCATAAGCGCGAATGGGGCGTTCTCCCCGGAACTCCGGGATTAGGTGGGCCACTCGCGTGTCCACCCCCTGGGGAAATGCTTCCCTGTACTGGTGGACCAGGGCCAACACCGTGGTCGCGGTAAAAAGTTTGGTGAGGGATGCAAGGTCGAAAAGGGTGTGGCGGTGGGCTAACGCGGGGGAAACCTGGGGATTCGTCTGGCCCACCGCGCGCTCGTACACGACCCTCCCGCGCTGGCGGATGTGCAACACGGCCGCGGTGTACACCCGTCCCACATACGTTGCCAACAAACGGTCCAGGATGTGCGTCTTGTCTTCGTTCCACATGGTGTTTCTGGGCCTCGCTTTGTGTTGTCTGCTTTCTTTCGTCCTCGTGGAATGTTATAGAGCAACAAAAACGTTTCTAAAATTGACTGCTTCGCCACCACTGAATACAATCGTCCCACACAGCACATTGCGGCGCCGAATGGGTGAGCACGACTTCGGTGTCGTCGTAGTATCCCCCACATGTGCCATATTATAGACGGAGGTGGATTGTGACACATCAGTTACCCGCATTGCCCTACGCATACGATGCGTTGGAGCCGTACATTGACGCCCGAACTATGGAGATTCATCACACCAAACACCACGGCGGTTACGTTAGCAAGTTGAACGCGGCCCTGGCAAGTTACCCGGACTTGCAGGACGTTTCCGTTGAGGTTCTCTTGCGCAACATTGCCAGTGTGCCCGAGGACATCCGCACCGCGGTGCGCAACAACGGTGGTGGACACGCGAATCACAGTCTGTTCTGGAGCATTATGGGGCCCAACGGTGGCGGGGAACCTACCGGTGAATTGGCTCAGGTCATAGCCCAACGATTTGGTGGGTTTGCCGCGTTTAAGGACATGTTCTCCCAGATCGCGGCCACGCGCTTTGGAAGCGGTTGGGCCTGGCTGGTGGTCGATGGCTTCGGTAAATTGGCCGTGTACTCCACTCCCAACCAGGATAACCCGTACATGAACGGGCACATTCCTGTGCTTGGTTTGGATGTGTGGGAGCACGCGTACTACCTTAAGTACCAGAATCGCCGCGCGGAGTACATAGCGAACTGGTGGAACGTTGTTGATTGGGACGCGGTGGCCGAGCGGTACGTTCAGGCCCTTGCCTCGCTAAAGTAACACGGCCGGACGGCTGTGTTACGACCCGGGGGAGAACAACCGTCCTCCCCCGGGGGATTATCCTCCCGCTATCATGTGGAGGATGCGCACATTGTCATTTTCCCCCACTTGATAGGTATCCCATTCGTCCTTGGGGATAACCTTGCCGTTTACTGTCACAACTAACATGGGGAAAGTGAAATTTAACGCTTTGATGATATCACGAATCGTCATGCCGGGCTTCCAATCCACCTCGAACTTGTCATTGACGCGAATCTTCCCCATGCATTCCTCCGCGGTCTCTTCTTTGCCCAAAGGAAATGGGTGAGTTCATTCCCCCATCGGTGCTAAAGGCACCGATGGGGGAATGGATCTTAATTCTTCCCTTCCTCGCCCAGTGCCTGCTGGACTACCCGCACTACATCCGGATAGTCAATCCCCAGGCGCTTTAGCGTCTCCAGGGTGGGGATGCCATCCTTGGTCCACCCGCGGCGTTCGTACACAGCATCCAGGAGTTGTTCGTACCGCTTCATCCGGTGCTCCCGCAGGATGCGCATCTTCTCCTCGGTGGACAGTCCAGCGGGATCAACCCCGATTTCCTCTTTCAGTTGTTTGTCGTATCGCTTTCGTCGGGATTCGTATTCTTCGACGGTTACCGGCCCCATGGCACGGTAGGGCGGGTAGTCGTTGGCCCGGCGCCCAGACCCTCGACGAATGTTGAACACGCGCTGGAAGTTGTAGACCTTTTCACTTTGCAAGATGAGGTCGTCACCGGTGACGGGGATGCCCGTCATGCCCTCGTACAGCCAGCAATAGTTCTCCACATGTTCAGGCACTTTGTGGGGCTCCGGTTGGAGCGCGTTGTCCGCGGGTTCGATGTCGTTCCACGGCAGTTTGCACAGGCCGTGCAGACTGAACCAGGTGCGCCACATGGGG
The DNA here is from genome assembly GCA_964402285.1 of uncultured Anaerolineae bacterium. Taxonomy (GTDB): domain Bacteria; phylum Chloroflexota; class Anaerolineae; order JAADDB01; family JAADDB01; genus CAYPUG01. The sequence goes on along the minus strand of CAYOAZ010000007.1, from coordinate 15,374 downwards.
AAGTAGTGGAGCGCTTCTGCCTTGTCCTCAAACGTGGGAATTTGGTTGTTCACCATGTCCATAAAGATGAGCCACGCTTCATCGTGTTGAGGCCCTTTGTTGGCAATCGCGTATCCTCCCTGTTGTGCCAGGGATTCTTTGGTGACGTAGAAGGAGAACTCCAGTCCCTTTACTTCCATGCCGATGTCGTTCAGCAGTTGCGGATCCGCGGCGTAGGTCTCGGCGAAGAATTGCTTCATCCAGCGGACGCCCTGCCCTACGATGCGGCCAAAGCCTTCCCCGCGCGCCAGTTGGTGCAGGACTTCCAGCACTGCTTCCGCGTTGCCCCACGTCAAGTCCAGGCCCCCGGTGCGTTCGCGGTTAAGGATGCCCCGCTGATAGCATTCCATCGCGAAGGCCATGGACACACCAAAGGAGATGGTGTCCACGCCGTAGGTGTCGCAGTAGAAGTTCAATTCCAGGATAGCGATGGGGTCGAAAATGCCCAGGTTGGCTCCCAACCCGGCCGCGTTTTCGTATTCTGGCCCGTCCACCAGCACAGCCTGACCCTTGAAAGGACCGGTGCGCAGGTGGAAGTGGTCGACAGCGTGGGAACAGGCCAGGGCACAACCGTAATGACATCCATCAGGAACGCCCTGGGTGAAGAGGGCTTTCCACACTTCTTTGGAGATCTTGTGTGCTTCGGGGTGGCTGCCGTACTGGTAGTTGTGCACGGGCAGCAGGTCGTAGTCGTTCATAATCCCCACCAGGTACGGGGTGCCCACCCGTCGCATCTGGTTCTGTTTGTCATCCAGTTCCGCGATTTCCCGGGTGATGCGCTGGCTCGCCTTGCGGATGAGTTCGGGTTTGGCCGCGTTGTTGGATTTCGCGCTCCAGCCAGATTTGCGCACCACAATGCCCTTGAGGCGCTTGTCGCGGAATACGGTGCCTGTGCCACCACGGGCGGCTTGCTTGTAGCGCACTTCCTTTCGCCGGAGGTCATACCAGGAGAAGTTGAGAATGCCGTAACGGCTGTGTTCCGCACCAATGCCCGCAGCCACCACTGCCACATTGCGCATGTCTGCTTCGTTCTTCGCGTACATTTCCGTGAGTTCGCGGGCCATCAAGTGGGAGTACGGTTCCTCGAGCGGTGCTTCCTCAATGGTGATGGTTCCCGTGTCCCCGTCAATAACAATGATGACATCCCTGTCGGCTTTACCCTGAATTTCCAGGGCATCAAATCCAGCACCCTTCAGATAAGGACCTACCATGCCCCCCACGTTGCTGTCGATAACCAGGTTGGTTAAGGGAGAGATGGTCACCACGGTGGATTTGCCAGTACCAGGATAGGAGAGGATGCCACACAGGGGGCCGTTGGCGATGATGAGTTCGTTTTCCGGGTCATTCCAGCGCGTGTCATCCTTGACCGCGTTCCACAACAACCAGAGGGCGAACCCTCGTCCACCCGTGAACGTGCGCTTCATTTCCTCTGTCACGGGTTTTTCCTTAATGGTGAGGTCGGAGAGGTTGATGTACAACGTGCGGTTGGCGTAACCGCGTTCCACTGGCCGGAGTTCATAGTGGTATTCGGCCAACTTGCGATGCGCCTTCTTCATCACTTCGGTCGGGATGACGCTCATGGTATCTCCTCCTTGATGAGGATGGGTAACGTGTTCGTGCTATTCCCAGCCCTCTTTTGCCTGGGGGACAGGCGATGATCGCGGCGAGCGATCCCCTTTATCGTGTCCCTGCGGTTTTTTATTGTACCGGAGTTTGGCGTTTTCCCCAAACGGAGGATGTTCTTTCTTCCCGAAGGATGTTCGGCGCGAACTCTCTTCCCCCTGTTCGTCCCCTCCCTACTCCACAGGTCGCGTGTAAAGGGGCTTCGCATTTTCGAGCCATTGTCTGGCCGCCTGGGGAAGATAAGCCAGGGGCGCCCGTTGGACCGTACACGGGGGCAGGGAGTCCAGGAAGAGCTTTCCATAGGCCTTGGTTTGAATGCGGCGGTCCAGCACTACCACCACGCCCCGATCTGTGCGACTGCGAATTAGACGCCCAAATCCCTGTCGGAAGCGCAGGATGGCCTGAGGAACCTGGTATTCGTGGAAGGGATTTTCGTACGTTTCGGATCGGGCCTGCACAATGGGGTCTGAGGGGACAGCAAAGGGCAAACGGGTGATGACCAATACGCTTAGCGCTTCACCGGGAACGTCCACGCCCTCCCAAAAGGATCGGGTGCCCAACAGGATGGCTTTTTCTGTCGTGCGGAAGTTTTCCAGCAGTTGCGTTCGGCCTCCCATGCCTTGTTCGTACACGGTGATGCCCATGCTCTTCAGGATAGGGCCGATGTGTTCCGCGGTGCGACGTAACTGGTTGTAGGAGGTGAAGAGGACCAGCATTCGGCCGTTGGTCGCCTGAGCCAATTCCACCAGCGCGCGTTCGACGGTCTCCTGGTATCCGCGTTGGTTGGGTTCTGGCACGTCGGTGGGGAGGTACAACAGGGTGGATGACGCGTAATCGTACGGGGACCCCAGGGAAAGTTCTTCCGCCTCCCACGCGTTGAGACGTTCGCGCAGGTAGTCAAAGGTCCCGCCGGTGCGCAAGGTGGCGCTGGTCATAATGACCGAACGTTTCTCATTCCACAGGTACCGGGCCACCAGGTCACCAATGTGAAGCGGTGCGGATCGCAGGGTGAGCCGTTCTCCCTCCGCGTCCTCTTCAATCCAGTAGATGTACTCGTCCAGGGGCTGAGTCACCGCGCGGGTGATTTTCTGGACGGATTCTCCTAGCCGTTGGGCTGCGCCGCGGATTTCTATGACGTCGTCGGCCAGTTCATCGAGCATGAGGGTGTTGGCAAAATGGTCTAGCCGGGTCGCGAGGCGTTCCAGGTCGTTGATGAGTCGCTCCAACGCGGGGACGCATCGGTCCCAGGAGATTTCCACGTGGGACCACGCGGGTTGGTTGCGTTCAGCCGGGGTAATGCGCAGGCGCCGCGTGTATGGGCCGTTCCGATCTGGGCCGTGTTCTCGCAGGAATCGGGAGAGGTCGCGCCAGAAACGTTCCAGTACCGGGCCCACACGCATGACGTCGTCCGCGATGGTGTTGAGAATGCCCCCAATCTCGGTCATGCGCTCGATGCCCAGTTCCACCGGCGTGAGGTGTTTCTGGACCCGGGTGATCAGGCTGCGCGCTCGGGGGGCCCGCGGGTTGTAGATGGCGTTGAGCATTCCTTGCAGTGTGGAGGCGCTGACCGCGTACCCCAGTTGCTGGGTGACCGCGTCTTCCAGGTGGTGCGCTTCGTCCACGATGAGGTGCTGATACGGGGGAAGCGCGCGGTTTTCCACGCTGATGTCCGCGAGCAGAAGGGCATGGTTCACAATGAGCAGGTGGGAGCGTTCGGCTCGGTCGCGGGCAATGAAGTAGAAGTCACCCGCTTCCCGGCACCGCTCGCGAGAGCAGGTGTTCGCGTCACTCGCTACTTCAGGCCACAGACGGGATTGTTCCTCTGCACTGAGTCCTAATTCCGCTACGTCGCCGGTGCGGGTCATGTGCAGCCACACGGTGAGTTTGACCGCAAAGGTGATCTCCGCGGGGGTCAGGTCCGAGCGTTTGATGAATTCTTGCAGGCGACGGACACACAGGTAATTACCGCGGCCTTTGAGGACTGTGGCGTACACGTCAAAGGGTAATGCCTGGGTGAGTGCTACCAGGTCTTTGTGGAGGAGTTGATCCTGTAAGTTGATGGTGTGGGTGGATATGACGATTCGTTCTTGGTTTGCATGGGCGAAGAACGCGGCCGGGATGAGGTAGGCGAGGGATTTTCCCGTCCCTGTGCCCGCTTCTACCAGCAGGTGCATGCCTTCGTTGAGCGCGCGAGCCACTTCTCGGAGCATGTGTATTTGCTGCGGGCGATGTTCGTAGGTCGGGAGGGCCTGGGCCAGCGGGCCGCCTTTATCCAGGTACTGGGCCACACCCTCCACGTCAATGGGCGCGTAATCCTCGCGCGGGTGGAGCACTGGTGCTGTGGGCGGGGGAGCAAACGTGGGCAGGTCGTTAAGCCGTGGCCGCAGGGGGAGCACGTCTTCCTTGCGGTGGAGGTTGCGGGCTCGGTGCTCTTTCCGCATCCAATGGAAAAAGGGCGCGTACGGCCAGGAGCGTCCTTCGATGATGCGGGCAATAGATTGGTGCACAGGCCAGGGAAGCATGATTCCCTCTTCTAGAAGGGCGGCAAATACCAGTGCGGTGGCCCGCGCGTCGTCCAATGCCCGGTGGGCGTCCTTTAGGGGGACGTTTAATGTTTCTGCCAGGGTGCCCAGGTTGTAGCGGTTGAGGCCGGGCAACAGCATGGTCGCCAGGTCAAAGGTGTCCAATGGCTGCCCCGGTGGGTGTACACCGTGGGTTTGGAGGAAGTTCAGGTCGAACGCGATGTTGTGTCCCACAATGGGGGCCTGGCCAATAAAGGCGATCACTTCCTCGCGCACGTCGTGCCAGGTTGGCGCGTGGGCTAACATTTCGTTGGTGATGCCTGTCAGTTGGGCAATGCGGAAGGCAACATCACGTCCGGGGTTCACCAGGGTTTGATATTCGTCAATAATGGTTCCATCTGGCCGGAATTTGACAGCCCCCACTTCGATAATTGTGTCACGGGCTGGGTCTAACCCGGTGGTTTCCAGGTCCAGCGCTACTAAAATCATGTCCACGGCGAATAAACCTTCCTGTTCGGCGGTAACTTTCCCCCTGTCTAGGGGCACAACATGAGTCATTGTAGCATTGACGTTGAGGGACCGACAAAACAGACGTGGGGTTCCCTCGGGCTTGCCTTTGCGGCGGGGAAATTCGTGCTGGAGGGAGGTTATGTTATACTGTGCCGACACGTGTATAAGCGGTACTGGAGGAGGCTAAAATCAGGATGACGGTAACGGAGATGGATATCTGGCATTATTTACCGGAGCGCTTGCGCACACGGGAACTGGTCCGTTTTATCAAATTCGCCATTGTCGGCGCTATCGGCATGGTGGTGGATCTGTCGATCCTGAACCTTCTGCACGGGCTGGTTGGCTTACACTTACTGGTGGCAAATTCCATCTCCTTTTCTGCTGCTGTGGTGAGTAACTTTACCTGGAATCGGCTATGGACATTCCCGGAGACACGCCATCGTCCCGTGCACACTCAGTTGGCCCAATTTGCCACGGTGAGCATTATTGGCCTGGGCATTAATAATGTGGTTCTGTGGCACGTGTACCAGGTACTCCGCCCCCACCTGGCGGCTCCCTGGAATTACAACGCGGCGAAGATCCTGGCTATAGGCGTGGTGTTGTTCTGGAATTTCGGCGCGAATCGTGTGTGGACTTTCCGCGGTGTGTGAGCGCACACGTTACTGTTGGATGGGCCAGGTGATCATAAGGTGTCCTTCTGTGTCGAACGCGTAGTGGGCAAAGAAGACCCCGTGACGTTTATCTTCTTCCAGCGCGCGGGGGAGGAGGATGCCCACATCTTCCACCAGGTTATACTCGTGGATTTGCTCCACCGGCACCCAGGTGAGTGAGCCCTCGATCGAGGCTTTAGGGTCGGTGGTAACCGCGTCCGCCAGAAAGACGAAGAGTAAGATGCCCACGGGTTCGCCGGTGTCGATGTTGATGATCCCCCGTAGCCGTACGTTGGTGACCTGAAGTCCGCTTTCCTCTTGAATTTCCCGTACTGCGGCTGTGTACACGTCTTCATCCGGCTCCACGTGACCGCCAAGGCCGTTATATTGGTTGGGCCACAGGCGTTTGGTGGGCGCTCCTTTGAGCAGCAGTACCCGGCCCCGGTCCAACACGAAGCACAGTACGCGCGGGATGACACGGTATCGCTGTGCCCCGGATTGCACTCCCTGATCCTCAGGGCGCATTTCCGCCACCTCCCACGCCTACGGTGGGGATGAAGTGTTTGTGCTTCATTGCAGGTTCTCGCCATCGGTAGTGAAGGGTCCACGTTTTCTCCCCGCGGGTGACCCAAACCAGGTGGACGCGGCCTTCGGAATCGCAGTGGGCCCGTAAACTGACGATAGGATGTTCCTGGTGTGTGACTTTTTCCGGGGTGTGCCATACGGCATCTGCCACAGGGCCTCGACTTCGGTGCAGGATGGCGGTTTCTTCAGTCCACAATGCGTGGACGTATCCGTGGGGCGATGTGACAATGGAAGGCATCTGGTGGGTGCCCGGCGCGGAGAGTGCTAGGGGTTTTCGCCAGGATGCGTATTGCCCGAACGCGTAGCCGATGACGGACCTTTGGCCAAGCCGCTCCTGCCACACGACGTGGACCATGCCGTTCTGGGCAGGGGCCGCGGTTGGGGCCGCAGAATCCCGGTTGGGGGAGTCGGAGATGTTTTCCGGCAATGTCCACCCGTCTTTGCTTAACTGGGAGTGGTAGATGTCGTCTCCCTGCCGCGTGGGCATTGCGCCTTCCCAAATGAGGTGGATTTGTCCGTTGTGGTCGTGGGTTAGTGTGGGACGCCACCCTCGAGCCCCCGGAACCGGCGCGTTGATCCAGTGGCCTTCTGGGTTGTAGGCGTGGTAAATGCTGGAGAATCCCGGCGTGTCATCTTCCCACACTACGTAGATGAGGCCATTTGGGGCCGCGAGGAGGGCCGGGTGCTGGGAGAGGCCTGGTGTACGGGAGATATCGTACGGGATGGCCCAGAGTGGGTCTCGGAATGTGGTGTAATACACCTGATAGCGTCCGCCGAAGTCGTGGATGAATGCCATGTGAATAAACCCGTGGGCATCCACGTCTACACTGGGCTGTACCCCCATGAACAGGCGTTTGGGCTCTGTCCACCCATCTTGGGTTCGGTACATGTGCCAGAGCCAGCCGTCCTCTGCCCAGAGGATGTGGACTCGCTCTTCCGTGTCCACCACAACCAGGGGGGATCCAATGGGCGATGTGGTGGTGCGCACTTCTTCAGCATCGGCCCAGCCCGTTGCTTCTCTGTACTCGGGTGGGGCTGGAGGGGTTAGGCCGTGTCCCTCCTCTAATGTTTTGTCCAGGGAAGGCAGATCACGCTCGGGGGCATGTGTTTCCGTCATGGCCCTCTCCTTTCAGCGGAGGAAATGCTGCGTTGTGTGTCGGATTGTGTGTTCAACATCTTAACACATTTGCGCTGTTCGCACAATGTCCACATCTCGCTCTGTCGGACGTGGTTTCTCGGTTTGTGCTGTGGTGCTCAGGGGGCAGAGGGTGTATTTCACACGCTCTGCCCCACTTTTGCCACGGAAGGTGTTTCGGCGTTTTTAGAAGCCTTGCAGTTTGCTCAGGTCAGCGATGCCGTCTGGCAGTGCAGCCACCCGTTGGACCAGTGCCAGACGGGCCTGGCGCACTTTGGGGTCTTCGGCCATTACCAGGATGTCGGTGAAGAAGCGGTTGATGGGATCCTTAAGTTCTCTTAGGGCTTCGACCAGGGTGGGGACTTCGGGGTCCGCGTCTACTTTCGCGCGCGCTTTTTGCCAGGCTTCGTAAAGGGCTCTGGCCGCGGGTTCGGTGTAGAGTTCTGGTGCGAGGGGGTATGTTTCTTTCAGGTCTCGCACGATGCGCTTGGCACGGGCGTACGCGATGAGCACTTCGGGCCAGTCCTCGGCCTGGACGGCTTCGGCCAGCGCGGTGGCTGATCGGTACGCGGCGTACGGGTCGTCCCCGCGTTCGGCAATCGCTGCTTCCACTACGTCATGGGGAAGGCCCTGGTCACGGAGCCATACCCGTAGACGGTCCACCACGAAGTTCCACACGTCGTCCAGGATTTCTTCTGTTACCGGGACGGGTTGTAACTTGGCCGCTTCGGCCAGGTGGGTGCGCAGGCTGAAGGGCAGTTGTCGCCCAATGAGGATGTGAACCAGGCCGAGCGCGGCCCGACGCAGTCCGTAGGGATCCGCGGACCCTGTGGGCTTTAATCCCACGGCAAAGAGTCCGACCAGGCTGTCCAGACGGTCCGCGATGGCCAGGACGATCCCCGGTTTGGTCTCTGGCAGTGCGTCGCCAGCAAAGCGGGGTAGATAATGTTCGTAAATGGCTGTGGCAACAGGTTCCGGTTCCCCCCAGTGACGGGCGTATTCTCGCCCCATAATACCCTGTAGCGAGGTCATTTCGATGACCATGTTGGTGGCCAGATCGGCTTTGCAGAGGTGGGCTGCCCGTTCTGCCCAGGCCTTTTCCTGCGGGGTGAGGTGGAACGCGTCGGCAAGGATGGGAACGAGTTTTTCTATGCGTTGCTGTTTTTCCAGCATGGACCCTAACTTTTCCTGGAAGGTGAGGGTGTGCAATTTGGGCAGGAAGTCCTCCAGGGGTTTCTTCAGGTCCTCTTTGACGAAGAATTCCGCGTCCGCGTAGCGGGCTCGGAGGACATCTTCGTAGCCGCGGCGCACAATGCCCATGTCCTTGCGGAGTCCGTTGGAAACGGCGATGAAGTAGGGCATCATTTCCCCTGTTTCCGCGTTGACAATGGGGAAGTACCGCTGATGTTTTTTCATTACGGTGATGAGTACATCCTTGGGCAAACTCAGGTACTTTTCCTCAAAGGCTCCTCGAATGGCAACGGGCCATTCGACCAGGTCGGTGACTTCGTCCAGGAGCGCGGGGTCATCAGGCACGTGGCCGCCCATGCCTTTGGAAAGGGCTATGATCTGTTCCTTTACCCGACGTCGACGCAGCGCGCGGTCCACGATGACGTAGTGTTTGGACATGACCGCGTGATAGGATTCGGCTTGTTCTACGGTCAGTTCGGGCGATCCCAGGGGCCGCGGTCCCCGGGTGACGTTACCACTGGTTAACCCCGCGTAGGTGAAGGGGATGATCCGATCTCCGTGCAGGGCGAGGATCCAGCGAATGGGACGACTGAACGCGACGTTGGTTTTGTTCCAACGCATGGTTTTGTTGAAGCGCAATCCCGCGATGAGTTTGGGCAGGGCTTCTGCCAGCACTTCACCCGCGTCGCGTCCGGGTTCACGTTTGATCGCGACGACGTAGGATTTTTTGCCCTCTGTGCGGACTTCTAAGCTTTCCACGGGCACACCTTGGGCACGAGCAAACCCTTCCGCGGCTTTGGTGGGCTTGCCCTCTGCGTCAAACGCTATTTTTGTGGGAGGTCCTTTGACTTCTACGACGCGGTCTTCTTGACGAGGGGCCAGGGATTTGACGTAAGCCACTATGCGGCGCGGTGTGGCTGTGACAGAGATGCCCCGATGTTCCAGGCGCAGGTTTTTCAGCAGTTGGGGCACGGCCTGGCTCCACTGTTCAATGGCGTGCCGCACGTCCTGGGTGGGCAGTTCTTCGGTGCCGACCTCTATGACGAAGTCCCGGGGCTCGTCCAGGGCCGGGGAGGTGATTCGCGGGGCGGAGGTGGGTTCTTCCTGTGAGGCGGGGGCGTACTTCAGCCAGGGGAAGCCCGCTTCTTCCCGCTGTTTCAGGTAGAGTTCCCCCACCTGTCGGGCCAGGTCACGCATTCGCGCGAAGTAGGAGGCTCGCTCGGTGACGCCGATGGCCCCTCGCGCGTCCAGGACGTTGAAGGTGTGGGAGCAACGGAGGATGTAGTCATGTGCAGGAATGACGAGGCCGGCCGCGATGGCGGAGCGGGCCTCGGCTTCGAACAGGTCGTACATCTGGCGCAGGCGCTCGATGTCCGCGATTTCAAAGTCGTATTTGCAGTGGTCGATCTCTGCTTGCAGGAGAATGTCCCCATAGGTGTGGATGCCATCCCAGTCGATGTCCCACACGCTGCGCACTCGTTGGAGGAACATGACAATGCGCTCCAGGCCGTAGGTGATTTCCACGGCCGGGGGGTCCAGTACTTGGCTACACGCTTGCTGGAAGTAGGTGAACTGGGTGATTTCCAGTCCGTCCAGCCAGACTTCCCACCCTAATCCCCAGGCTCCCAGCGCGGGTGATTCCCAGTTGTCTTCTACGAAGCGGATGTCGTGTTCTTCCGGGTCAATGCCAATGGCTTCTAAACTCTTGAGGTAGATTTCCTGGGGGTTGCCCGGATCGGGCTTGAGGATGACCTGGTACTGGGTGTGCATTTGCATGCGGTTGGGGTTTTCTCCGTACCGTCCGTCGTCAGGACGGTAGGACGGTTCCACGTATCCCACGTTCCACGGTTCAGGGCCTAGCACTCGTAACACGGTGGCTGGGTTCATGGTGCCCGCGCCGACTTTTTCGCTGTACGGTTGCCAGAGGAGGCATCCTTGGGAAGCCCAGAAGTTGTGCAGTCGCTGGATTACTTCCTGGAATGTTGGTGCTTTGGTCATGGGAATTGTTCCCTCCACGTGTTCTTTTTTCATTGGTCTTGCTTTTGGTGCAGTTTCGCCCACACCCGTTCCGGGGTCATGGGAATTTCGTTAAACCATACGCCAGTGGCATCCCGCACCGCGGCAACGATGGCCGGGGCCAGGGGGATGAATGGCATTTCTCCCATTCCCCGGGCCCCGTACGGTCCCTGGGGGTCAGGATGTTCCAGGATAATGGAGGTCATTTGGGCGGGCAGGTCTCGACTGGTGGGCACGAGGTAGGTGCTTAGGGTGTCGGTCAAGACTCGCCCTTTTTCTACTTTGAAGTCTTCCATGACGGCCCAGCCGTATGCCTGGGCGACTGCGCCTTCGATTTGCCCTTCTACCTGGATCGGGTTCACAGCCTGGCCCACGTCGTTGACGGTGATGACACGGGTGAGGGTGATGTGCCCGGTGTCGGGATCTACTTCCACTTCAACGTATTGTCCTACGTACCCGTAGGTGATGTTCGGGTCGGAACGTCCTGTTTCGGGATCGTAGGGGGTGGTTGGACGCGGGATGTACCGGTAGTGGGCGATGGCCGGTCGCTGTCCCTGGTTCCACAGGCGAAGGGCTTCTGTCGCGGCACGGGTGATCGCGTTCCCCGCCATGAAGGTCATACGGGAGGCGGAGGCGCTGCCCGAGTTGTCTGTGCGGGCTGTGTCCGAGACGATGAGTTCGATTTTGTCCAGGGGCAGGCCTAGGGTTTCGGCGGCCATCTGGGCCATGACGGTGTGCGCGCCCTGTCCGACTTCGGCGCCCGCATGGCGCACTATGGCCCGCTCGATGCGATCGTTTCCGTGAAGTTCCACGGTTGCGTGACATTCGTCCACAAAGCCAAAGGAGAAGCCAATGTTTTTGTACGCGATGGCTAGACCACGTCCGCGCAGGCGACGAGCGGGCGCGGCTTCCAGCGCGGTGTACGGGTGGGCTGTGGATGTGTCTGTTTCGGATGGGAGGGGAGGAGGCGGTTGCCATCCACGCTTTTCGTCGTATGTCCACCCTGCTTCCCGAGCCAGGCGTTCCAGCACTTCGGGCATGGAACAACCAGGGGGGATAGGGCTCTGGGTGGGAAGAAGGGATCCCTCACGCAGTACGTTGCGGGCGCGCAATTCCACTGGGTCCATGTTCAGGGCTTCTGCCAGGCGGTTGACCATGTTTTCGGCGATGAAGTGGCCCTGCGGCGCGCCAAATCCACGAAATGCTCCGCTGGGGATGTTGTTGGTGTACACGGCCCGGGTGTCCACCCAGACGTTGGGGATCTCGTACGGTCCTACACAGGTGAGGGTGGCGTTGCCCAGTACTTTGGTGCTGGTGTACGCGTACGCGCCCGCGTCCAGGGAGAGGTCTACCTGGGCCGCGACGATGCGACCGTCTCGGGTCGCTCCCCACCGGGCCCGGGCGATCATGGCGTGGCGTTTGTGGTGCCCGATGATGGATTCTTCACGTGTCCAGGTGATTTTGATGGGCCGGTATATGCCCCGTTGGGCCAGTCGCCACGCGGCCAGGGCCAGGATGATCTGAACGCTCATGTCCTCACGGCCACCGAACGCGCCTCCCACGTGGGCGTATCGGACGATGATTTGGTCTTCGGGCAGGTTGAGCGCGTGGGCTATTTGTTGGCGGTCTTCATGGACCCATTGGCCCGCGGTGATGACTACGATGCGTCCGTTTTCGTCCACGTAGGAGACGCCCGCTTCTGGCTGGAGGTATACGTGTTCCTGGAAGCCGGTGCGGAAGGTTTCTTCTATGATGATGTCTGCCTGGGCAAATCCCTGCTCGATGTCCCCGCGACGGATGCGGTACGCGAGGAGGATGTTGTCCTCCCGATGCGCGTGGACGCGCGGGGCATTAGGCTGGAGCGCTTCTTCCAGGGATCCCACCACGGGTAGGTCTTCGTACTCGACCTCGATGAGGTCCAGGGCTGCGGCGGCCTGGGCTTCGCTTTCTGCTACGACCAGGGCGACTTGATCACCCACAAAGCGCACTATGTCCGCGCCTTGTTTGGTGGATCCTGGACCACAGAGCACGGGTTGATCGGGCATGATGAGCCCGTATTCGTTCACGGGGACGTCTTTGGCCGTGAGTACCGCGATCACGCCGTCGGCAGATTCGGCCTTGCGGGTGTCCAGACGCCGAATGCGCGCGTGAGGACGATGCGCGAACAAGACTTTCATGTACAACATTCCCGGGAGTTGGATGTCGCCGGGATAAATCGCTTCCCCCGTGACTTTGGGACGGGCGTCGACCCGGGGGGTGTTTTTCCCTATAACACGCATCGGTTATCCTCCGTTCTGTTCCGATTTATGAGTGCTCCATGAGTTCAATCGCTCGTTCCACGGCCCGAATGATTTTCACGTAACCGGTGCACCGACAGAGGTTGCCCGTTAAGGCCAGGCGCACGGTTTCTGCATCGGGGCGGGGATTTTCTTCCAGGAGTTTGGCCGTTGTCATAATCATGCCCGGAGTGCAGTAACCGCACTGCACGGCACCGGCTTCGATGAACGCGCGCTGTACCGGGTGCAGGGTCTCGAGGTCTTCGTCCCAAATGTCAGGTGGGTAGTGGTTGAGGAGGTTGAGATCTGTGGTGGGACGTGGTCGAATTCCCTGGGCCAGTCCTTCGATGGTGACGATGTTCGCGCCGTGGGCCCGCGGGGCCGGAACAAGACAACTCATCACTGCGATGCCGTCCAGCCAGACGGTGCACGCTCCACACTCGCCCTCGTCACACCCTTTTTTGGGACCGTGGAGGTGGCCTACTTCGCGCAGGGCATCCAACAGGCTCATGCCGGCCGCGTTGGGAAGGGTGACTGTTTCTCCGTTAATGGTTGCTACAATGGGTGTGTTCGGATCGTGTTCCGCGCGCGGTGCGTGCCCTGCGGGGTAGGGGTTTCGTCCGTTCCATGTGCCCCAGAGTAGCGGTGGGCGTTGAGGCCATCCCCGCCGTTCTGTGCCCTGTCGAAGTGCTTGAAGCGATCGTTGGACCAGGGTTTCTACCATGGCCCGACGATAGGCAGCGCTGCCCCGAACGTCGTCAATGGGACGGGCCGCTTCTCCGGCCAGGCGTGCGGCTTCCTGAATGCGTTCATCGCTGAGCGGGAAGCCTATGAGCGCTCGCTCTGCTTCTTGGGCTCGGATGATGGTGGGGGCTACCGAGCCTAAGGTGATGCGCGCGTCGGTGACTCGGATTGTGTCCCCTGGGGCCTGGTTGGGGGCAAGTTCCTGCTCAAAGGTGAGGAGGACGGCCGCGTTGACAACGGAGATGGCTTGGGCCCGTCGCAGTCCCAATTTGAGGAATGTTCCCCGTTGGTTGGGCGCGAGGGCCGGGACTTGGATGTCCACCAGCATTTCGTTGTCTTTTAGATCCACGCGGCGTACGCCCTGGTAGAATTCTGCCAGGGGAATAACTCGCCGCTGACGTCGTGAGGCGAGGACCAGGCGAGCCCCCATGGCCCACAGGGGGGGAATGGTGTCGTTGGCCGGGGAGGCTGTGATCACGTTTCCGGCCACGGTGCCTCGGTTGCGGATTTGGGGTGCCCCTACTTCCCAGCAGGCTCGCGCTAAGGGAAAGGCTTTTTCCACAATAGTGGGGTTGATGATGACGTGGTTGTGGGTCACCATGGGGCCGATGTGGATGGTGCCGTCCGGGTCCAGGGTGATCTCCTCTAACCCGGGAATGCGGCTGATGTCGATGAGTACGCGGGTGTGGCGTACTTTGCGGCGCAATTCCAGGACGAGATCGGTGCCTCCCGCGACAATGCGGGCGTCGCCGCGATGCCGATCCAGCAGGTCCAGGGCTTCGGCGACATTAGCCGGTGTGTAGTAGCGTTGCCACATGTGCATCCTCCCTTAAATCGAACCGTCCGGTCGTTCTGTTTGGCAAAAATTGGGCAATTGGATACCTTATGAGTCGATGCTCTGCCAATTCTGAAAGTACGAGGGGTTAAATATGCGACATTTATGGACACCCTGGCGATTGGATTTTATTCGAGGCCCCAAGCCAAAGGAATGCGTGTTCTGCGCCAAAATCCACGCGGACGACGATGTTGAACTGGTTGTGGCCCGGGGCGAACACGTTTATGTGACTCTTAACCGGTATCCGTACAATAACGGTCATTTGCTCATTGTTCCCTATGATCACGTGCCCAGCATCGAATATCTGGACGATGCTACGTTGCTTGAACTTATGCATATGACGAACCGGGCCATTCAGGCCCTACGTTCGGCCATGAATCCTCACGGGTTTAATGTGGGCTTCAACCTGGGCGCCGAAGCGGGGGCCGGGATTCGGGATCACGTTCATTTGCATGTGGTTCCCCGCTGGTCGGCGGATTCTAATTTTATGACTGTATTGGCTGATACCCGCACGATTCCCCAATTGCTTCAGGATACGTATCGTGAGTTGAAGGCTCACTGGCCGCGAGAATAATGGATGTTTCCTGTTTGAGGTTGAATTGTACGTCAGGCTGTGACATCGTACAAACTGTCACCTGTCCTCTCTTCAGGGGGGAACACGCCTCCTTTCATTTTGGCGCCGGTGCCGCGGGGTGAGGGATGATGTGGCTCGACACGGCCGGCAGTTGAAAACTGCGGCCTTCAGTTGCGAAACCGCCGGGGCGGTTAATCGCAGCCCCCGCTAGGGGGCTTTGCAAATGAAGCCCGCAACTTTCAGTTGCCGGGCGTTCTATGCGGCTTCCACCCACGGGCGATGGCCGCGGCCGAGGGCGTTGGGCCCCGGGACGGCCGGCAGTTGGAAACTGCGGCCTTCGGTTGCGAGACCGCCAGGGCGGTTCGACCCAGCCCCCGCAGGGGGCTTGGCAAACGAAGCCCGCAACTTCTAGTTGCCGGGCGTTCTGTGCGGTTTCCACCCACGGACGATGGCCGCGGCCGAGGGCGTTGGCCCTAAGGGCGGCCGGCAGTTGAAAACTGCGGCCTCCGGGCGAGCGAAACCGCCGGGGGCGGTTCGGCGCAGCCCCCGCCAGGGGGCTTGGCAAACGAAGCCCGCAACTACCAGTTGCCGGGCGTTTCGTGCGGTCTTCACCCACGAACGATGGAGGCGGCCAAAGGGCGTTGGCCCCGACACGGCCAGCAGTTAAAACTGCG
>CAYOAZ010000006.1:0-7690 GCA_964402285.1 uncultured Anaerolineae bacterium | reverse complement strand
ATCAACATGCTCGTAGGCACGCCTTACAAACAGCACCGGACTTTTGGAGGATACGATGCCATCGTGATTGGATCCGGAATCGGCGGGTTGACCGTTGCCGCCCTGCTCACACGCTTTGGCGATAAGCGGGTCCTTGTCCTGGAACGCCATTACACGGCAGGGGGGTTCACCCACACGTT
This sequence comes from uncultured Anaerolineae bacterium, assembly GCA_964402285.1. Lineage (GTDB taxonomy): Bacteria > Chloroflexota > Anaerolineae > JAADDB01 > JAADDB01 > CAYPUG01. The sequence continues at coordinate 7,511 of CAYOAZ010000006.1, read as the reverse complement.
CACGCGCACCGGTTACGAGTGGGATGTGGGCGTCCACTACATCGGGCAAGTCCTCCACCCCGAATCCCTGGCCAGCCGCTTGTTCAACGCGATTTCAGATGGCCAAATTAGGTGGGCCTCTCTGGGAGAGGTGTATGACCGGGTGATAATGGGGGATATGACCTTCGACTTTGTGACGGGAAAGGACAACCTGCGCGAAGCACTCTACCGCACCTTTCCCCAGGAACGCGCGGCCATCGACGCGTACTTCCACACCCTGCAGGAAGTCTCCAGCGCAACCCAAATGTATTATGCCACCAAATCCATCCCCCGCACCATCAGCCGCTTCACCATGCCCCTGAGCAGAGGATTTTTCAAGTACGCGGACCGGACCACATACGACGTTCTCACCCACCTGGGAGCCAGTCCCCGACTACTTGGGCTACTCACCGCCCAATACGGGGACTACGGCCTCCCGCCGAAAAAATCCAGTTTCGTCATGCAAGCCATCCTCACCTCCCACTACCTGGAAGGCGCAGCCTATCCCATTGGCGGATCTTCTACCCTTGCTGCCGCGGCCACTCGAGTCATCGAACAAGGCGGCGGCGCGGTACTGGTGCGGGCCGAAGTTCAAGAAATCATCCTGCGCGAGGGAAAAGCCATTGGCGTGCGGCTGACCAACGGTCACGAAATATTCGCGCCTCTCATCATCAGCGATGCGGGGTTTGCCACCACCTTCACCCACCTTGTACCCCGCGAAGTCGCCGATCGCATTGGCGCGCTGGACGCGCTCGCGCGCATTGGAGTGTCCACTGCCCACTTCTGCCTGTACATCGGTCTGAAGGGAACAAGCGAAGAACTGGATCTTCCCCCGTTCAACTACTGGATTTACCCCGACGAGCACCACGACACCAACATGGAACGCTTCCTCGCGGACGTAAATGCACCTTTCCCCCTCCTGTTCATCTCCTCACTGAGCGCCCGTGACCCGGACTTCCAGAACCGCTATCCTGGACATTCCACCGTCGAAGTCGTGGCCCCCGCGAACTGGGCATGGTTCCGGCCCTGGGTGGGAACACATTGGAAGCAGCGCGGGGAAACGTACGAAGAATTCAAGGCCAAAATAACCGAACGCCTGTTGGACATACTCTACCGCGTTTTCCCCCGCACGCGCGGGCGCGTGGAAATCGCGGAACTCGCCACCCCCCTGAGCACCGTGGAATTTACAGGTCATCCCCAGGGCGCCATCTACGGGCTAGCACACACACCAGAGCGCTTCCGGGAACCGCTCCTCCACCCCGATCCCCCCATCTCCAACCTCTACCTGACTGGAGTCGATGTGTCCACCACAGGGGTTGTGGGGGCCATGGCCGGAGGATTACTCACAGCGAACATCATCCTCCACCGAAACCTGCTAAAGGACATCAGCCGTTATGGGCACTAACCCGCAAAGAACAGGGAAAAGGTTCTCCGCCCTGCATCCCAGGTCCCGCGGAGAACCCTCTCCCGTCCGATTACCACAGCCCTCCCACTCGTGGAGAACACCCCCGTTCCCCATGCCACTGGTGGAGACTACGGTGTCGCGGTTGGGGGACGGGGAGAAACAACCGGGGGAGGAACAGAAGACGTGGGTTCCTCCATAAAGAAAAGGGGCGTATCATCCAGAGCAATGGATAATCCACCTTCGCGGGTACTCAAGTGACGCTCGTTCCCCTCCAGATCCACCACAGTCACCCAGGGATACGGAATGGGCAACCGCACATTCACTGCTGCGGCCTGGATGGAGTCATAAGGGTCCAGGTTAGGATCCCGGTGCCAGGCCACGTACATGGTCCCGCCATCTGCCTTCTGCACCGCGAAGAAGAAAATCCCCTCATCACCCACATCCACCCGTTGTACTGTTGTAACGCCGTTCATATACTGTACCAACTGCTTATAACACCCATAGCCTGGCAACTCGTTCAGATAATTGTCACGCAGTCGCATCTGACCGAAGACAAAATCGGCCCCTGGGGAACGCAAATTCCACCACCATGTAGCCTCAACCCCTGAGGAAAGCAGAACCAGGTTATGTTGCACAATGTCGTGACAATGAATCACCTCTCGGAACGCGTTCTCCTCCGCGCTACCAACGCCGAGGAAGGGGCGCAGTTTAGGGGAGATCTCATCCCGATGCGCCCGAATCCAGGAACGAACACACCGATTGGTCTGCCTGGGATCATCCTGAGTGCACATGGCCGCGAGGCGACGCATCAAATTCATAAAAATGTAATCGTCTCCCTCGTGGAACGTTCGCGGATCAGGGCCTCCGTACTCCGTGCAGACCACAGGCTTCTCATACCCATAAGCCCTCATCTTCTCCCGGAACCACTCCACCCGGTGGGGAACAGTAAGGTAGTCCTCGTAAAGGCGTACATCCAACACGTCGAAATCATCGCGCATGTGTTCCAACACATACTCAAAGAAGTGCTGAGAACCAGGATGCCCCCACCCGTGCTCCGAAAAGGTGCCATTGTGATTTACCCCGATTACAATAACGTCGGGGAGCACCGACTTCACTGCCTGGTAGAAAATGTGCTGAAGGGCCACGTACGCTTCGGGTTCGTTGGAGGGGAAGTGATACCGGCCCGCGGGTTCCGTATCCCGCTGAAAATAAGCAACACCGCCATGAGCCCGATCCCGTACCCGTTCAGCCACTTTGACCACAAATTCCCGGTAGTACTCCTCACACGACTTCTCACAGGATGTCATCCCCTTGGGACAGTCTCGCAACGTTGCCCCTTTGCGGGATTGTTCTTCTTCCTCGTGGGTACACCATCCATTGGTGAAAAGGTTGACCAGCGCGCGGTCATCCGGTCCCAGTTGATCCAGGTACAGATCCAAGCGCTGAAAATCATACTGATCCGGTGACGGCTCCAACTGACTCCAATAAAAAGAAACCTTAGTCCGGTGCAAGCCCAAATCGTGAATGTAATCCATAAAATGGTCTATCTTCTCCGGATCGTTTCCCTCCCCAAAAGCAACCCCCAGAGGCATGTTCGGGTCAGCAGTGGGGATAGGTGTGGGAGAATAGGCCGCCGTAGGTGTAGCCGTAGGATTCCGGGTGGGTGTAAGAGGGGGGCGTTGGTAAGCATGGGAAGAGGCAGCAGGTCGTGAAGAGGCGTCCGCGGAGCGCGCGTCCGTGGGGGAGGAGTCAGGTGTGGAAGGAAGAGAGACATGTGCGCGTGTAGTGCGGGCAGCACAAGCCGTCCAAAGCAAGGCCATGACCAACAGCAGAAAAACAGCCAACAGGAAATGTCGTCGCATGGTGCCCTCCTTCGTTTGCGGTCCAGGAAGATCGGTCCGGTGGGAAAACAGGGGAGGTGACGCCGGCATCAGACCGTTCCCGACCGGTAGTACGACAATGACCAGATGATTGTTTCAAGGAAAGCGCAGCGTTCGTGTGTACACAAGTACTCACGCGGCGGGATCCTTCAAGCATGTTTTACACAGACATGCGGGTGTGTTATCCTACTTCTTGAGGAAGAGAAGGAGGCGAATGATGGGAGCGCGCATCCTGGTTATAGAAGATGAACCCACAGTCATTGAGTTCCTGCGCACGGGGCTCGCGTATGAAGGGTACGAAGTCACCATTGCAGAAAGCGGTCGTGAGGGCTTGAATCGGGCGCTGCACGAGGATTTCGACCTGATTATCCTGGACCTCATGCTCCCGGACATGGACGGCTTTGACGTGTGTCGACGGCTGCGAACCTTCGGCAAAGATACGCCCATCATTATGCTTACTGCAAGAACCGAAGTTCGCGACCGGGTTCGTGGCCTGGACCTGGGAGCCGACGACTACATCACCAAACCCTTCAGTTTCGACGAACTGGTGGCCCGCATTCGAGCCCGGCTCCGAAGGGCCGGTCACAGCACAGAACCAACCGTGCTACAGGCCGGAGACATCGTGCTCAACACCGAGAGTCACGAAGTCACCGTAAAAGGGCAACCCGTCCACCTAACCCCCACCGAATTCGCCTTGCTAGAACTGTTCATGCGTCATCCGCGTCGGGTGTTCACCAAGGAAACCCTGCTCAACCGAGTGTGGGGATACGATTACGTTGGGGATACCAATGTAGTGGAAGTGCATATCAGCCATCTTCGGGACAAGATCAAGGACAAATCCGCGCAACATATCCGAACCGTGTACGGTGTTGGGTACGCATTCTACCCGGAGGAGGACTAATCCGTGTGGCCACGATCGCGACAACTGTGGTATGCACTGCCCCTGCGGGTAAAATTAACGCTCCTTTACGTGGGCCTGTTGTGCCTGCTGGTGAGCGGCTTAAGCATCTGGATATATCTGGACACCCAACACTTCCTGATTCAAAACACTGCCCTTCGCATCCGCGCCCAAGCCAAGCCGGTCATCGAACGGTGGTTGTACGCTTCCGAACCGGGACAGCCCTCCCTCACTGCGCCACTCCATCCCTCCTCTGAAGAGCGTGTGCGGGCCATTGCTGAGGCGCTGGCCACAGATCTCACCTCGCGAGACACTGTAGCGCTTGTACTGGACACCCAGGGCCACATCCTGGCAAACGGTCGTCGTTTGCCTGAAGAGCCGGAAGCCCCACCGCCGGACCCCGCCCGGGTGGCCGAAGCATTAGCCGGGAACAACGAAGTCACCTACACCACCACGTACCGTGGTGTTCCCACGTTGACACTCCTAATCCCGTTACGTGTCCTTCCTGGGGATCCACACATCATTGGCGTTGTGCAAATGAGCACACCGTTGAATCCGGTGATGGATGTGGCCAAACGACAGCAGTTCACCCTAGTACTTGCGGGGATCATCGTTCTCTTCCTGGGATCGGGGCTGGGCTTGTGGCTCACTGGTCAAACCTTGCGCCCCCTCAACGAGATTGTGAACGCCTGCCGGCGCATCACCGAAGGCGATCTAAGTCAGCGAGTCTCTGGGGAAGAGCGGGGCGATGAAATAGGGCGGCTCGCACGGGCGTTCAACACCATGATCGCGCAACTAGAACAGGTCCTCCGCGCGCAACAACGCTTCATTGCCAACGCAGCCCACGAACTGCGTACCCCCCTCACTGCCATCCAGGGCTCCCTCGAAGTACTCCTGCGCGGTGCCCAGGACGACCCGGCCGCGGTCTCCCGTCTGGCACAAGCCATGTACCGTGAAGTCACCCGCATGAACCGCCTGGCTGAACAGTTGCTGGACCTCGCGCGTTTAGAATCACCGTTCACTGTACAACGTCAACCTGTCCCCCTGAACACCTTCTTCACATCCATTGCCCCCCAGGCCCGTCTCCTCATGGGAGATGGCACCTTTACCCTGGAACAAGGCCCCCCCGTGACCTTACACACCGATCCGGACATGCTCACCCAGATCATCTTCGACCTCATCATCAACGCGGTCCAGCACAACGAACCGGGTATTGAAGTCCGTGTTGGGTGGAGAGTTGAAAACGAACGCGTGTGCCTGTGGGTTGAAGACAATGGTCAGGGCATTTCTGCTCACGACTTGCCCCACATCTTTGAGCCATTTTACCGCGGTGATCGGTCACGATCCCGGCGGCAAGGTGGAACAGGCCTGGGATTGGCCCTGGTAAAAGCGATGGTTGATGCCCTGGGAGGGGAAATCACCGTATCCAGTCGCGAACGTGCAGGAACCCGATTTGAAATTTGCTTTCCCTACTCCTCCACCCCCTGAGAGCCCCCAACGTTCTTCAGCATATATTCAGCATTTCTTCCGCTCATCTTAACCTTGCCCCCTTACAGTATATGTGGACATCGGAATCACCGATGAACACACAGAAAAGGGGGGTAAGTAGTCCATGCTCATTGCTGGAGGAATGCCATACCGTGCACGCCATGGGTATGCCCGGTGGATAAATACCCTAAAAGCAGAGTGGTTGCTGATTATCATCACCTTGAGCACCGTGTGGGTCGCCTTGTGGATGCAACGCGTACCCCGATTCACAGTGGACGAACTGCAAGTACTCTTCATCCTGTTCGTATTCCTGGTGATCATCTCTGGAATCCAACGAAACGGTGTGTTCACCCTCGTCGCGAATTACGTAGAACAAGGACGCCACACAGCCGTCAAATTGGTTCTCATCACCTTTCTCCTGGCCATGCTGGTTACAAACGACGTTTCGTTACTTATCCTCGTTTCCCTGACCGTCTCCCTGCGTGTACAGAAAAAAGCGTGGATTGTCGCGCTGGAAGCCGTAGCAGCAAACGCAGGGGCCGCGCTAACACCCATCGGAGCCCCGCAAAACCTCTTCATCTACTGGCTTTATGGATTGCGCATTGGGGAGTTCGTACGCTGCATATGGCCTTTGGCAGGGCTTGCACTCTTCCTCGTCCTCTTGGCCGCGTGGATTGTGGACATGCGCACAGCCCCACGCGAACCCCTTGCCCGGATCAAGTACACATGGACCCGGGAGGGCGTACTGTACCTGATCTTCCTGATGCTCCTCTTCCTTGTAGTAGCCCATCTACTTCCCCTTATCACGGCGCTCATTCCCGTAGGGTATGCGCTCATTCGTGACCGCCGCGGGCTTCGTGTGGATTATCCACTTCTGATCACATTTGTTGGCTTCTTTGGGTTAACCGACAACCTGAGCATCCTGTTCGCCACACGGCTCATCCACGTCCAGCACCTGTTCTTGACCACGGTGGCGCTCAGCCAAGTGATAAGCAACGTCCCCACGACCTTGCTCTTCGTCCACCACACCCGAGACTGGTGCACATTACTGTGGGGCGCCACCGCGGGTGGTTTTGGGAGCCTGGTAGGTTCCCTGGCCAATGTCATCGCCTACCGCATTTACGTCCATCAGGGACATAATAACAGCAAGGAATTCCTCCTCAAGTTCTCCCTCATCAGTTACACAATGCTCGCGTGGACTGTGGGTGGGTACATCCTCTGCCATCACACATGGTAAGGGAAATTGAAGCGCCTGGGGGGCCGCGACCAAAACCTTCAGGAAATCTTCAGGATCTGTTCAGCCTTTCTGAAGGACCCTGGGCTAAGGTACACATAGAGAAGGCAAAAAACCGATACGGGGAAAGGAGTGATAACCCATGAGGAACAGATACAGCGATGTATTTGTCTCACAGCACATACGACATTGGGCGGTGTTGCCACCTCAGTGGCACATGCAAGAACCGCCGCCACCGCCCCCACCACCGGGTGGAAGTGCACCGCCGCCGCCACCACCACCGCCGGGAGGAGGCGCACCGCCGCCACCACCACCGCCGGGTGGAGGCGCCCCACCGCCGCCACCACCACCGCCGGGAGGAGGCGCACCGCCACCGCCACCACCACCGCCAGAAGGGGGTGGACCGCCGCCACCGCCGCCACCACCGCCGGGAGGAGGGGCACCGCCGCCGCCGCCACCACCGCCAGAAGGCGCGAGGGGATTTGACCGAGAGGCAGCCATGATGCGAGCGCGGTTCGAACAGGAAAGCGCGTATCGGGATCTGCGCCGGGGCAACCTCATGTTGCAGTACATCGAGACCCATCGTCC
>CAYOAZ010000005.1:0-5048 GCA_964402285.1 uncultured Anaerolineae bacterium | reverse complement strand
CTGCCGGCCGCTTCGGGGCCCATCGCCCCTTGGCCGCGGCCATCGTCCGTGGGTGGAAGCCGCACAGAACGCCCGGCAACTGGACGTTGCGGGCTTCGTTTGCAAAGCCCCCTCACGGGGGCTGGTGGGAACCGCCCTGGCGGTTTCGCAGGTGAAGGCCGCAGTTTTCAACGGCCGGCCGTATCGAGGCCAACGCCCCTCGGCCGCGGCCATCATCCGTGGGTGGAAGCCGCACAGAACGCCCGGCAACTGGAAGTTGCGGGCTTCATCTGCAAAGCCCCCTGACGGGGGCTGGTGGGAACTGCCCTGGCGGTTTCGCAGGTGAAGGCCGCAGTTTTCAACGGCCGGTCGTTCCGGGCCAGGGCAACCAAGTGGGTTCGCCTGCTGAACAGGAGCCGTCCCCGCGCCTTGAAGGGGGCTTCCCTGTTCAGCAGGCCGTTTGAACGGGCGACCGGGTTGTGAGGTTCTTTCACGAGGTCAGGTTCGCGGTCGATGCCTCGGCCCGACTGCGAAAGTCCTCCATGTCCACAACTGTGCCGTTTAGGCGGGCTTCTTCTGCCGCGAAGGCCATCAGGTGGCTCTCCAGGGCTTCGCGAGCCGTGGTAAGAGGTTCTGCTTCGCCGCGAACCGCGCGCAGGAATGAGCGGACCACGCCGAAGTCGCCACCACCGTGTCCACTTTCCGCAGGCGGAATGTCCACGTCAATGCGACGGTTGGTGACGTGGTCCCAAATTTCGATCCAGCCCGAACGGTAGTTGAATTTCCCGCGCAGGGTGGCGCGTGTGCCGTCATAGCGCATGGTGCGAGATTCTTCATGGGAATGGCCATGCATGACCAGGGCCACGGACGTGCCGCTCTCAAATTCCATGTTTACGATTTGGTGATCAACCACGTCATTGTCGCACTTGTACACACAGCGTCCGTAGGGTCCCTCCTTGAGGGCTTTTAGCCGCCCTTCGTAACTCAAGTCCTCGGTAATGGCCACAATCGGCCAGCCGGTGTTGTTCATGTTCAAGTAGATGCGCCGCGCGTCAAAGGGACATTCGTCCGCGACCGGGCAGCCATCGGTACAGCGGTCTGGCGCGCCCGGTGGCGCGTTTTCCGGGCGGAAGTGGATGAGGGATCCGAAAGAACTCAGCCGTTTGGCCCGTTCTCCCAAATTCCAGTACAGGATGTCAAAGTCGTGACAGCACTTCGCCAGGATCATGGGCGCGGATGTTTCCACATTGCGCCAATTGCCGCGCACAAAGCTGTGGGCCATGTGCCAGTAGACCACGTTCTCTCGGTGTTCAACGGTGATAATGTCTCCCAGACGACCGGATTCCAGGATGTTGTGCAGGGTGGAGAAGAAAGGGGTATAACGCAGGACATGACATACCTGCAACAGGCGACCTGTACGCTCCGCGGCCTGGACCAGTGCGACGTTGTATTCCAGCCGATGCGCCATGGGCTTTTCCAGGAGCACATCGTATCCGGCTTCCAGCGCGGCCATGGTGGAAGGGTAGTGTTGTTGGTCCATGGTCATGTTGAAGAGCACGTCGGCAATTTGGCCCTGGGCCAGGAGGTCTTCCCAGGTGGCGAACTGACGTTCTGGGGGAATGTTGTGGGCTCTGGCAAAACGTTCCCGCCGGGCAGGGTTGGGCTCGGCCACTGCCACAAATTTCAGTTCATCCGGATGTTTCAACGCGTACGGTCCGTACGCGTAATATCCTCGACTTCCGGCTCCGACCATCACCGCGGTAATGGGTGACTTAGGCATGGCAACCTCCTCCCTTGTGCGTTAACGTGCGCGTTTTATCCCTTCCTCCAGCCGCTCTCCCGTGTTGATTGACGGAGGGGAATTGAGCAGCGGGTGTTCCTGGGGGGATGCTTATGTTTCTTCCCATATGACTTCTCCGGCTGCCGGTGCTGATCGGCAGATGAAGATTTCCGGCTCGCGGTTAAACCGTTGGGAGAACGTGTGTCGCAGGTGGGCTTCCAGGGGGATAACCGCGGTTTTGTGGACCAGGGCAACAGTGCACCCTCCCCACCCCGCGCCGGTAAGGCGCGCACCCACAACGCCCTCCACGTCCAACGCTGCTTCTACAAGCGCATCCAGTTCTGGACAACTGATTTCGTAGTCATCCCGCGCGCTGGCGTGAGCCTCGATCATCAACTGGCCCAAACGGTGCACGTCCCCATCGCGCATGGCTTCGACCGCAGCCAACACTCGCTGGTTTTCCGTGTACACATGTCGGGCTCGCGCACGAACCTTCAACGGATCATCCTCGCCCACTCCGGGCAGTGGACCTTCTACGTGAATGCCCTGACGGGCGAGTTCGCGCAGGGTTGTTTTCTCGGGCAAAAGCGGAGCCAGGTGTTCCCAGGGGATGGATTGTACGTCGCGCAGGTGGGTAATGTGGGGATAGGTGGTCCGCAAGATGGCTACCGCGGCCCGACATTCCGCTACCCGATGGTTGTATCCTCCGTGGACGTTGCTGTGCCGCACTCCAGAATCGGCTATGACTAGGTCGTAGGCGTCCGGCAGGTGGGCGTAATCAAAACGGAATCGTCCATCAGGCAGAGGTCTTGTGTCCAGGAAGATGGCGTGCCCGCGGCGGGCAAGGAGTGCGTTGAACTGGTCCATAATGCCCCCCTGGGTGCCCGTGTACCATTCCGCTTCCTGACACCAGCGGGCCAATACTTGGGGATCAACTTTCACGTTGTTGATTTGTACCAGGGTGAGCGCGAAAACGACTGTGAAGGCGGATGAGGAACTTAACCCGGACCCGCGCGGGACTCCCAGGGGTGGGGCACCGTCAACAAGAGCGTCCATGCCCGTTAAGGGGTGGGATATTTCTTGAGCCAGGCGTTGCGCCGCGCCGCGAGCGTAATTGCTCCAATCGCCCTTGGCCGCGGGGGGGATGGAGGGGCTGATGGTGAAGGTCGTGGGTGGAAATTCGGGTTCCACGTTGGCCAGGCGAATCTGTGCGTCGCTCCGTGGTCGCGCGGCAATCAGGGTATCCTTGTCCAGGGCCACAGGCATGACAAAGCCGTGGTTGTAATCTGTGTGTTCGCCGATGAGGTTTACACGGCCTGGCGCGCGAAAGATCCGCACGGGGCCCGGTCCGTAAAGGCGTTCAAACTCGCGGCGAAGTCGAGTGTAACGTTCCTTTTGTTGGGAGAGTACAGAGGGGCTGTAGATGGCGTCCAGGTTCTTTGGTGTGTCAAGTGTCATCGGCTACCCTGTGTTCAGCAGATTTTCCAGAACGGTGCGTCTGTGAGCGTGCACTTCAACGGTGTGATCTTACCTCATCTCCTTTTTCTGTACCAAACCGATCGTTGTCCGAACCGAGGACGCAGCAAGGATGTTTTCGTGCTGACTTTGCCACTGAGGGGAGCAATTTCGGTTTAGGCAACACGTTTGATTATAATTTCTGGGCACACGCGGCCGGCATGACGGTCCGACGTTCGGGTCAGGCGGTCGATTTGTTGAATTCACTTTTACGTTCTAGGAGCAGAAGGATGCCTCGAGTAACTCGTTGGTTTGTGCGGTTATCGTTTCTGTACCTGGTGGGCGCTTTGCTTATCGGGTTCGGGTTAGCGGTTCGCCGGATGGGATGGGGCCCTGTTATGTTGGCTCGCCTCTCACCGGTGTACTTTCACTTTTTTATGTTGGGATGGGCGACCCAGTTGATTTTCGGGGTGGCGCATTGGATGTTTCCCAATTACGCGCCTGACGCGCCGCGCGGTCGGGAGATCTTGGTGTGGTTCACTCTGGTGAGCGTTAATGTGGGCTTGTTGCTCCGGGCCTTCGCGGAACCTCTGGTGGGGCAAGGGATTTTTTGGGGATGGTTGGTCGTGGTGGCGGCTGTGTTGCAATGGGCGGGGATTATGACGTTTGTGTGGAATACGTGGCCCCGCGTTAGACCGCGGCGGTAGGAGGTCGATATGCCCAAGTTGAGTGTGTGGTATGTGCGGGCTTCGTTGTTTTACATGGCCTTGGGTGGGACGTTCGGTGCTATTATTCTGTCCCACAAGGGTGTTCCGTGGGCCCCTTGGGCCTGGCGGCTCCTGGACGCTCACATTGATGTGGTCTTGTTCGGTTGGATTACCTTGCTGATTTTAGGGGTGGCCTATTGGATTCTCCCCCGCTTTGGGGTACGGCGCGGCCGGGAGGGTTGGGCTCAAGGTGCGTTGGTGAGCATGAACTTGGGTCTTGTGCTGGTTATTGTGACGCCTTGGATTCCGGATGCGCGCCTGTTCCTGCTCGTGGGCCGCGTTTTGGAGGTCCTGGCTGTGGTGGCGTTTGTTGTCCACGCGTGGCCTCGGGTGAAGCCTCTGATGGTGAGTACGGCTGATACTATGGCGCAGGCTGCTAAAGAACGTAAGAATCTGCAAGGCAAGCGGTGAAATGCTGGGCGGGGGGCTTCATCACGTGTTCGCTGTCCATTGGTGCCGAACATGTGATGAAGCCCCTTGAACTTATGTCATGGCAACGTTGTATAACTTGTCGATGGCACGCATCAGGTCCTTGACGGCTACCGCGTATTCCGCTGCTCGGTAGTATTCCCCTGCTCGGTAGGCTTCATACGCGGTCTGATACAGGCGAGATCCTAAATCCAACAACTGTGCAGCATAACCTGCCTCCACCGAGTTTGGACGATGGGTCTCGATGTACTGCAACATGAGGTTGCCCCGGCGCAGATCCCGATACGCGCTTTCCTGTTCGAACCGCGCTCGCATCATGGCTGCCTCTCGGTCAAATCCCCTCGCGCCTTCTGGCGGTGGTGGCGGCGGTGGTGCGCCTCCTCCCGGCGGTGGGGGCGGTGGCGGTGCGCCTCCTCCCGGCGGCGGTGGTGGCGGTGGTGGGGCGCCTCCACCCGGCGGTGGGGGCGGCGGTGGTGGGGCGCCTCCACCCGGCGGTGGTGGGGGCGGCGGCGGTGCACTTCCACCCGGTGGTGGGGGCGGTGGCGGCGGTTCTTGCATGTGCCACTGAGGTGGCAACACCGCCCAATGTCGTATGTGCTGTGAGACAAATACATCGCTGTATCTGTTCCTCATGGGTT
>CAYOAZ010000004.1:0-203904 GCA_964402285.1 uncultured Anaerolineae bacterium | reverse complement strand
GTGCGCCTGGGCGAGTTTGGCCAATTCTGTGTCCGGCGCCAGCGCAGTAAGAGTCTGGAAATCCGCAAGTGCGCCCTCCACATCCCCCACATTTCGCCGGGCCACTCCCCGCCAGTAGAGAACATACGGGTGGATGTTCAGTGAGCCCTGGATGTGAGAGAAAGCCTCCAATGCCTCCCTTGCTGCGCCCAACTGCACGGACGTGATGCCCACGTTGGCCCAGACCTTCCCTGCTATCTCATCGGTAAGCCCCAGGGATAATGCCCGTTCAAAGTGCGCCTTGGCAGATTGAAGATTCCCCTTCTCCAACGCGTACTCACCCAAACGCGCGTGAATCTGCCCATCCTCAATGCCTCGGCGCACAGCCCTCATCAACGTGGTTCGAGCCAGATCAAATGCGCGCATTTGGGCGTAGTAATCGGCAAGACGCAGATAAGAGTCCGGTGAAGAGGGAGTAGATTCCACAGCCTGACGTAAAATTCGCCACTCCTCTGCGCTCCCATAACACAGGACGAATCGCAATTCTTGTACCTTTTCCCGCTTCCACCATCTCCACACACCCAACAAGAGAACCACGTGGGCCACTGCTGTGATGCTGCTGAGCACCGGTGTGCGGTGAAAATTGTAGATGACCACCCAATCCCCCACGAACCCCAGCAGGGAAAGGACAGGGTACCCCACTAACGCGTACATCACCTGAAAGTAACCCGTCTCCAGGAGCAGAAAACGTAGCACGTGGTGGAAACGCCGTCCCCAATATCCCAGTGCCAACAGGAGGAGGCCGAAAACCACGCTGATGAGATTTCCAGACAAGGCAATCCACCAGTCCTGCGCGGGGGTAAAATTCCCCACAGGGACAACATATCCCCAGAACAGGCGCCATTGAAATTCGATCACATTGCCGCCCACCATCCGCGTCGCGAGCAGATGGCCGTACTCGTGAAACAGCACGCCGATGGGGATGATAAGAAAGAACCCCACGGACTGAGCCAGACGTTGTTCCTCAGGAGTTAATGTCTCGTCCCAGAAGGCCCGCCACTGCCGAATCAGTTGAACAAGAGTCCGCACCCCTAAAACGGCGTACAAGAGGCTAAACAGATCAAAGAGCGTAGGCCACATGCTATTTCTCCTCAAATCTCCACAAAATCTCCAAAGTTCCTGCCCGAGTTCTCCAAATCCATCTGCTATGCTAAAGGTGCCGTTGGGAAACGGCAACACAGACGTACGAAACACATCCTACATCAACATACACACGGAGGTGAAACCATGAAGTTCACGAAGATTTTAGGAATAGGGGCAATCGTGGGATTGCTGATTGTCGCGGTTGTGGGAACCCAGGTACTGGCAAGCACCAATATGCCGTCCTGGCCCTGGAATAACAACAACGGTCCTGTTGCGACGAACCCCGAGGGACGTGGATATGGGCACGGTTATGGGCCGGGCAACGGCACAGGTCCTATTGTCACCCAGCCTGCTGGTGACCTGAGCGACGAAGAGGCTGAAGGATTGCTGTACATGCGGGAAGAGGAAAAACTGGCTCGCGATGTGTACCTGACCTTGGGTGAGAAGTGGGATGTACAGGTCTTTGAGAACATTGCCCGCTCTGAGCAGATGCACATGGACGCGATTGCGACCTTGCTGGAACGCTACGATCTGGACGATCCCGCGGCGGGCAAGGATGTGGGCGAGTTCACCAACCCTGAATTGCAGACGCTGTACGAACAACTCGTCGCCCAGGGCAGCGCATCCCTGGCGGACGCGCTGAAGGTCGGCGGAGCGATTGAGGAGATCGACATCCTGGACCTGAAGGATTACATTGCCAAGACAGACAACGCGGACATTCAGGAAGTGTACGAGCACTTGATGGCCGGTTCGGAGAATCACCTGCGGGCGTTCGTGCGCACCCTGGAAGCCACAACGGGTGAGACGTATCAGCCCCAGTATCTGGACGAAGCCACGTACAACGCCATCATCAACGGCACCGGTGGGCCGGGTGCCGGGCACGGCTGGGACTACGGTCAAGGACGCGGTCGTGGTCATGGGCGAGGACACGGGCCCCACGGTAGCATGAACGGCGCCTGCTTGGAGGTCGACGGACAGTAAACATCAGCCCTCCGATGGTCGGGCCGGGCCGGGGTACATTACCCTGGTCCGGCCCCATGATGAGACCACGGAGGTAAAGCGAGGTGGGAAAAATGGCGGAGAAAACCAAACAAGTCCAACGCACAAATACATCACGCTCGCGCAAAGCGCGGGGGTTTCGCTGGCGGGCATTTGTGGCCCTGGCCTTATTCCTGAACGCACTTATCCTGGCACTTTCCGGCATTATCCTTTATATCGCTCCCATGGGGCGCATTGCTCACACTACTCAGTGGACACTTCTTGGGCTGGACAAGGATCAGTGGGAGACGGTGCACACGGTGTTGAGTCTGGCGTTTGTCGTAATAGTCTTCTTCCATGTGAAGTACAATTGGCGCTCACTGTTGGCCTACTTGAAAGACCGAGTGCGCAAGGTCTACACCATGCAGAAGGAACTGGCCGCGGCCACGGCTATTACTGTCCTCCTGTTGGTCATTTCCATCTACAGCCTGCCTCCTGCCCAACAGATTATGGACTTTAGCGAGAACTTGAACGACTTCTGGGAGGCACGAGGTATCGAGGCCGGGTACACCGTGGTCAGCGAGGAAGAGGCCCACGCCGAAGTGGATGTACCGATCAACACAGGATTACGGGGGTACGGACGGTTAACTGTCCAGGCTATTGCTGAACAGACAGGCATCTCCGTGGACACCGCACTGGAACGGCTACGGGCGTATGGCATTGAGGCGTCGCCCGATGAGACGATGCTCACCTTGAGCGGGAGGACGGGCTATTCGCCCGGCGAGTTGGCTGCGATCATCGCCGGCCAACCACCGGAAAGTCACGAGGAGACGGCAAGTGGGGAATGAGGGGGAAAGGTCCAAGGCGCCGGAACATGCCTCCGGCGCCTTGGTGTTTCTCTCTCACTATGGCACTATCCACGTGCCCGTTTCACCCCGCAGAGCCCGGGTGATGTTCTCGTAATTCGTGATCAGAGCGGATTTTCCTGTTTCTTCCACATACCGCACACAGGCTTCGATCTTGGGCAACATGCTCCCCGGCGCGAAGTGCCCTTCCTTCATGTACTGACGGGCCTCCGCCACTGTCATCCGGTCCAACCAGACCTGGTTGGGCTTGCCGTAGTTCAGGGCCACTTTCTCCACCGCGGTGGAAATGAGGAAGAGGTCCGCGTCGATGCGGCGAGCCAACAGGCTGCTGGCCAGGTCTTTGTCGATGACCGCGGCCACCCCGCGCAATTCCCCGTTTTCCTTGCGGATTACCGGGATGCCTCCACCACCCACCGCGATCACAATCCACCCCTCGTACACAGCCGTGCGGATCGCGTTCTCCTCCAGGATTTCCCGGGGCTCCGGGGAAGGGACCACTCGACGCCAGCCCCGTCCCGCGTCCTCCATGACCGGCCACCCCTCACGCGCGAAGCGTTCAGCCTCCTCCTTGGTCAGGAAGCCGCCAATGGGCTTGGATGGGTGTTCAAACGCGGGGTCATTCCGGTCCACGACCACCTGGGTGACAATGGTGTACGCGCGGCGATAGAGGTTCCGGCGACGGAATTCGTTGTCCAGCGCTTGCTGGAGCATGTAGCCGATGGAACCCTGCGTGTCCGCGACAATGATGTCCATTGGGGTGGTGTGAACTTCGTGCGCGGCCAGTTCGTTGCGGCGCAGGATAAATCCCACTTGAGGGCCATTGCCGTGAGTCACCACCACGGACCATCCTTCCTCAATCATGTCCGCGATGTGGGTGGCTGTCTCCCGTACCGCATCCCACTGATAACGTACCTCCAGGTGTTGCTTATCCTTGATCAGCGAATTGCCACCGATGGCTACAACAGCCACTTTGCCTTGCCTCATACGCGCTCCTTTCTGTTCCAGGACGGACTCTCCTGACGTAGAGTGTACCTTATGAAGAGATGACGGCTCGATACGCCGGCCAGTCTGTTTTCAACCAGCAGCGTTTGGTGTGCTTTTCAGGGACTTCTCACCTCACCGCATGGTCAAGGCCATCACGGCCTTCTGGACGTGAAGTCGGTTCTCGGCCTCGTCAAAGACCACGGACTGGGGACCATCAAGCACCGCGCTGGCAACCTCGATATCCCGGTCCGCGGGGAGCGGGTGCATGTAGATCGCGCCGTCCGCGGCCAAGGACATCCGCTCTGGACTCACAATCCAATCCTTGTACTTGTCCTGCAGTCGCTTGCCCTCCTCGGGATCGGTTGTGGTCATCATGGGGCCCCAGGATTTGGCATACACCACATCCGCGTCCTTGAACCCCTCGTCCATGTCGTGGACAATGTCGAAACCGGTGCCGTGCTTGCGGGCCAGGGCCTTGGCTTCCTCCACAATGTCCGGCATGAGGGGAAATTCAGGCGGGTAGGAGAGGACCACATCCATGCCGAACCGGGGCATCAGCAAGATCAAGGATTGGGGCACGGAGATGGGCTTCAGGTAGGACGCCGCGTAGGCCCAGGAGACTACAATGCGCTTGCCTCTGGGATCCCCCTTCTTCTCAATGATGGTCATCAGGTCAGCGAGAATTTGGAAGGGATGGAAAATGTCACACTGCATGTTGAGCACGGGCACCCGACTTGCTGAGGCCACGTCCCGAATATACTTGTTGCCGATACCCCAGTCCACGTTGCGAATGGCAATGCCGTCAAAGTACCGGCCCAGGATCTCCCCGATCTCCCGAGCGGTGTCCCCGTGCGCGATTTGAGTGGTGCGCGATTCAATGAACGCGGCGTGGCCTCCCAATTGCGCCATGCCTGCCTCAAAGGAGGAACGTGTCCGCGTGCTGGAGTAGAAGAAGAGCATGGCCAGGGTCTTGTCTCGCAGCAGGGGATGGGGGATGCCCAGCGCTCGTTCCCGCTTCAACTGGAAGGCCACATCCAGAGCTGTCTCCAATTCCTCCTTGGTCCATTCCAAGGTGGTGATCATATCCCGTCCGCGCAAGTTCGTTTGCATGGCAGACCTCCTATCAGCGTGATGCGTGATGCAGAATGCGTAACGCGTCGGCGAAGTTGCCTCGGCAGTTCAACCCGATATCTCATTCTTTCAGCAACGTGGGCAGGATGGCGTAAAACCCTGTCGCGTCGACCACATCTTTGAGCGGAACTTGATCTTCGACGGTGTGCGCGTAGATTTCATCGCCGGGCCCAAAGCCAATGCTGGGGATGCCGGCCTTGCCCATCCAATAAATGCCGTTCGTGCTGAAATTCCACTTGCCTGTGCGCGTGGGCCGACCAAAGTACAGTTCATAAGCCCGCAATCCCGCCTGCACCAGGGGATGGTCCTCCTCCAGGGCCCACGCGGGGAAGTACTTCTCCACGGGGAACACGAAGCCCGTGTAACTGGGCTCATCGTAGAAGAGCATCTCCACCCGGATGTCCCCCTTCTTTCGGTTCTCCTCGGGAATGAGGGCTTCCACTTCTGCGATGGCTTTCTCCTTGGTTTCGCCAAACGTTACCCGCCGGTCAATCCAGATGGTGGCTTCGTCGGGCACCGCGTTGATGCTGGGGGTCTTTACTTTCATGTCTGTGACCGTGATCTTCCCCTTGCCCAGGAAGGGGTGATCTCCCAACTTGGGTCCTAAATCGCGCACGCCCGCAATGACGGGCAGGAGTTTGTAGATGGCGTTATCGCCCCGTTCATTGCTGGCCGCGTGCGCGGACCGACCTTTGGCCACCACCTTCATTTCCACACGACCCTTGTGCCCGCGGTACACCTGCATTTTCGTGGGCTCACCAATGACCACGAAGTCCGGCCGAATGCCCTCTACTTCCACGAACGCGTGGGGAGCAATGCCATCGCACCACTCCTCCATGTTGCCGAAGTAGTACGCGGTCACCCCTTCCAACGCGCCCAGGCGCTTGGCAATGGCCAGGCCGTAGACCATGCCCGGGGTCGAGCCCTTCTCATCGCACGCGCCCCGCGCGTAGAGGATGCCGTTCTCCACCTTGCCCTCAAAGGGGTCCCAGGCCCACGCGTCCGGATCGCCAATGCCTACTGTGTCGATGTGGCTATCGTACACCAGGGTAATAGGACCGTTGCCGATGCGGCCCACAATGTTGCCCATACGGTCAAACCAGATGTCCTCGAAGCCCAATTTCTCCATTTCCTGGGCGATGCGTTCGCCCACCTCGCGAATCTGGCCGTCCATGCTGGGGATGGCTACAATCTCGCGCATGAAACGGATAATGTCCTCCTCGGCCGACGCCACCTCGGCCCGTACTTGCTTTGCGAACTCCTCCAGGTCCATTTTCCACACCTCCTGACGCAAAAAAGATAGATGGGGCAGACCGACAACCTCCTCGGCCCGCCCCACATCCATTGTACTCCAGGTACTCCCATCTTGGCACAATTCGCGCGGAATTCGTGACTTTACTTCTCCCCACGCTCATACGGTATGCCCAGTGCGGCTGGCATACCAATACGTTTGCGCTGGACCTCGCCCGTAGCCGCCAACAACACCACAATTGTCAGGACAAAGGGCAACATGTTCAACAAGTTCGGCGAGATGCCCAGAGGTTGCAGTCGATATTGGAGTACTTTCACGCCACCGAACAGGTACGCGCCCAACAGCGCGCGGAAGGGACTCCAAAGCGCGAAGATGGTGAGCGCGATCGCGATCCACCCTGCGCCCGCGGTCATGCCTTCAATCCAGGCCGGCGTGTAGACCACAGATAAGTACGCGCCGCCCAGACCGGCCAACATGCCGCCGATGATTGTGCACACATAACGCACCAGGAACACATTGACGCCCATTGCATCCGCTGTGGCCGGACTCTCTCCCACGGAACGGATGGTGATCCCGGGGCGGGTGTAAAACAGGATAAATCCCATCACCAGGACCAGGAGCAGGGAGAGGTACACCAACGGATCGTGCTGGAAGAACAACGGTCCCAACAGGGGAATGTCCCCCAACACCGGTATGTGCCAGCGCGGCAGCCGCGCGGGAAGGGGGGTACCGATGTAACGGCGGCCGATGAGGCCGCTCAACCCCAGGCCGAACATGGTCAAAGCCAGACCAGACACCGTCTGATTGGCGCGCAGCGTGATGCTGATAAACGCGTGGATGGATGCCATCAAGCCCCCCACAATGGCTGCAGCCAGCACCCCTAACCACGGATTCCCGGTCGAGAGGGTCGTGCCAAAGGCTGTTACTGCCCCCATGATCATCATCCCCTCGACCCCCAGGTTAAGGATACCTGACCGTTCCGCGTAAATTTCCCCTAACGTCGCGAACAGATAAGGCGTCCCAGCAGGAATTGCTGCAATGAGCGCTGTCCAAAACACATGTACATCCATGCGTTTATCTCCTCGGTTGCAAGGTTACGTGGATAGGTCTTCAGCGTGCCAGACGATCTTGTAGCGAGTGAGCACTTCAGAAGCCAAAATGAAGAACAGGATCACCCCGTTGAACAGGTCAATAGTAGCCACGGGTAACTGCAAGGAAACTTGCAGCGTATCACCGCCCACTAAAAGACCACCGAACAAAAACGCGGTAACAATAACTCCCAGAGGATTCAAGCGGGCCAACCAGGCCACAATAATGGCTGTAAACCCGTACCCTGCGGAAATCCCCTGTGCCACACGCAGTCGGTGGTGAACGCCGGCCACCTCGCCCACTCCTGCCATGCCGGCCAGACCACCGCTGATGAGCATCACCGTGAGAATCACCTTTACACTGTCGATACCCGCGTAACGGGCCGCGGTAGGATTTTCGCCAGTCACCCGGATCTCGTATCCCCAACGGGTGCGCTGGACCATGAAATAGACCACAATCGCGGCCAAAATGGCCAGGATCAAAGTAGGGTAGTGAACCCGCGTCGTGCCCCACAATGGCAATTGGGCTGCATCGGGGAACTTATCCGAATAAGGGAACCCCCATTCCGCAGCCCCTTTCCAGGGGCCGTAGACCAGGTAGTTGACGAACTCCTCAGCAATGTACACCATCATCAACGTGGTGATCACTTCGTTGGTCTCGTACTTGGCCTTCAAAAACGCGGGGATAATGGCCCAAATTGCGCCGGCAATGAACCCGGCCACGAACATCGTGGGAATCAGGATCCAGGCAGGGGCGTTCGGCATGGCAAAGAGGGCCACCCACGTCGCCGCGACCGCGCCCATGAGGAGTTGTCCCTCAGCGCCGATGTTCCACACCAACGCCCGAAAGGCCAGGGCCAGGCCCACTCCTGCCATCAGGAGCGGAATAGTCTTCACCAACGTCTCAGAGAGGCCGTACTTGCTGCCAAAGGCCCCAGAGAACATGCGTCTGTACACTTCCCAAGGGTTCAGGCCAATGACCCGGAACACCAACGCAATGACCAGTAAGGCCAGTATGAGCGACACAAGATTCGCGACGACGGATACCGTCGGGGATACTACAGCACGTTTCTCAAAACGAATTCGTCGTCCCATCTAGTCCGCCTCCCCACCAGGTTGGATGCCAGCCATCAACGCGCCCACCGTCTCCACATCCGCCTGCTCCGCGTCCAGAATGCCCATGATGCGTCCTTCAAACATCACCGCAATTCGATCACTCAGTGCGAAGATCTCCTCTAAGTCCTCCGAGACCAGGAGGATCGCCACGCCTTTGTTTCGTTGCTCGATGAGTAGTTTGCGCACGTACTCTGTCGCCCCCACATCCAGCCCATAGGTGGGATGGGAAGCCACAATTAATCGCGGCTTTATCGAAAGTTCACGGGCCAGGATCACGCGCTGGATGTTGCCACCGGAGAGGAGTTTAACCGGTGTCCATATACTGGGGGTGGACACACCGTATTCCTTAACCACTCTCTCCGCGTGTTCGCGAATCGCTTTCGGGTCCAGGAAGAGGCCCCGGCTAAAGGGAGGGCGATCGTAAGTCTTCAGGATCAGGTTCTCCGCGATGCTCATGTTCGGCACCATGCCCATGTGCATACGCTCTTCCGGCACATGGGCTACCCCCTTGGCCAGGATTTCCCGCGGGGATTTGTTTGTCACATCCTCACCGTCAATCAACACGCGACCCTGGGTGGCTGGACGCAAGCCGGTGATCACCTCCACCAGTTCCTTTTGACCGTTTCCCGCCACCCCGGCAATGCCCAAAATTTCCCCCTCGCGGATAACAAAGGAAACATCCCGCAACGCGGGAACACCTTTGTCGTTCAACGCATTCAAGCGCTCCACCTCCAGCACGACTTTTCCAGGGGTTGCAGGGGGCTTATCCAGTTGGAAAAGAACTTCCCTCCCCACCATCAACCGGGCCAGTTCCCGCTGGTTCGTCTCCGATGTTTTCATCGTGCCCACCACCTTGCCCTTACGCAACACCGTGACCCGGTCGCTGACGGCCATCACTTCTTCCAGTTTGTGGGTGATGAAGATGATGGTGCGGCCTTCTTCGGCCATACGTCGTAGAATGCCGAATAGCTCCTGGGTCTCCTGGGGCGTAAGCATGGACGTGGGCTCGTCCAGAATGAGGATCTCCGCGCCCCGATAAAGGGCCTTCACGATCTCCACTCGCTGTTGTTCCCCCGCGGAAAGTTGCCAGATGTAGGCGTCTGGATCCACGCGGAGACCATATCGTTCGGAGAATTCCGCGATTTTCTCCTTTACGGCCCTGTCGGGGTACGCAAAGGGCACATCTGATAACCCTAAGATGATGTTCTCCGCGACAGTGTGGGGGTGGACCAGCATGAAGTGCTGGTGAACCATGCCAATGCCCAGGGCAATCGCGTCGCGCGGGGAACGGATGCGCACTTCCTGTCCGCGAATGTAGATCTCACCCTCATCGGGCTGGTAAATCCCGTAGAGGATGTTCATTAACGTGGTCTTTCCCGCCCCGTTTTCCCCCAACAACGCGTGGACTTCCCCGGCCGCAGCCTCGAAGGTAACTCCCGCGTTCGCCACCACGCCGGGGAAGCGCTTGACAATGTGTTCCATGCGAACCAGTGTTTCCGAAGCCGTCATACACATCCACCTTTTGTCGAGTTTCAATTCGATGAAGAAATTCGTATGTCCCAGGTGAATTCAACCCGAGACATACGAATTTCCCCGTCCCCGGGGGTGATGCACATCTGGCATCTTCCCCCGGGGCATGATGACTTCTTCATATGGATCAGCCTGTCATTTTAGCGCGGGATTTCGGCCACAATGTTCTCCACGAACCAGTCAATGGTCCAGAGATCATCGTGGGTAGCCCGTGTACCTGCCGGGATGCGAACCTTGCCCTCCTGGTCCTTGATGGGGCCGGTGAAGGGATCGAAGACCACGGTCTCCTCGCTCATCTGAGCCAATCGCTTGAAGACGAGGTCGTACACACTGATCTCACCGAACACGGGATCCTTCACCTTCTTCTCCTTCAAGGCGCCTTCAAACTTGGGGTTAATGGGCACACCAAAGTCACCGCCCAATTCCACGGCCCCTTCTTTCAACATCCACCAGTAGTCCACGTTCTCCAGGTTCTTGGGAGTGTAGGCCCCGGCGTAAATCTTGGCCAGGATGTCCTCGTACAACACCTCCCAATGGACCAATTGACCACTGACCACAGAATCGGGTCCGAACTTCTGCATGGGGCTATAGTGGGAGAAGGTGTAGACGGGTTTGCCCTTCTTCATGTACTCCTGCCCGACCTCAATGACTGTGGGGGAGTCCTCGGTGAAGGCCAGGGCATCCACACCGCTGGCGATGAGGGATTCCGCGGCCTCACGGGCCTTGGCCGGGTCAAACCAACTGAAGAGCCAGCGCACATCCACGGTCACATCGGGGTTGACTTCCATCGCGCCCAGAGCGAACGCGTTGATGTGACGGACGACTTCGGGGATGGGATGGGCCGCGACATAGCCGATCTTGTTCGTCTTGGTGAGGGCACCCGCCATCAGACCGTTCAGGTAATAGAGTTGGTAGAACTCTGCGAAGTACGTACCCACGTTGGGGCGTCGCTTATACCCAGAGCAGTGGAAGAAGATCTTGTCCGGGTACTTCTCGCCCGCTTTAATGGTGGAATCCATGTAACCGAAACTGGTGGTAAAGACCACGTCGGCCTTTTCTTCCTGGATAAAGCGGTCGATGAACCGGTCCGAATCGCCCTCCGCGACACTCTCCGCGTAGACCGTCTCCAACCAGGGGAACTCCTTCTCCACGTACTGGCGGCCCAAATCGTGGGCATTGGTCCACCCGTAGTCGCCAATGGGCCCCACATAGATGAAGGCAGCCTTTAACTTCTTGGCCTCAGCGGGCTTTGCCTCCTCTTTCGGGGCAGGAGTAGGGGTAGCCTTTTCCTTTGGCGCGCATGCGGCCAAACCCAATGCAGCCAAACCCACACCGGCCTTCTTCAAAAAGTCTCGTCGGCTAATGCCCTTCTTCTCCGCCATAATCACACCTCCTTGCGTTCACATGTGGGGATTGTGTGTGACCGTCACAACAATGAAGCAGGAACTCGAGGACAAAAGGGAATGCATTGCCTTACCTTGCTGCGCGAGCCGCGAGGATACACCTGTAGAGCCGCTCAATTGGGGGATCCATGTGTTTCTGTTCATATGCATGATCTTTGTACCGCGCAGCAGGATGTCAATCGGCCCCGTTCACGTCATACTTTACCATCAGATGAACGGTTTGTCAATCAGCCCCCGACACGCGACGGAGATCCATCTTGCTGATGTGAGCCCCACTTCATTGCTGCTTTCCACCGATGTGGAATTCTGGCCGCCCCCTGAAACGAGAGCATTAAACTAATACAAATTCGTACTTCAAATAAGCGATTTGGCTTTCCCCTATAGTCAGGGTAGAATTAAGCGCGTTCTGCAAGATGGCTGAATTCAGCATTTCCGCTTGCACGCACGATTTCACACTGAGGAAGCCACAACGGAGTGGCCGGGTACGTCCCGGCTTTTCTTTTACTTACGTGGACATCCATACGAAGGAGGTGCATCCATGGCACACAAGTGGGTTTATATGTTTGAAGAAGGCAATAAGGACATGCGGGATTTGCTCGGCGGCAAGGGAGCAAACTTAGCAGAAATGGCCCGCATTGGCCTTCCTGTTCCCCCCGGCTTCACGATCACCACAGAAGCGTGTAACGCATATATCGCTAATGGGTTCAAATTCCCCGAAGGGCTCTGGGAACAGGTGCTAGAGGCTTTGAAGAAGGTAGAGGAGCGCACGGGAAAGAAGTTCGGTGATCCCAACAATCCGCTGCTGGTATCCGTGCGCTCAGGTGCGAAGTTCTCCATGCCCGGCATGATGGACACGGTTCTCAACGTGGGGTTGAACGATGAGACGGTCCAGGGGCTTATCCGCTTGACGAACAATGAGCGCTTTGGCTGGGATGCCTATCGCCGCCTCATTCAGATGTTCGGTTCCATTGTGATGGGCATCCCCGATGAGGCCTTTAGTGATGTGATGGAGGAGTTGAAGAAGGAGAGAGGCGCCAAACTGGACACCGATCTGACCGCTGAGGACCTGAAGGAACTGGTGGCTCGCTTTAAGAAGGTGTTCAAAGAGCACACCGGCATGGACTTCCCCCAGGATCCCTTTGAGCAGTTGCGCCTGGCCGTGGAAGCGGTGTTCAAATCCTGGATGGGCAAACGCGCGGTGGATTACCGACGCGCCACCGGCATCCCCGATGACCTGGGCACGGCCGTCAACATTGTGACCATGGTCTTCGGCAACATGGGCGACGACAGTGCCACGGGCGTGGCCTTCACGCGCGACCCGTCCACCGGCGAGAAGGTCTTCTGGGGCGAGTACCTGGTCAACGCGCAGGGCGAGGACGTGGTCGCGGGCATCCGCACGCCCAAGCCTATCGACGAGTTGAAGACCGAAATGCCTCAGGTGTACGAACAACTCCTGGAGATCCGGGAGATCCTGGAAAAGCACTACAAGGACATGCAGGATATTGAGTTCACCATCGAGCGGGGCAAGTTGTGGATGCTGCAAACCCGCAACGGGAAGCGCACCGCGCGAGCGGCCATCAAGATCGCCGTGGATATGGCCAAGGAGGGCCTCATCAGCAAAGAAGAAGCGGTCATGCGCGTCACGCCCGAGCAGGTGGACACTTTGCTGCATCCCCAGTTTGACCCAGAGGCCAAGGCCAAGGCCAAGGCCGAAGGCAAGATGATCGCAACTGGTGTGAACGCTTCCCCTGGAGCAGCGGTGGGTGTTCTCGCGTTTGACGCGGATACTGCGGAAAAGTGGGGCAAGGAAGAAGGCAAGGATGTCATTATGATCCGCCCCGAGACCAAGCCCGATGACGTTCACGGGATGATCGCGTCCAAGGGTATTTTGACGAGTCGAGGTGGCGCGACCAGCCACGCGGCTGTGGTGGCCCGCCAGTTCGGTATCCCCGCGGTGGTCGGGTGCGAAGCCCTGGAGATTGATCTGGAGAAGCGGGAAGTACGGGCCGGGGACATTGTGCTCAAGGAAGGGGATGTGGTCTCCATTGACGGCACCACGGGTGAGGTGTTTGCGGGCGCCATCCCCACCGTGTATCCGGACTTTGAGAAGGAAGTGGATTTGATGACCCTCCTGGACTGGGCCGATGAAATCGCGGCTCGCGAGGATGTGCGTGTCTGGCCCGAGGAGAAGTCCATGTACCCCACTCGCGGTTTGCAGGTCTGGGCCAACGCGGATTACCCCCGCGACGCGGAGCGAGCCCGCAAGTTCGGCGCGAAGGGCATTGGCCTTGCCCGTACGGAGCACATGTTCTTCGAGGAAGAACGTCTCCCCATTGTCCAGAAGATGATCCTGGCCAAGACTTCCGAGGAGCGGGAGAAGTACCTGGAGCAGTTGTTGCCCTTCCAGCGGGAGGACTTCCGTGGCTTGCTGCGCGCGATGGCCCCGTATCCGGTGATCATCCGCCTCATTGACCCGCCTCTGCATGAGTTCCTGCCCAGTTATGAGGAACTCCTGCGCGAGGTTATTGAGATGGAGGTGAAGGGCGAAAGCGGACCGGAGTTGGAAGAGAAGAAGCAGATGTTGGCCGCGGTGGAAGCCATGCGCGAGGCCAATCCTATGATGGGGCTACGTGGCGTTCGCCTGAGTGTCATCATGCCCGAAATCGTGAAAATGCAGGTCCGCGCGATCTTCGAAGCCGCGTGCATGGAGAAGAAGGCGGGCTACGATGTGAAGCCCGAGGTGATGATCCCGCTGGTCAGCCATGTCAACGAGTTGACCACCATCCAGACCGAACTGGAGCAGGTGGCCAAGCAGGTCATGGAGGAGCAAGGCGTGGAGGTGGACTATAAGTTCGGGACCATGATCGAAATCCCGCGAGCAGCACTCACCGCGAATGAGATCGCGGGTGTGGCCCAGTTCTTCTCCTTCGGCACCAACGACTTAACGCAGATGACCTTTGGCTTCTCCCGTGACGACGCGGAGGCCAAGTTCCTCATCGACTATGTGGAAAAGGGCATTCTGCCCGACAACCCGTTCCAAACGCTGGATGTGGATGGCGTAGGTAAACTCATTGACATGGCGGTCTTCAACGGCCGCACGGCCCGCCCCAATCTGGAGGTGGGTATCTGCGGTGAGCACGGTGGTGACCCGCGCAGCATCCACTTCTGCCATAAGGCGGGCTTGAACTACGTGTCCTGCTCGCCGTTCCGTGTGCCCATTGCCCGCTTGGCCGCGGGCCAGGCCGCGGTGGAGGACCTACGCGCCCACGGAGCGGAGGAGACATATCTGGCCTGATGTGTGATAACTGCCATTCATCGGAAGGTCCCCCGCCCTTGCCAGAAGCAGGGGACGGGGGACCTCCTCGTGACAGGAGCAGTGGCATTGTCCGGTCTGCCGCGTTGCTCTCCCTGGGCAACGTTACCAGCCGCGTCCTCGGCCTGATCCGGGAACAGGTCATCTCCTACTTTTTCGGCGCGGGGGTGTATGTCAGTTCCTTCCGTCTCTCAGACCGCGTTCTCCGCCTTCTCTACGATCTGATCGTGGGAGGAATGCTCAGCGGCGCGCTGGTTCCCGTGTTCAGTGAGTACGCGCAGAAGGACCGGGAAGAACTCTGGCGGCTTGCCTCGGCCCTGCTCACGCTTATTGCAATGCTGGTCTCCGCGATTATTCTGACCATTGAACTCCTGGCTGTGCCCCTGGCTCATCTCCTGGCCGCAGGGCAAACACCGGCCCAGCAACAGGTAACCGCCCACTTTTTTCGCTTGATGGCACCGGCCGTCTTTCTCCTCTCAATAAGCAGTGTGCTCCTGGCCATCCTCTACGCGTTGAAACGGTTTCGCTTTGCCGCACTGGCTACTGCGGTGTATAACCTGGGCATTGTTATTGGGGTACCCTTACTGGCCCACCGGTTTGACGCGTTCAGTTTGGCGTTGGGAGTATTGCTAGGGGGAGCGTTCCAACTCCTGGTACTCCTCCCTGATTTGCGGGATGTACGGTTGCGCATTTCCTTTTACTGGCGCCATCCTGGACTGCGTCGTATTTTCCGCCTTTACCTGCCTGTCGCGGTTGCTTTGCTGGTGGGCATGACGCAGGGATTATTTGACGGGCGCCTGGCCACATTTACCGGACCATCCAGTCTCGCGTACATGGCCAACGCGACCACGCTGGTTCAGTTTCCTCTGGGTCTGGTTGCCATGGCCATGTCCTACGCGTCATTGCCCACCCTGTCCGAGTACGCGGTGAACAACGCGCTGGAGAAATACAGCCTGACTCTGGAGCAGGTTCTACGCCTGGTGTTGTTCCTCTCCATTCCCGCGGCAGTGGGCCTTTTTGTGCTCGCGGAACCGGTGGTACGGCTTGTGTTCGAACACGGTGCGTTCACGCGACAGGACACGGTGGAAACCGCGCGAGCATTACGCGTGTACGCGATAGGGTTAACCTTCGCGGCAGTGGATTGGCCGTTGAATTACGGGTATTACGCGCGGCAGAATACCCTCACGCCCACGCTGGTGGGGATCTTCTCAGTGGGGGTATACGTGGTCGTGGCCTTAACACTTATGGGACCACTGGGCATGATCGGTCTGGTGTGGGGAGATACGGCCAAGCACTTCAGCCACGCGATGACCATGACAGCACTGACTCGTCGGGATGTGGGGCGATTGGGCCAGGGTACGCTTGTGTCCGCGCTGGTGCGGATGCTCCTCGCGGCTGCTGTGATGGGAGTGATGATACACGCGGGAGTCCACACGTTGGAGGGTGTGCTCGCCCCCTGGGGGAAAGGAGGCGAACTGGCCGCCGTAAGTGCAGGAATCATCGTCGGTGGTGGGGTGTACTTGCTCAGCAGCCGCTGGCTGGGTCTAGAGGAACCGCGTTACTTGTGGCACCAATTCCGACGGCGAATATGATCTAGGTTATAGACCCCTTGCACCCATCCGTTATAATGAATGTAGAACGGCCCCTTCCGAAGAGGTAAGGTGGTTCTTTAAACAACTTAACCGTCGTGGACAGATGGTGGTTGCGCCCACAAGGAAGCGGGCTCGTTATCACCATGGTCCCACACCAGGATAGACAAGGAGGTCTAACATGCTCGTCAAGGACTTTATGACGCCCGATCCCGTCACCATTACGCCGGACACATCGCACCAGGAAGCTGTACGCCTGATGCGTGAACACGGGTTCCGTCGCCTGCCCGTGGTAGATAAAAGCGGGAAGTTAGTTGGCATCGTCGTTGAGAAGGATCTGCTCTCCACTCAACCCTCGCCTGCGACCACCCTCAGCATCTGGGAAATCCACAACCTGCTCAGCAAACTAAAGGTGAAGGAATTCATGTCCCACCCTGTTTACGTTGTGGGTGAGGATTGTCCCATAGAGGATGCTGCCCAGATTATGGTGGAAAAGAAGATCGGGTGTCTCCCAGTGATGCGGGATGGAAAACTTGTCGGCATTATCACGGAGACCGATATCTTCAAGGCGTTCACGCAGATGCTGGCCGGCGGTGAACCGGGCATCCGCCTCACCGTACGACTCCATCGCCACCGGGGTGTGCTCGCTGAACTGGCCAAGGCCATCACTGAGACCGGTGGGCGCATCCTCACATTGGCTACTCTGAACGAACCCGGCGGTGAATACAAGCGCGTCGCCATCAAAGTCCTCAACGTGGAAATGGAGGATCTGGTCAACGCGCTCAAACAGCACGCGGATTGGGAAGTGATCGACGTGCGACCGGGCGGCACCTGCCGTGAACCCGCGCCCGTTGGATACTGGTGATTCCCCTCAGGGGGCGGGAGATTCCCCTCTCGCCCCCTGATTCCCTGCTGCCCCTTCATTCCTTCCAAACGCCAAAACCTCAGGAGACAGCCTGGGGGATGTAAGAACTCATCCTCTGGCAGATAGTCACCACCCGTGGTAAAATACAGCATCATTATGCCGCGGGTGGAAAATGGTGATGGCGCGGGGGAGGATTTACCTATTAGGCACGTTTCAAGTGTACACAGCCCAGGATGTCCTCCTGGAAGGTGCCTCGCCGCGGGTACAATCCCTGTGCGCGTACTTAGCACTCCACCAGGGCACCCCTGTAGACAGGCGGCGGCTAGCCTTCCTCCTCTGGCCACGAGTTTCAGAACCAGTGGCTCGGCGCAACTTACGGCAATACCTCCACCGCCTACGCCAGTTCCTCGCCCCTCTGGACCCCGCCGGTCAACTCGTTATCGCGGAAAGCATGAGCATTACCTTTGACCCCCACCGCACACTGTGGGTAGATGCTCAGGAATTCCTCCAACATCTTACCGCGGCGGAAAACAGCGAAGGACCCACACGTGTTGCCGCCTTGCGACGGGCCGTTGACCTCTACCGGGGAGATTTCGCCCAGAACATCTACGATGAATGGTGTCAGCAAGAACGGGAACGTTTCCGACACCAGTACGAATTCATCCTCCAAACCCTGGTCAACGTCTACCAAGACTTAAACCGCCTAGATGACGCCATTTACTGGGCTGAACGTGCGCTACAAGTAAACCCCTTACAGGAATCCCTGTACCGAACCCTCATGCGTTTGTACGCCCAGGCAGGCAACCGGGCCCAGGCGTTGGAAACATATGAACGGTGTCGACACGTCCTGTGGAAAGAACTGCAGGCCACGCCCATGCCCGAGACCGAACAACTCTACCGAGAACTCCTCCTCCCGGCTGAAGTGCGGGAAGAACCCGTCCGCACTCCTTCTCCGCCTTCTGAAACACCCACCCCGCCCCCGACCGCACCACGCGACCAACCTCTTCCCCCTGCAAGCACACCACCAAACGTCAAGCCAGCCCCACCCCTAATCGGTCGTGAAGAGGACCTGCGATGGCTGGACAATGTGCTCATCCGTGCAGGAGATCACGGCGCGTTGATCCTCGTCGAAGGGGAAGCCGGCATTGGTAAAACCCGTCTGCTCAGCGAGTGGCTATCACGACGACGAGAGGATTTCTTCCTGTTAGAAGCCGAAGGCGGCGAGTTCGAGCACGTTATTCCTTACCATCCCCTGAAAGAAGCCATCCGTGAAGGGCTAGAAGCCATTCCCTGGGAGGATGTGCCCTATCGCGAACGGTGGCAAGCCGCGCTGGTGTACTTACTGCCCCACGTAGCCAATGTGCTGCCCGAATTCGCCTCCACTCCTCGGGGACACGTTGACCGCTGGGAGATCCTGGAAGGGTTGGGATGGTTCCTCAGAGGCCTTGCAGAAAAACGGCCCGTCATCCTCTGGTTAGATGAGGCGCATTGGGCGGACCATTCCACATGGCAGACCGTGGCCTACATCGGCCAACGTCTAGCCCCCCACGTCCCCCTCTACCTCGTCCTAACCTACCGGTCCGAGGACGTAACCGATCCGAACCGCCAGGTCTGGCGGAGGTTAACCCGAGCGTCCTTTGTGCACCGCCGTGTACTTCAACGGCTGACCCGCGCGCAAACTTACGATTTAGCCCGTTCCATTTTAGGGCCAGGGGTGGACCGGCGCATTTTGGAAAAACTCTACGTCTCCACCGAAGGTATTCCCCTGTTCGTTGTGGAAACAGCCCGCTCACTGCTGCACCTGCCAGAACATCGAGTGTTCATTCGCAGCGCCGGTGAGACCATCTCTCTGCCCGACCGGGTGCGCCAGGTGGTGGAATCCCGTCTGGACATGCTACCGGAGGAATACCGCAGTCTCCTCCAGATCGCCGCCGTGTTTGGCCGCACGTTCACCGTGCCTTTACTGGTCCGCCTGGCCGACGTGGAGGAATCCACCCTGTTCGCGGCCCTGGACGCGTGGTTAGCCCGCGGGCTGGTAGAGGAAACGGGGCACGGCTACACATTCTCCCACCCTCTGGTGCGCCACGTTGTGTACAACGAACTCTCCCTGGCGCGTCGCCAGTGGTTACACCGCCGCATTGCTCTCATGCTCCAGCAGGATGCGGAAGCCCAGTCCGCGGTCATTGCGCATCACTTCTCCGAGAGTGATCGTCCGGCCGAGGCCATCCCTTTCTTCATGCAGGCAGCCGCGGACGCGTTGCGCGTTCGCGCCTATCATTCAGCGCGCTCCTGCGCCCTGGAAGTACTGCGCCTGTGGCGGCAGCGGGCCACTCGAGCCCCAGAGGACGAAGCCACGCGCATTGATGTGAACCTGCACCTGGCCCAGGCCTACAGTCTGAGCAACATGAGCGATGAGGCCCTCACCCTCCTTGAAGAGACACTCCGTCTGGCCGAACGTCTGGGCGATCCCAAACGACTGGCCCAGGTGCGCATTCGCCTTTCCCAAGTGTTCTGGCATCGCGGTGTTCCCCGGGCTGCCCAGGACCACGCGCGAGTCGCGCTGCGTTGGGCGCAAACAGGAAACGACCCGGAAATGTATGCCGCGGCCCTGCGCATGTTAGGTCGGACCGCGATCACGCTCTCCGCGTTTAACCACGCGGTACAACTACTTCGCCGTCACCTTTCGGAGATTGATCCCGGAGACCCACGACAGGCAGTGGCGTGGAGTTACCTAGCCGTTGCCTGGTCCCGCCTGGGGAATTGGGAGCGGGCATTTGAAGCAGCACAGCGCGCGGTGCAGATTGCGGAAATGCAAAAGCGGCCCACCAGCATGGCCCTGGCGTCAATGCACCTTTCCTTTGTGCAGGCCGAACGTTACCTCTGGGCCGCGGCCCAAGAAAACGCGCGGCAGGGTCTGGAATACACCCACGGATTGGGCTTCTCGCCCGTGACCTTCATGTTGCAAGCGTTGCGCGCGTACACATCGGGCATGTTGGGCGATGAACAGGCTCCCCGCGTGCTTCAAGACCTGTTATCCGAAGCACGACAGGAAAACTACCGGGTACTCGTACATCTGGTCCACTACTTCCTGGCACACGTGTACCTCCACCAAAAACAGTACACCCAGGCGCTTCAGCAAGCCCGCCTCACCGTCCGTATGGCCTCGGAATACGGTGACCGCTGGGCCGAGGCTGTAGCGACCCGCCTGGAAGCGGACGCGCTCAGCGCGCTGCCCCACCCTGACTGGGTGACCATAGAAAAGCGCCTGGTACACAGTGTGACATTGTTGCGACGCATTGGGGCTCGCCCAGAACTGGCCCGGTCTTACGTGAGCCTCCGTCGCCTTTACGACCGGGCAGCCCGGATGGCGTGGGCTGTGGATTGTCACTTTCGGGCCGTGACCATCTTTGAAGAACTGGGCATGATCGAGGAACTGCGTGCGGCCCAAGGGCAATCCGGGAGGAAAGTAGGCCCGGCCCGGGAAGCCATATCCGCGCCGCTTACAGGCCCCGCGTGGTTACGGTCTGAACCTTCTGTGGAAACTCCCATCGACCTGGAAGACCCCATCCGTTAACGGGTTCAGGGACACCTCGTTAACGCCCCCCTGTATAATGGAAACCACTTCATCGTCGAAACCGTCCACCGTCGGACATCCCCCACATAGCGCGTGGCGACGGCTCAAACAATTCCTGGGCACTCAACCTTACAGAAGTCAACACATCCGAAGCATCCCTTTTGTTGAGGAGGCGTCCTTTGCGCAATCCCATCAAGCGACTGGAAGTGGAAAGCGTCGAACTTCACTTTGGTGGAGTAACCGCGCTGGCCGGGGTGAGTTTAGACGTGTACGAAGGTGAGATCCTCGCCATCATCGGTCCCAACGGCGCGGGGAAGACCAGCCTGTTGAACTGCATCAGCGGGCTCTACCACCCTCAGGGAGGACGTATAACGTTCTACGACAAAGAGGGTGATGCTCACGAATTGACCAAGAAACGCCCCCATCAAATAGCCAAACTGGGCATTGCCCGCTCCTTTCAGAACATCGAATTGTTCCGCCACATGACGGTCCTGGACAACCTGATGCTGGGCCGACATGTTCACATGAAGGGCAATGTGTTCACCTCCGGAATTTACTGGGGGCGTCAGGAATCTGAGGAGATAGAGCACAGGAAGCGCGTGGAGGACATCATCGACTTCCTGGAAATCGAGCACATCCGGCGGGCGATGGTGGGCGCCCTCCCCTACGGTCTGCAGAAACGGGTGGAAGTGGGCCGAGCCCTGGCGCTAGACCCCGAGATCCTGCTCCTCGATGAACCCATGGCCGGGATGAACGTGGAGGAGAAGGAGGATATGGCCCGGTTCATCCTGGACATTAACGAGGAATGGGGAGTGACCGTGGTGCTCATCGAGCACGATATGGGCGTCGTGATGGACATTTCGGACCGGGTGGTGGCGCTGGACTTTGGCCGGGTTATTGCCGCCGGGCCACCAGACGCCATCCGCACCAACCCGCTGGTCATTCAGGCATACCTGGGTGACGAATCGCTTATGGCGTTCCTGTAAGAGAACACGAGGGAGGCAGCGGACGCATGTGGGACGATACCCTACCCAAGTTACTGGTGACAAATGCTCGCCGTTTTGGCAACAAGGTGGCCCTCCGGGAGAAGGAATTCGGCATCTGGCAGACAATGACCTGGGAGGAGTACCTGGATCATGTACGCAACTTCTCCCTGGGGCTGATCAGCCTGGGCCTGGAACCGGGCGATAAGATCGCCATCATTGGAGACAACCGACCGGAGTGGGTCATCGCGGAATTGGCCGCGCAGGCCGCGGGTGCCATCTCGATGGGAGTATACCAGGACTCCATCGCGGATGAAGTGCAATACCTGGTGGATTTCAGCGACGCACGCTTTGTGATCGCTGAAGACCAGGAACAGGTGGATAAGATCATCGAAGTGTGGGACCGCTTACCCAAAGTGGAGAAGGTAATCTACTACGACCCGCGAGGGTTGAGAAACTACACCGAACCTTTCCTCCTCTACTTCCCCGAAGTGGAGGCCATGGGCGAATCCTATGCCCGTAGTCATCCTGACCTGTTCATGCACAATGTGGAAAAAACTCGTCCGGACCACGTAGCAATCTTCTCCACCACGTCCGGAACCACCGGGAAGCCCAAGATCGCCATGCTCACCCATAATAACTTGTTGAGCATGAGCCGCAATCTGCTGAAGATCGACCCCATGTCGCCTGATGATGAATATCTCTCCTTCCTGCCTATGGCCTGGATTGGGGAACAGATGATGACGGTTTCCAGCGGGCTGACCGTGGGGTTTACAGTGAACTTCCCCGAGGAACCAGAGACCGTGCGGGAAAACTTGCGGGAAATTGGCCCGCACGTGATGTTCTCCCCGCCGCGCATATGGGAAAACCTGGTCTCTGAAGTGCAGGTGAAAATCGAAGACACTACCTGGCTAAAGCGCAAAGTGTTCGACTGGGCGATGCCCATCGGTTATCAGATGGCCGACACCATCTTCGAGAAGAAAACCCCATCCCGAATCCTGCGCTGGAAATACCGCATCGCGGATTGGCTCATCTTTACCCCCATCAAAGATCAGATGGGCCTGCGTCGCATGAAGCGATGTTACACAGGTGGCGCTGCCCTGGGCCCGGATGTGTTCCGCTTCTTCCATGCCCTGGGAGTCAACCTGAAGCAAATCTACGGCCAAACTGAGATCTCCGGTATCTCAGTGGTGCACCGGGACGGGGACATCAAGTTCCAGACAGTAGGGCTTCCCCTGCCGGAGACTGAAGTGCGCATCGCGGACAACGGGGAAATCCTCTCCCGCAGCCCCGCGGTGTTCGTGGGGTACTACAAAAACCCCGAAGCCACCGCGGAGACGCTTAAAGATGGGTGGCTTCACTCCGGCGACGCGGGTTACTTTGATGAGGATGGGCACCTCATTGTGATTGACCGGGCCAAGGATGTGATGACCCTGCACGACGGAACCAAGTTCAGTCCGCAGTTTATCGAAAACAAACTCAAGTTCAGCCCCTACATTCGGGAAGCCGTGGTCTTCGGCGGGGATTGGCCTTTTGTGACCGCGATGATCAACATCGATTACGAGAATGTGGGCAAGTGGGCGGAAAAACACCAAATCCCTTACACCACTTACACGGATCTCGCCCAGAAACCAGAGGTGTATCAACTCATCAAGGAACACGTGGAACGGGCGAACAAGGATCTGCCGCCCGCAGCGCGCATCCGACGCTTCCTCCTGTTGCACAAGGAACTGCACGCGGACGACGCGGAGTTAACTCGAACCCGCAAAGTGCGGCGCCGTTTCGTGGCCGAACGCTACGCGGACATTATTTCCGCACTTTACAGCGACAACGACTTCGTACAGGTGGAAACGACCATCACGTATCAGGATGGCCGTACAGCAACCATCCGCACGAATTTGCACATTGAGGACGTGGAAACCGAGGAACGAGAGAAAGTAACGGCTTAGTACCCTACCTTTTGCATTCTGTACGCTACGGAGGGGTGACGTGGAAAAATTTCTTCAATTAACCATTTCGGGACTCAGTAATGGCATGGTGTACGCTCTGGTAGCCCTGGGGTTTGTCATCATTTACAAGGCCAGTGACGTGATCAATTTTGCCCAGGGGGAACTGCTCCTGTTCGGAGCGTATCTGGCCTTTGCGTTCATCGCGCAGTTGGGCCTTCACTGGACTATCGGCGTGCTGTTGACGCTTCTAGTGGCGGTGCTCATCGGGGTCATAGTGGAGCGGTTTGTGCTGCGCCCGCTCATTGGGGAGCCCATCATCTCCATGATCATGGTAACCATTGGGTTGTCCAGTGTGCTCAAAGGGCTGGTGAACGCGATATGGTCACCAGTGCCGCGGCGGTTTCCGCCCTTCATCCCCGCGGTGGATGTGTACATTGGCCCGGCCGTGGTCAGCGCGGACCGGCTGGTCGCCATTGGCATTGCCGCGCTGCTGCTCATTCTCTTCACGTTGTTCTTCCGCTATAACCGAGAAGGTATTGCCATGCGTGCCATCGCGGATGACCAGCAAGCCGCGCTGAGCATGGGCATCAGTGTGAAGCGGGCTTTCGCCATTGCCTGGGCCATTGCCGCGATGACGGCTGCAGTGGGCGGCATCATCCTCGCTAATATTGTGGGCGTGAGCGGGGATATTAGCCTGTTGGGGCTCCGAGTGTTCCCCGTGGTCATCCTGGGCGGATTGGACTCCATCCCGGGCGCGATCATTGGGGGCGCGTTCATTGGGCTTTTGGAAGCGTATACAGGCGGGTATATCGGCCATGGTCTTGATCTTATTGTGCCGTTTATTGTGTTGATGCTGGTGCTCATGGTGCGGCCCTACGGTCTATTCGGCAAGGAGATCATCGAACGCGTGTGATCTGCGCCACAACAATTGGGCGGCGTCCCCACAACGCGGGATGTGTGCACCAAAACTTCTGTAGAGGAGAGAACGGAGCATGGAATGCGGCGTATTCTTTACGAACTATAAGGCAGATATGGCGCTGCGCCGGAAGCCCATCCAGAAAATCCGGTTGGGTATTTTCATTGCTTTTGTGATCATTTTTCCCTTTTTCGCGTCGCCATACTGGTTAAACCTGGCCAATCAGATTGCACTGGCCACCATTGGTGCTATCGGACTCAACATTCTGGTCGGCTATACAGGGCAGATTTCCCTGGGCCAGGGCGCGTTTATGGCTGTGGGCGCGTATGGCTCAGGACTGCTCACTGCCCGGTTGGGGGTACCCTTCTGGATGAGCATTCCCATCGCTGCTTTCCTGGCAGCGGCCGTGGGCGTGCTCTTTGGCCTTCCGTCCCTGCGGTTAAAGGGCCTTTACCTGGCCATTGCAACGCTGGCTGCTCAGGAGATCGTGGAGTGGGTGGTGGTCCACTGGACGTCAGTGACCGGAGGGGTCGAAGCGCTGGTGGTCCCCTCTCCGAAGTTGTTCGGGCTGCGCCTGAACACGGATTTCCGGTTCTACTGGATAGCGGTTATTCTGGCCGGACTGACCGCGCTCTTCACCGCGAACCTGTTCCGATCGCGGGTGGGTCGCGCCTTTATAGCCATCCGGGATCAGGATATCGCCGCGGAAGTTATCGGCGTGAATGTGTATTGGTACAAACTGCTGGCCTTTGCTACGTCGTCCTTCTTTGTGGGACTTACGGGCGCGCTGACGGCTCACTATCGGACCATCATCTCCTGGGAACGCTTCACCCTGGACACAAGCATCCTCTACCTGGCGATGATCATTATTGGTGGCCTGGGAACCATTAACGGGTCCTTCTTCGGAGCCGCGTTTATGACGCTTCTACCCGCGTTCATCAATAACCTGGGACGCTCCCTGCAGGGTAGTTTTCCGGCTATGGCGACTATGTTGCCCGCGTTCCAGCAAGCCATCTTCGGTCTGGTCATTATTCTGTTCCTGGTGATTGAACCGGAAGGGCTGGCCAAGTTGTGGCGGAACATCAAGGATTACTTCTATGTGTGGCCCTTCTCATATTAGGGCATGTCGGTTGATTCCCGTCGTCTGTGTATCCCCCACCACGTAGTGACTGTGTGATTTAAGGAGGAGGTGTAACAATGAAGCGGCAACTCTTTGTTCTCTTCGCCATTCTGATTGTGGCAAGCCTGATCCTGGCCGCATGTCCGGGCAAAAAGGCCGAAACCGGCCCCATCAAGATCGGTGCCATTTTCGACTTCACCGGACCGACCTCAGATGTAGGGACGCCCTACGGCCACGGCATCCAAGGATATGTGG
Source organism: uncultured Anaerolineae bacterium (assembly GCA_964402285.1). Classification (GTDB taxonomy): domain Bacteria; phylum Chloroflexota; class Anaerolineae; order JAADDB01; family JAADDB01; genus CAYPUG01. The sequence continues at coordinate 177,870 of CAYOAZ010000004.1, read as the reverse complement.
AATGGCTGAACAGCAAGGGCGGCATCAACGGCCGCAAGATTGACCTGCTGTATCAGGATTACGCGTATAAGGTGCCTCAGGCAGAACAGTTGTACACCCAGTTCGTCCAGGAAGGAGTTGTAGCGTTCATGGGCTGGGGTACAGGCGATACCGAAGCCCTGCGCACCAAGATCGCGGAGGATAAGATCCCCTTCATGTCCGCGTCCTACTCTCACGTGTTGGGGGATCCAAAAGAGGCTCCATACAACTTCCTGGTCGGAACAACCTACAGCGACCAGTTCTTCATTGTGATGGACTGGATCCTCGAAGATTGGCAGGCGAAGGGGAACAGCGGCAAGCCCAAGGTTGCGTTCATGCACCATCCGAGCCCCTTTGGCCTTTCCCCGTGGGAACAGGGCGGCAAGGATTACGCCGCGAAGTTAGGGGTCGAGGCCAAGGCCTTTGAGATGCCCAAAGGGGTCACGGACTTCATCCCGCAGTTGAGCCAGATCCGCGACTTCGGCGCCAAGTACGTGGTCTTCCAGACGGTGTCCAGTCCGGCCGCGCTGGCCCTGAAGAACGCGAAGAGCCTGGGCATGGATGACGTGACATTCGTCTGCTTGAACTGGTGCGCGGATGAAAACCTGATCCGCCAGGGTGGAGACGCGGCAGAAGGCGCCATTGGTGCGTTCCCCTTCACCCCGCCCACCATGGATGTGCCGGGTATGAAGGACGCTCGGGAATTCCTCAAGGGAAAGGGCACCACCCTGGAGGAGAAGGGAGTCCACTACATCCAGGCCTGGTGGACCATGGCCACTATGGTGGAAGGTATCCGCAAGACCCTGGACGCGGGCAAGGAACTGAACGGCGAGAACATCAAGGCGTCCCTGGAAGCCCTGAAGGACTTTGACACAGGCGGCGTGACCGTGCCCATCACCTTCACTCCCACCGACCATCGCGGTTCCAAGGGTATGCGTCTCTTCAAGGTGGAAGGCGGGAAGTGGGTGCAGTTAACCGATTTCCGGTACGTGAAGTAAGCGGCGTAAACTCGGCTTCGCGTGGCCGCGTGAATAACGCGGCCACGCGAATATCCTCTTGACAAAGGGGAGATGCTCAATGCTGGAATTAAATAACATTGAGGTGATTTACAACGATGTCATCCTGGTTCTCAAGGGCCTTTCCCTGAAAGTGGAGGAAGGCCAAATCGTAGCCCTGTTGGGGGCAAATGGCGCGGGCAAAACAACCACACTAAAGGCCATTTCCGGATTACTTAAACCGGACGACGGGGAAGTCACCGACGGAACGATTACGTTCATGGGCGAACCGATCCATGAACTCTCTGCAGAGGAAATTGTGCGCCGGGGGATCTTCCAGGTCATGGAAGGACGTCGTGTGTTTGAACACTTGACAGTTGAGGAAAATCTTCTGGCCGGGGCTTATACCCGAAAGGACCGCCACAACATCCGCAAGGACATGGATCACGTCTACGAGTACTTCCCGCGACTCTACGAACGTCGCCATCAAAAGGCCGGCTATCTCTCCGGTGGGGAGCAACAAATGTTGGCCATTGGCCGCGCGCTGATGGCCCGGCCCCGCCTTATGCTCTTAGATGAACCCTCGTTGGGATTGGCACCACTCCTGGTTATGGAAATTTTCGATATTATCAAACGCATCAACAGCGAAGATGGGACGACTATCCTGCTGGTGGAACAGAACGCGGTCCTGGCCCTGAATGTGGCTGATTACGGCTACATTATGGAAGGTGGACGTGTGGTGCTGGAAGGCACGCCGGATGTCCTTAAGGATAACGAGGACGTCAAGGAGTTCTACCTGGGCCTCACAGAAGTGGGGAAACGCAAGTCCTATCGGGATGTAAAACACTACAAACGCCGCAAACGTTGGCTTTCTTGATCGCTAAAGCACGCACTGCTTACGGGAGGCAACGCGTATGCCATCTGGTCCGATATACAACCCAGCCCTGGAATCCATGTCCGAAGAAAATTGGACGGCCTACCAGGATGAGTTGGTCCGGGAGGCCGTCTCCTTCGCGTACGAATACTCTCAAGAAGTACGCCGCCGAATGGAACGGGCCGGCGTAACCCCAGAAGACATTCAAGGGGTCGCGGACTTGTGGCGTATCCCTGTCCTGCCTAAGGACACCCTGCCCGAGTTGCAAGCCCAAAACCCGCCCTTTGGTGGCATGGTCACCGCGCCCATGGAACGCCTGCGCCGAATCTTTATGTCACCCGGCCCTATTTTCGACCCACAGGGAGATGCTTCGGACTACTGGCGTTGGGCTCCAGGCCTGTGGGCCGCCGGCTTCCGAGAGTCGGATATTGTCCAAAATACCTTTGCCTATCATCTTACACCTGCCGGCGCCATGATGGAGGAGGGTCTGGCCGAAATCGGCGCGACGGTAGTCCCTGGTGGCGTGGGCAATACCGAATGGCAAGTGTCCCTGATGGCTCAGGTCGGGGTGACCGGCTATGTGGGGACCCCCAGTTTTCTCCTCACTTTGTTGGAACGAGCCCGCGAAAAGGGGCTTTCCCTCTCCGTGCGCAAGGCATTTATCAGCGGTGCGCCTTTACCCCCGTCCTTACGCCGCACCCTGGAAGAGGAATACGGTGTGGATGTGTACCAGGGTTACGGCACCGCGGACGCGGGGTGCATTGGCTATGAGTGCGAAGTGAAGCAGGGCTGGCACATTGCACCGGGTATTGTAGTGGAAATTGTGGACCCGGCCACGGGCAAACCCGTTCCCCCGGGCGAAACCGGCGAGGTGGTCATCACCCGCCCCGATCCGGTCTACCCCCTGGTCCGTTTCGGCACGGGGGACCTCTCCGCGTTCATGGTGGAACCGTGCACGTGCGGCCGCACTACCCCGCGGCTGGTGGGCTTCCTGGGCCGCGTGGGAGAGGGTGTCAAAGTGCGGGGGATGTTCGTGCACCCGCGACAGTTAGCCCAGGCTCTGGGCAATCACCCGGCCGTCGCCCGCTACCAGGCCGTGGTTACCCGTGAAGACCATCGGGACGAACTCACTATCCGCGTGGAGCCTAAGGAAGGGGCCTCGGTGGACCCAGAAGAGATCGCGCAGGCCGTACGGGAAGTGGTCAAACTGCGCGTGAACGTGGACATCCTCACGCCGGGCACCCTACCTGAGGACGCCAAACCCCTTGTCGACACGCGCACGTGGGAATAAAATGTGGGGGCTTTGCAAACAAAGCCGGCAACATTCAGTTGCCGGGCATTCTAACGGTTTTCCGACGCCCCCTGTTCGGCCGGTGAATATGGATTCGGCTGCTCTGGCTTATCTTTTATGGCTTCCAGCCTTGGGCGGTGAGGATAACGTATGAACCACCTTGACCTGAACATGGATCGGGAGACAACAAAGGCGTTGGCTTTCCGTCCACATCTTCGCCTTCGGGGGAAGGAGGTATCGGTCCGTGTCGCGTGATGTCTCTCCCCCGCGCTTCGCCTCAACCGTGGTCGGCGCCTGTCCCCTGGATTGCCCCGACACGTGCAGTTGGGTCGTCACCGTGGACGAACATGGCCGGGCCATCTCCATGCGGGGCAACCCGCGTCACCCCATCACCCAGGGCGTGCTCTGCACCAAAGTCAGCCACTACCTGGAACGCACTTACCATCCGGATCGCCTTCTGCACCCCTTAAAGCGCACTGGTCCCAAAGGCGAAGGCGCATTTGTTCCCATCTCCTGGGATGAAGCCCTGGACATCATCACGGCCCGACTGGAAGAAGTTCTTACTCGCTGGGGGGGAGAAGCCATCCTGCCCTACTCGTACAGCGGCACCCTGGGCTACATCCAGGGGAGCAGCATGGACCGTCGCTTTACCCACGCGCTGGGCGCCACCCGGTTGGCCCGTACCCTCTGCGCGGACGCGGGGGTCGCGGGGTATCGCTATACCATCGGAGCAACCGTGGGCACCCCACCCGAGGACTTTGCCCACGCCCGATTCATTCTCCTTTGGGGAACCAATACCCTGACCAGCAACATGCACTTGTGGCCCTTCATCCTCCAGGCCCGAAAACAAGGAGCCCGCATCATCGCTATTGACCCCGTGCGCACACGCACGGCCCGACAGGCCGATGAATGGATCCCGATCCGTCCGGGCACCGACGCGGCCCTGGCTTTGGCCATGATGCACATCATCATCCGGGACGGGCTTTGGGACCGGGAGTACGTAGAACGATACACACTGGGCTTTGATGCATTGCGCAAACGAGTGGCCCAATGGCCCCCATCCCGGGCCGAAACCATCACCAGCATCCCCGTGACGCGCATCGAGACCCTGGCCCGTGAGTATGCTACTACCCGGCCCGCACTCATCCGCATCAACTACGGCATACAGCGCCACCACGGCGGTGGAACCGCGGTGCGCACCATTGCCATGCTCCCCGCGCTGATAGGCGCATGGCGCGAGCGCGGGGGCGGCATCCTCCTCTCCACCAGCGGCGCGTTCCCGTTGAACACCCAGGCTCTCAAACGACCTGACCTGCAACCTCATCCCACGCGCAAAGTCAACGCGGCCCGCCTGGGCGACGCGCTCCAGTCCGAAGTGGACATCCGGGCCCGAGCCGTCATGGAAGGCGACCCCGCCACTCCCATCCAGGCCCTTATCGTCTACAACGGAAATCCCGTATCCAGCGCGCCCGACTCCAACGCCATCATCCGTGGCCTCCTGCGGGAGGACATGTTCACCGTCGTGTTGGACCACTTCGTCACCGACACCGCGCTGTACGCGGACATCGTCCTCCCCGCGACCACGCAGGTAGAGCACTGGGACCTGCACAGCGCTTATGGACACTACTACCTGGCCCTCAACCGCCCTGCCATTGCGCCCCTGGGTGAAAGTCGGCCTAACACCGACATCTTCCGTGCGCTGGCGGATCGCCTGGGCCTGGACCATCCTGCATTTCAGGATAGCGACCAGGCGTTAATCCGTCAGGCCCTGGACGTGGACCACCCGTGGATGGAGGGTATCACCTTTGAACGTCTGCTGGAGGAAGGCTTCGCGCGGCTTAACCTTCCCGATCCATTCCTCCCCTTTGCCCAGGGCGGATTTTTCACCCCTTCGGGGAAGTGTGAATTCTACAGCGAGCGCGCGGCCAGGGACGGGTTAGACCCCGTGCCCGACTTTGTGCCGCCTCACGAGGTCCCCCTTGAGGACGGAGTGACACGTCCGGACCGTCCTTTGGCGCTCCTCTCCCCCTCCGCGCACTACTACCTAAACACCAACTTCGCCAACCTGGAACGGATGCGTCGTCGCCAGGGCGACCCGCGCCTGCTCATCCATCCCCGGGATGCAACCGCGCGAGGCATCGAAGACGGGGACATGGTACGGGTGTGGAATGAGCGGGGACACCTGCGCCTGCGCGTTCACGTCAGTGAGGACATCCGGCCGGGAGTTTGCTCTGTGCCCAGCATCTGGTGGCGGCAATTCGCGGAAGATGGGCAAAGCGTCAACGTTCTCACCTCCCAGGTGGAAACGGACATGGGCGGCGGCGCCACCTTTTACGACGTGGCTGTGTACGTGGAGAAAGCAAAATGACCCTCACTCCTGACGACCTGGAGCAATACATCCGGGAACATCACATAGCCGCTCATCTGCTGCGGGATGTGGGAGATACCCCCACTGTGTTAGACGCGGCGCGAGCCCTGGGCGTCCCGCCCGAGCAGATCATCAAGACCCTGCTCTTTCTGGTGGATGGAAGGCCCGTCCTCTACATCACCAACGGTCCTACCAAAGTGGACCGTCGTGTCCTGGCCCGGCATTTTGGTGTGGGGCGCAAGAAGGTGAAACTCGCGGATGGCGATACAGTCCTGCGGGTGACGGGATACCCGCCTGGCGGCGTCCCTCCTTTTGGGCACGCGACGCGGCTGCCCGTTTTCGTGGACGCTCGCGTTCTTGACCTGGAGATCGTTTACGGGGGCGGCGGGGATGACCGTACCATGTTACGCGTCTCCCCTCAGGAGATCGTGCGGGTCACGGGGGCAAATGTGTTATCCGCCGGAGACAGGTAAAGAACACCCGGGGATGTTCCCCCCAGAACCCAAGCCTTTCCGGATTCTAAGAGGAACATCCCCTACACCATCCCGCCTTTACCTCACCAGGAAAGGCACAAAGATCCTCGCGCGGCTGTTCCCCTGGAACAAAACCACCGTCCACGGTCCATAGAACTGACCCTGGCCATCCTCCAACCGATAGGTGTACTCCTGTCCCGCCCGTACACCTCGGTCCACGTACTCATAGGTGGCATAGGGTCCGGCGACCTCCTTCGCCTGCACACCTTCTGGCGTTAACAGATGCCACGTACCGTGGTCAGAACGCCATACGCGGAAATCAGGCGGAGTCGTTGCCGGGCTACGCACAGTCCATCGCAGCAAAACTTCTGCAGAACCCGGCAGGAACTCAAAGGAAGTGATGGATATTCCCGTGGGCACAATGTACCCAAAATCCAACGTCAAATCTTCCATGTGTGCTACGTCCAGAGTGGTCGTTCGGGGACTGGGGGAAGTACGGGCAAAGCCGTTCACGTTCGCCGGTGCAGTGACCGTATAAGTGCCCGGGAGCAAATCCTCCACAGTATAGTATCCGGTGACAGAACTCGTCACCGTGATGTCAATGGTCTGCCCCAGAATGTTCACACCGGTGATGTGAAGCGGAATGTTCGCGATGCCGACCGTCTCGTCATTATCCTGAACCCCATTCCCATTCGTGTCCGACCACACAAAGTCACCGATACGGCCTCGCACAATTTCACCAAAGTCGTTATCACTGGCCGAACCGCTCGGTCCGACCACGATAAGATCCACCTTGCGCTCATTGGGGGTTGTGCTCTCCAGGCCTGAAGGCTGTGTTTCCACAACAAAGTACGTGCCAGGCAAGTAATCGTTAAACACATATGTGCCATCGCTGTTCGTCGTCAAACACGCCTGCAGCGAATCCCCGGCATCGTACACACCATTACCGTTATCCTTGTAGAGACACACCTCAACGTTCCCGATGCCATCCTCGCCCACATCCTGCTGGCCGTCCTCATCCCAATCGTAGAAGACCGTGCCCGAAATATCCCCTCGCCCCGCGTACCCAAAGTCCGCATCCTCATAGTTCTCCCCCACATCGAGCGACACTAACAAGGGTTCATTATCCGTGGTGAGGGTGTAACCCGTGGGCAAGGAGGTATCATCAACATCCACCCAGTAAGTACCCGCGGGCAAGTGAGAGAACGTGTAGAGCCCATTCGCGTCCGTTACCTGGGTATCCACCAGCGCGTCATCCCCGGCCGGTTCAAAGAGATGGTCGCCATCGTCCCGGTACAGGCGTAACGTAATACCGCCAAGGCCGTAACTTGCCCCTTCATCCTGAGCGCCATTCCCGTTAGCATCGTTCCACACCCAATCCCCTATAGAGCCGGTGGGGGGAACAGAGCAGGCAAACGCCTCGATATCCCAACGGCCGTCCTCAGTCCCCTGGAGCGGCTCACCGTAGGGACCCACGGGAGTTGCCGCGGCGGTGGTTTTGTCCAGGATGACCAGACCTTCAAAACTGCCTCGTGGGCCATCACCAATAGCCCCTTCACTCCCCAACACCGCGTACAAAGTGCCATTCGCGGGGTGAAACGCGAGATCCTCGATATCGTCCACCCCCGTGTACCCCGGATCGTCCGCAGGCCCCCCGACGAGTGTCATAGTCCCTGTGTCGGGGTCGATGGTGACCAGATAACTCTTGGATGCCCACGCGCTGTACGCCCCGTACATAATGCCGGTGGCAGGATCAATCGTTAAACCATCGATGTGAGGGTCGACTGCCCCTGCCAGAGGATCGGGGGAGGGGAATTGCAGGTCAACCACGTGCGTTGTAGCGCCAGTATCTGGATCAATGCGGTACAGGACTCCAGGGTTAGGATTCACCGCGACCGCGTACAAATCACCGGTCGCTGGATCAAAGGCCAACGCGTCGACATCCTGCAGCCCCAAATCAGAGCGGATGATCGTTGTCGAGACATCTTGGTCATCTATTGTGATGAGCGGTGTAGAAGCATCCTCACCGGCCACGTTGTAAATGACAAAGTTTGAAGGACGAATAGCCAAGTTCTCCCCGTCGGAAGGGACGACTTTGCCGATGACATTCACATGGCCGGTCGTGTGATCAATGACGCCCAGGTAATCCCCGTAATCCGCGATCACATAACACATGCCGGCTTCGATGGGCGGCACCGGGTGAAGACCAAAATCTATGGAGTCGTCATCGGCAACAAGGTGCACATCCGCTTTTAAGCCGGCAGACGCGTCACTATCCTTAGTGCTGTCCCCACCCTGATGGGCAGGGCTCGCTATCAACCCCACAAGGGCCCCGCCGGGGTTGTAGTTCTCCGCGGAGAGGACCACACAATAATCGCCCGCCGCGAGGTTGGCAAACTGATACCAGCCATCCTGTCCTTCATGGGATGAAGTGGTCGTGCTTCGATAGGGAGTGCTGGAAGGGGTCAGGGAATTGCACGTCCCCTGGTAGAGATCTACCACCACATCATTAATGCCCGGCTCGCCATCGTCCTGAATCCCATCACCGTCCAGATCACGCCACACCAGATCCCCCAAGGAAACAGGGGTGTACTGGGGAGTGACCATCACGGAAGCCGTGTCGTTCAGGGAAGCGTAGTCGCACTGCTCCATGTGGACAGTGGCTGTGTTCGTCATGGGGTCGGCTGCAGTGACTTCTGCCTGAACGGTCCACGTCACCACCGCGTGAGCGTCCAGGGTCCCGATGGTCCAAACTCCCGAGATAGGATCGTAAGATCCCTGGGTAGCCGAAGAAGAAAGGTAAGAAAGTCCAGCAGGGAGCACATCGTTGACGTACACATTTGTCGCCGCATAATTGCCCTGATTCCGCACAGTAACGGTAAATGTCACCGTACCGCCCAGGTCCGGAGTTTCATCGTCCACGGTCATCGTGAGAGCCGCATCCGTAGTGTTGGGTTGGGCAAGGAAGCCCAGTTTCCCCTCGGCCAGGGAATACGACGACACAACGTACAAGCCACCACACGCCCCTACAGTGAGTTCGTTCAGCCCGTTCCAGCCCTGACAGTAAGTGAAATCAAGGCTGTGGCTGGTGTCGAGAAATCGAAAGAGCACCTCCCCATCAGGAGCCAGACCAACGAACCGAGAGTTCCCCAGGAACACATACACATTTCCATTGGCATCTGACACCGGGGAACCGGCCGACGCATCCCTTTGTTGCGACCCCTCCCAAGCCCTCTGGCACCAGCGAAGCGTCCCATCTGGGGCTACCGCGCACACATAGGGCGGCTCACTGTTCGCGTAATCGCCGACCTTTGTCACGTATACAGTACCATCCGGGCCCAAAGCCACACTGGTGCTCCTGGTGAGCCCACCGGGCAGATTGTCCACAGACCAGAGGAGTTGTCCTGTCTCAGCATCCACCGCGTAGACAGCGTGGCGGTCTGCCGTGTAAAGCGTGTGGCGTTCCGGATCGAGAACAGGCACGTTTAACCGTTGCGCGAGGAAATCACCGTTGGCCCACAAAAGTTCCCCGTTGGAGTTAAAAGCAGCAAGACCTTGCCATGACCCAACGTACACATTCCCATTATCGTCAATGGCCGCTCCCATCCCTTCCCCAACGCCCTCATCCTGAGGAAGCAAAGCCGACCATTTAATCGCGCCCTGGGTTCCCTGATCCTCAATGGCGTGGACCATCCTGTCACTGTACGCGTAGATAGTCCCATCCGGCGCGATGTTCAGCATGTATCCATTCGTGTTGGTCCCCGGCAAATCCAGACGCCACTTCAAGGAACCGTCTGCAGCCACCGCGTACACACGCGGGGGATCCGTGTTGTCCTGACATGTCAGAGATGTGTTCTCTTGCCGCGTGCCAAAGTAGAACGTGCCATCCGCGCCAATGGTCAGGGGAGTGAAAATGTATTCGCACTCATTCTCAAAGTCAATTGGATAGAAGGACTTGAGAGAGCCGTCCGGGTTCACAGCCACGATAATAACATCGCTGTTTCCGCCCCCAAGGTAGTAGTAAATTGTGCCATCAGGACCTAACAGTGGCGGGGGATAACCGACCACCTGGCTCGATTCGAGCCCGGGTATGTGCTCCTTGGGCTCAAAAATCCACGCAATGGTGGGCTCGCTGGTCGGCCCAACGTACTGACTGCGCCCGGTGTTGTACTGGTCGTGGTGGAACTTGGGCTTAGGAGCATCCCACAACCCACCTGGTGAGGTACCAGCATCCACACGTCCAAACGCGGTTAAACCCATCAAACCGACAACAAGGATGAGCACCTTGAAGACCAGGTACAACCGTCTGTTCATCCTCTACCCTCCCTCCCGGTAAGGAATTACTCACTGATCCCTAACGATTAGTCTATACAAGCCTTTCCAAATTGTGGATGACAGTTTCCTGACAATTGCCCGAACAACCAGGAACGCTTTTGCCCTTGTTCGAATCTGATTTATGATTCCCAAAACACACCTGGATTTCAGAATCCGACACCTGCGAGCAATGAGGGGGGCAACGGAGCAGACGAATGAGACGGAAACGACAATCACCACAAGCAGGTCAGGCTCCTACCAATGGGGCGTCCTGGGGACTTTCCCTGTCCTTCCTCTTCCTCTTCCTGCTGGCCCTTTACCTGCTCATCTACGGGGGACGATTTCACATCATCGACGAAGTCTCCATCTACGCGATGGCCGAGAACCTGGCCAAGCGGGGAGAACTGCACACCGACCAAATCCTCTGGAGCCAGTGGGTGCGGGCTCCCCGAGAAGTCCAGGGCGCGTTTGGCCGCGGGGGACACGTCTTCTCCAAGAAGGGTTTTGGCGCGGCCCTGCTGCCCGCCGCGCTCATCCGTCTCGCCTTGCCCCACTTCCACCTGGGACTCACCTTTGTCGCGTTCCTCACCAACCCGCTGCTCACCGCGTTGACCGCGGTAGCCCTCGCGCTCTACGTACACCGCCTGGGCTACCGCAGGAACACAGGGCTGATCCTGGGACTGGTGTACGGGACCGCCACCCTCGCGTTGCCATACACCCGCATGTTGTTCGGCGAACCCCTGGCCGCGTTGGGTACGGTCCTGGCCCTGTACGCGATTCTGCGGGGCGAGGAGGAGCGGGATGCGCGCTGGAGCGCGTTGGGTGGGCTCGCGATTAGCCTCAGCGTCTGGGCCCGACTCATCAACTCGCCGGCCATCCTCTTCTTCGCACTCTACCAATACCGCGTCCTGCGGGAAGGACGCGAACAGACGCCCGCTCACCCTGCCGCATCCCCGCCCACGGCTGACAGCCAACGTGAACGCGAGATCACCTCCTGGCGGGACGCGCTGCAACATCCGCGGGTGCTCGCGTTTCTCATCCCCGCGGCCCTGGTGGGTGTGGGAGGCTACGCGCTCTACAACGTGTACCGATTTGGCCTGCCCTGGAAGACCGGCTACCAACTCACCCAGGGAGAATTCTTCACCACCCCACCCTGGATTGGCCTTTACGGCATCCTGCTCAGCCCCTTCCGGGGCCTGGTGTGGTATTCGCCCGTGCTGGTGGCCGCGCTGTGGGGATGGCCGCGTTTGCGCAAACGTCACCCCCACGATGCCCTCCTGATTCTGGCCCTGGTCCTCACCTACCTCGCGCTCTTCAGCACCTGGTGGATGTGGTGGGGCGGATTCGCGTGGGGACCCCGCTTTCTTCTTCCCATCATCCCTGTGCTGGTGGTCCCTCTGGCGCCCCTGTGGGAGGAATCGCGCGGGCGACGGGTGATCCTGATCCTCGTCGCGCTCTCCTTGTTCGTCCAATTCCTGGCCGTCAGCGCGGACTTCGCGCTTAGCGAGACAGTACTAGAAAACACCTTCGGCCACCCAGAACGCTCCCCCGCCATGTACGACATCCGCTGGTCCCCCATCCTCCTGCAGGCACGGCACCTGCGCCAGGGTTTTTGGGATATCGCGTGGCTCAAAGTTGGTGGGACCGCGGCCCTGCCCCTCCTCCTGATTTCCCTCGCCCTCCTGGGAAGTGGGATCGGGATGGCCCGGCCGCGAGCGCGCGTTGTCCGCGGATTTCTCCTGGGAGGGGCGAGCATCGCGTTGGGCGCGGCGATCCTCCTGGGCATGCGCGTGGTCAGCGCTTGGGCGCTCCAGGACCCGTTTGAGCGCAGCATGTACGACGCGCTGACCCAGGTCCGTCAGCAGGGCACCGCGGAGGATCGAATCATCACCCTGGCGCCCTTTGACTACACCAGCGTGATGAACTGGTCCCACACGCGGGCTTATATCCTGGGCATGGCCCCTCACCCCCATCCCCTGCGCCCCGAGGAGCAATCCCTGCTTGTTCGTGCTGCCCAGAAGCCCCAGGGCCGCATTTGGGTGGTGGCCGCGCGCCTTCCCCCTGGACAGCCGGACGCGTTGGCCGAGAAGTGGCTTTCTGAACAAGCGTATGTGGGATACCATCGTTGGTTTGGGGACATCCGACTGCTTGCGTTTGCCCCGCCCATCACAGAGAAAGATGCCCTCATTGCCCTCTGGGACCGGAACGCCCACTTTGGGGAGGCGTTGACACTGGTGGACGTCCACACTGCAGTCCCCATCCGCTCGGGCGGATACCTGCGCCTGGCCCTGACCTGGCATGTGGAAAAGCGGCCTGAGCGCGCGTACACCATCTTCGTACACCTGCTCACACAGGAAGGACGGGCCGTGGCAGGATTTGATGGCCCGCCGCTTAACGGCTACACGGCCACCTCTCAGTGGGAGCCTGGAGTCGTGGCCTATGACCACAAGGCCATTTTCCTGCCCGCGGACCTGGCGCCCGGCGAGTACGCGCTGGAGATCGGCATGTACGACCCTACAACGGGTGAGCGTCTACCTGTGGTCTGGGATGCCCACCAGGACACACGGTTGCTCATTGCGCCCATCGCCATTGAACAGTAGAGCGCAAGACCACGCTGTCCGCGGACAAACGCAGGGGGAGGAGAAGGGCAGGCTTTCGCCTGCCCTTCTCCTCACTACAAACGCCGAAGGGAACGTTGGATGGCCCGAGCAGCCCGCTCGCCGGTGAGGATAGCCCCCTCCACTGTCCCATAATTGATCCGGTCCACGCCCTCGCCCGCGAAGTACACACGAGCGCCTATCGGCCGCGCGAGCACTTCCCAGTCCTCATCTCGAGTGCCCACCTTTTCATAAGCGAAACTTCCTCGAGCCCAGGGGTCAGAAAGCCAACGGGTGACCATGTACGCCTCGGGATCGGGGACCTGGCCGGGGAAGGCCCGGCGCAGGACGCGAAGGGCCGCGTCCACCACTGCCTCGTCCCGACCTTCTCGGTCCCACGCGGTGGCCGCGTGGCCGGCCAAAAATGTCTCCAGGATGGGCTGCCCCCACAGGTGTTCCTTGTCAATCCATACTCCAAAACACCCGCGGCACGGCGTATCCTCGGGCAGGAGCAAAAAGCGGTCGCATTGGGTGGGCCAAAACCGCCGCGGGAACTTGAGGCAAATTTTGTTCAGGACACCTTCATCCCCGTAGCCTATCCGGCGCAAGGCCGTCCATTTCTCCTCGTCCAGGGGTGGATCAAAGCGGGGGATGCCGGCTTTAAGCACGCCCAGGGGCACGGTGACGATCACCCCATCCCCCTGGAACGCGCCGTGATCCGTGTGCAGGAACACGCCGTGCTCGTCGTAAACCACAGTCCGCACCGGCGTACTCAGGCGGATGTCTATCCCCTGGGCCAGGGTGTGAACCAGCCGATCGTACCCGTCCAGGATAGTGGCATTGGACCCGCGCAGTTCCCGGGGGTCCAGCGATCGCACGGTGAGGATATCGGCCGGCGCGCCGAAGATGGCCTCCACCATGCCTACCCCCCAGGAGACCAGCAAGCGATCCAGGGAGGGCAATCGAGGGTCCTGGGGCCACGGCTGGACCGCGGCCTCTACGGAGATGTCCGCGTCCCGGCCCAGGCGGCGGAGCAACCACGTGCGCGCGTAACGGGCGGTGAAGGTCATGCCGGCCCGCGCAACGCCTCGCCACGCGTGGCGGACCAGGGAGGGAATGGGGAGGGCGCGTTTGTTCACCCAGGCGCACGAACGCGGTTCCGAGGGCAGAGCCACACGCAGGCCCATCCGTCGGCACAGCGTGGTGACAGGGTTGTATTCCGCGCGGTGAATCCACGTGGCCCCCCGCTCGCAGGGCACGCCAAACACCTCCCGGTCTGTCCACACCCGTCCTCCCAAGCGATGCCGGGCTTCGAGCACGACCACGTCGAAACCCGAATCATGCAGGAGACGGGCCGCGGTGAGCCCAGCAAGCCCCGCACCGATGACCAGTACCCGCGGTTCTCCCGGTACGGCCTTCGTTCGAGGAGATGTGGACTGCACTGTACTCATGTGTCCAGGTCCTCCGGGGATTGGGCTGCACGCTCTCGCAAGGCCTGACGGGCCGCGCGGTCTACCCGCTCATTATCCACCTGCCCGGTATGGCCGGCCACCCAGTGCCAGGTGATCTCGTGCTGTTGGGTGGCTTCCCACAGGGCCTGCCAGAGGTCCTGGTTCTTCACAGGTTTCTTCCTGGCGGTGCGCCACCCTTGCCGCACCCACTGGGGAAGCCACTCGGTAATGCCCCGTCTCAGGTATTGGGAGTCCGTGTAGAAATCAATGCGACAGGGACGTTTGAGCGCGCGCAGAGCCTCCACGGCCGCGCGCAGTTCCATGCGATTGTTTGTAGTGCGTCGGGCCGCGCCGGTCAGCAACTTCTCGTGGTCACCGTACCGCAGGAGTGCGGCCCAGCCACCCGGCCCGGGATTCCCGCGGCACGCGCCATCCGTGTATATGACCACATGGGGTTTCTCGTCTGATGATGTCATCTCCTGTTCCTGTACGTGTTAATGTTTACCCCCATTATCCCATTTCCGCGCCTTTAAGGAAAATGATGCACCTCAAAAAAGTAAGAGGGGGAAAACGTCCATCACCAGCACCACGTGTCCCCACGTTCCGACCAATCCTTAAAAGCACGTACTGAGGGTTTGCTCTTCGTGAACATTCCCGTTTATAATCTCCCTCATCCCAGGAGATGGTCTATTCCTCTCCGTATTTTGCTGAGATTCAGGAGTTTCACATGCTGGCGAAGGTTTCCTCGTGCACCCTCGTGGGGTTGGACGGCGTCCTCATAGATGTGGAGGTGGACATATACGAACGAGCGCAGTTGCCTTCGTTCACTATTGTGGGATTACCCGACGCGGCTGTACGGGAGGCAACCGAACGAGTACGTGCAGCCATTGTCAACAGTCAACTCCGTTTCCCGCGTGGGCGCCTCACAGTGAACTTGGCTCCCGCGGACCTGCGCAAGGAGGGCCCCGCCTTTGACTTGCCCATCGCTGTGGGATTGTTGGCCGCGTCCGGGCAGGTAAACGACGTAAGTGACGCTTTGTTTGTGGGGGAGTTGTCCCTGGACGGACATGTCCGACACGTGCAGGGGGTTATTTCCATTGCCATGGCTGCCAAGGCCGCGGGTATCACCACTCTTTACGTACCCCAGGAGGACGCAGCCGAAGCCGCACTTATTCCGGGCTTGACCGTTTACCCGGTGGAACACCTGGGGCGTCTGGTCACCCACCTGCGGGGATATCACCTTATCTCCCCCGTGGAACACGAAGTAAGCATCGACGACCACCTCCGACATCCCGCGTACACCGTGGACTTCGCGGACATTAAAGGACAAGAACATGCCAAGCGAGCGCTGGAAGTCGCTGCTGCGGGAAGCCATAACATCCTGATGAGCGGGCCTCCGGGCGCGGGCAAGACTCTCCTCGCCCGCGCGCTCCCTTCCATCTTACCGCCCCTCACCCTGGACGAAGCCATGGAGATCACCCGCATTTACTCCGTGGCCAATCAGTTGCCTCCTGACACGCCGTTGATCCGTCACCGCCCCTTCCGCTCCCCACACCACACCATCTCCTATGCAGGACTCATCGGTGGGGGACGTAACCCCAGACCCGGAGAGATCACCCTGGCCCATCGGGGGGTCCTCTTCCTGGATGAACTCCCCGAATTTGGCGGACACATGCTGGACATGCTCCGCCAACCTCTGGAAGATCGGCAAGTGACCCTTTCCCGAGCGTCGGGCTCCGTGACATTCCCTGCCAATTTCATGCTGGTAGCAGCCATGAATCCCTGCCCGTGCGGGTATTACGGCGACCCGGAAAGGGCCTGTACGTGCACCATTGGTCAGATTCAACGGTACTGGAAGCGCCTTTCAGGCCCACTGCTGGACCGGATTGACATTTTCATCAACGTTCCCCGTGTCCCATACGACAAATTGACGGACGACCGCCGGGGAGAACCCTCGGAGCGCATTCGAGAACGGGTCCTCGCCGCGCGGGAACGGCAACATCACCGGTTTCGTGACTACCCCTACGCCATGACCAACGCGGATATGGGACCGACAGAAGTTCGGGAATACTGTCGCCTGGATGAGGCCGGACGGGCGTTGATGACCACGGCCATGAAACAAATGCACCTCTCTGCCCGGGCTTACCATCGTGTACTGAAATTGGCTCGGACCATTGCAGACCTGGCCGGTTCAGAACACATCGACGCGGTCCACCTGGCCGAAGCCCTGCAATATCGACAACGTCATGAGGTGTAATCGCGCCCGATTTGCCACCTGTCACATGGACGAGATTGCTCTGGGGCACGGGCCATGATACACTTGGTCGGGCGGGCATGTTGGTGATGCATCTCACCTCGCAGGACCATATATGATACCTTCCTCCAACGCGCGTTGAGAGTTCATAGGAGATACCCATGCCACAGGATGCATTTGTTCACTTGCACGTCCACAGCGAATACTCCATGCTGGATGGGCTGAGCCGGATACCACAACTAGTGCAACGGGCCGTTGAATTAGGACAACCCGCGTTGGCCCTCAGTGACCACGGCGTGATGCACGGGGTCATCGAGTTCTACCGTGCGGCTAAGAAAGCCGGCATCAAGCCCATCATTGGGATGGAAGGCTACCTGGCCCGTCGCGGAATGAAAGATCGGGAGGCGGGCAAGGACAACAAGCCCTACCACATTCTGCTCCTGGCGAAGAACGAGGTCGGGTACCAGAACTTGATGAAAATCGCCACCGCGGCCCAGTTGGAAGGCTTCTACTACAAGCCCCGTGTGGACAAGGAATTCCTCGCCCAACACGCGGAAGGACTCATTGCCACCAGTGGGTGCGCGGCCGCGGAGATCCCACGCCTCCTGGAACAGGGCAAGGAACAAGAGGCCATTGAGGCCATCCACTGGTACCGGGATGTCTTTGGCAAGGAGAACTTCTTCCTGGAACTGCAAAGTCACAGCATCCCCTGGCTCGACCAGTTGAACAAAAAGTTGATCGAATTTAGCCGTCGCTTTGACATTCCCCTGGTCGCCACCAATGACGTGCATTACGTGCGCCAGGAGGATGCCCGGTATCACGACATCCTCCTCTGCATCCAGACGGGTAAGAGGGTGGACGATCCCAACCGCATGCGCATGAGCGACGACAGTTACTACCTCAAATCCCGGCAAGAGATGGAACGCCTCTTCCACGAAGTGCCTGAAGCGCTGGACAACACACTTCTCATCGCAGAAATGTGCGATCTGGATCTGGACAGCCGTTACGCGGGGTATCACCTGCCTCACTTTGAAGTTCCCGAAGGCTACACAGCCGAAACCTACCTCCGCCACCTGTGCGAAATCGGGCTACGCAAGCGGTACGGGGATCGCGCCGATGCCCCTGAAGTGCGGGGCCGCCTGGAGCACGAATTGAAGATCATCCACCAGATGGGATTCGACGCGTACTTCCTCATCGTTTGGGACCTGGTGGAATATGCTAAGAAGAAGAACATCTGGTGGAACGTGCGCGGTTCTGGGGCCGGTTCCATTGTCGCCTACAGTTTGGGCATCACATCCGTGGACCCCTTGCGCTATCACCTGATCTTTGAGCGCTTCCTGAACCCGGAACGCATCTCCATGCCCGACATCGACCTGGACTTTCCCGATGACCGCCGTGAGGAAATGATCCAATACGCGGTGGAAAAGTACGGCCGCGAAAAAGTCGCCCAAATTATCACCTTTGGAACCATGGGCGCGCGAGCCGTCATCCGGGATGTGGGACGTGCCCTGGGCATTCCCCTGGAGGAAGTAGACCGCATTGCCAAATTAGTTCCCTTTGGCCCCAAGGTAAAACTGGCCGACGCCATCAAAAACGTTCCCGAACTGAAGAGCCTGTGGGAACAACCGCCACGGCGAGAAATTCGCGAACTGCTGGAAATCTCCCTGCACCTGCAAGGATTGGTGCGGCACGCGTCCACCCACGCGGCGGGCGTGGTGATCTCGGACAAACCACTGGTGTACTACACCCCCCTCCACCGCCCGACCCGAGAGGGCGCGGCCGGAGCAATGACCCAGTTCGACATGAACATCCTGGAGTCCCTGGGAATGCTCAAAGTGGACTTCCTGGGACTCGCCACACTCACAATTATGCGCCGGGCATCCGACCTCATTGCCGAACGACATGGCGAACGCTGGCACCTGGGCAACATCCCCCTGGACGACCCGGAGACGTACAAACTCCTCGCAACCGGGGAAGTGACCGGTGTATTCCAGGTTGAATCCGAGGGGATGAGGCGCACACTGCGCAACATGCGCCCTCAGAAGTTCGAGCATGTCATCGCCCTTATCTCCCTGTACCGTCCCGGGCCTATGGATTACATCCCCACCTACATCGCGCGCCTACACGGCAAAGAGCCGGTCACCTACCGCCATCCCAAACTGGAACCCATCCTGGCCGAAACCTACGGGATCATCGTCTACCAGGAACAAATCATGCAGATCGCCACCCAGTTGGCCGGATACCGTCCTGGTGAAGCGGATATGATCCGCAAGGCAGTGGGCAAAAAACTAAAGGACAAATTGTTGGCCCACCGCAAGAAGTTCGTCGAAGGGTGTGTGAACAACGGCATTGAACGGGAAGTGGCCGAGGCCATCTTCAACGACATTGAATTCTTTGCCCGCTACGGGTTTAACAAAAGCCACGCCACGGATTACGCCAAGATCACCGTACAGACCGCGTTCCTCAAGGCCCACTACCCTGTGGAGTACATGACCGCGCTCCTGGAAGTTGAACTGGACAACCAGGAAAAAGTCACGAACTTCATTACCGAAGCGCGACGCATGGGCATTGAAGTGCTCCCCCCGGACATCAACAAAAGCGATCTCGCGTTCACCATTGAAGAACTGCCACCGGATGACCCAAGGCGCAAGGAGTTAACCCAGCGCACCAAGTATCCCTTCCCTGTTCCCCCGGGATCGGCCATCCGCTTTGGACTGGCCGCGGTGAAAAACGTGGGCACCGGTCCGGTGGAAGCCATTCTCAAAGCTCGCAAAGAGGGGGGACCGTTCAAATCCCTGGAGGACTTCTGCCGCCGGGTGGACCTCCGCCAGGTGAACCGAAAAGCCCTGGAATGCCTGATCAAAGTGGGGGCGTTCGACGCGTTCGGCAACCGAGCGCAACTGCTGGACGCTATCGACCGAATGGTCGCCTACAGCGTACCCTTCCACAAGGCAAAGGACCAGGGTCAAATCAGCATTTTCGATTTGCTCGGCGAGGAGGAGGAAACGTCCGAGCCAGAAATCGGCGAACTGCGCCTTCCGGACAAGCCCCCTCCCCCGGATAAGGAAATGCTGGAGTGGGAGAAGGAACTCCTGGGCGTGTACGTCACAGCCCACCCCCTCCAGCGCCTGGCCTTTGACATCCGACAATACATCACAGAGTACGCGGGGCTCCTGGATGAACGCTACGCGGGACGTCGAGTCCGGACAGCCGGGCTGGTAAGAAAGGTGCGAACCCACATTACCAAAAAACAGGAGCGCATGGCCTTCGTCACCCTGGAGGACATGCACGGCACCCTGGAACTGGTTGTCTTTCCGCGAACGTACAGCGAGACCGAAAACCTGTGGGTGGAGAATAACTTGCTGGTCATTGAGGGCAAGGTGGAAAAGCGGGGCAGCGGGGTGAATTTGCTGGTGGACAAAGCCCAGAACTACGTGGAAACGTACTTGCCCGATGAGTCCTCTCCTCCTGCCCCGGTGGACCCCGTGGAGGCAGACGACCTCCTCGTGCAGCCAGAAGAGGATCTCGTGCTGGACGAAGAGGAGGTATTCGAGGACGACACCTTTGACGAAGATGACGAAGAGGTGTTCGGCCCACCTCCTGACCTGGGTCCTCATCCGCTGGAAGCACTGGGGCTCACCGCTGCAGCGCCGAAAGAACCTGCCCCACCGCCCCAAACCACGTCGGCACCGGCAGAAAACGGTTCGCCGGGAGGATACCGGGCTCCAGTGTACGTGGAACCGGTGGAAGTGTCCGTGGCAGAGCCGAACCCATCGGAGAACCGCGTGGCTCGCCCGCGCGAAATCCGGGTAGTTCTCAAGCGCACGGGGAACCTGGACGTGGATCGGCGCCACCTGGCCGAAGTGTGCGACCTGTTCAAACGCTACCGTGGCCGCGACCGCTTCTTCCTGATCATCCCGCAAAACGGTGGCTGGGTGGAAATTGACTTTCCCAACGACCCTACTGGTTGGTGCGAGAGCCTAGAAGCAGAACTCCAAACACATCCGGGAGTGGAGAGCATTCACGTGGCCTGAATGCTCTCCACCCTTTGCTCCCAACGCGTCATTGGACGACGCGTGCCCCAGGGCCAGTGCGGCAAATAAGAAGATCCTGTACCGCGGGGAGCGCCCGAACGCGCTCGGCCACATCATCCGCGTATTCGGGCAGTGTGATCACGTGGACGTTCGGGCCCGCGTCAATGGTGAAGTACACGGGTATCCCCTCTTCCCGCCACTGACGCACCGCGTGCATAACCGTGAGCGTTCCCGGCTCCCAGTAGAGCAAACTGGGTGAGGATGTCATCATCACCGCGTGCATGGTTAAAGCGTCCAACTCCATGATGTGGCCCAGCATTTCAATGTCTCGGGTATGGATGGCTGTGCGAGCACGAGCAATGGCCGTTTGCACGTGGGCCAAGCGAGCCGAGTTCAGAGGACTGGTGTGGGCCAATTTATGTCCCCCTGTGGATCCTACCTTCTTAGGGTGCTTGGAGACTATGGCCACAACGTCCACCAGGAGCCAGTGTTCTGGGGGTTCCACCTGAAGGGCGTACGCGTCCTCATGTCGGGCCCCTGTGACCAATTCCGCGTATCCTCCGAAAATGGAGCGCGCGGCGGAGCCAGAGCCCAAACGGGCATACGCACTTAACTCCCGACGCGTCAAGTCCAGGTCCAATGCCGCGGCCGCAGCAACGGTCAACGCGGCAAATCCGGACGCGGAGGAAGCGATTCCCGACCCGGTGGGAAACGCGTTCACGGAGACCACTTTAGCGCGCCAGGATACACCAGCCAATCCACGCAAGTGGTCCAGGTGGCGGCTCACCCGTTCCAGGGCCTCACCCAGGATCGGTTCCCCGTTCATTACGAAAATGTCCGCTGTCAACGCGGGGTCAAAAGTCACTGTGGTGGTCGTAATGGCTGTGTCCAGGGTCATGGATAGACTGTGAGTTAACGGTAACCGAAGAGCATCATCCACATTGCCCCAATATTTGATAAAAGCGATGTTAGAACCGGCTTGTGCTGTTGCTTGATAGCGCATGATATCCCCCTAAAAAACCTGACCCCACCAAATGGCAAAAGGTCCAAATACCTCCATTAACGCTGACAATGAGTTTGTGAGTTCGTAAAAAACCGGTTTGAGTCTATACCCACAAAGAACCGTTTTCCTCGTCCCCGAAGAATTCCAATAGTACCCTCTGGTGATAGTCATATGAGCAAAAGTAACTTATAATAAGAGCAATCTGGCTGACCGCACGTTGGAAGGGCTGGTGATATTGTGAGGGTTTTGGAAAAAGAGCACAAGTTCGTGCGCCATACCTGATGTAAGGAAGTGCATGTGTGTGCTCAACGAAAGGGTGTATATGCTCGTGTGCTGGTGGGGAAATTTCTGGCCCATTGTGTTCGTTAGCGTGTTGGGATTCGCCGCATTCCTCCTGTTAGATGTCCCCCAGGTGTACACGCGCCCACGTGTGACCGCACTCATTGCCCTGAGCGCTGCAGCAATGTTGGCCACGGCATTTTACATGGCCCTTCACGTGGGCACACCGTTCCCCATGCCGTGGTGGGGGCGTTTGGTGGGCTGGATACTGTTCATCTTTGGATTGGGATTCACGTTCTTTGTGGTATTCGTGGAAATTCCCTGGCGGCTGCGGTGTGGTGGTCAGGAGGGACCACTGGTTGTCACAGGCACGTATGCCGCGTGTCGACATCCCGGATTTTGGGGGGTGGTGGTGTTTTGCCTGGGCTCCGTATTGACCTTCCCGCGCACGGGGATGTTGACATTGGGCTTGTGGTGGATTGTGCTAGAGTGGATCGTGGTATGGGTTCAGGACCGCTGGCTGTTACCACGGCGATTCCCAGCCTATGCCACTTACCAACAACGCACCCCTTTCCTGGTCCCATCGCGCCTTAGCCTGCAGACCATGCGGTCCACGTGGTCCTGCCGAACGGCGAATGCGGCAAACCTGAAAGATGGTCGCGGAGGAGAACATGAAACGGTATCGGGAAAAGACCAGTGAGTTGATCCGTCGACGTGAACTGGATCGAGCGTGGCAGCGTCATTGTGGCTTTCTCGATCTCTCCCTCAGTGAATTCATGGGCATCCAACGTCGCCTGTTGCAGGAACAGTTGGAGTTGGGGAAGAAGAGCCCGTTGTGGCGCGCTGTGTTCGGCGATGTTGTGGAGGACCTCACTGTAGACAACTTTCGCGAATTGGTTCCACTTACAGAATATGAGGATTACGAACCTTATTTGCGGGATAAAACGTCTAATATGTTGGCGCGACCTGTAAAGGAATGGGCCCGCACATCGGGATTGGGAGGAAAACCCAAATGGGTTCCTTACACCGAAGAGATGTACGAACACCTGGGCGTGTGCTCAATCACCGTGGGCCTGCTCTCCGCGGCCCGCTGGCGCGGGGATGTGCGCCTGCGTCCGGGATACGTGGTGGGATCGAATTTGCCGCCCCGACCGTACATGAGCGGGCTCGCCCTGTGGGCAAGCAGCGAGTTCTTCGACTATCACTTTCTCCCCCCCCTGGAGGAGACGGAGAAACTCTCCTTCCAGGAACGAACAGAACGGCTTTTCCGCCTGGCCATGGTGGAAGGGCTGGACATGTTGGGGGCTATGACCATTGTGCTGGTGCGCATGGGCGAGATGTTCGAACAGAATGCCCGGCAAGGGAGTTTCTCCTGGGAGATGCTGCACCCACGAGCCATCTGGCGTATTGTGCGGGCCATCCTTCGTTCCCGTTCCGCGGGACGTTCCTACATTCTGCCGCGCGATCTCTGGCAACTCAAGGGGCTGCAATGTGGAGGCACCGACACGTTCTTGTACCGAGAACGCATTGAATACTACTGGGGCGTGCCACCCCATGAGATTTACGCGTGCACAGAAGCCGGGGTGATGGCCACACAGTTGTGGGATCACCGGGATATGGTGTTCTTACCGGATACGGTGTTTTACGAATTCATCCCGGTAAGTGATTGGGAGCAAGAACGGTTGTATGGGATCAAACCTTCACGCACGTACTTGATGGATGAAGTGGAACCGGGACAGCGCTATGAGGTGGTGATCACCAGTTTTTACGGCGGCGCGTTTCTGCGCTATCGGCTTCACGATCTGGTAGAAGTCACCACCCTAGGAAACGACGCGCTGGGCGTCCAGTTGCCTTTCTTCCAATTTGTAGGACGTTCTGGTTCCTTCATTGACCTGTCTGGTTTCGCCGGCCTGATTGATGAAAAACTTATCTTGCGTGCTCTGGCCAACATCGAAGCGTCGTACACGGACTGGGCCATTGTCAAGGAATTCAAAGAATCCCAACCGTACCTGCACCTGTACATTGAGTTCCGGGAAGGTGTCCAAGAGGATGCCACGGCGTTTCGGGATCGCCTGCACGCAGCCCTTAAGGATCTCAATCCAGAGTACGGCCATGTGGAGAAGATGTTGGGGTACGTTCCCCTGGAGGTGACCATTCTCTCACCGGGCAGTTTTGACCGATACATTCAATACCGGCTGCAACAGGGGGCAGATTTGGCACACTTGAAACCAGCACGCATTCAACCTTCAAAAGAAGCGATTGCACTGCTTCTGGAGAAGAGCGCGGAGACGTCTTAGGACATAAACGATGCTTGTGTTAGAGATACTGTGGGTAACCATACCGGCGTTGACGTCCCTGGTGTACGGGGCGCTCCTGTACACGCGCATGCCCCAATGGCGCGATCTGGAACCCGCGGAACGGTGGCGCGTGGTTTTTCTCCTGGTGGCCACTGTGTGGAGCCTGGCCTCCATGTTGCTGCACGCGGGGCCGTTCCTGGTCAATCCGGTATGGTTCCTCCGCATCGTTGCTGTGAGTAACTTCGCACTCCCCCTCACCCTGTACGGGTTCGTGGTTCACTTCTTGGCTTTGCGCCGCGCCAAGCGCATTCTCACCATAGGCGAGATCCTGTACATTCCCATTGCTGCCTTACTCCTGTTTGGGCCGGTAATTTACGATGTGGACGTGCGGATGGGGACCGTTACCATGCGCACGAGTCCGGCCATGAAAGTGTTGGGGTTGTACTGGATGTTCTACA
The DNA here is from genome assembly GCA_964402285.1 of uncultured Anaerolineae bacterium. GTDB lineage: Bacteria > Chloroflexota > Anaerolineae > JAADDB01 > JAADDB01 > CAYPUG01. The sequence continues at coordinate 153,164 of CAYOAZ010000004.1, read as the reverse complement.
TGTACAGCGCGGCTTACTACGTAGGCCGTGAACGCTTCCGGGCCACCAACCCGGAATTCCGCCAACGGCTGGATTACCTCCTAACCGTGGTGATCCTCCTCATCATCGGGAACACGCTAAACATCACCCCCTTGATGGCCTATCCTGTGGACATTCTGTTGGGGGGCATCGCGGCCGTCTTTATGACGTTGAGCATCACCCGCGCACAACTGTTGGCCGTTCGTCAAACCGTCGTCCGGATCCTCGCGCTGGCTGTAATCACCCTTGCGTATCTGGTCACCCTGGCGGTGGGCCTGTACACCATGGAACAACTGTCTCAAACAGCCCTCCTTATCGCCAGCGTGGTGGTGGCCGCGGTGTCCCTGCTCATCATGTTGAGCATTGCTCCGGTTCGACGACGGGTGTATCGACTGGCAGAACGCCTTTTCCTGGAACAATTGGATTGGGAGCGGGTGTCCTGGGAGATTTCCCGGCTGGGAACCCGATTGCGCCTTCCCCAAGAGGTAGGACGGGACATACTGCAGGTCATTCGGCAATCCCTTCAGGCTGAAAGCGCGGCCTTAATACTCAAGCAAGAACTCCAGGAGGATTATAAAGTGGTGGCACAGGTGGGGTTAGAGGACGTGGACGATCTGGTCTTCGCCAGTGACAGCCCACTGGTACGGGTACTCTCCCACCTCTCAGAGGCCATCACCCTGGAACAACTGGCCGAGCACCCCCTCGCCTCGGGCTTATGGATTGAGGAGTGGGACGCACTGCACCGTTTGCACGCAGAAGTCATTGTGCCCATCTTCTTCGAAAAGGAATTCATCGGCTTCTTCACCCTGGGACCTCGGAAGGGACAATCCGTGTACTCACGCCAGGATCTGCGACGCTCCCTCCCCATGCTGGCTAACCAGATTGCCATCGTGTTGAACAACAGCCTGCTCTACGCGGAAGTCCAGGCCAAGGCCGAGGAATTGGCACGAGCGAACGAGGAATTGCAAGAGTTGGACAAGATGAAAACGGAAATCATCCAGAACGTATCCCATGAGTTGCGTACCCCACTCACCCTCATTATGGGATACGCGGAACTGCTCAGCGAGGGCATCCTCTCCACACCAGCCGAAGTTCAGGAAGCAGGACGCCTCATCGAAGAACACGCGGAGCACTTGAAACGGCTGGTGGAACAGTTGCTCGCGTTCCAACGCCTGGAACGGTCGGCCATGGAGATGAAGCCGTTCGATGTGCGCAAGTGGCTGGAGGAGGTGATCAAAGCGTGGCGCCCCGCCCTAAACAAGGCCCATCTCTCCCTGCGAGCCCGGGTGAACGAGGATGTGGGGTACGCGTTGGGCAACACTGCGTATCTCCGCCAGGTGCTGGACAATCTCCTGGATAACGCGCGCAAGTTCAGCCAACCCGGCGGCACTATCACGCTGAGCGCGTGGCGTGAAAACCACACCGTGTACATCTCCGTTAAGGATGAGGGCATTGGTGTGCCGCCGGATAAACTCGACCGCCTCTTCGACCGTTTCTACCAGGTGGACGGCAGTCCGCGACGGCGGTATGGGGGCATGGGCATTGGCCTGGCGCTGTGTAAGGAAATCGTCACCCGCCATGGAGGGCGCATCTGGGCTGAGAGTGAGGGCGTGGGGAAAGGACTTACCGTGACATTCACCCTGCAGGGTGTTGAATCCCCCTTAGTGGACGAAGATTCATCTTCCGTACGCGTGGCCTCGTGAGGTGCCACTCGAGATGGTCGGCATTTGACAAAGACTTCCTCCTGGTGTTACATTCCCGCCTGCTGACCGGCCGGAATGGTGTATCGGATTACACCTGGCTAGAATTCTACCGGCCTGGTGTACACGACATCGGTGTGCGTAACTGTGTGCGAGCATTTGGGGAGCCCTTGTAATTGGTGTACACTGATTTAGGTGTGCAATTCACCCATATTCACACGTTTGGTCGAGGAAGAGAGTAGCGAATCGATGTATCCTGATAGTGAAATTCTGTTCCCATACCGTGCTATTAAAGGTTTAGCCCATTTGCGCGGCCCCTTGTGGCAGCGGCTGGTGCAGCACATCCTCCAACTGCCGGAGGATCACCCGGACGTCATCGCGTTCTCCCTGCTCATTATGCGTTTGGCCGACTGCCTGCACTGCGATCAGGGCAGTTACAAGGCCTACCTGGGATGCCAAATGTGCTCCCAGCGCATTGTGTCCGGCTTCAAGGGCACGGATGAAGACCTCATTTACCTGTACGAAGAAGCGCGGGAGGACGTGCGGCGTTACCTGGAAGAGGGAGTACCCCCACCCCCCGAACACTTAATGCCGGTTAAGGTGCGCCCTATTGACGCGGTCGAATTGGTGGAAGAGGCCACTCGCGACCGCTCGCAAGAAGCGGATAAAACCGGCTGGGAACTGCTGGACGAATTGCTGGAACGATTTGGTGAGATGGATGAAGAAGAGGCCCTGGACGAGGACCTGCATCCTCCTTTGGGCGACGAGCCCTTAGATGAAGAAGATCTGGATCTATAACCCATGGGACGCGGTTCACCCGCTGTACGCCCTCGAAAGCGGCTAGGGCAACATTTCCTGCACGACCCCCATCACCTCGCTCGCATCGCCGATGCCGCGGACCTTTCACCAACCGACGTGGTCCTGGAAATCGGTCCGGGGACCGGTACGTTAACCGAGGAATTGCTCCGCCGGGGTGCCACGGTTGTGGCCGTGGAACTGGACGACCGCCTGGTCGCCCACCTGCAGGAGAAGTTTGCCCACACCCCGCGTTTCCACCTGGTCCACGGCGATATTTTGGACCTGGCTCCGGATGAGGTTGTAACGCGCGCGCTGGGCCAGCAAAGTCCCTACAAAGTGGTGGCCAACTTGCCTTATTACATCACCTCGGCCATCATGCGTCACCTGCTGGAAAGCGAGCGTCCGCCCACGTTGGTGGTTGTCACTGTTCAGGAGGAAGTGGGCCAGCGCATGTGTGCCTCGCCACCACGCATGAATTTGTTAGCCGTCAGTGTTCAGTTCTACGGCCACCCCCGCATAGTCCACCGAATTCCCCGCGGCGCGTTCTACCCTGTCCCTAAAGTGAACTCCGTGGTGGTGCGTATTGACGTGTACCACAAGCCGGCAGTGGATGTGCCGGACCGGGAGACGTTTTTCCGAATGGTCAAGGCCGGATTCGGGCAACGGCGGAAACAGTTGGTGAACGCACTGGCCGCGGGGCTGGGCATATCCAAAGAGAGGGCCCGCCATCTCCTACAAACAGCCCACATCGCGCCTCAACGACGGGCCGAAACCCTTTCCCTGGAAGAATGGGCACGTCTAACGTGGGCGTTTCACTCGCTGGCCGCGTCCAACCAGGGCACATCCTCCGAGTCCAGGGCCTGACGCATAGTACGCTCATAGGCGCCGGCAGTGGCGTAAAGCACCTCGTTAATGAACTCCTCCACACCACGGGTTACCCGCACACTGGCCGGGGTTTGGCCCGTTTCAAGGTTCCCGTTCGCTTCCAGCGTGTCTAATAAAGCCTGCTTGAAGAAGAAGATCGCGCGCAAGGTCTCGACCAGGGACACACCAAACCGCACACTTTCCTCACCGTACTGCTCGCCCAACTCTCGCGCCCGCGCCAGGATGCTCTCACGCTCCTCCGGCTTTGACACGTACTGCAGCGCTAATGAGAACAAAAGACGACCTTGCCGTCGCTTTCGCTCACGGGTGGCCTCGTCAAACGCTTCATACCAGGCTGCTCCGCGCCGAGCATGGGGAAGTCGATGACGGGTCACCGCCAATGCCTGAGTGACAATCCCCTGATCCTCACGCCGCGCCAGCGCGCTCTTGCCTCGCGTGTGTTTCTCCAGGAAGGCCTGCACATCTTCAACAGCAAAACGGCGATGTCCGCCTCGCGTGCGAAACGAAGGTATGGCCCCCTCATCAGCCCACACCCGCAGGGTAGCCGGATGAATGCCCAGAAGATCCGCGGCCTCCTTTAACGTCAGCCACCGTTGTTGTTTCTTACGAGACACCATACTGTCTCCTTCTAAGCCCCACCCACATCCTAATTTCCACAGTTAACAACCAACGCGCTGCTATGACCAACCGTCAAGACAACAACCGGTACAATGTCGTGGCCCATCAGGGCATATTGAAGAGACCTCCTCGTATTTTACCACGAAAATCTGGCGTGAGGAGAAGGATCCCCAAACCATATACGAACACGTAGAGACTGCCCACGACCAGCATTCGCCATCCTCCCGCCTGCGGCCAGAACGCCTGCAACCCCAAACCCACGACCCCCGTGAAAACCACGCCCCACGCGAGCGTGTGTCCCAGTGTGTTCACGTAAGCCCGCCATCCTGTGCGGAGAATTCGATTGGCCAATTCCACGGAGATGATGAAATCCACCACCGCCACAACTGCCGACAACGCGCTGACCCCAACAATTCCCCACCGCACCGTGACCGGGTAAAGGAGAAGGGCCATGGTCGTTAACCGCCAAATAGCAATGTAAGTCAAGTACTGAGGGCGTCCCCCGCCCCGATACACATTGCCCATGTTCGCAGCGATAGAACGAATGAACCCGTACACCGCCAACAACTGCATGGGAACCACCATATCATGCCATTTGGCCGGGCCAATAAGGGCCACAACATCAGGGGCGAAGAGCACAGTTCCCCCGGCCACAGGCATTGCGACCACCGCGACATAGCGCAAGGCCTGAAAATACACGCGTCGGAACATGTCCACGTTCTCGCGGATTTTGGCCAGGGCCGGAAACATCACCTGATTCACCACACTGGTAATCTGAGTCGCCGGAAGGTTGGACAACCGATACGCGTTATCGTACACCCCTTCAACATCCCAGCCCAACAAGCGGATCACGAACAAATCGTCAATGTTGGTGATGCCCAGAATAAGCAGTTGGGATCCGGCAATGTGCTTACCGTAATCAAAGAGAACGCGAGCCAGGTGGGGAACAAACAAGAACTTCGGACGCCACCCCGTAATCCACCAGGAAAGGGCAACCCGTCCCACACTCGCGGCCAGCCGTCCCAAGACCAAACTCCACACGCCAAAGCCCAACGCGGCCAAAGGCAACGACACGGCCACGTTCATCAGGTTAGGGACCACGTCGGGGATAGCGCGGCGGCGAAAATCCAACTGTTTGGCCAGGCGCACCATGGGAATACGGGCAAACGCGCTGATGATAAGGTTGAGGCCCAATACCCGTAGTACCGGAGCAATAAGCGGATTGGGATCACGTGCAAAGCGCACAGCGAAGGGGGCGAGAACCAACGTGAGCGCGTAGAGCAGCAGGGCCATGATGAGCACAAACCAGAACGCGGTTTGCTCCGCTTCCTCCTCCTCTTGAGGATGCTTACCGCGGAAGTAGATTAACGCGGACCCAAAGCCAGCCTCCCGCACCAATTGCAGAGCGTCGATGTAAAGGTTCGCGCCTGCCACAATGCCGAACGCCTCACGGGTCAGGAGGACCGCGAGGACCAGCCGGGTGATAATGCCCAGGACACGCGTGATCACCCGCGCCACCGTAACCCAGAACACTCCCGAGCGAATCTGGCGCGCCAGGCTCATCACCCTTTCCTCGCGTCAAGGATGAAATCGCGCCCGAACAAAGAGGGATAGCGCCGCGCCAGCCATGGATATACTCGGTTCAGGGGAAATTGGCGAAAATAGCGAGGATACATCTGCCAGACCCAGAGTGACGCTACCCCATCCACGCGCACCACCCGAAATCCCCGTTGCTCCAGCATCCGGCGGGTGTCTCCCAACGTGAAGTGGCGCAAATGCGTGAAATCCGTGGGAGTATTGCGTGCAATGGGGAAATGTCCTCGTAGCAGGTTCCACCGCACCCACCAATGCCCGATATTAGGCAGAAGCAACAAGAACTGTCCCCCCGGGCGTAAGACCCGTTGGATCTCATCCAGTACGGGGTCCACAAAAAAGCGGTGTTCCAGACCGCTATCGCTGACCACAATGTCAAAACTGCCCGTGGCAAAGGGAATGCCCCCCGCGTCCAGGTCCACCTGTACAGACAGCAACCCTTTATCCCGCGAGAGCCGGCACGCGACTCCGCTTAAATCTGTCGCGTACACCTGATACCCGCGCTCCCGCAGGATCGCTCCCAGAACGCCGTTGCCGCTATCCAGGGCCAACAAGCGCTCTCCGGCCACCACGTGGGACGCCAATTGGTATAAGCGGGACCGGTCCACCCGATCCCCCTTTTCCTGCCAGTACGCATCGTACCAGGAACGTAGGTCCATGGATAAATCCTCTTTCCCCGTTTACCCCAGATCTCGTCTCAGGAGAAAATTCACGCCACCCGCGGACAGGCGTTCTTTGGCTAACGCCTTAAGACCGGGAACCACATCACGTGAAGGGGTTTATCCCCGAACATAACCTCGGTCTCCTCACCTGCCTGTACGTAGACCATACGAGTGTTCACTGTTGTGTCCACGTAATAGGGTGGATTCTCTTCCTGCACAATGTAGGATCCCGGTGCGAGACCAAGGAAGTGGAACTCCCCGGTCTCCGCGGTGAGCACAGTAGTAATGGGCACGAAATTCGACTGCCGTAATGTGATGAGCGCTCCCGCGACCCCTGCTTCGCCTTCGTCCTTTAAACCGTTCCCGTTCTCGTCCGCGAACACCTGTCCGTAGATTCCGCCCACGGTTGGGGTGGGCGTGGGAGTAGGCGTGGGAGTAGCCATGTCCGCATGCACTTCCAGGGAAACAGGGCCGGCCGGGATAGGCAGGTGAAGGGTAGTGGTCGCGTTCACCGTAAAGGTATACGCGGGTGTGGGCACAGGGGCACGGACGATCCCGTGAATCTTGGCGTGCTCCCACCCCAGGGGAGTGGTGCGCAGCGTCAACGTCATGCCCACACTGTCGCTAATCACCCCCGTGAGGGTGTCCGTGTCCACTGTGTGGGTCATGTGAACACGGGTCCAACGACGTTCACCAACCCAGGGAGTCCACCCCAACCACCAAAAGTGATCAAAGGGCCCCAATTCCGGTTCTCCCGGCACGCCTTCTTCCCCACCCGCGTCCACTACCAGATTCAACACGTGTGGGGGGGCAGGGCGAGTGTACTGTTCCAACCAGGAAATTGTCCAGGTCATGGGATAGGCACTGTCATCCCCATGCCCCCCATCAAAAGGGTACATGTACACTGGCGCGCTCGCGTCAACCGTCCGGATGGCGTTGTACAGATCCTCCGAGTGGTGAAACGCGACCTTGGTGTCCTCACGACCGTGCACCAGGGCCAAGGGCACGTGAGTGAGGTTGGTGGCAAAGGTGATGGGCGAACGTCGAGCATAGTTGTACGGCACCTCATCCGGAGTGCCCCCGACTTCCATGCGAATATTTCGAGCCCGGTCGTATTCCTGGGCCTGAATGTTTTCCTGATACCATCCGGCCAAGTCCGTAGGCGACCAGTAGATCACCGCGCCGGCAAAAATGTCGGGAAATCGAGCCAGGAGGGGCAACGCGGTCAATCCACCCGCGGAGTGGGCCACCAGGTACACGCGTCGCGGATCCACATTGTAATGGGTGCGCACATATTCCCACAGGAAGTACACATCCCACTGCGCGGGACGTGCTCCATATGGACGATAGCCGACACTAATATCCGGACACCAGGACAGGTCATCCAGAGGGCGTTCGCCATGAAGTTCGGGGGCAGCAAAAATCCAGCCGTGCCGGGCCACGACTTGTCCCAGATCATCCCGCACTGCCGCGGAGTGATGGGGAGCCTTGTCGCTACACCAGATGGATCCGTGCACGTAAAGGACCACAGGCACCGGCTCTGCAGGAAGTGGATCCGGCAACGCCAGGCTTGCTCGCTGTTCCGGATGGTTCACATCCCACGCGTTAGTGAAGGTGATGTCCACAACCTGAGTCTGTGTGACTGTTGAAAATGGTTGCCGTGCGACAACATGAGGGGATGTAGCGCGAACGGACGGGCTAAACGCGAACCCGGTCAGAACGAGCAGTGTGACGAACGTGAGGAAGAACACCCCCCATCGCAAATTTATAGACGACCATCCTTTCATACGCATCACACCTCGATGTCACCTGCGGATCACCTACCAGTCTACACCATTGCATGTATCTTAGCCCACGTGACCTGCCTTCGCAAGCATGTTGGGCCGGATTAAGCCGTGCAGAAGATGACAACTCTGTCATCTTCGTGCTGAAGAGCCCAGGCTCTCCCCTTTTCCGTTCCAATGGTAGAATAGAGGGGAGGAGGTGAGGGAAGAAGGAATGCTGGAGACCTTGACAGGGGTTGTCGAACGGATTACGTATCACAACGAGGAGAATGGGTACACTGTAGCCCGCGTCACACCGGAGGGCAAGGACTACACGGTGACGGTCGTGGGGCCCATGCTGGGCATTAACGTGGGGGAAACGATTCGTTGCGAGGGTGTGTGGACGGTTCACCCCCAGTACGGCCGTCAGTTCAAAGCGGTGCGCGTGGAAACCGTGTATCCCGCCACCCTGGCCGGCATTGAGAAGTACCTGGGGTCCGGACTCATTCGCGGGATTGGTCCGGTCACGGCCCGACGCATTGTGAGAAAGTTCGGCCTGGACACGCTGCGCGTTATCGAGGAAGAGCCGGACCGCTTGTTGGAAGTTTTAGGCGTAGGACCCAAGCGTGTGGCCATGATTAAGGCGGCCTGGGAAGAACAGCGGGACATCAAGGATGTTATGGTTTTCCTGCAAAGTCACGGTGTGAGCACAGGGTTGGCAGTTAAAATCTACAAGCAATACGGCAAGGACGCCATCCACATTCTTCAAACTGATCCCTACCGCCTGGCCCGGGAGGTATACGGCATCGGATTTCTCACCGCGGATAAGATCGCCCGCGACTTGGGCATTCCAGAGGACGCGCCAGAGCGCATTGCCGCGGCTATTGCCTACTTGCTTAGCCAGGAAGCCGATAGATCCGGCCACGTGTACATGCCCCGCTCCGAACTCCTACAACGCGCCCAGGAGATCTTGAACGTACCCGAGGATCGCATTGTGGAAGCCCTCAACACATTACAGGAGCAAGGCCAAATCGAATTGGAGCCTGTGGAGGAGTTGATAAACGAACAGGGAATTCCCGTCCGCGCGGTGGCCGAAGAACAAGCCGTGTACCTGGTTCCCTTTCACCGGGCCGAGATAGGAGTGGCCCACCGGCTGCAGCGCTTGCTGAACGCGGAATCGGACAATTTGATCGGCAGCCGTCTTTTCATGTTTCAGCACTTTGATTGGGAGAGTGCGTTTGCCGCGGTGCAACAGGAGACAGGAGTGCGGCTAAACCGAGAACAACGGTTGGCTGTACGAACAGCGTTAACATCACCGGTCAGCGTGTTGACAGGCGGTCCGGGCACGGGCAAGACGACCACAGTGCAGACCATTATCCGTTTTCTGGAAGCCGCGGGAGTACGGTATATGCTGGCCTCACCCACTGGCCGCGCGGCCAAACGCCTGAGCGAAGCCACCGGCCGCCCTGCCCAGACTGTGCACCGCTTGCTCGAAGTCAGTCCGGGAGAGGGCCTGAAGTTCAAGCGGAACGAGGCGAATCCCCTGGATACGGATATGGTGATTGTGGACGAAGCCTCCATGCTGGATGTGGTCCTGATGAATCACTTGCTCAAAGCCATTTCCCCGGGCACCCACTTGTTGCTGGTGGGCGATGTGGATCAATTGCCCAGTGTGGGAGCAGGAAATGTGTTGCGCGACATTATCCGATCAGGGGTCGTGCCGGTGGTGACGCTGCGGGAGATCTTCCGACAACCTGAAGGCAGTTACATCATCGTCAACGCGCATCGCATCAACAGAGGACAAATGCCCATCATTGATAACAAACGGGCGCGAGATTTCTTCTTCTTCAGGGTGGATGATCCCGAGGAGGCAGCACGACTTATTGTGGATCTGGTGCGCGAGCGAATTCCGCGACGTTTCAACCTGACGCCAGATGATATACAGGTGCTCAGCCCCATGCATCGCGGTCCTATCGGCGTAGGGAATTTGAACACACTCCTCCAGGAGGCGCTGAATCCTCCAGCCGCGGGAAAGCCCGAACGTCGCACAGGAGGTCGAGTTTTCCGCCTGGGGGATCGAGTGATGCAAATACGCAACAATTACGAGAAGGATGTGTACAACGGGGATTGGGGCCGCGTTGTCCGCATGAACCTGGAATTGCAAGAACTGTGGGTAGACTTTGAAGGAAGACGGGTCCTCTACACCTTTCTGGAACTGGACGAACTCATTCATGCGTACGCGATCAGCGTGCACAAGGCCCAGGGTTCTGAATACCCGGCAGTCGTTGTTCCCGTGATGACCACTCACTACGTCATGCTCCACCGCAACCTGCTGTACACAGCCATTACACGGGCCAAACAACTAGTAGTCCTGGTGGGCGAACCGCGCGCTCTGGCGATTGCCGTCCGAAATGCTCGACCCCTGGCCCGTTATTCAGGGTTGGCCCAACGACTGCGAGAGATGTCCGAAGAGAGGAGACCCTCAACGCGGGAGAATTCATTGCATTCCCCCACCAACCGCTGATGAAAAGGTGTGTTCTTCATTAACTTCGCATACAATTCAGCAGGCATGACACGCAGTACTCCAATCGGGGATTTCATCCCTTCCTCGGAGGCGTCGGGGACGTATGAACACACCGACTAAGGCGTTGGTGCGATACACGGTGGTCTTAGTGCTATGCGTGGATTGGGAACAACGAACCGTGCTCCTGGTGGAACAGGAGCGCCCGAATGGGGAGTTGGGGTGGACACTTCCTGGGGGGACGTGGGAGATTAACGAATCGGCTGAAGAAGCAGCCGTACGGGAACTGAAGGAAGAAACAGGGTTAGATGTACACCTGGTTCGCCTTTACGACAGTTTTGTGGATGTGGTGGAATATGAAGAGAGCCGCGTGGCCGTGTTCATTTTGGTGTACGAGGCATCATGCCACGGGGAACTTCAACCCCAAGATCCCGACGCGCAGGTGCACCGAGCGGCCTGGATCCCCCTGGACCTGCTAGAACAACTACCGTTTCTGCACGAACGTCAACGGGAGGTGATTCGGCGCTACGTGGAGACCCATCTGCAATATGGATTAGGACTTTTCAACGTCCCGGTCAGTGACCGGGACGACCCCGCACGGGGCTAACCGTTGAGAACTCCAACCAGCAGAGACATTGCGGCCCGTTGAACAGGGGAGCGCCCCGAAGGGGCGCGGGGCGGGCTGGACGTCCGGCCCGCAGGGGCGGTTCCTGTTCAGCAGGCGAATTCATTCGGCTGCTCTGGCTCGGGGCGGCCAGCAGTTGAAAACTGCGGCCTTGGTGGGGCGAAACCGCCAGCGCGGAACCCCGTAGAGACGGGGCAAACGAAGCCCGCAGCGTTCAGTTGCCAGGCGAGTTAAGACTTGTGTGGAGGAATGCGCATGACACATCCGCGGTTACTCATTGCCACACACAATAAAGGAAAACTGCGCGAATACCAGCACCTCTTATCTGACTTGCCAGTTGAGTTCACCTATCTGGATGAGATAGGCATTACTGAGGACGTGCCCGAAACCGGCACCTCCTTTGCGGAAAACGCGATACAGAAGGCTACAGCCTACGCCCGAATGAGCGGAATGCTTACCCTGGCCGATGATTCCGGACTGGAAGTGGACGCGTTGAACGGTGCACCGGGCATCCACTCCGCGCGCTATGCAGGGCCAGGGGCTAGCGATGAAGACCGCATACGCAAATTATTGGAAGCATTGACCAACGTGCCCCCCGAACAGCGGACAGCCCGTTTCCGGTGCGTGATCGCGGTGGCCACACCCCAGGGCCAGGTTTACACGGCAGAGGGGAGTGTAGAAGGCATTATTACAGATGCACCACGCGGCCGGCACGGTTTCGGCTACGACCCCATCTTCTACCTTCCCGACCGCGGCCGCACCATGGCCGAACTCACACCCGAAGAGAAAAATCGGATAAGCCACCGAGCACGAGCCGCGGAACGCATTAAACCCATTTTGCTGAAGATCCTGAAAGGTCAACAGACGCCATGATTTCATACCCGGTGAGGCAATTTTACTACCTCCTGGAGATCGCCCGGGCATTAGCCTCCAGCCTGGACCTAAAGGAGGTCCTACAACTTATCCTGGAAAGTGCTGCTGAAATCTTACATGGACAGATTGGCCTACTCGCGCTGCGCAACCGTCGGGGAGAACTCAAAGTCGTGGCCACCTACGGCCTCCCCCGAGCCCTCCTGCCGCGCTTCCAACCCCTCCTGGAGGACATTCCCTACTACCACACAGAACAGGGATGGCACCTCTCTCGGCAGGACATCATCGCCCGCTTGCACCTGGTCGCCCAGACCACCGGTCTCAACCTGCGGCAAGTAGTGGCGCTCCCCCTCATCATTGAGGACGAATTCATCGGTGTGCTCTACATGTTCCGTACATCCGAACGGCCCTTCACCATTGAGGAGGAGTACCTGCTGCAGACCTTTGCTGACCACGCGGCCATTGCCGTGAGAAACGCCCGCCTGTACACAGAACTCCAACTGGAGCGCAACCGTCTGCTCACCATCATTGAAAACAGTGCGGACGGGATTATGATATTGGATGCAGAATGTCGAGTGGAAGTCATCAACCGAGCCCTGTCCCGAATGACCGGCTGGCCGCAGGATCAAGCCGTGGGAAAACCCGGTCCAGCCATCTTACACCTGGAACACGCGAACCGACCAGACCCCTGTGAAGAGCGGGAAAAGGGCATCCCCTTAAAAGAACAGGTCTACCGGGAAGGGGACATCCTGCGTCCTGGGAAGCCCCGCATTACCGTAGGAGTGACCTACACACCGGTCTTCGACGAAGACGGCGACCTGCAGTACATCATTGTCAACGTCAACGACATCACACGCTTCCGGGAAGCAGAGGAGATGAAATCCACATTTATATCCGTCATCTCCCACGAGTTGAAAACCCCGGTAGCCCTCATCAAAGGATATGCAGCCACTTTACGTCGTGAGGACGTAGAATGGGACAAGGAAACCATCCGTGAAGGGCTGGAAATTATCGAAGAGGAAGCCGATCGCCTTACAACCCTCATCGACAACCTGCTGGATGCCTCCCGCATTCAGGCGGGCGGGTTGAAGTTAGAATTTGAGGACGTGGACCTGCGCCCACTTATCCGCCGCGTGGTCGAAGGGTTCCAACTGCAGACCGCGGCCCACAAGATCGTTGTTGATGTACCCGAGGACTTACCTCCAGTGTGGGCCGATGCCGAACGGGTGCGCCAGATCCTCTCCAACCTGTTGAGCAACGCCATTAAGTACTCCCCCGAAGGGGGGACCATCCGTGTGGGCGCGTGGGCTGATGACAAATTCGTCACAGTGTACGTGGCCGACCAAGGCATCGGCATCCCTGAGGAGGAACAGGAGCACCTGTTTGAACGGTTCTACCGGGTGGATTCTTCCCTCAGACGGCGCACCAAAGGCGCGGGATTGGGGCTCTTCCTGGCCAAAGCCCTGGTAGAAGCCCACGGAGGACGCATCTGGGTGCACAGCAAACCGGGGGAAGGATCGACCTTCTTCTTCACGTTACCCATCAGTACGTCGGACCGTAAGGAGCACCAAGAGAACCGACGAGAAAGGAGCGAGAATCCATGAACCGACGACCGAAAATCCTCATCGTAGATGATGAGAGTCGGATGCGTCGCTTTGTGCGGTTGAACCTGGAGACTGAGGGATTTGAGGTCATCGAGGCCGAAAACGGCTACAAAGCGTTGCAGAAAGTGCGCGACGAAATGCCCGATTTAGTCGTCCTGGACGTCGCTATGCCGGGCATGGACGGGTTCGAAGTGCTGGAACGCATTCGCGAAATGTCCGATGTTCCCGTCATCATGCTTACCGTGAAAGACGAGGAAGAAGACCGCATCCGGGGATTGGAAATGGGCGCGGATGATTACGTCACCAAGCCCTTTAGCCCCCGGGAACTGGCCAGCCGTATCCGGGCCGTGTTGCGCCGCGTCGCAGCCTCTGAAGACCAGATGCCCGACGTTGTCGAAGTGGACGATGACCTGAAAATCGACTTCTCCCGCCGCGAAGTGTGGGTAAAGGGGAAATTGGTGAAACTACGCCCCACCGAATTTCGCCTGCTTTACCACCTGGTGAAAAACGCGGGCTGGATTATGACTCACGAACAGTTGCTCACCAAAGTATGGGGACCAGAATATCGGGACGATAGCCACCTGTTGAGGTTGTACATCACCTACTTGCGCAAGAAAATCGAACCCGACCCTGCACACCCCAAGTACATCCTGACCGAGCGAGGGGTAGGGTATCGGTTTGTGGACTTTCGTCGTCGTCAAACCGAATCCCAGAAATCCGACTAGTCCAGATCCTCCCGCTTCCACAGTCGGGACGACAATCGGGAACGGAGGAGTTCATCGTACACCTCCAACGTCTCGGCCAGTTGGGCCTGCCGTTGGAGGTGCTCACGCTCCTCCTGACGACGGCGATATTCCCCGAGTTGCCGCTGAATAGTCTGAGCAATTTCCCGGGGGTGGGGCACAAAGTAGAACTTGAGATCCCCGTCCGCGGCTGCAGTCTTGATCACCACTCTACCATAATTGAAAATGTGGGCAAGGATCCCCACCATCTCCGTTTGCACGTTCTGCACCTGCGATAGCGGAGCCTCCCGCCGTTCCTCGCGCATGTACAGGGGCTTTCGCTGAATGTCGATAAGACGGTCTGGCGTGAGAATGTACAGGTCATTGCGCCAATCATCGTAGCCCCAGAGCAACCACATGAACCCGATAACAGCAACCAGAGCAGCAGCCACCTGCCCCCCAGACTCGTGAATGAAAGGTACTTTGTGACCCGACACCAGGACAAAGAAACTCACCGCGGCCAGGAAAAGGGACAGGGGAGGTACAACCCGTTGTAAAAGGCGGAGCCAATGCTTTCGCCAGTAATAAACATCCCCCTCCTTCCAGGTGATTTTAGGAAGATACGGTGTCTCCCCCAATGTGCTCCGTCGTACCAAACGCTGGGGGAAGAGAATAGTACGCAGCACCTTAATGGGAGAGAACAACACACGCCCCACGAGTCGAAGCGCCCGACGGAATGGACTTGGCGCCCGCCTCTGTAACGCCCGTAGCCACCGTTTTCGCTGACGTTCGGACAGGATACGGTGGGGATACTTCTTACCAGTAGCAATCTCTGGCCATTCCGCGTGGATAAGCGCCTGCAAACGCTTCTGCAAATCGTAGCGAAGGCGTTCCCGACGCCCCGCGTGCCGGCGGGCCAGCGCGTGCATTCGTTTGGTGAGGATCGCGGACTGCACTTCCCGAGCGTGGGGGATGTTCGGCATGACAATATTGCCTCCCGCGGCCGCGGATTGTACAATCAGCGTCGCGAAATTGAACATCTTCCCCAGGATATCCTGGCGGAGAATAACATCCTGCACCCGATCCAACGGAATATCTTCCCAAACTTCCTCCTGCAGGATTTGCCGTTCCAGGTGCACAACGCGACGGTCGGTCAAAGCGTAGTAATCGTTGAAATAATCCACCCAAACGTACGCCCACCAGGCAGCCCCGCCCAGCGTGATGACCGCGGGAATAATAGCCTCCCTGATAGAAGAAATGGGCAAAATGCCGCTGAGAAGAAGACTCAATCCCACGCTGATGAGCAGAATGGGCAGGATCAAACGAATGGGCAGGAATATCCAATGGCGGCGCCCCTTCCAAATAACCCGCTCCTCAGGTTCATGCCACGTGCGCTCGGCTCGGATCTGCTTCTCCTTCGGAATCGGAATGCCGCCCAGGTACTCCCACACAGAACGCCACGCGTTGGGACAAGGATGAGGAGCCCGACCCTGTACACGGGCCCGAAGGTTCTCCACAAAGGAATAAACTCCACAACGAAGTCGTTGCATTCTCAGAGGCCACGTATCAGGACGGGTGTACCAATCAAACCGGTCCAAATCCTCCCGGGAAATGCGCAACCAATAACTGGGTTGTGTGGCCTCCACGGTCACATCGTGTTCTGTGCCCTGAAGTAACGCCTGACGTCCCACATACCCTTGGGGGAAAATGTAACTCCGGGGACGGCGCCGCCCCCGCTCGTCCACAGCCCGCACAATAGCCTCCCCCTCGGTGAGGATGTACATGGCCCGGCCCAGGACACCTTGTTGCACCACCATTTGCGATCGGGGCACATATATCCACGCGGTAAACCCGGCCAGGTGCTCCAGCCATTGAGCCGGGAGCGAACGGAATTCCTGGACAGCCTGGAAATACGCCCCCATCTCCGGCAAACGCGTGAAACTCAGAATATCCTGGTCAAACGGCAGGGATGGATTCTGAAATCGTCGCACCAGTTCCTCGAACTGCAGACGCGGCAACCCGTAAAGCACAGTCTCGGAAACCGCGCGCACCTTCTGGGGAGGCAAATCCAAAAGGGGCACATCACCGTCCACAAACACACGCCCCACAGTGCCCAGGGTCAGAGAAAGTGGCGGCGCGGTTTCATAGTAGGGAATGCCCGACACATCACTGGCCGGTCGACGCGTGGGGCCACTGGCCTCCTCGGGGACAAGAATCACCTGCCCCTCGGCAACAACCCACACAACCGCGTCCGAATCCCCTCGTTGATAGATCTCGCGCGGCTGAAGGCGTTTCTCAATGATGTGATCCGCGAGTCGCCTTAAGTGATCGTCAGGCAACACAGAATACAGGGGCAACGTGCGCAAACGGTGGATGCGTTTGGCCGGGATAAGGCGATCCCTTAATTCTGGCCATTGAATGAGGATATAGTTAAGACGTGCGGCCTCAATCCGGTACAAGTAGCCGTGGTCCACAGCGCGAACCGTGGTCTCCGGCGGATACCCGTACAACAGCGTGTAACGGTTGAAAGCATCCCCCCGCTTGAGAAACCGGTCCAACCAGGGAATGCCCAGGGACCCCTGGCCAAACTGGTGGAGAACACCTGTCCCCACAATGTAGAGGTAATTCAACATGTAGCGTTCCCCATCCGGGGATATGATGGTATCACCCTTTGCGAATTGAAGCGGTTCACAACGTTCAGCAATGGCCCGAATGGCCTGGGGAGGGAGAGAGGAAAACAAGGGCATAGAAGCGAGATCACGAATACGCCCTTCCAGGGATTGCTCCATATACGTGAGTGGCGATGTCGGCGGCGTTGGTATTGACCCTGGCATATGCTTTATCCCTTTTCACGAACAGAACGTGCCGGGGATCAGCCCATCGCGGAACGTGATGGGCTGATCCCCGTTTCCACCATTTCATGTCCAGCGATCTTGCAATCGCTTCATCACTTCCGGCATAGTGGTGTATTCCATTTCGTCCATGGGCAACCGATGCGGTTCAAACGGCCCGTGACGGCGCAAGTACTCCGCGATTTCATTCGCCATGCGCCGTGCCTCATCATAAGCCGGATCGTCGAACATGTCAACCGGCCCAATTAAACGCCCATCCGCGAGTTGGAAGCCCAACGCGATCACCCGAGGCGGACCGTCGAAACGGGTAGGATGTGCCCGGTGAACTGGCACCGGCATCAACGGCCCGTTATGAGACCCGCGCATCCACCCCTCAACCAGGTGGGGATGGGCAAAGGGCTCCAGAATCTCCCCCACCGCGGGGAATTGACTTTGGGCCCGAACAATCAGCACCGGGTCATCCTTGCCCACGTAACGACCTGCAATAAAGGAAAGGCGCTCCGTGGAAGAGACGGCCGCGATCTCACCGGTGGATCGGCTGAACACGCGTTTGATGGCGTAACGTGCGGGCGCGCCGATAAATACCAGCAAGTCGTACAGTTCCTCGGGGCAATCAAACGTAATGGTCTTATTCTCCTTCATATCCTGGACTTCAAAGCGGAACCCCTTATGCATGGAGGGAGAAATGACCAATCCCGCCGTGTTGAAGGGATCCGCGAACATGCGATATAAGGGCAAATTCCAGGCGCCGGCCGATGTCTTGTCGGCCATGAACACAATAACGGGCTCGGACTTGCGTTCCTCGAACGTCATCTCCGCGACGCCCGGCCCCATCCCCCGGACATTGCCCGAAAACGCGTCATCCAGAAGATCTTGACCGGCGCCGTACAGTTTCAACTCCTTCGCGGTCTGAGTGGCGGCTTCAAAAGCCTTCCAAGCCAATTCGTGGACATCCGGGTTATCATCCCCCCGACGGTGGGTCATAATGAGTTGGAGGTCATCCCCAGCAGCCGTCACGTGGAAGTCCACCAACAATCCTTTCTCCCGTCCCTCAATCAACACCTCGACGGCCTTGTCCACCAGGGTAGGATGAATGCGCGAATGTCCCACCCAGCCTCCGATGTCCGCTTTGATCACGCTCATTGTGATCGTGCTCATGACGCACCTCCTTGTGCATCACCTGGATGAGAATGTACTATTGAGCCAACTCGGTCGCCCGAGCACGAGAAATGATCTCGTCTCTCAGGGCGGCCAGTTGATCGCTAACCTGTACCGGATAAGTGGCCTCAACCTCATCGTCGATGGTCCGCAACTCATCGGGGAGTGCTTGCAGCCCCGCGGCAGCCACATCCCGAATGCGATCTAAGGATGGCAAATCATATACCAATTCACCCTCCCGTATAACCTCAACCAACAAAGGCTCCCCCTGAGCCGGAGGGGTCTCATCTGCCATGGCCACAAGATCGTGAGTCATCTTGCCCTGGCCATCGTAAAACCGGTACACCTGCTTGCGTCCAGGCAAAGTGACCTTGCCGGTGCTGAGTTTGATCTTGAGACCTGTCTCATCTTCCACGATCTTGTACACACCGTTGACGTACGGCGCGTCCGAAGAGGTACCCATGCGTGTGCCTACACCGAACGCGTCGGCTGCCGCGCCAGCCCGGAGGAGATCCTGGATGCGGTATTCATCCAGATCACCGCTGAGGAAAATGAGCACATCAGGGAACCCGGCTTCATCCAGGATACGTCGCACCTCGCGACTCAATCCCACCAGGTCACCACTGTCCAGGCGCACCCCACGCAGTTTATAGCCCCGAGCCTGCATTTCGCGGGCCACGACGACCGCGTGACGAGCCCCCTGCAGGGTGTCATACGTATCGATAAGGAGCACCGCGTTGTGGGGATAATCGAACGCAAAAGCGCGGAACGCGTCCAACTCCGTGGGGAAGGACATCACATAAGAGTGCGCCATAGTGCCGGTGATGGGAATGCCGTAGAGGTGACCGGCCAACACGTTTGACGTAGCGACACAACCGGCGATGTAGGACGCGCGAGCCACCTTCATGGCCGCGTCTGTACCGTGATCCCGCCGAGGGGAAAAGTCGGCCACGCCCCGCCCCTGTGCGGCAATGACCACACGAGCGGCTTTGCTCGCGTACATCACGTTGGCGTTCACCGTGTTCAGGAGGAAGGTTTCCACAATTTGAGCCTCTATGCGCGGCGCGGTGACCCGCAAAACCGGCTCATTGGGAAAGAACACCGTCCCTTCGGGCATGGCCCACACGGTGCCGTGGAAGCGAAAATCCCTCAAATAGGCGAGAAATTCCTCGCTGAAGACATTGCGACTGCGTAAGTACGCGATGGCATCCTCGCTAAAACGCATGTTGATCAGGTAATGGACGATTTGCTCCAGGCCCACATTCAGGAGAAACCGCCGATGCGGAGGGAGTGCACGCACAAACAGGTCAAACGTCGCCCATTGGTTCAGGCCGTGACGGAGGTACGAATCGGCCATGGTCAATTCGTACATATCCGTGAGCAACGCCATGTTCTCCGAGGTGACCCAACCGAAGGTGTTGTCCATAAGATGTGTCCTCCTGAGCCATTCCACTGGCTGATGGGATCGTGGGCGATAAGTAGGTGGTGTACGCGTTGGCTTGGTCCGTATTATAGCATTAGGGCGTTCCTTCCAAGCAAATCCACGTAGTGCCCTCTGGAAGAGGAGTCCCACGCGAGGTGTGTGACGTACGATATAGCCGAGGGACTTGCTCGGCCTGTCGGGGCAGGGTAAACTTGGCCCGCACAACTCACGCAAGGTAAAGGGATCACAATGCGCTTGGATACCCGGTTCGTGTCAGTGCGGTATGTACTGCTTCTCCTGCTGGCCCCATTCCTGTTCTTCTGGCAAATCTGGTGGCCATGGACATCCACGCGCATGGGGTTTGAAATTGGGGACTTCAGCGAGCAACACGTGGCCATGCGCACGTTTGTGGTGGATGAACTGCGGCATGGCCGTCTTCCCTTTTGGGATCCCTATACCTTTGGGGGAGAACCCGCGGTCGCGGATTCCCTCTTTTCCACGTATTACCCGCCTAGCCTGTGGCAGTTGCTCTTCCCGCGGGATTGGATGTATTGGGTGCTTCAAGTGGAAGCATTGTGGCACGCGGGGCTTATAGGCATATTCACGTTCCTGGCTGTACGTCGTTTTACCCGATCCGCGCGGGCCGGCGCGATCGCTGGACTTGCCTTTGCCATAAGTGGCTACGTCACCTCCTATCCCATGCTGCAGATTATCATCCTCCAAGCAGCAACTTGGCTTCCTGCCAGCGTGTGGGCTCTGGACGTGGCCCTTAGTGAACGTTCCTGGCGCCATGTGTTACTGGCCTCGATGTTCCTGGCCTGGTCCATCCTGGCCGGGCACTTCCAGACGTTCATGTACGTCGCGTACGCTGTCGCCGCCTTCTTTCTTTGGCGCAGTTGGCGCTTACGTGTCCCGTGGACATGGGTGATGAAAGCGGGGGGAATCCTGTTGTTGGGCGGTCTGGGACTGAGCGCAGGACAATGGCTGCCTTCCCTGCAAATGCTGCCCTTTTCGCCGCACGCCAACGTGGATTACGATTACATCTCCAACGGCTTTCAACTCCGGGAATTGGTGGGGCTGATATGGCCGGATCCGAGCCAGTGGTCTCCTCTGTACGTGGGGTGGATCCCCTTGCTTCTCGCGGTCTTCGCGATAATTCGGATTCCCCGCAAAGATGTTCTGTTCTGGGGAGGCATGGCCGGTGTAGCGCTGTTGCTTTCCATGGGGCGATATGGTTTTCTCTTCCCCCGAGTGTATCGCTGGTGGCCAGGACTGTCCCTCTTCCGCGAGCAGGAACGTTGGGTACTGGTGATGGTGTTCGCGCTGGTAGTGCTGGCCGGGTATGGCTATGCTTACCTGGAAGCACGTAGCCCCCATCTCCGACGCGTGTTTTGGCCCCTCATTGTGCTCCTCTTCCTGGATCTTTACCACGCCAATGGCGGGGTAATCCTGCAACCCGTGGATCCACGGGGTCCCTTTACACCTTCTCCAGTGGTGGAGCACGTACGCGCGGTGGGACCACCGTACGGGCGCATAAGCAGTGAGGGACTTTTACCGGGCGGTGCCAACGCGGGACTGGTCTACCACGTGCGGGATGTGGTTGGATCAGGACCTTTGTACCAGGCCGCGCTGGATGACTTCGTCCACACTGTGCCCGAAGTGCGATGGTGGCAAATGCTGAACGTGCGTCACGTGCTCACTCGGCGCACCCTGGAGCACGGTGGCCTTCACCTGGTCATGGAAGAAAAGGGGACGCACTTATACCAAACGTTTATCGGAGCCCATTCCGCTTGGATTGTCCACCAGGCGACACAAGTTTCTTCCCGCGAAGAAGCGATCCAGGCCACGGCAGACCCATCGCTCAACCCCTTCCTCACCGCGGTACTGGAAGAGACTCCCCCCTTCGCCATGTTGTCCCCCACAGGTGAAGAACCACTGAAAGTGACCCGCTTTGAGCACCAGCGGGTAATTTATGAAGCCCAACTCACATCGCCGGGGATTCTGGTCACCAGCGAGATGTGGTACCCAGGGTGGCGGGTATACGTAAATGGTCAAAGGGCGAACGTGTTGCGGGCCTACGGAATTCTGCGGGCTGTTGCTTTACCCGCAGGGAAGTATCGGGTAGAATGGCGTTTTGAGCCGTTCTCCATGTGGATGGGCCTTGGAATAAGCGTGATCACAGCCCTCCTAATGGGGGGATTTGGCTTGTTCTCGTGGAAACACGGCATTCGCACCAAACCTGCCAGTGGCTGACCGAAACCAACAGAGGAGTTCACGATGAGTGGAATTGTGTGTGCAATTCGTGGGGGACCGAAAAGTCAACGGACGATTGAAAGGGCTATTGCCCTGGCCCAGGAGACGGGTGAACCCTTGTACTTTCTCTACGTGGTTAATCTGGACTTTTTAAGCCACAGTGCCAGCAGCCGTGTGCAAACACTCTCCGAGGAAATGAAGGAAATGGGCGAATTCATCTTGCTCAACGCCCAAGCAAAGGCCCAGCGCGCGGGTGTGGATGCTCACGCGGTGATCCGTCAGGGGAAAGTATCCAATGAGATTATTGACCTGGGGCGGGAAATAGGCGCTCATTACGTGGTCATCGGTCGACCCCGTAAGGAACACGAGGCCAATGTGTTCGAAGAGGAAGCGTTGAGCGCGTTCATCCGACGTGTGGAAGAAGAACTGGGCGCGAAAGTTGTCCTGGTGGATGAGGCATCGCCATGAAGCAATGGGGGGCCATTGGCCTGCTAATCATTATCACCCTCGCCTTCATCTTCACTCTGGGGCAAGGAACCGCCGCGGATTCTCCAGACCTCTCCCCGCTGATTGTGGGAGAGGTCTACAGTGCTCAAGGACATCCTGTCCCCGATGCCCAGGTGGTATTTAAGGAAGCCACGACCGAGGTTGTCCTTGGGGAATCACACACCCAAGAGGATGGACGGTTCGTCCTCCATGTCCGCCAGGTTCCCACCCAGGGGGGGATTCTTCTGGTTCAACGCTCTCACTATCGGGGGCAATCTATTCGATTGAGCCCTCAGGAGGTGCAACGGCTGCAGGCAGATGGAACCCTGGCATTACCCCGAATTACCCTGGAAAGGAAACACGGGGTTGCATTCTGGGCGGCGACACTGGCCTTCATCCTGATGCTGGTCTTCATCGCGACAGGACGGTTGCACAACACCCTGGCCGCGCTGACAGGGACGAGTTTGATATTCGCTGTCAGTTACCTGGGTGGGTTAGTGTACCCAGACCTTTACATCTTCGACTTTGAGCGGGCCATTTCCTATGTGGACTGGAACGTGATTTTCCTCATCATGGGCATGATGATCGTCATCGCTATCCTGGAACGGACGGGTATCTTCCAGTGGTTGGCCTTTGCTTCCTATCGTCTTTCCCGGGGCCGAGGATGGCTATTACTTCCTATTCTCATGGTGATCACTGGCGTGACTTCTGCCTTTCTCGACAACGTGACTACCATGCTGCTCATGGCACCTATCTCCGTGGAGATTGCGCTGGCGTTGGGAATGAACCCATTAGCGCTCCTCATCCCCGAAGTCATGGCGTCCAATGTGGCGGGGGTGAGCACCCTGGTGGGCACTCCGACGAATATCCTCATCGCGTCGTACGCGAACATCACGTTCGACGATTTCCTGATCAATCTAACGCCCGGCGTTTTCCTGGCCCTGATTGGGCTTATCCTGTACAGCGAATTCGTTTACTGGCAGGATCTGAAAGCCGCGTCCACAACCACTGATGTGCTGTTCCGCAAATTGGAAGAACACGCACAAATTACCGACATGGACACGTTGAAAAAAGCGGGCATTGTCGGGTTGGGGATGCTCCTCCTCTTTATTTTCGGCGAACCGTTCCACCTGCTCCCCGCGGTAACCGCGCTTATGGGAGCAACAGTACTCCTGCTCTGGGTGCGCCCGAACATCGAGGAGATGATCGAGGCCGTAGACTGGACAACGCTGGTCTTCTTCATGTCCCTCTTCATTGTTATTGGCGCCATTCAAGAAGTGGGGTTAATCGACTTTCTGGCCGACGTTATCGGCCGGGTGGTGGGAACGCACAAGATGTTGGCCATGGTTCTCATCATGTGGAGCGGTGCGTTCCTCTCCGCGGTGGTGGATAACATCCCCTTCACCGCGGCCATGCTCCCGGTCATCGGATCGCTCACCGGACACATCCCCGCGGCCGGGGACAAATCCCTGTACTACTGTCTGTCCATTGGGTCCGCGTTCGGCGGCAACGGTTCGCTCATTGGATCTTCACCCAACCTTGTCACCGCGGGTATTGCCGAACGGGCCGGCTATCCCATCACTTATATGGACTTTGCCAAAAAGGGCATCCCTGCGTTAATCATTACCGTATCTTTGGCTGGTATATGGTTGCTATTCCACTTTCTCTAAGACGACCGGTTCGTCCAGGTGGAGGCAATGTTGCACATCCTTATCCATCCAGGAGGATACACGTAGATGGGCACAACGTGGCGATGGTTCATTATTCCAATCGTCGTCGCTCTGCTGGTAGCAGGATGTACTCCCTCCACTCCACAACCTGCTACTACGGATACCGGAAATCATCAAGCCAGGGATATTATCCTGGCGACCACCACCAGCACCCAGGATTCAGGGCTGCTGGATGTGCTGGTTCCCCTGTTCGAGAAGGAAACGGGATACCGGGTAAAAGTTGTGGCCGTGGGCACAGGAGCGGCCCTCCGCATGGGCGAAAAAGGTGACGCGGACGTCCTCCTGGTTCATGCGCCGCCTGCCGAAAAGGAATTCATGGCCGCGGGGTACGGCATTGACCGCCGTTATGTCATGTACAATGACTTCGTCATTGTAGGCCCTCCCGCGGATCCCGCGGGATTACAGGGTTTGACCGACGCGGTCGAGGCATTGAAGCGCGTGGCCCAAGCCCAAGTCCTCTGGATCTCCCGGGGAGATGATTCCGGCACCCATAAGAAAGAGCGGGCCCTGTGGGAGGAAGCGGGATTCGACCCCGCGGAACTTCCTGCCCAACCCTGGTATCAGGAAACTGGTCAGGGCATGGGCGCGACATTGCGCATTGCCTCGGAAAAACGAGGGTACACCCTCACCGACCGGGGGACTTACCTGCACCTCAAACACACCTTAAACCTGAACATTCTCGTGCAGGGAGATAAACGGTTGTACAACGTGTACCACGTCATCATCGTGAACCCCGACCGACACCCACACATCAACGTAGAAGGGGCCCGAGCGTTCGCGGATTTTATCACCTCCCCCAAGGTGCAAAACATCATCGACACCTACGGAGTGGACGAATTCGGCCAGCCCTTGTTTCACGTCGGGGAAAAAGAAGAAAACTAGCCGTTGAAAACGCGGCTTTTTGACCATGGATACCATTATTCAGGGCATTCAGGAAGCCATCCGATTACTTATACATCGGGACCCGTACGTCCTGGAGATCACCGCGCTGACTTTGCGTGTTTCAGGAACAGCCACATTAATTGCGGTGTTCCTGGGCCTGGGGGCAGGCGTGCTCCTGGCCTTCGCGGATTTCCCAGGGCGTCGTTTTGTGATCGCCGCGGTGAACACGGGCATGGGCCTGCCCCCTGTTGTCGTGGGTCTCGTCGTGGCCCTCTTCTTGTGGCGCAGTGGCCCTCTGGGCACATTGGGCCTTATTTACACCCCAACGGCGATGATCATCGCTCAGACACTCATCGCTCTGCCCATGATTACGGGGCTCAGCATGGCCGCACTACAACAACTGGACCCCCGACTCCACTGGCAACTCCTGGGGTTGGGCGCGTCCCGATTGCAACTTATCCTCCTGCTCCTGTGGGAAACTCGGCTCCTGCTCCTGGCCGCGGTCATCGCGGGCTTCGGCGCGGTCATCTCCGAAGTGGGCGCGTCCATGATGGTGGGCGGAAACATTGCCCATTACACACGCGTGCTCACCACAGCTACTGTCCTGGAAACGAGCAAGGGGAACTTTGCCCTGGCTATGGCCCTGAGCACTATTCTCATCGCCTTAACGTACCTGGTTACTTTTGCCCTGACATCCCTGCAACAAAAGGCCCGACGCGTATGACCCCGCTGTTGGAAGTCCATCACCTGCGCGTGACATACCGAAAGACCACTGTGCTGGACGTCGACCACCTCACCCTGGAGCCAGGGGAAGTGCTGGCTGTCATTGGACCCAATGGCGCGGGGAAGTCTACACTGTTACGGGTGCTGGCCGCGCTGGAAAGGCCGGCCCAGGGTCAACTGCGCTACCGGGGCATTCCCCTGGATTGGAAAAACACCCTGACCTACCGTCGGCGCAACGCGGTCGTCCTTCAGGAACCCCTGCTGCTGGATATGAGCGTGTACGCGAATGTCGCCCTTGGCCTCAACCTGCGCGGCCGACGAGGGGCCCAGGTCCGAGAGAAGGTGGAGAACTGGCTTAACCGCTTCCGTGTCCTCCACCTGGCCCACCAATCCGCGCTGACACTTTCCGGGGGGGAAGCCCGTCGGGTGGCCCTGGCCCGCGCGTTTGTCCTGGACCCGGATATCCTCTTCCTGGATGAGCCCTTCAGCGGCCTGGATGTCCTGGCTCGAGAGGATATCCTCTCCGACCTACGACGCGTCCTCCGGGAAACGAACACCACAGGCTTCCTGGTCACCCACGATCGGGATGAAGCGCTAGCCCTGGGCGATCGCGTTGTTGTCCTCATGCAGGGCCGCGTCCGCCAGATAGGCACTCCCAGAGAGGTGTTCACCCGCCCCGTGGATCGGGAAGTTGCCCAATTCGTGGGAGTGGAAAACATCCTTGCCGGTCGTGTTACAGGAGAGAGTGCGACGGGCGTACGCGTTCACATCGCGGCTTCCCTCACCTTAAACGTGGCCCAGTCCTGGTCCCAGCCCCCCGAAGTGTGGGCGTGCATCCGCCCGGAACACATCCATCTGGGAAACCCGGAATTCGCTCGGCCCGGCGCTACTACCTTTGACGCCCGTGTGGAAGAGGTGATCCCCCTGGGCTCACGGGTGAAAGTAGTGCTCCGGGTGGACGAGGTTGTCCTCACCAGCGTTTTAGGTTATGCTCATTGGGCCAACATGGGTCTTGGAGAAGGGGAAAAGGTCGTGGCCACCATCTCACCAAGTGATGTACACCTGATTGCCAGGTAAACACAGGGAGGGATCTATGCCCACGTATTTTGCTCCAGGAGGCGCATCCGTTCACTATGAAGAAGTCAACCCGCATGGTCATCCACCGGTGATCTTGCTGCACGGGCTGGGATCACAGGGAGAATCCTGGCAATACCAGTTCCCCCCGTTGGAGGAACTGGGGTTTCGGGTTATCGCTCCAGACATTCCCGGTTATGGGGGGTCCTCCTGGCCCGGCGGTAAGGTAACCATCAAACGATTTGCCGAACTCATCGCGCAATTCATGGAAGGGATAGGTGCGGTTCCTGCCCACGTGGCCGGCATCTCCATGGGGGGGACAATTGCCCTCCAGTTGGCGTTGGACTACCCGGACCATGTGCTTTCCCTGGTGCTGGTGAACACGTTTGCTCGACTGCGTCCCCAATCCCTTGGCGAGTGGCTCTACCTGTTGCGCCGAGCCATCACCGCCCGCCTGATGAGCATGGAGAAACAGGCGGATATCGTGGTGCAGCGCATTTTCCCCAAACCCGAACAGCAGGCCTTGCGTGACAGTTTGCGGACACAAATCCTGAGGGCCGATCCTGCAGTATACCGGGCCACTATGGGGGCTCTCTTCCGCTTTGATGTGGAATCCCGCCTGCGCGATATCCGAGTTCCCACGTTGGTTGTCACCGGGGAGGAGGACACGACCGTGCCCCCAACGCTGCAGAAAACTCAACTGGCTCAAGGCATTCCCGGAGCCCAACACGTCATCATCCCCGGAGCCGGACATGGGGTGATTGTGGACAATCCGCAGGCGTTCAACGAGGCCCTTGTAGCGTTCTACCGCTCCCTCCGAAGCAACATGTGAACGGCTTCCTCTGGATCGGCCGTTTGGTAAAAGGGTACAAGCCGGCGTTCGTCCAAATACTTACCTTCCAGGAGCACGGCAGGCAGACGATCTGCCCAGCCGCCCGTGCCCCGCAAAAGGACCACGGGAATCCGATGGTCGTATGCAATGGTCGCTTCCTGCAAAGTGCCAACCCCGCCGGCAATGAGCACGGCCCCGTGGGCGCTACGGAGAATCAGGTAATTGCGTAGGGTTCCCATGCCGGTGGGGAACACATACGTGAGATAGGGGTTAGCCTCACCTCGATCCAGGCCGGGCAGGAAGCCAATGCTAACGCCCCCTGCGTCGTGGGCACCGCGAGCCGCGGCCTCCATGACGCCTCCCAATCCTCCGCACAGGAGAATGGCACCGGCCCGAGCAATCGATTGCCCGACCTGATAGGCCGCCTCCTCCACATGCACAGGCAGGGGCGGCTCCCCCGGACGCCGCCCCTGCCCAATTACCGCGATGTAATATGTCTGTTTTGCATCCATCTAATCCCTTCCGCCCACGCTTACTCCTGCTTGTCTGACGTGATGTGATTCATAAACTGGCGCAGCATCTCAATGGGCACCGGGAAGATAATGGTGGAGTTTTGCTCCACAGAAATTTCGGTCAACGTCTGCAAGTAGCGTAATTGAAGTGCGGCCGGATTTCGGCTGATGACTTCCGCGGCCTCAGCCAGGGTCTGGGCAGCCTGGTATTCTCCCTCCGCGTGGATGATCTTGGCTCGCTTTTCCCGCTCGGCCTCGGCCTGACGAGCCATTGCCCGCTGCATGCCGGGCGGCAATTCCACATCTTTGATCTCCACGATGTCCACCCGCACACCCCACGGCTCCGTGGCCTCATCAATGATGCGCCGCAACTCTGCGTTGATCTTCTCCCGGTGAGCCAGGATCTCATCCAGTTCTGATTGGCCGATGACATTGCGCAATGTTGTCTGCGCAATCTGGGATGTGGCCCGGCGGTAGTTTTCCACCTCAATAACGGCCTTGGCCGGGTCCACAACCCGGAAGTAGGCCACGGCGTTCACCTTCACGGTCACATTATCTCGAGTAATGGCCTCCTGGGATGGCACGTCCAGGGTAACCACGCGTAAATCCACCTTCACCATGCGGTCCACAATGGGAATGATGAAGAACAGCCCGGGTCCCTTCACGCCGACGAATCGGCCCAGGCGGAAGATCACCCCGCGCTCGTATTCCTGAACAATCTTAATGGCCGATGAAAGCAACGCGATGAGCAAAATGAACAGAATCCCCGAACTCGTCAAGAATCCAACCAACGTCTCCATAATTTCCCCTCCTTTGTGTCAACATTATCGCGCGAGGTATTCCTCTCTCGCGTTCTCACTCGTCACCCAACCCCTCCAGGTCAAGTCCTTCCAAGAACTCCTTAAACGCGCCCAGGTCCTCCTCATCTATCTCAATGTCCTCTTCCTCCTCGATCTCCTCCAGAAGCCTATCCACGGGTCTGGAAATATCCTCTTCCGGCTCTGTACCAGCCTGTTCCATCACGTGTTCGGCCACATAAATGGGGGCCTGTACCCGAACGGCCAAGGCAATGGCATCACTGGGTCGTGAGTCAATTTCCATTCTCTGGCCGTTCACGTCCAGGACGATGGTGGCATAAAACGTATCGTTACGCAGGTCATTCACCAAAACGTACAACACATGGGCGCCTAACTCATCCAGAATGTGGGCCAGCAAATCGTGCGTTAAAGGACGTGGCACCTCAACGCCCTGCAAAACAATGGTGATCGCGTCCGCCTCGAACGGGCCAATCCAGATGGGTAACAATCGTTCTGCACCCTCCTCGCGGAGGATGACAACCCGATGTTGAGACATTAAACTTACTCGGATACTGTCAATAACGACCTTGATCATGGGACCGGCCTCTCTCTGTTGTTCACAGTATCAAAATCTGTCGCAAGCCCAATTATAACACAGAAATCACATCCAGGCTACAGAAATAACTGACGTTACCCCTCCTTGTCAACCCCTAGGGCAAACTTGGCAATTCCCGGGAGTCACATTAGAATGCATCAACTTTCCTCAAGAAGCCGTAGGGTATGTTCCTAAGACGGCTTATCCTTCAGATGCGAGGAGTCAGACAATGGCGCTGACAGATCTCATCCCCGTCGCTCGAGGCGACCGTCCTGCCGACGTGATTCTGCGCAATGCGTCCGTCATCAATGTGTACACGGGTGAGATCCTCTCCCAAGACGTTGTCATTGCCCAGGGCTACATCGTCGCGTTGGGGGAAGGATACACCGCTCAGGAGGAAGTGGACTTGCAGGGCGCGTATGTCGCCCCAGGCTTCATCGACGCGCACGTCCACATTGAAAGTTCCCTGTCCACACCGCCGGAATTCGCCCGCGCGGTGCTCCCCAGGGGAGTGACCACGGTCATCACCGATCCGCACGAGATCGCTAACGTTCTCGGACTGGACGGCATCCGCTACATGTTGGCCGCGTCCGAAGGCTTGCCCCTCTCCGTGTTCGTCATGGCTCCATCCTGTGTCCCTGCCACCCACTTGGAGACCAACGGAGCCACCCTGACCGCGGAGGATCTGATCGCCCTAAGGGATGAACCCCGAGTGCTGGGCCTTGCGGAGATGATGAACTTCCCGGGAGTCGTTCAGGGAGTGCCGGACGTCCTGGCCAAAATCAACGCGTTTGCGGATCGGGTCGTGGATGGACATTGCCCTGGCCTCACCGGCAAGGCCCTTAACGCGTACGTGGCCGCGGGTATTGGGTCCGATCACGAGTGCACTACCCTGGAAGAAGCCCGGGAGAAACTCCGACGTGGCATGTACATCTTCATCCGTGAAGCCACCAACGCCCGCAATCTCCGCCCACTCCTGCCCCTGGTCACACCGGAAAACGCGCGGCGCCTGGCCTTCTGCACCGACGATCGTATCCCTGGTGACCTGATGGACGAGGGCACCATTGACATGATGGTGCGCGTGGCCATTGAAGAGGGCGTGGATCCCATTACTGCCATCCGCATGGCCACGCTGAACCCGGCCGAATACTTCCGACTCCATGACCGGGGCGGCATTGCACCGGGAAAGCGAGCGGACCTCATTGTGTTCGATGACCTCCAACAGCCTGTACCACGACTGGTCTTCGCAGGAGGACACCTGGTCGCGCAGGAGGGCCACATTCTGCCCGGCTCTGTGGACGTTCACCTACCCCACACTCGCCCAAGCATGAACGTCAAATGGGAGGCCGTGGACTTTCGCGTGCCGGCTCGAGGATCGCGTATTCGGGTTATCGGCCACATTCCCGACCAGTTGATCACCGAACATCTCATCGAGAACGCGCGAGTGGAGCACGGTGAGGTTGTAGCCGACCCCACACGGGACATTCTCAAAATGGCCGTCATTGACCGACACCGCGCGTCCGGGCGCATGGGAGTGGGCTTCATCCGGGGCTTTGGCCTGCGATCAGGGGCGATTGCTGGCACCGTGGCCCATGACCACCACAACCTGGTCATTATCGGCGCGGACGATGTCTCCATGTGGACAGCGGCTCGCGCGGTGGGCGAGATGGGAGGTGGGTTGGTGGTTGCTCAGGGAGAACAGATACTGGCACAACTCCCACTCCCTGTGGCCGGGCTCATGTCCGACCAATCTATCGAAACCGTGCGGGAAACGTACGATGCCCTCCGGGACCAGGCCAAACGGTTGGGCTCCGATTTGCACGATCCCTTTATGGCGATGAGTTTTATGGCGTTGGAAGTGATTCCCGCGCTGAAACTCACAGACCACGGTCTGGTGGATGTGGAGAAATTCCAGGTGGTAGATCTGTTCGTGGATTAAGCCCAGGGCGACCCGTGGACTCCACGGGTCGCCCTATCAACGTCACAAAAGCGATTCAAGGGGGGTGTACTCCATGCCAAAGGCCTCGGCCACCGCGGGGTACGTGATCTTTCCCTTGTACACGTTGACACCTTTGGCCAGTCCCGGATCATCCTTCACTGCCCGAATAAATCCTTTTTCGGCCAGGGCTAAGACGTAGGGCAGGGTGGCGTTCGAAAGGGCAAAAGTAGAAGTGCGCGGTACAGCACCGGGCATGTTCGCTACACCGTAGTGGAGCACGCCGTCCACAAAGTAGGTGGGATTACTGTGGGAAGTGGGGTGAATAGTCTCCACACATCCACCCTGGTCCACATCTACATCCACAATCACGCTGCCTTCCTTCATCTCCGCGACCATTTCCCGGGTGACAAGTTTGGGCGCGCGAGCGCCTTTGATGAGCACCGCGCCAATCACCACATCCGCGTAGCGAACGGTCTCCGCGATGTTGTGCACGTTAGAGGCCAGGGTGGTCAAACTGCCGTGCAGAATCTGGTCCAGGTAGCGTAAACGCTCCAAGTTCTTCTCAATAATGGTCACGTGGGCGCCCATGCCCAGGGCGATTTGCGCCGCGTTGGTGCCCACAGTTCCCCCACCAATGATCACCACATCCGCGGGACGTACGCCTGGGACACCCGCGAACAACTTCCCGCGACCGCCGTTGGTCCGCTGCAGGTAAAAGGCCGACACCTGAACGGCCATTCGCCCGGCCACTTCGCTCATGGGAATGAGGAGGGGCAAACGACCGTGCTCATCTTCCACCGTCTCATACGCGATGGAGGTAGTCCCACTCTCCATCAACGCGCGAGTCACCTCTTCTGACGCGGCCAGGTGCAAATACGTGAAGAGGATAAGGTCCTCCCGCAAGTACGGATATTCTGGGGGGAGGGGTTCTTTCACCTTAACTACCATGTCCGCTTGACGCCAAACTTCCTCCGCGGAATCCACGACAATGGCGCCGGCCCGACGGTACTCCTCGTCGCTAAAGCCACTCCCCTGGCCCGCGCCGCTCTGCACAATGACTTTGTGCCCTGCAGAGGTCAGAGCACGTACACCACCCGGCGGGGTGGAAACTCGAAATTCTTGATCCTTAATCTCCTTGGGAATACCGATGATCATAGTCACCCTCCTTGGTGAGATCCCATCTACCACAGTACCGGGGGTGCACCCCCACGATAGGAGGCATCCTTGCCGTTATGAAGACTCCTCGGCAACGCGAATCCACGACGTATCGGCCACGTTATATGACTGAAATTGCCCACGGATGTGGGCTTTCTCACCAATGATGGACTTCTCCACCAAAGCGGATTCCACCACAGCCGCCGCGCCTATAATGGAATCACGCACAATAGCATCCCGAACAGTGGCGTGATCCAATATCGTTGCATAGGGTCCAACCACTGATCCCTCAATCGTTACGTCTTCACCAATGTAGCAGGGCGGAATGATAACGCTGTGAGGGAAGGTACGTCCTGCATCGTTAGCCTCGCCGTGTTCCAACAAGTAACGGTTAGTCTCAATAGTCGCGGGGATGGTGCCACAATCCTGCCACACTTCCATCCGTTGTGTGCGGAACAGGGCGCCGCGGTCGATCATGATCTGCAAGGCATCAGCCAGGTAATACTCCCCCTTTGTCTGGATATCCCTTTCCAGCAACTCCCGAATGGCATCTACCAACTGCTCTCCCTCACGAATCCAGTACAACCCAATAACGGCCAACCGATGTTCCATGGTGTCCGGCTTCTCAATGAAGCGAAGCACACGCCCTTCAGCATCGGTAACAGCCACTCCGAAACGCCTGGGATCCTCCACTTCTTTGACAAACGCGATGCCATCCGCGTCCGTCCTGTGCACCACTTGCAGATCACCGTCAAAGATCGTGTCCACGAAAACAATGAACAGGGGCCCTTTAAGGTATTCACGCGCCAACCAGAGCGCGTGGGACTGTCCCTTTAACTCCCGCTGCTCAACGTAACGAGTCACCGGGAAGTGATAATGGGTGTCCACATATTCGGCCACCTGTTCTCCAAGGTGCCCCACAATGAAGACAGCCTCTTCAACGTCAAAGGCTTGGAAACGATCCAGGATGTGGGCAAGGACAGGCTTCCCTGCCACGTTGATGAGCGGCTTGGGTCGTACATACGTGTGGGGCCTCATGCGAGTACCATAACCGGCTAACGGTATGACGAGTTTCATCCGAAACCTCCACGCCTTTGTGATAAGTTGGTTGCCTGGCTACCAGGCAGTATAATCCCGAACAAAGGACTGTCGGCATTTAGACGCCGATGTATTCCACCGTAAAGGAGCGGGCCATGCCTTCAACGGCAACAGAAGAACGCAGTGTCTCCCTCTTCCTCGTTTTGGCCGGACCCTCCGGCGTGGGCAAAGCAACGCTGACAAAAGCACTCCTGAAACGCCACCCGGAAATCCACCGCTTGCACACGGTTACCACGCGTCCACCACGCCCCGGAGAAGTCCCCGGCGATCAGTATATTTTTGTCGACCGGACCACGTTCCTCAAAATGCTGGAAACAGGTGAACTGATGGAAAGTAGCCCTGTTTATCAGGACGGGAACCTGTACGGCATGCCCGCCAATATTCTAAACCAAGTTCCGCCAGACAAGGACATTGCCCTCATCGAGGTGGACATTCGGGGTAAGGAATTCCTGAAGAAACGGTACCCCGAATGCGTTACCATTCTCATTGTGGCGCCCATTAACGAACTGGAGGAACGCCTTCTGCATCGCGATCCCCACATTAGCGATGAAGAGTATCACCGCCGCCTGGAAACTGCCCTCACCTGGCTGAAAGCCGCTCCCACCTTCGATTACATTGTTGAGAACCCACAAGACCGCATGGAAGAAGCCCTTGCTGTGCTGGAGGCTATTCTCACCGCGGAACTGCACCGTCCGCACCGGTATTTACGCCACCATCCTCTGCTGGAGAGCCTGGAGATCCCATCGCGTCAGGATTCATAACGCGTTCAGGTACACCCGTGTGACCCGTGGGAGCAGACTGGTCGTTACCTCGTAATTAATGGTCTCCGCCCACCGAGCGACCTCCTCCGCGCGGATTGCATCCTCCCCCTGCTGTCCGATAACCACCACCTCGTCCTCCATGCGCACATCAGGGATGTGATCCACATCAACGACGATCTGGTCCATGCTCACCCGGCCCAAAATACGCGCTCGCTGACCGTGAATCAACACTTCGCCCCGGTTGGAGAGGATACGGTGATATCCGTCCCCGTAACCGACCGGCACCAAAGCCACACGGGTGGGCTTTTCCAGCACGTGCGTACGCCCGTACCCAATGCTGCTGCCCGCGGGCAACGTGCGCACCCGGGCCACTCGACTCTTCAACGTGAGCACAGGGTGTAAAGGAACCGGAGAAGGCCATTCAGATGACGGTTCCATGCCGTACAACGCCAGCCCCGGACGCACCGCGTCCAGGTGGGCTTTGGGAAAGGAAAGTGTAGCCGCGCTGTTGCACGCGTGTCGGATAAGGGGACGAATGCCCGCGTTGTCCACAGCAGAGAGCACATCTCGAAAGATGCGGAATTGCCGTTCCATGTAGGACGTGTCGGCCTCGTCCGCGGTCGCGAAGTGCGTGTAAATTCCCTCAATCACGATGTGCGGCATCGCGTTCAACGCGCGCGCAAAATCCACCACCTCCCCGGGCAGGACTCCGTACCGGCCCATGCCCGTGTCCACCTTAATGTGGACAGGCACAGGCTCACCAGAGTATCCGTCGAGCGCCAGGGCAAACTCCTTGGTGATCACTGTTGGTGTCAGACGGTAACGCACCACTGTGGACGCGGCCGCGATAGGGGCATATCCTAAAAGCAGAATGGGGGCCTCTATGCCCCCTTCCCGCAGTTCAACCCCTTCGTTCACCCGATGGACAGCCAGGCGAGTTGCCCCGGCAGCCAGTGCGGCCTTTGCTACCGGCACAGCGCCATGCCCGTACGCGTTGGCCTTTACCACAGCGATTAGTTCTACTGTCGGGCCGATCAGGGATTTGAGCGCGCGCACGTTCCGCCGCAACGCGTCGAGGTCTATTTCTGCCCAGGTGATGAGAGCCGATGTGGGTGGATGTGCACCTAACATGGTCCGAACCCTTTACCTTAAGTTCATTATACCGAACGCCCGACAGAATCCGAAACCCTCTTCCCTGAATTGATAAACACGTTGCGCCCTAATCCACCGGATCCCCCAAAAGCCGTCGCACTTCCCGCCATATGGCGTCGAACATCTCCTCGGTCAGGCGTCCGGTCTGGGTGTTCTGGCGGCTGGGGTGATAGGATGCCACAATCCAGGGCAGGGTGTCACCGAGCCGGTACACAGCAGCATGTGCAAAGGGATAACGGGGGATGTCATGTCCACGTTCACGATACAACCGTAACGTCCACTCAAAGGCTATACGTCCCAGCGCGACAATGACCTGCAATCGGGGGAGAAGGTCAATCTCCCGGCCCAGGTAAGGCAAGCAGGTAGCAATCTCCTGGGCTGTGGGTCTGTTCTTGGGAGGAACACATCGGACCACCGCGGAGATGAACATGTCTCGCAGGTGCAACCCATCCTCCCGATGTGTGCTGTGCGGTTGGTTGGCAAATCCAGCCCGATATAACGCGGGGTATAGAAAGTCGCCCGAACCATCCCCGGTGAACATCCGGCCGGTCCGGTTGGCGCCGTGCGCACCCGGGGCGAGACCTACCACCAGGACACGCGCGTTTGGGTCCCCAAAGCCGGGCACAGGACGCCCCCAGTATTCCCAGTCTCGGTACGCACGGCGTTTAGTTCGGGCGACCTCCTCCCGCCACGCCACCAAACGAGGGCATTTGCGGCAGGAAATGATCTCCGCGTTTAATGCCTCCCAGGCCTCCCGGTTACTCATCCACGGGCCTCCCCCGGAACAGGGATCATCGGACAATGAGTACCGGGCATTTGGCCAGACGCACTACACGCTCACTGACGCTGCCCAAGAGTAAGCCACGCAAAGCGCCTAAACCTCGCGAGCCCAGGACAATGAGGTCCGCGCCGCGAATTTCGGCCACGCCCAAAATGGCCT
The DNA here is from genome assembly GCA_964402285.1 of uncultured Anaerolineae bacterium. Lineage (GTDB taxonomy): Bacteria > Chloroflexota > Anaerolineae > JAADDB01 > JAADDB01 > CAYPUG01. The sequence goes on along the minus strand of CAYOAZ010000004.1, from coordinate 116,423 downwards.
TGGGCGGAGGCCCTTCTAGCACTTCGGGTTCTGCTTCAATTCCCGCACGGCGTAATAGGTCAATGTACGGTTCCAGGAGTTCGTATCCCCGATCCACTTCTTTGCCGGCAACCCGGTCGAACTCCTTATCCCCCAGGTACGAGGGAACCGGAGGATACGCATACACCAGGTAGACCCGCGCGCCGTATTTCTTGGCCAGGTCGGCCGTGTAGGCGACGATTTTCTCAGAGATCAAGGAACCATCCACTGCTGCCACAATGGTTTCAATCCGCACTTCCTGTGCAGACGCTGCACGTTCCTCTTCTGCTGACATGGGCTCCCCTTCCTCCTCATCCACTGCACGGAAGACGAACCTGGGGCATCGATTTCCCCGAATCGCGCTGGAGAGCGCATAAGGTTCACCCAACATACAGGTGATGCCGTCAAAGAACCGACAATTGGCGCAAACATGCAGGTGCCACCCACAATTGGGACATCGGTCATCTGGACCCGGGTTGGGGTTGCTGATGGGATAACCACAATGATGGCAGACGTATTTGGGCATCAGGGACCTCCGCGGTTCACCAGGATGTAAGGGAAAAACACAGTCGGCCGCCGGACCTGAACCTGATCCGGGGCCGACTTACGTTGTCGCCGTTAGGAGCGCATCTTCCGCAGTTTTTGACGTGCTTCTAACGCGCGCAGTTCTGCTTTCTTGCGCGCGATCTGGGCTTGGACTTGTGCGTCGTTGGCCAGTTTCTGCGCTTTGGCCTGGAGTTCGTTCAGTTCCTTTTGCACGCGCTCCAGCATTTCGTCCAGGGATTCCTTCCCCTCGTTCAGACGTTTGTCAACCAGGGCACTGACCTCCGCCTGTAACGCTAAGGCTTCTTCCCGCACGCGTTCTGTGGCTTGCTGAGCCTTTCCAAGGCTCACCGTCTGCAACTCTATGGCCTGCTCGCGCAGAGTCTGAGCCCGTTCTCGAACCTGTTCACGTAGGCGTTCATCGCGTTGAATGAACCAAGCGGCCACAGCCGCGCCGATGGCCATACCAATCAACACCCACCATGTCTTATCCTGCCGCTCTGCCATACTCCACCTCCTTATTCCTCAATCCTTAATATCGCAAGAGGGCGCCAATAATGCCCTGCTCGCGGAACCACTCCTTAGTTGGACCTCGCAGGATCTCGATTGTACCACCACTCTCCAGTACTTTCTGCATCGCTAAATCGACCACATCCTCCACGACCTTCAAGGGCCCCCCGCAGTAGGGACACGTGTCGGGAGGTTTGGCCAGGATATCAGCGATTAACCCGCCACACACTTCACACTCCCAACCGGGATGTTCCAGACCTTCGGGCACAACCAGGAGATCCACTCGTTGCTGTTGCACAGCCAGCAACACATCCGCGTATCCGAGGACGCCGTTTTGGCCCTTCTCGGCTGCGGTGATGACCCATTCGGCCCGGTCTTCTTCAATCTTGCGCTCAATCTCCTGTTCAAGAGCGATTACCTTGTCACGGATTACGTTCAAGTTGTCCGTGATGCTGGCCGGCAATTCGCCCGCCACCCGTTCACGCCATGCCTTGGGCAAGTATTCCCGAACTCGGGCCACGTTCTCCTCGGTGCCCATGAGCACAATACGTTGCCATTGATCGCGCTCGGCCAATCGCGCCGCGGTTTCAGCCACTGCCTTGAAGTGGTGCAACGCGTGGTCGTCCACATGACGCTGATACCGTGCCTGGGACCACCCCCCGGCCTTGTGGCGGTTCGGCACATAATCGTACAGGGAGAAGGAGTACTCTGCAATTTCGCCCATGTAGAAGAGGAAGAACCGCGCCTCTTCACGGGAAGTCAACACCACACCGTAACGTTCGTATTCATCCATGACCGTGAGCAAGGGGCGCAGGTACGGCCGATCATCCCACACCAGACGCGTGCGGATGTAAACGGGAATGTGATACACCCGCCACAAATCAGCGGGTTGACTGGAGAAGATCACCAGGGTGCGCCCCGGTTCTTTCAGTTCGTAGGCCAGATAATTCTCCACCCGCGCCAGTTCCTCCTCGAACGCGCGGCGTTCCTGTTTATCCTCAATGGTATCAAGCCACGAACGGGCCATGTCCTTCAACTTCAGCCGAACTTGACCCGTTGCTACTTCTTCAGGTGAGATGTTCAAGTAAGCGCTAAGAATGCCCCGGGAGGGCAACTCCAGAGAGGTCAGGGGCTTGAGCGCTTCTGGGTCGAGGAAATCAAACCCGCGCTCGTCGTCACCGATCAAGTCAACTTGCATCTGTTCCAGATCGACGGTCATGGCTTTGCCCCCCTTTCTCTAATTTGGATGTTACGTGTTCGATGACATCGCGCGGCGGTAAAAGGCCCAGGGCGGCCCGTAGATGGTCCCGTGCCTGAGCCAAATACCGCTTTACCTGGTCCACATTCCAACCGTACAGGCGGGCAATCTCCTCCTCTGTTAGACCTTCCAGGGCGTGCAGGACAAACACCTCCCGCACTCGTGGGGGCAGCGAATTCAAAGCCGAACCCAACGGCTCATCGATTTCGACTTCCTCCAGGAATGCATCAGGGGGTTGCGCCTTTGGATCCGGGAGCAAATCCTCCCAGGCGATAACATCATCGGGTTCGTAGAACTCCCAGATCTCCGTGTCCAAATCCAGAGTGCTCAGATCCTCCTGCGGCACCAGTTCCTCCAGGGGAACAGCCTCGGACGGCCGTTCACGAGCGGCCCGTAAGTACTGACGCAGGCGCCGCAGGGCTAACTGCAATAACCACGGTCGCAATGACCCGGGTGGTCGCCGTTCCCACAGGGAAAGGGCAGATTCGATAACTTCATCGACCACATCTTCTGCTGTGAGTTCCCCTTCGCGCAAAAGGCCCAAACTCTCGTAATACGCGATCTCCCTCCGAACAAACGCGTAAAGATGAGCCAGGTAAGGTTGTAATGCTTCACGCGGCGTGGGTTCGGATGACTTCGGCGTCTTGCCCACGTCCGTCATCTGCTTATCCCTCCTTTATCTTCAAGTCATTCACCACCTTCCTCACCCCGGGAACGCTCGCGGCAATTTCCGCAGCCTTCTGCCGTTCGATGTCTGAGGTCACCTCACCCCACAAAGTGACAATACCGGCCAACACGTCCACGTGAATGCCGGGGAAGTCATCCTCCAGGGAAGGTTCCTGTTCGAGTGCCAGGGCCACAGCCCGTTCCAACTCGTCATCCACGAACAACTTATTCTCGACTGCCTTTACGCCGGGCACCTCTTGCGTCAGCAAAGTAGCCACGTGCTTCATGGCTGGAGTGCGCACCCACCCCTCCAGGGTAATGGTTCCACCGTCCACTTTGACATCAATGGGCAACAACAATTCCCGGAAAGGCGGATACTCGTGGTTCAGCACCTGATACACGCGTTCTCGCAACTCCTCACCGCTGAGTTCGATCACCGCTTGATCGGTCATGGGTAGCCTCCTAACGAAGGGGTTGAATAGCCGCGCTGGGCACCTAAACGCATATCAGGCCGGCTGCATCAATAACGCATTCGGTCGTAATCGTAGACAAAGTAATACCGTGCTCGCTTCTCCCGCAACACAGGGCCCAATATCATGCCGGCCACAAAACCGCCCACATGGGCCCACCAGGCCACACCACCTCCCAGAATGGCCCCTGTGGCCAAGGCAAACAAGCCATTCAGGTACTGGCTGATGAACCAATACCCCAACGCAATCACAGCCGGCAGTTCAAACACGTACAAGAACAGGAACAGCGGGATGCCCAGGATCACCCGGGCCGTGGGGAAGAAGAGCATGTACGCTCCCAGAACACCGGAAATCGCTCCACTGGCCCCAATGCTTGGGATAGTGGATCCCGGCGTCATCATCGCCTGGACCAACGCGGCAATGACACCGGATACCAGGTAGAAGAAGAGGTATTTTCCATGCCCTAACTGATCCTCTACGTTGTCCCCAAAGATTCCCAGGTAAATCATGTTTCCGATAATGTGATACCACCCGCCATGAAGGAACTGGCTGGTGATCAACGTCATCAGCACCCACGGATGTTGCTTCCACTCAAAGAGTAACTTTGGCACCACGCCATAACGGTAGAACAACGTCTGCACGCGCGAGCCATAACTCAGTTCGATGAGAAAGACCACCACATTTATCGCGATGAGCGAATACGTCACCCACGGAAAACGACGACGCGGCACAGAATCACCAAGCGGTATCATCAGTTGCCTCCTCGACGCGAGGCCCCTGGGCCACGGGAATCATACGGAACCGGGATATACTGCACAGAAGGACGTCGCTGTCCCGGCTGCGGGTACAAAGCCATCAACTGATAGACCTCTCGCGGCATGTCGGTCGAAACGTTCAGGCCCAACTCCTTTGCCTCGGACACAGAGATGGGATAATCGTGCGTCCATATTCCGGTGGTCAAAGTGTCCGCCAACTTGCGGGCCAGAGCCTCCGACCCACCTCGCCCGGTCACAATGCCGTACACCGTGTTCCACACCTGTTTCAAGGCCTTCTTGGCCATGTCGGCCATGATAAGTGTGTTGTCATCGATCTCGTTGATGTCCTTTTGTTCGAGCACTTTCACAATAGAGGCCGCGGGATATTGCCCCAATTGCGGGTCCACAGGTCCCAGAACCGCGTTCTCATCCATCACGATCTCATCCGCGGCCAGTGCAATTAACGTACCGCCGGACATGGCATAATGGGGTACAAAAACTGTGACTTTACCCGGATGCCTCACCAACGCCTCGGCAATCTGTTCAGCAGCGAGAACAAGACCGCCCGGCGTGTGGATGATGAAATCAATGGGCATGTCATCCGGTGTCAACCGAATAGCCCGTAACACCTGTTCACTATCCTCAATGTCGATGAAGCGCGAAATGGGAATGCCCAGGAAAGACATTGTCTCCTGGCGGTGCAGCATGGTAATCACGCGCGATTTGCGCTTCTTCTCCAACTGAGCAATAACCCGACGCCGGGCTGCCTCCAACCAACGCTGTTGTAAAACGGGTTGAATAGCAGAAAGTAGGAATAAAAGCCAGAAAAGAGAGAAAATGACGTTGTCCATAGGAGCCTCCGAATCTACGCGTTCTCTAGGTGTATCATATCACGAAGCGCAATGATTTTCAAGGGGTCATAAGTACGCCCCTTATTGCCACTCTCCGTTCTCCGCTAAAAGTCGTCGTAACCGCATGATCTCAGCAGAGAGTTCCTGCTCCCTGCGTCGCATCTCCGCCTCCAGCAGGGCCAATTCCTCCTGCAAGGCAATAACCTGATTGTACAAGCGCAGGGCCACATCGACACCGGCCATGTTCAAACCCAGGAGATCTTTCCACTCCCGCACGCGACGCAGGAGCATGACATCCCGGATAGAATACCCCCAACCTCCGCCCCGCATGGGTTTAGGGCGAATCCACCCTCGCGATTCCAATGTGCGCACCAGCGCCGGCGAAACTCCCGCCAGGTGCGCGGCAATGCGCAGGGTAAATCGCGGCACCTCATCATACGGATCGTCTTCTTCAGTAATGCGCACCCGTCGCCGTACATCTATGTAACGCACCATTGCCCTCTTCCTCTGCCTACGCTGCACGTTGATGAAGTGATCGCAATTGCTCGTACAATCGTCGCTCTTCCTCACTCAATTGGGTGGGGATGCGAACTTCAACCTCCGCGTAGAGATCCCCTCGTTCATCCGGATTCCGCAGTTTAGGCATCCCCAACCCGCGCAAGCGGAACACCTTGCCATTCTGAGTGCCGGGCGGGATCTTCAACATGACTTTCTTGCCATCAATGGTCGGGACAGCAACCTCGCCGCCCAGCACCGCGGTGTACACATCCACGGGAACTTTCACGTACAGGTCATCGCCGCGCCGTTCAAACACCGGATGGGGCAACACCTCCACCTTTAAGTACAGGTCCCCGGGCTCGCCACCAGCCTCGCCCGGCATTCCCTTGCCCCGCACGCGGATGCGCTTTCCCGTGTCAATACCGCGGGGGATGCGCACCTCAATGGTGGATCCATCCTCCCAGCGTAAGCGGCGTGTGCCACCGTGGAACGCCTCTTCCAACGTGATCTGCAGCGGCTGTTCCACATCTCGTCCTTTGCGCGGTCGCGGTTGACGGCGGGCACGGGGCCGTGCACCTCCGCCAAAGAACATCTCGAAGAAATCGGAGAACCCTCCCAGGCCTCCCAGGTCCCCAAAGATGTCCTGGAAGTGTCCAAAATCTTCGGGGGAGACGTACTCCACGTGCACGTGACCCGGCCCATAGCCGCCAGCACCACCAGCGCCCCCAGTGGCCCAGCGGCCCCAATCAAATGTACCGCCTGGTCGTCCGGCGCGCTGCCAGGCCTCATATTGCTGGCGCATCTGGTCGTACTTGCGGCGCTTCTCCGGATCGGAAAGTACCTCGTAGGCCTCGTTGATCTCCTTAAACCGCTCCTCTGCCTGAGGGTCATTGGGATTGACATCCGGATGATATTTGCGCGCCAGACGTCGAAACGCGCTCTTTATTTCCTTTTCCGATGCATCTGGTTTAACGCCCAGGATTTTGTAATAATCCTTGAATTCCATGGGTTACTCCTCTTTGCGCGCCACACGAACTCGCGCGGGGCGTAGGAGATTCCCCTTGTAGGTGTATCCCTTCTGGACTTCGTCTACCACTGTCTCTTCGGGATGCTCCTCACTTTCGACGACTTCAACAGCCTCGTGTACAAAGGGGTCGAACTTCTTTCCCACGCTGGAAATAGGCTTCACCCCTTCTTGTTCCAAAGTTCGCATGAATTCCTGGAGTATCATCTGGACACCCTGGCGTAACACATCAGGATCGCTTTCGCTGTGCTTCACCACCATTTCCAGGTTATCCACCAGGGGCAAGATCGCGCGCAGGAAACGACGCTTCTCCTGTTCGGCTTCATCCGCGAAGCGCTTCTCCAAACGTTTACGCATGTTGTCCATCTCAGCCATCGCGCGCAGATAGCGATCCTTGTACTCCTCCGCTTCTGCCCGCGCTTTCTCCAATTCCGCTCTCAACCTGTTCATCTCCTCGATTAAAGATTCCGTGTCCACGACTTCAGGTTCTTCTTCGGACAGCACCGTCTCGTCCTGTTCCACTTCCTCGGCCGCGACCACGGTCTCCTCCTCTTCCTGAGGGGTCGCGGCTTCGGCGACTTCCTCTTCGGTGCGTACCGGCACTTTGACTCGCTTTTTGGCCATGCGCCCTTCCTCCCCGTGGCTTCGTGGATCTCAAAAGTGCTTGCTTCCTTTGAATTTTCGTCTTCCCTTGCAAGATGAGCGTATGTACTCTGTTAGTCTTATGTTAGACTGCGCGAAGACGTCGTGCCCCACACGAGGCAACCAACAGGACAACAGTTTCCCCCTTTGTCCTGTGCACTACCGAGCGTGGGCCCGTTCCAACATCTGGCGGGCAATCGCGTTGTGCCGTCGGATAATAGGTTCTGGGTCAAAGTGGGTGAACTCACCGTTCTCCACGATGACCTTGCCGTTAATTACGCTGAGGTCTACGTATTGAGGGGTGCAGAATACCAGGGCCGCGACGGGATCGTGAAGGGCACCCGCGTAATCCAATCGCTCCAGGCGGAAGCCTATGAAATCCGCGGCCATGTTTGGTGCCAGGCGGCCAATATCATCCCGTCCTAAAATGCGAGCCCCACCCACTGTGGCCAGTTCCAGAGCCTCCCACGCGGTGAGGCCGGCCGGATTCCCCTGAACTCGCTGGAGGAGGAGCGCCTGCCGCGCTTCGGCCAACATGTGGGAACTGTCGTTGCTCGCGGACCCGTCCACCCCCAGACCCACGCGCACGCCCGCGTCAATGTACTTGCGCACCGGTGCAATGCCAGAGGCCAAACGCATGTTAGAGTTCGGGCAGTGGGCCACCCCGGTCCCAGTGCGGGCGAGCAGTGCGATCTCCTGATCGTTCACGTGAACACCATGAGCAAACCACACGTCCTCACCGACCCACCCCAACTCCTCCGCGTACTCTATAGGGCGCTTCCCGAACTTCTCCAGGCAGAACTGTTCTTCATCCAGGGTTTCGGCCAGGTGGGTGTGACAGTACACACCGTACGATCGGGCCAACTCACAGGATTCTCGCATCAGGTCAGGGGTGACGGAAAAAGGTGAGCACGGTGCCACGACAATGCGCACCATGGCGAAACGGCTGGGATCGTGATACGCCTCGATCACTCGCTGGGTATCCTTGAGAATGTCCTTCTCATCCTCCACCACGCGGTCCGGGGGTAACCCACCCTTGGATTCACCCAGGGACATGCTGCCCCGGCTGGCGTGGAAACGCATCCCAATCTCCCGCGCCGCGTAGATAGTGTGGTCGAGTTTAACGTCGTTGGGATAGAGGTAGAGGTGATCGCTGGTGGTGGTGCACCCGGATTTAATGAGTTCGGCCATGCCCACCAGCGCGCTCACGTACGCGCCCTCCGCGGTGAGTTCAGCCCAAATGGGGTAAAGGGTCTTCAACCATTGGAATAAATTGGCGTTCTGTGCCTGGGGCACGGCTCGGGTCAGGGTCTGATAGAGGTGGTGGTGAGTGTTCACCAATCCGGGCAAGACGATCATGCCCCGTGCGTTGATGATGGTATCTGCCTCATCCGGCAAATCCTCGGTCTTGCCCACTTGTTGGATAACGTTATCCCGCACAAAGATGGCGCCATCCTCAATGACGCGCCGCTGAGGGTCGGGATCCATGGTGATCAGGATATCTGCGTGACGTAAAAGGAGCGTTCCCATCGCTCGACCTCCTCATATGTGTGCTCTGATGTTCACTTGGGACACCGTGACAATATCCCGTCCTACACAAAGGGGAATTAGTCTATCCGCCTCATGGGCGAAGTTGTAAGTGAACCGTCCGTTCCTTCTGCACGGTAAAGTAAAGCCCGATAACATCCTCTGTGATCTTGCTCACCTCCACATCTTCGGGCGCTTCTATCAGATGCCAGCCGGCCAACCCCAACAACACGGTGCCATCCCCATCCCGATTCAAGATAACCCGAAACCGAAGGTGGGGCGGCTCCCACGTCCACTCCTGAATTTCTCCGCCCATGCTGATGTGAAACGTGGACCCTGCCAGATGGGGAATGTCCAGCACAGGTTTGACGCCCAACAAGTACCCGCTGTGGGGTGGAATGTTGGTGAACACGCGATAGCCTTCAGTCACGCGTGCGTACATCCCGCTCCAAAAGTCCAGAACATGGTGGGGTTGATGCCAATCCAGTCCCAACACGCCCAATTGCAGGGTACGAGTTCTTGGTTCATCCTGCCAGTTAAACAAGCCCACAGTCACCCCTGTTCCCCACTCCCGCTCCAGGTAAAGAGCAATTGTCTCGGGCACGGTATGATCCAACAAATCAAGGGGACGTCCAACTTCGGGCTGAGGGGGAATAAGGGAGGCTACCCAGCGCCTGCGTTCCACTGGTAACGCGTCCAGGTCATCGCCTAACGTGATCATCCCACCGCTCAATCCCACCACGGACAGCCAGCTCTGGACTTCCTCGGGGGAAAGGCGTGTGTCGTACACGCGGGCAATGACGCTGTCCGGATCGTTCCACCACAAGCGACGGTGGTACGCGGAACGGGTAAGGGTGTTGCGAATGGCATTAATGGCAGCAGGGTAGGAGGTCTTTTTCCGCCAGGGACGCGTGATCCCGTACAGTCGGGGATACCAATGGGGAGCCGTATCGGGACCGATGCGCATGGCATCCACCAGCCCCACCGCGGGACCAAGCGGGCATCCACATCCCAGGAGAAAGGTCTCCTCACCCGCGGCCTCGCGGATAATACGTAACCCCTGGCGGAATGCTTGCGGACGGGTTAATCCGGATGCGTGGTGGACACCAGGCAACGCGGCAGCGTACAGGAAGTCCAACTTCAGAAACGTATATCCCCACCGGTGAACGGCCGTGTGCACAATTTCTCGCACGTACTCCTGAACTTCTGGGTGCGTTGGATCGAGCGCGCGGGTAAACGTATTCCACAGGAATCCCGCGTTCACTGGCTCGCCATGAGCATCGCGCAGGAGCCAGTCAGGATGTTCTCGGGCTACCCGTGAACGGGGAGTGACAATGAAAGGTGCCAGCCAAAGACCGGCGCGAAATCCCGCTTCCTGGATTTCGCGCGCCAACACATCCACGCCGTCACCAAACAGGGACCTGGTTGTAGTCCAGTCCCCTACTTCGGATTCGTAGCCATCGTCAATTTCCACCAGGGACACAGGGAGGAGGTTGTGTGCTTCCTGCAGAAGCAGTAAGTTCCTCCGCACAGCCTCCGCGGTCACATCCCGAAAGAAGTGATACCACGTAGTCCACCCCACAGGCACATCCTGCGGCACCCGGGCTTTCCCTAAAATTCCCATGGCCTGCGCAAAGGGACCCATGGGATCGGGATCGCGGGGCATGGTAAATTGCACCAACAGAGGTTCCGACCAGAGAGGCTTCCCCGCGACCAGGGGGATGAGGTCCCCATCGGCCCAAGCCCACACGCTGGGATCGGGACCTGGTTCACGGTGGACTTCCACGAGCCCCACAAAATCCCATTGGCGCGCCCATCCCACAAGAAGGGATGGAGTACGACCGTGTCGACCGGTGAGGAGACCCACTGTGTGGGCAAGGAAGTGGCCACGTTCCCGTGGCGGGGGATGGGCAATGTCGTAGGACATGGGGCCATCGAACCGGTGCAGTCGGGATGCAGGTTGACGTTGGTTATCCGCCAGGGTGCCGGCAAAGGACCAGGAATGCCATCCGTCCATGAAAAAGGTCCAGTGGGCACCCAACCCTTCCATGAGAATGTACCCGCGCGGGGGCTCAATGGCCAGAGGCATCAACTTCCTGAGCCGGTATCCAGGCCGCTGGGGAAGTACACCTACCTGCAGGAGAATGTACGGTTGTTCGTGGAGGACCTGCACTTTCCACAGTAAGCGCATTCCCTCACGGGAAGGACGGTGTGCCACGGACAGGGTATGGGCAGGACCAAGGGGGGTCTCCTCCTCCCCGCGTTCCACCTGTTCAACCGGCAAGTGCGTGGAGTACAAATCCACCGTAGATCCATCGGCCGCGACCAGGTGCACACTCCAGTAGGCACGGCTGATACGCGCGGTCGGGCCCGCGCGGGTGTGCAGACTCCACGTAGCATCCGAGTACAGCGTAAACGTGACTGTCGAGTTTTTCAACGTAGATAGGATATGATAAACGCGTCGCGCCATGAGCGTTATCCTCGTTCCATCAAAAATGCGCGCACTCTCTGTCCAAAGCCTCAAGGTACGAATTCGCCATTCATAATAGCACGAGTGGAATAAAACGCCCTATCTTGAGAACAAGGGAGAGATCCCCTGTAGGGAAATTGGAGGGACGTGCGACATTTTGTCAGGCAATCGGACCCCGTATAAAATCGGGAGAGCACGTAAATGTAGAAGAACGTGGAGGGAATGGGGAGTGGATGCACTCCAGTTGTTGGACGCACGTGTGGCAGCAGTGGTGCGGGAGTTGGAAGAGCGGGACGCTCGAGAGCGCGCTCAACACCTTCCGCCCGAACGCCGGGCCCGATCGCTGCACCCGGAGAGTGCCCGTTTTCTTCACCTCCTGATCCTCGCGGGGCGATACCGTCGCTTGTTGGAAATCGGTGGGGGGATAGGATACGCGACGCTTTGGCTGGCAGAGGCTGCCCATCGCAACGGTGGAACGCTGGTTTCCTGTGAGATAGAACCTGCCCGAGCCGAGGCCAACCGCACGCACATTCGCCGTGCCGGACTCCACGGTGTTGTCAGTTACCTGGTCGGGGACGCCCGTCAAACCGTGGCGGAATTGGCCGGACCTTTTGATTTTGTGCTCATTGACACCAACAAAGCGGATTACATTACGTACTTTGAACTTCTCATCCCCAAAATGTTGCCCAACGGGATCATTGTAGCAGACAATGTGATCTCCCACGCCAGCGCTCTGCAAGGATACCTGGAACGGGTAAAGTCCCATCCGCTTTACGAATCCATCACTGTCCCCATTGGCAAAGGTTTGGAAATAAGTCGTCGCGTGCGGTAGTGAGGAGGGTGAACTCATGGAATTAAAACGCTTGTGGAAAATTCTCCGGCGACGGTGGTGGCTGCCCGCGATCACCGTCCTCATTGTACTGGTATCCCTACTGACGCGTCCCAGTCCTCCCCCCACTTACGTGGCTACCCTCCGATTCCTCATAGGAGTCCAGCCTGAACCCGTGGATCCAAAGGTGTACGGGTATGACCGATACTACACCTGGCTCACCAGTGAATATCTCATCGATGACTTCTCAGAGGTTGTACGAGGATCGGAATTCGCGGCCCAGGTCAGTGCCCACCTCCACGATAAAGGGATTTCCATTCCCCCAGGTGCCATCCAGGGGAGCACCCAGACGGGCAAATTGCACAGGCTACTCACGGTGACCGTGACGTGGAACAACGCCGAGGATCTACCCGCCATCGCCCAGGCCATCATCACCACTGTCAAGGAGGACAGTACCCGTTTCTTCCCCGAAGCATTCGGATACGGGGTTACAGCCATTCTGGTAGACGGCCCCCACATTGGGCCGGTTATGCCGGGTTTACGGGATAAACTGGACGCGCCTGTGCGGATTATTTTGGCGTTGTTGGTGGGGATTGGCCTCTCCCTGCTCTGGCACTACGTGGACGATACGCTGTACGATGGGGATGACGTGAGGGCGCTAGGGATCCCGGTCATCGCGGAAATTCCCCACTGAGATCGCGTTATGATGCGGGGAAACGAAGGGCGATTTTTGGCCGGGGTGCTCACACTTTATGTGGTACTGGCCCTTGCCTGGGCGTTCCTCGTTCCGCCCTGGCAGGGTCCTGACGAACCCGGCCATTACGAATACGCCCGCCTCTTCGCGGATTTGCACCGTCCGCCCCGTCCCCAGGACAGCAATCCCGCCCTCCAAGCCGCGATTATTCGTGAGATGGACCGCCAGGACTTCTGGCGGTTCACGCGACAGGAACGCCCCCATCCCTTACCCACGCGGTTCGCGGACAATCCCTTTCTTCAACGTTCGGGCACTCAACTCCGGGATGAACGCCCTCTCTACTATTTTCTTCCTGCCCTGCTCTTCCGAGCAATCCCTTTTTCCTATCACCTCATTGTTGCTCGCGTGTACAGTGTGGTGCTCGGCGCAGTGGTTGTGCTGGTCGCGGGGGTAGCCGCGCGCGTGTATTCCCGTTCCCCGCTGCTCCGCCGCGGGATTCCCTGGCTGGTTGCTGTGTTGCCGATGCCCCTTTTCATCCACGCGACCATGAATTCCAACGTGCTGGCCGATCTCCTGGGCACGACGTTTGTGGCGTTGGCCTGGACCGCGCTAAAGACCCCGCGTCCCAGGAGGGGAATCTGGATTGGCCTTGTCCTGCTCACGGCATTAGGGCTCTGGCTCAAGCGCACGACCTTGATCTTCGGTCCTCTCTTCCTTCTCGTGGCCTGGATGGTTCCCGCGTCTCCGCTGCGACGGCACGCGCGAGGACTTCTCATTATCGCGGGGACGCTGGTCCTCGCGCTGATCCTCTTCCCGCGAGATCCGGGGAGAGTGGCCCACTGGACCGAGGGACCGTCTCAGCGCCTGGCAATCCGAGCGCCAGGACGGGGGGTGAACGGAAGTGCCGCGTTCTGGTTGGCGGATACTTCACACGAAAAACGGGTGTATATAGCCCAAAACCTCTGGGAACAGGACATTCTGCAGGCTCGCGGCCAGGAGGTTGTTGCTCACGTACAGGTACGTGCAGTGGAGGACACACCTCTCGTATGCCTTTTCCTGTCCGATTCCCAGGGAAGAAGCGTTTCGTGTGCACCGGTCTCGCAGAAATGGCACACGCTTACTGTCACCCGCACAGTACATTCAGAGGCCACGTTCGTGCGGGTGGTCTTAGGCATTGGCCCACCGCGAGATCCTCAACCCACGGGGAAGATCCTCGCCGACAACTTTGTCGCCCACACGCTCCGTTCATCCGGCAACCTGCTGCGAAACGGGGGAGCGGATCGCGCGGGGTGGAGGTTCTCACGGCTGTGGAACCGCGTTCGCGGGCTGATCCGTTGGGGGCCATCCGCGGTGTACCGTCCCGCCGTGGATCAGGAACGAAACATGGTGGTACGCACGATTGTCGCGATGGGGATTTTGTTCACCTCCTTCTGGGGGAACTTCGGTTGGCTTCAGTACCTTCTGCCCTGGCCCCTGTACGTTCTGCTGGCCGTGCTCACACTGGTAGCGCTGATCGGATCCATCCGCGCGGCGAGGAGATGTGGCGAGGAGACGCATTGCCGGCTGTTACGCTTCAACATGGGGGCTTTTCTGCTGGCCCTGGCCGGAAATTGGGTGCTCGCATGGGAACCGGGATGGTATCCCCAGGGCCGTTACATGTTTCCTTTGCTCGTGCCCATTCTGGCCGTGGGCCTGGAAGGAATCCGGGCCTGGCTGCCCGGCACGGATGGGGAAGGTCGTGCGGTGAAGTGGCTGATGGCCGGCGCATTGGTGTACTCGGTGTTCTGCCTGGGGTATTATCTACACGCGCTGGGAGGATAAGGGAAGACATTAGGTGTCTGCTTTGGCCCGACGCACCCGCAGTTTAAGCCCTTCATATCCCACAACAACAATGGGCGTGCCCGCGGGGATGGGGGCGTCCTCGGCTTCGGCTTGCCATAAACCTTCCACATAGACCAGGCCACGAGGGTTCAGGTCAGTGCGTGCTTCTCCCTTCTGCCCCACCAGGGCCTCCATTCCGGTCCAGGGGCGCCGCTTTTGGGATTGGATGACTTTGGCGATGACAAAGGCAAAGAACGCGGCTGTAAACAAGGCCAGAGCAATAATGGTCTTCCAGGGAATGGCAACAAAGGGTTGGTAGAAGAGAAGCGCAGCACCAGCCACAAAGGAGAGGATGCCCCCCAAGGTCAAAACCCCATGCGTGGGTGCTTTAATGTCCACCAGGAAGAGGATAAACGCCAACGCGATGAGGGCTAGACCGGTGTAATTCGCGTCCAGGACGCCCAGCGCGTAAATCCCCAGGATAAGGGCAATGGATCCCGCAATGCCGGGCACATACCCCCCGGGGTGCGAAAATTCCACCACCAGCAGTTGAATGCCCAGGGTGATAAGGAGTAAGGCCAGGCTAGGGGTGATCAGCCGGTTCAGGAAATCATCCAACGGGCTGAGGGGATATTCCACGATACGGACCTGGGTGGTGTGCAGGGTTCGCGTTCCAAACGCTCCCTGCACCTCCTTACCGTCCACCTGAACCAGAAGGTCGTCCAAATCCCGGGCCATGAGATCGATGAGTCCTAAGGAGAGCGCTTCTTCCGCGTCCGCGGCCGCGGCTTCCAACACGGCGCGCCGAGCCCACTGGGCTGCTTTGTCTCCCCGACGACGCGCCAGTTGTTCAATGTCCTCGGCCAGGGTGTTTTCAATTTTCTTGCGCAATGTCTCGGGAATATCCTCGCCGGAAAAGCCCACAGGGCTGGCCGCGCCGATGGTGGTGTTGGGGGCCATCGCTGCGATGTGGGCCGCGAGGGTGATAAAAGTGCCCGCGGAAGATGCGTGTGCACCTGGAGGGTACACGAACACGATGATGGGCATAGGCGCGTTGATAATGTCCTGGACCAGGCGGTCCATGAGGTTGATACTTCCGCCAGGTGTGTCCAGGAGGATAATCACGGCTTCAGCATTCAACTCCTCCGCGCGCTGAATGCCCTTTTCCACGTAGGATACCAGAATCCCCGACAACTGTCCCTTGAATGTGAGCACCACTACAGTGGGGTGCTCCTGAGCCTGTACGCTGCTGACAACGCCACCCACCAGAAGGCACACGACCAGTAATACAGCGAACCACCCCCATCGCGTGTTCATTCCCTCACCTCCTGGGATCCCACATGCGCGCGTCTCTCACGTCTGTCCACAATGTATTATACGGCATGATGACATAATGGGGAACATGGGGGGCTAAGTTCCCCGCAGAACATGGCAGAGGGCCAGCAGGAGGCATTTGTCAAAACTCGTCCCTCGGGAGAAAATACGGTACGTCTTATCACACGGTGGGGAATATCCCACCACCCTGTAAGGAAGTCTCACGTCAGGTTCGTGGGCACGGGAAGGGCTTATGGAAGAGAAGAGGACGAAGGAGCCAACCGCGCGCGGATATCGCTGGCTCCTGGTAGGTATATTGCTGGTAGCGGCTGCACTGCGTTTCTATGGGTTCTGGTGGGGATACCCGTACTCCTTTCACGGGGATGAGAATTTCGTCTTCACCATGACGTTACGGCTGGATCAGCACTTTCGGGAAACGGGATCCTGGAACCCGCAGGTGTCCACGTACGGATCCCTGCCGTTCTATGTTCTCTGGCTAACATGGCGTGCGGCCAACGCGCTACTGAGCATGTTGAACCATCCCTTTGGGATGAACACTGCCCCCATTATGCTGGTAGGACGCCTGATCTCCGCGACATTGGGAACTCTAACCGTGTGGGCGCTTTACTTGCTGGGGAGCCGTCTCTGGTCCCAACGGGTGGGCGTGCTGGCTGCCGCGTTTCTGGCTGTGGCTGTCTCACCGGTGCGGGAAAGTCACTTTTACGCGGTGGACACGATGATGGTCTTCTGGGCGGTTCTGGCCATGGTGTTTGCCGCGGGGGTGTTGTTGGAGGGACGCGGACGGGATTACGTGCTTACCGGGGTGCTTTCCGGATTGTCATTGTCCACTAAGGCAGCAGGATTGCCCTTGCTGGTCCCCCTGGTTACCTCGCACCTCTTGCGGGTAGACGCGTTCTCCCTGCGCCCGTTGCGCCTGCACTTGCGCCGCGCGTTGGACCGGCGGATCGCGCTGATGCTGGGCACCGCGCTGGGCCTGTTCCTGATAATTAACCCATGGCCCATTGTGGACGCGCGTAATTACTGGGCGCACAACGCGAATTACGCGTTAGCCACACAATTCGACGTGGTGCGCGGCGCGTATCGGCCTTTCTACACCATGCACTTCGAACACACGCTGCCTTACATTTACCACCTGACCAACCCCCTGTTGTGGGGGTTGGGTCCAGTGCTGGAATTTGTGGCCCTGGTGGGATTGGTGTACAGCATGTGGAAGGCCTGGCAGGGGGATAAACGAGATTTGCTGGTTCTGGCCTGGGTGATTCCCTACGGCTTAATCGTGGGATCCTGGTACGCGAAGTTCGTGCGCTACGTGCTCCCCTTGTTGCCCTTCTTCGCTCTCCTGGCCGCGCGCTGGCTGGTCCCCTGGGCAACGGATGCAATTCCCTGGAGACGCTGGTTGGCTCGAGGGCTCATTGGGCTCACTCTGCTTACCACCACTTTTTACGCGCTGGCGTACATGAACATTTACCGACAGCCGGACACGCGCTTGCAGGCCCTGCGCTGGATAGAGGAAAACATCCCGCCTGGCAGCACCATTCTGGTGGAAAGGGATTCCACATTAAAGTTCAATCAACTGAACACCCGGTACAAACTGACCCAGTATCACATCAAGGTACTGGACCATTACGGCCAGGTGGAACAAACCGATCCCCAATTCTTCAACCCCACGCCTCCCGACCCAGAAGAAGTGCGCAAGGAGTTGTACAGCAGTTTGGAGGGCGTGGATTACATTATTCTCAGCGATACATGGATGGGCCGTTACCTTGCTCTCCCTGACCTTTTCCCTGTGGAGTACGAGTTTTACAGCCGTCTGCGCGACGGGGAATTAGGATTCCGCCTGATTAAGACCTTTAAGGTGTACCCAGAGTTTCTGGGCATCCGCATTGTGGACGACAACGCGGAACTTACTTTTCGGCTGTTCGACCATCCGTGGATTTATGTGTTCAAACGGGAGTGAACGTCACGCGACACAGCGGCAGAGGGAGACAACCGTTTGTCCCCCAGAGGTCCGAGAAGTGGGAGGTTGACCCATGAACGTGTTAATCACCGGCGGTACGGGCTTAATCGGCAGGGCACTGACCGCGTCCCTGCTTGCCGACGGCCATCAGGTCATCGTGCTCTCCCGGTCACCGGAGCGCCACCAGCACCGTATGCCGGCCGGTACTCGTCTGGTCCCGTGGGATGGGCGGACACCGGCCGGCTGGGGACATGTGCTGGAGGAAGTGGACGCGGTGGTCAACCTGGCAGGAGAGAACATCGCGGCCGGACGGTGGACAGAACAGCGGAAACAGCGCATCCGAGAGAGTCGCCTGAACGCGGGAAAGGCTCTGGTGGACGCGATGGCTGCCGCGCGTCAAAAGCCCCCCGTCCTGATTCAGGCCTCGGCTGTGGGGTACTACGGACCTCGCGGCGATGAGGTGGTAACCGAGGAGACCCCACCGGGTACGGACTTCCTGGCCCAACTCGCTGTCGAATGGGAGGCATCCACCGAACCCGTGGAACAGTACGGAGTACGCCGAGCCATCATCCGAACTGGAGTGGTCCTGAGCAAGGACGGCGGAGCCTTACCCCGCATGTTGTTTCCTTTCCGGCTGGGCTTGGGGGGACGGTTGGGTAGCGGACGACAGTGGTTTCCCTGGATTCACATGGAGGACGAGGTGGGGGCCATCCGCTTTCTCCTGGAAAACGAAACTGCCCAGGGGCCGTACAACCTGACGGCCCCCCACCCGGTAACCAACGCCGAATTCACCCGAGCCCTGGGCGAGGTGCTCCACCGTCCGACCATTTTCGCGGTTCCCGGTTTTGCCTTGCGGTTGCTCTTTGGGGAAATGGCAACGGTGCTCCTGGAGGGACAGCGGGCTATCCCGCAACGCTTACTGGACGCGGGCTATACATTCCGCTTCACACACATACGCGGTGCATTAGAGGCCTTACTTACATGACCGGCACAACACACGGGGGGCATCCCCCTCTATCCCGAACCTTACACACAGAGGACACAACACATGGCTACACGGGAACGTGATCCACAGGAGGGCCAGCGCGGGTGGACACGGCGGAAGTTCCTGGCCTGGGCCGGACGCCTGGGCCTGGGGGGAGCGGCCGCGGCGGTTCTGGGAAAGATGGGATGGCTTCGCTGGCGACGGGCAAGTGTTCACGCGCCGCGAGTACGGCGTCCAGGTCGCGTGCTCACGGAGCACGAGTTCGCGACTCTGGAAGCCCTGGCCGATCTCATTGTACCCTCAGACGACCTGGGGCCGGGCGCACGGGATTTGGACGCGGCCCGGCGAGTGGAAGATAGACTAATGCGCCACAGTTACGAGTTAGAGCGCTATCGCAAAGGTCTACGCTGGCTGGATCAGGCAGCCGCGCAGGTGTACGGCGCGGGCACGTTCTTCGTTGATCTGGGCCGAGAGGAGCAAATTGCGCTGCTGGAACAAATCGAGGCCACGGCCCGAAAACTCCGCGGCGGACGCGGAGGGGTGATGGGGGTGGCCTGGCGTTACTGGGATCGCCTGATGGTGACGTTGTTCGGCTTTGGCGCGGGGGTATTTTTCCTGAACCTGGTCCGTGAAGATGTGCTGGAAGCAGTTTACTCTCACCCGCGCACGTGGATAGCATTGGGATATGACGGGCCCCCTCAGCCCCTGGGATACTGGAACGGCGCCAACGGAAATTGGAACATCATTGACGATTGTCCCCCCACCAAACGCCACGATTTCCCGCCCTCCGTGTTCATCTCCCCAGCCAGCCTCGGGGATCACAAAGGGGGAGAACATGGCTAGATGGTCCTTCTTCTTCCACCCCAGTGACGAGCCGGTGGACGTGTGCATTGTGGGTGCGGGTGCGGGCGGTGCTGTGCTGGCCAAGGAATTGGCTGAGGCCGGGTTAAAGGTGGTGGTGTTGGAGGCCGGTCCCCGGTTCGATCCAGCCCGCTACCCCACAGATCGCCCGGATTTCGAAGTGCGCGCGCCCGACGTTTTTCTCCCCCGGGATCCGAGACGGGATCTTTACACCTGGGGAAGCCGACGCTGGTTCCGCTACAGCCGGGTGAAGGGTGTAGGCGGCTCCACGCTGGTATACGTGGGTGTCTTGCCTCGATTCCACCCGTCGGACTTCCGTACCCGTTCTCAGGACGGTGTGGGGGAGGATTGGCCCTTCACGTACGAGGAGTTGGAGCCCTATTACACCCGAGTTGAGTACGTTATTGGCGCGGCCGGGGATGATACGCTGAACCCCTTTGCCCCGCCCCGTTCGCGTCCCTATCCCACTCCACCCCACCCATTTAACTGTGCGAGCCAGCACATGAAACGCGCGGCCGACCGCCTGGGATGGCACATGGCTCACTCCCCAGTGGCCATGCCGACCCTGCCCTGGAAGGGCCGACCGAATTCCATTGGCTGCGGCGCGTGCCGCCTGGGGTGCAAGATCCGAGCCAAGGGGAGTGTGGACGTTACTTACATTCCCCTGGCAGAGAAAACGGGCAATGTGGAAATCCGCACCGAGAGCATGGCCTTCGAGATCACTGTGGGAAAGGACGGACGGGCCAAAAGTGTACGCTACTTTGATGCCCAGGGTCGGGAGCGGGAACAACCCGCGCGCCTAATTGCTGTGGCAGGCAACGCGATTGAGACGCCCCGGCTACTGCTCATGTCCACGTCCTCCCTGTTCCCGGACGGACTGGCAAATTCCTCAGGGCTGGTGGGCAAGTACTTTATGGAACACATCGCGGTGTTCGCCACGCTGGTGCTGCCGGATCGGGTGGACGCGTGGAAGGGCATTCCCGCGGGCGGGCTAATTCAGGATTTCTACGAGACCCGTCCAGATCACTCCTTCGCGCGCGGGTTCACCATCGAGATTAACACGGGCTGGCAATGGCCCGTCGCGCTGGCACGCCGTATTCCCGGTTGGGGCCGGGAACACAAAAAGCGCATGCTGGATGTTTTCGGCCGCACAGTCGGTTTGGGCTCTGTGGGCGAACAGTTGCCAGACGAGCGCAATCGGGTGGAGTTGGATCCAGAGGTCAAGGACCTCTATGGATTACCCGTTCCCCGAATCACCAATGAACCCCGAGAGAACGACCAGGCCATGATCCGCGCGATTGTTCAAAGAATGCACGAACTCGCGGACGCGGCCGGAGCCACATTCCTGGAAGAACCCCATTATGTGCCCGGTGGGAGCAGTCACTACGTGGGGACGTGCCGAATGGGGACGGATCCTCGCACTTCTGTGGTCAATCCCTGGCAGCAAACCCACGACGTTCCCAACCTGTTCATTGTAGATTCCAGTGTGTTTGTTACTGGCGCGGCGGTTAACCCCTCACTGACCATCATGGCCCTGGCCACACGCACAGCCGAGTACATCGTGGAGCAGGTCAAGCGAGGTAACCTATGAAAACAGCGACACGAACCCTCGGCCCCCTGCTGGTTTTGGTGCTCATCATTGTGCCCCTGTGGATATTCCCTTATGTGCCCATGACCGACGCACCCAACCATCTGTTGGCCGCGTTCATCGCAGTCCACTATCAGGATCCCCGCTTTTCCTTCCCCCGGTACTTTACGGTGGACTTGACCCCACGCAGCAATGTATTAGGCCATTACCTGATGATTGCCTTGCTGAAGGTAGGCTTTTCCCCTGAAGATACATTGCGCTTGTTTGCCACGCTTATTGTCCTGCTCTCCGTGGGGAGTTTGTACTTGCTGTTGCGGGTGGCCCGAGGACAGGAACACGCTCGCACGTGGTTCTGGTTGGGAATCCCCCTCGCGTACACGTGGTATTTTCACCAGGGGTTCCTGAATTTCACCCTCAGTGTGCCCCTGGCACTGCTCACGCTGGCCTGGGGGATACGATACGGGCTGTGGGGCCACACGTTGGTCAAGGGGTCTCAACGGGATTGGGCACGGGGAGTGCTGGGGGGGACTATCCTGGCGTATCTGACGTATCTGGCCCATTCCCTGGGGCTGGCACTGGTGTTGACTGCCGCGGCCGCGCTGGTGCTGGGGGATGTGGGGGTACATCTCCGGGAACGGCGCGCACGGGCCCTGGTGAGTGACCTGATCTGGGTGGCAGTACCCTTCGTGCTTCTGGCCACTATTGTGGTACTGACGGGTCGATTGAGCCCTAACGTAAGCGGAGAGGCCAGCGCGTTCCTCTCCCCGCCGTTTATCGTGTGGGCCCCTCTGAGCAAAAAGGTGGCCGAACTGCGGTATGGGCTTTTCTCCTTCAGTCCCCGACGGGAACAGTGGATACTGACACCCGCGGCCGGGGTGATACTCCTGTCCTGGATATTTTCCTGGCGTAAGGTAACCCGATGGCATGGGCCCTATCTCCTATCCCTGGTCTTTTACTTTCTCTTGCCGATGGGATTTTGGGTGCCTTTTATCATTTATGAGCGGTTCTGGCTGTTTACGTTGCTCCTCTTGCCATTAGCCTTGCCCACGTTCCGCTCCCGAAGTCTCCGACTCGCGGTGCAGGGTCTTCTCGCGCTGACCGCGTTGCTCTTCCTGATTAACGTGACTAATGATTACCGCATTGCCAATCGGAATTTGCGCGCGTACGACGCGGTATTGGACCAGTTACCCGAACAGGTGTGGGCATTCCCCTTTACGTACCACCACCAGGGGAGAATTAGCCCAGCACGTCATTTCTGGGCCTACGCGATGATGCGTAAGGATGTGTTCATCCCGATGGTGTTCGCGGAAACATACCACCCGGTCCAATACCGACCGGAGGTACGGCGCCCATACCCCCTGGCCTACGAGAACGGCTTTTTCGCGGAACACGCGCATAACCGAGCCACTTTATGGGTGCGGGCATCAGATCCTCTTATGCAAAAGGTAACCTTGCCAAAACTCGCGGACTACGGATACGTCCGAGTGGGTCAGGTAGGGCCATATTGGATTTTCCGCCTGGCAACCTGGCCCCCCCCAGTGCCGGACTACGCGCGGCCCCACATTACGCCGGAGGTGGCTAACGCGTACTCCATTTTGCTGGTGTACGGCTATCCACCCACGTATCTTATTCGGGAAGTTGAGGAGTGGTACGATCTCCAAACAGAAATAGGGCTATCCAGGATGTACAGGAGAACGGAACGAGCAGATTAACGAGGACACGGGGAAAAGGGCAGGATGAAGGAGTTACCGTACATATCTGCACACTTGCCGGGCATTGGTGGACGCTTGCGTGAACGTCCGGAACATTTCGTTGTGGAAGAGGTGCCCCTGTACGAGCCTGTAGGCGAAGGGGAACACACGATCGTCTGGCTAACCAAACGGGAGATGACCACGCCATTTGTGCAAGAGCGCCTGGCCCGCATCTTCCACGTGCGCAAGGAGGACATTGGCGTGGCCGGGATGAAAGACCGCCACGCGGTCACTACCCAGGCCTTCTCCATTCCCCGCGTGTCGCCAGAAGAAGCCATAGCGCGCATCCGGGCAGAGTTCCCCCAGGTCCACATTCACTGGGCACGACGTCACCGCAACAAGATCAAGCCCGGTCACCTCCTGGGGAATCGGTTTTTCATCACGGTGGTGGACACGGTGCCCGACGCGTGGGAACGGGCTCAGGCCATTGCCGCGTACCTGCGGCGGGTAGGGGTTCCCAATTACTACGGGGAACAACGTTTCGGCCGGGAAGGGGATAATGCTCGGCGAGGACGGGACATTTTGCAGGGCCGCGGGCCCCGGGATCGGTGGCTGCGACGGTTTCTCCTGTCCGCGTATCAGTCGTACCTGTTTAACCTGTACCTGGCCCGTCGCGTGCGTGAAGGCCTGTTCACCCGGCTCATCCGGGGGGACATCGCCAAGAAGACAGATACCGGCGGGCTGTTCGTGGTTCAGGATGTAGCCGCGGAACAACCACGATACGACCGGGGGGAGATTCACTTCACGGGCCCCATGTACGGGTATAAGATGTGGCAGGCCGAAGCAGAAGCGGGAGCGCTGGAAGAGGTCATCCTGCAAGAGGAGGGGCTCACTCTGGAGGATTTCCGCAAGGTCAAGGTGAAGGGCACCCGCCGTTTGGGCCGTCTCTGGTTAGCGGATTTGGACATTCAACAGGATGAGGAGGGGAACCTGGTGTTCTCCTTTTTCCTGCCCAAGGGGGCGTTTGCGACCGTGGTGATGCGGGAATTTATGAAGAACGAGATGGCCAAGGAATAAGCGCGCGGGCGGGCGACGGGGGGACTCGTCGCCCGCCCCCGTTATCTACCATTTGGGTTGAGTGTAGGAAACGCTGCTGATCTTCATCAATTTATCCCAGCGGTGCAGCGCGCGAATGCGTCGGATAGTGCCAGAACGGGAGCGCATAACCAGGGATTCGGTGATGGCTCCCCAGCCTACGTATTTAACGCCCTCCACCAGTTCACCGGTGGTGATGCCGGTCAGCGCGAAGAACACGTTGTCCGACTTCACCAGGTCATCGATGGTGAGAACCTGGTTCAGGTCCAGCCCCCGTTCCTCGGCCAGGCGCTTCTCCTCTTCGTTGCGGGGCCAGAGCATGGCCTGAAAGCCACCATCCAAGCACTTCAGTGCGGCCGCGGCCACAACCGCCTCAGGAGAACCGCCAATGCCCATCAGGACGTCGATGCCGGTATCCGGCATGGCCGCAGTGATGGCCGCGGCCACATCCCCGTCCATGATCAGGCGGATGCGCGCGCCGGCCCGACGAATTTCCTCGATTAACTCCTGGTGTCGAGGCCGGTCCAGCACCATGACGGTGATCTCCGAGACCGGTTTGTTCAGCGCGTCGGCAATGCGTTTCAGGTTGTTCTCCACTGTGTCCGTGATGTCGATCACGTCTTTGGCCTCCGCGCCCACCGCGATCTTGCGCATGTACACCAGATGCTTGGGATCGAACATGGTGCCCCGTTCAGACACCGCAACCACAGAAAGGGCACCAGGACGCCCTTGTGCAGTTAAGCGGGTGCCATCAATAGGATCTACGGCAATGTCTACTCGGGGCGGACGACCCGTGCCCAATTTCTCACCGTTGTAGAGCATGGGCGCCTGATCCTTCTCGCCCTCCCCGATGACCACAATACCGTCCATTTCCACGGTGGAAAGCATAAGGCGCATGGCGTCCACCGCGGCCTGATCCGCGGCCTCTTTGTCCCCACGGCCTACCCAACGAGCCGCGGCCAGGGCCGCGGCCTCTGTGACACGTACCAACTCCAAGGCCAGGTTCCGATCCGGCGTCCGTTCCATTTCTTCGTGGACGTCCTGTGAAGTCATCATTGACCTCCTCTTAGTGTGGTTGGGTTAAACGTTGAACACTCAAGGTTTGCCCCCAGGACCAGCAGGGCGTTTCGGTGGGCTCAGGCCCCAAATCGGGTCAGACGGCCCGCATGACCCATCATCAACGGGATGAGTTCTGTGGCAGGGATAAGCCCATACACCCCGCGAGCACATTCCCGTTCCCCAAAGGATTGGGCTGCATCCGGCATGGCCGTTCTGCTCCAGATGAGGAAGGGCACTGGATGCCAGGAGTGGGATTTGAGTTTCGCGGGTGTGCTGTGATCCCCTGTAATGAGCAGGACATCCGGCTTCAGTGTGTCCACCAATTGGCCCACCAACCGGTCCACGGTTTCGATGACCTGAACTTTAGCCTCGAAATTCCCGTCTTCACCCCGGCTGTCCGTGGGTTTCACGTGCAGGAAGAAGAAATCGTATTCCTGCCAGTGATCCTGCAAGGCCGCGAACTCATCCTCAATATCCGATCCGTGCTGGATCAATTCCATGCCAACCAACCGAGCAACACCTCGGTACATAGGATACACCGCGATGGCCCCGGCTCTCACCTGGTAGATCTCGGGAAATTGAGGTAATTGGGGGTCTTTGCCCCAACCGCGCAGGTTCAAGCAATTAGCCCGCGGCTCATCCTTGAGGACTTCACGCGCCTGTGCAATCCACGCGTTCACCAGTTCAGCAGTACGCCGCGCTTCCGGGCTATCGTCCAACGGACGGACAGGCAACGGCGGCTTTCCCGTCACCAGAGGGTCGGTCTCGGTCAGTTGATCGGAGAGGCCTTTGCCCCGTAACACCAGGGCAAATCGGTGTTCCTTGACAGGCAGCACGAAGATCTCCACGCCGTCCAACCGCGTGTTCTCTTGGAGTTTACGGGTCAGACGAACGCACTCCTCTGTGGGAATGCGACCTGCGCGGCGGTCCACAATGAGCCCGTTCTCATCCATGGTGCAGAAATTGCCACGGGCCGCCACATCATCGGGCTGAAGGTCAAAACCAATGCCTAACGTTTCCAACACCCCTCGCCCTACCTCGTACTGAAGCGCGTTGTAGGAAAACAGGGCAAGGTGAGCGGGTCCACTCCCAGGTGTCACGCCGGGGACAATGGGAATGTGTAAGCCTGTGCTGCCCTCGCGGGCCAACTGGTCCATATGAGGCGTGTGAGCGGATTCCAATTCCGTCTTGCCATCCGGGCTGAGAGGAAGGCCGCCCAGCCCGTCCATGACCAACAACACCATCTTGGACTCATTGGGCGTCGATAGCGTCCTCATCAATTCCAAATCGGCCATGATTCATATCTCCTTCCAGTTTGTCCAGCCGCCGAAGAATTGTGTCGCGCACTACTTGGGGATCCGGCGGCAGGTAAATGGGCGGATTCGCGTACCGGGCCACCACATCCTTTAAGGTGTTCTCGTGGTACTTCACTTTGAACTGGGTGAACTTCAGGCCGTGGGCAGTGGATACCACAACAACTCGGTCGTTCTTGTTGATGACGCCGCGACGAACGAGTTTCATCAACACGGCCAGGGCCACCCCCGTGTGCGGACACGTGTACATTCCTGTGCGGTCGGCCAGAGCCGCCGCGTTGGCCAGTTCCTCTTCGCTGGCCTGTTCCACGATGCCGTCAAAGATTTGCAGGGTGCGCACGGCTTTGTCATAGGACACGGGGTTGCCAATCTGAATGGCTGAGGCCAGGGTCGGTTGGGCTTTCACCACGACTTTTTCCTTAAAGCCTTTCTTGTAACTCTGGTAAAGGGGATTGGCCCGTTCGGCTTGAGCGGCCACTAATCGGGGCAGTTTGTTGATGATCCCCAGTTCCTTGAGGAGGAGCAACCCTTTGCCCAACGCGCTGATATTCCCCAAATTGCCCACCGGGATAACAATCCAATCCGGCACAGACCAATCAAACTGCTGCACAATTTCGATACTTACGGTCTTCTGCCCCTCAATGCGCAGGGAGTTCATGGAGTTGGCCAGGTAGATGGTCTTATCCTTGGTGATCTCCTGAACCACCCTCATGCACCCGTCAAAGTCCGTATCCAGGGCAAGGACAATGGCACCGTGGGCGATGGGTTGAATGAGTTGGCCCAGGCTGACTTTTCCCTGGGGCAGAATGACGATGGCTGGGATACCTGCCGCGGCCGCGTACGCGGCCAGAGCAGCGGAGGTGTCCCCTGTGGACGCGGCGGCCACCGCGCGCACGGGTTTGCCCATGGCGCGCATCTGCTGTACCGCGGAAACCAACACGGTCATGCCCAGGTCCTTAAAGGAACCTGTATGGCTATTGCCACTAAGTTTCACCCACAAATCGGGCACACCGATGTAGCGGCCTAAACGGGTCGCGTGGAAAAGGTTCGTGTTCCCCTCGAACATGCTCACAATGTTATCGTCGTCAATGTTGGGCAGGACCCACTCCTTGTAACGCCAGACACCAGACCCATAAGGCCATTGAGTGGTGCCAGCCCGATCCTCCATGAGACGCATCCACGCGGCCGCGCTCCGGTTCTTCAGCGCGTCTACATCGTGGGCCACTTCCAGGAGACCACCGCATTTGGGGCAGCGGTAGATGACATCATACACAGAATAACGGCCAGGGCAGCCGTTGAAACACTGGAACCAAGCGCTGTACGTCATCTTTCACCTTCCGCGCTGGTGGGAAACCTGTTATGTAGTGTTCATTATAGCCTCTCCCGGACACATTGGACAATTAGGGGTGACCCCCCGCGAAATTTCGGCCTGGGACTACGGCTCACACGTTTCCCTCCATTCCGACCTCCAACCGTTTGCCGGGTCCCCTGCGGGATCACCCCGAACCGCCTCGCGGTTTCGCACCCAAAGGCCGCCGTTTCCGACGGCCGGCCGTTCCTCCCCCTTTCCCTTTACCCCTCGCTCAACATTGCGGCCTGTCACCCCCCTTAGGAACATCACCTTTCAGCCCCTGCCCCAGAGCGAAATGGGTGTATAATAGAGAAAAACCCAGCCTTCGCCGCAGCAGAAACGCACTACACCCACCATCCCATCCGAAAAAGAACACCATTTGTGCAGGAGTACGTGTCCGGGAGTCCGGTAGTGGAAAGGCTCCACCGCAGTGACGCACGCTTAACCGTTCACCTCCTTGGCCCCCTACGCGTATACCATGGCACGCGGCCTGTGTTCCTGCCCCGCAAACAGGCTCGCTGGCTTCTTGCCTACCTTCTTTACTTCCCAGCCCCACAGCGCCGAGAGAAAGTATCCGCTGCCCTGTGGCCTGACATCCCTTACAATCGGGCCCGGCGTCTCCTCAGTCGTACCCTGTGGCACCTGCGTTCCGCGCTGGGTCCCACCTTCGTCCACACCGAAGGAGAGAGCATCCAACTGACCGGGGAGATCTGGTGCGATATCCACGCCTTTCGCGAAGGCATCTACAGCGAAGACCCTGCCCAAATTGAACAAGCCCTCGCACTGTACACCGGAGATTTCCTTGAGGAATGTGCCCAGGATTGGGCGGTCATTGCTCGAGAGCGCTTGCGTCAGGATTACCTGTCTGGACTTCGGCGACTTATCGCTGCATATCGGGATCGTGGAATGTACACCCGTGCCTTAATATGGGCCCACCGGTTAGTGGAAGCAGCCCCCTTGCAGGAATGGGGCCATCGAGAAATCATGCGCCTCTACGCGCTCCTGGGGGACATAGAAGGAGCCCGAGAACAATACCGAAAACTCACCCACCTCCTTGAACAGGAACTACGGACCACACCAAGCCCGACCACCCGCGCGCTGCTTCAGGACATTGAAACCCTGACCCGGCTACCCTCCGCCCCCACACCCCCCACTCCGCCTCTCATCGGACGTTCGCGTGAGTGGCAAGAAATTTTCCTCACCCTCACCACCCCCTTGCACCCAGGACCTCCCACCACACCTCCGTGCGCACTTCTCGTGGGCCCTCCCGGTTCCGGGAAAACAGCCCTCCTGAACGCCCTCCGCCGCAGCGCTGAATTGCGGGGCGTGTGGGTCTGGGACAGAACACGGAACGCCCCACCAGGGCCCGAACACCCCCTACGCCAAATCCTGAACACGCACCTCACCCCCCTCCTCCTGGAACACCTCCTCCCTCGCGTTCCGCCACAAACGTGGCAACGTCTAGCCCCCATCCTGAGACCGATACGAGAACGTCTCCGCCGGGAACCCCCCATCCTTCAGACAGAAGCCCCCCTTACCGAAGAAGATCCCGCAGGCGCCCTTCATCACCTCCTTCAAGTCCTGGGTTCAGAACATCCCCTGGCACTTATCATAGAGGACGTGACATCCATTGACCCCAACGAAGCCTCCCTGATAATGCAACTCTGCAACGAACCCAAGCGACGTCCTGTGGCCGTGATCCTGAGTGCCCGCGCTGAACACACCTATCCCCTTCACGTGAAATTCCCTCCTCTGGCCCAGTCCGAACAAGCAGGACAATTGCGCGTAATCTCCCTCCCGCCCCTCTCCCGGGAAGATGTGGCGCTCCTCATACAGCAACGCCTGAATGCCCACGTGGATCCCAAAGTAAACGACATCGTGTACCGTGTGAGTGGAGGATGGCCCGGCATCGCCTTGCTGTGGATACACATGGCCCAAAAACGCGGCATCCTCCAACTCCGGGAGAACACGTGGCAGGTGAATGAAATCGCCTACAAGACGTGGAAGAACAACCTGGGGACCATTGCTGAGGAGAGTACGTGGGGACAGCGTTACCTGGCATATCTCCCCTCGCCCCTCAGGCAACCAATTGCCTTGGCCGCTGTGCTGGGCGACCCTATTACCCCACGCGTGTGGGCCCGCCTAAACGCCCTGTCCGAAGAACACGCGTTGGCCCAACTGCACGACCTTACCCGGATGGGGCTACTGCAGGAAAAAGAGCATGGCTTCGTGTGGACCGGTGAGGGAGTACGCCGGGCCATCTACACCGCCCTCCCCCAGGAAGAGCGTACACGGCTCCACCGACTTGTCGCGGAAACACTGCTGGCAGAAGGGGAACCCAACAACCGACTGGTCCTCCACATCATACGCGGCCACATGTTACCCCGTGAATTGAAACGCGTCATTCAGTCCATTGCACACGCGGTGGAGAACCAGGCCTTTCTCCGCGCGCGTGCCCTCGGAGAAGAAGCCCTGACCCACCTCCAAACCCAGCCTTCCATTCCCACAACCGCGTGGGCACTCTACTTCTACCTGGGCCGAGCGTACCGACGCCTGCGCCAGTACGAGAAAGCACGTGCTGTCAGCCAACAGGCCTGGGAACTGGTACAAAAGGAGGGCACAGATCAGGATAAAGCCGATGTCGCGGGCCTTCAGGCCGTTGTGGAATGGTTTGCCGGCAACTGGTCATTGGCGGAAGAAAAAGCCCGGGAATCCATATCCCTGGCCCACCGGGCAGGATCCCCCCTTCGAGAAGCCATGTCCCTGGAAATCCTTGCTAACGCGGCCGTCACACAGGGCAACTACGACACGGGCATCGAACACCGAAAACGCGCCTTGGAGTTATATCAAAAAGCGCACGCGTGGAAACAGGCCGCCATTTGCCTGAGCAACCTGGGCACCGATCTTTTCCAGGCACTTCGCCACAAAGAAGCCTTGCGCTACCTGCAACGCAGCCAACACCTTATGGAGGACCTGAACCTCCTAGAACTGCAACGCGTCCCCTGGCGAACCATGGGCCATGTCCTCCTGCGCCAGGGACGGTTCCGGGAAGCGGAGAAAGCATTCCGTCGCGCCGTGGACCTCTATCAAGGCATTGGGGAACCGCTGCGCACCACCTGGCTAGGCCTCGCGTATGCCCACCTACGTCAAGGAGCCCTTACCCAGGCCCGACACATCCTGGAAGCCGAAGCCGAGCGAAGCCAACGGGAGGGCCACTGGTTTGTATGGGGATTGACCCAATGGCACCTGGGAACAATTGCTTACTGGCGAGGAGAATTAGGCCGTGCACGCACCCTCCTGATGCACGCGTGGGAGCGCGTACAAAAAACCGATTTGGCCCCACGCATGCTCGCCCTCCCCCTGGCCCTGGGCGAAGTACATCGCGTCCTGCGCGACGTGTACCAGGCCCAACAACTTCACCAATGGGCTCTGGCTCACGCCTTGAAATTGGGCACCGCATACACCTTCTACCAGGTAGAAGCGCGGGTCCAGTTAGCGCTCACCCTCCTTCAAGGAGGATATCCCCGCAGCGCTGACCGATTGCTCACACGAGCAGAAACCCTGGCAACCACCCTGGAAGAACCTCCACTGCGTGCCCAGGTCCACCTCGCCCGCGCCCGGGTTGCACTGCACCAGGGAAACCTCCCGGAAGCCCGCCGCCGGGCCCAGCACGTCCTGGCCCGGGCCCAAGAGATGGGAGATATCCTGCTCACTACCGAAGCCGCATTCTGGCACGGCTACATCGCCTACCGCCAGGGAGAACAGGAAGCCGCTCGGCAATCCCTCCACCACGCTTACACACTCACCCGAGAACACGGACTCCTGACCTGGCAGTGGATTGTCACCTACCTTCAATCCCTACTGTACGCCCCGTCAGATGAACAAAAAAAACGCACGCTGCTCCTAGAAGCCGTACAGATTGTGGAAAAACTGGCCCTCTCCCTGCCCAAACATGAACGCACCCTTGTGTGGGGATGTCCCTGGGTCACACGGTTGCTGCGCGACGTGGGCTCCCTGGGCCTCCATCCGAGAGCACAACGTCGGTGGGTCCACCTACCGGACATCCAGGATCCGCACACCTCGGTGCCAGTACTGTGGACGATCCACGCCGGCCCGCCGGACACGGCCATGCGACGGCGATATGGGAAAAGCGCCTGGCAGCGACACCGCATCTTACGTCTCATTCGTGAAGCCACATCCCAACGCGCGTTAGTACCTCCCCACGTCCTGGCCGAAGCCCTCAACATCTCCCCCCGCACTGTCCGGCGCTACGTGCACCACCTCGAACAGGAAGGACTGTGTCGACGTGTGGGAGGACGTATTATAGCCACGCGCGTGTAAAACAAGCCCCACCATTTTGGCCGCGCGGTCACCGAACCTCTTCCCCAACATGAGCAGGATCCACACAAATTCCACGGACGCACACCAGCGGAAAGCGCATTTTGGCCGTTCCTGCACCCTGGCGACAAGAGGACATGGGGAAAACCGCGGGATACCCATGTGGTACAAAGAAAACAGAAACCACTGACAACCTTGTGCAGACAACCCACCGCACCCCAGAGAAGGACCCATGCACCGTCATACAGAGGTCGGATTCCTGCTGCGTCTTTGGCACGAACCCAACAACCACGCCGCGTGGCGCGGGTACATCCAGGACATCGAGGGCACCACAGGCACCTACTTCAACGACCTAAACGAACTGCTGGTGTTCATCCGGGAATACCTCCTCACCCTCGAACGCGAGGGCACGGAACACAATGGAAGGTAGAAAGGAGTGAGAGAACATGGTGTGGAACAAGTACAGACCACGGCAATACCTTCTCCTCACCCTAGCCCTCACCCTCATCCTTGCCGTCCAGATCACTTCCAACCCGGCTACAGGTGAATCCTCCACCGGAACAACCACTATCTCCCTAACCCCTTGCGCCGACGCGTACACCGTCTCCTCCACCCCTGGAACAAACCACGGCTCTGACACCACCCTCATTGTAGGGCGAGGCATCCTCTGGCAAACCACATACACCGAATACACGTTGATTCGCTTCGATGTGAGTGACATTCCGGCTAACGCCCAGATCATCAGCGCGGAACTGCAACTTTATCAGCACACAATTAGCGGTAACGGTCCTTACAACGTGGAAATGTACTCATTGCAGGACGCCTGGGAAGAAGACTCGGTGACCTTTGCCAACCAGCCCCAACCCGATGCGTTACTCAGTACCAAGAGTTTGCCCCAAACCCCTGCCCTTGTCACGTGGGATGTGACCAATATTGTCCGCCACTGGGTGGCAGGAACCTATCCCAACTGGGGACTTATGCTTATCCCCGAGGAGAACCGGCTTTTCTCGGCCCAGTTCTACAGCCGTGAAGCCACAGACCACCCTCCCCGATTGATCATCCAGTACGTGGGCCCCACTCCAACTCCTACACCCACCCCAACATCCACACCGACAGTGACACCTTCACCGACCCCAACCGTCACCCCTACCCCTACGGCCTATCCGGATTTGAACGTCACCGGCATTTGGTTGCAACAAGGCCAAATTTGCTATCAGATCTGGAACAGAGGATGGGCACCCGCGTACGCTCCTCACACCTCTGCCCTGGTCATAGATGGTCAGGTTGTCGCCCAGGACACCATTGGCAATCAATCGATCCAGGCGAGAGAACGCCTGAATCGGTGTTTCCCCCAGTACACCTGGCAATGCAGCGGCGCGAGCGATACCGTGCGCGTGTGCGCGGATGTGGACGATCGCGTCCCCGAGAGCGATGAACAGAACAACTGCCATCAGGTGCAATGGCCGTGTGACCAACAAGCCCCCCAATTCGTGGAAGGTCCTCGTGTGTCCGACATCACGGATCACTCTGCCCAGGTGTGTTGGGAGACTGATGAACCTTCCCGTGGGATCGTCTTCTACGACGACACCGCGGAGACGTTCACCCATCAGGTACAGGACACCTCATTGCTCACCCGTCACTGTGTGACCCTCAAGCCCTTGTCCGCTGCCACAGTGTATCATTACTACGTGGAGGTGGAGGACACAGCCTCAAACACGAGACGCAGCGAGAGCGCGACCTTTGAGACGGCTTCCCTGCCTGATACCTCTAGCCCAACAGCCGCTTTCACCCTGCCGGGGACACTTTCCGGCCGCATTCCCTGGGATGTAGATGCGGTAGACGACATCGGTGTGGATCGAGTGGTCTTTATGGTGGATGGACGGCCGGTACACACGGATTACACCCCGCCGTTCAACTGGTATGTGGACACCCGTGACCTGTCAGAAGGCCCACACACGTTCAGTGTGCGGGCTGTGGATAAAGCCGGCAACGTGCGCAGTGTGGTCGCCACGGGAACCGTGCGCAACCAGTTCCCTGAGGAACTTTCCCCGGTCCATGTCCGCATCTTAAGCCCCGCCGCGGGGACTGAGGTGGAAACAGGGAATGTGGCCGTTTCGGTGGAAGTCACCCACGATCAGGGCTGGCCCGTTCGGACCCTCACCTACAAGGTGGATAACCACACCGTCGCGACCCACGGACTTCCCTGTCGGGGCTCGGTCTTTGTGGGCGGTGCCCGTCGCGAAATCTGCGATGGAGAACCGCCTTTCCGCGACACCTACATGCTGGATACATCCTCATTGCCCGAAGGAGCACACGCCATCGAAGTCATTGCCGAAGATGAATACGGCAATACCGGGCGGGCCACGGTCGAAATACAAGTCGTTCACGGAGCCAGACTGACGGTCACGCGGTCGGTGGAACGTTACGGGAATTACTTTGAAATCTCGCTGACGTTAACCAACAGGGGTGACCGAGCCGCTGAATCCGTCCGTATCATGGACATGCACATCGCGCTCGTTCCTGTCGAAAAAGCCTACGTGAACGGCGTGCCCATCACCTGTGCAGTGTACAGAGGCTACTACAGAGGGGATTTCCTCATGGAATGCACGGTGGACTCTATCCCACCTCACGAATCCCGCACTCTGCGTTACAAAGGGGTCGTTGCCCTTTTGAGCGGTGGGATCACCGACGCTCACACGATTGGTGCGCACCTGCTAATCCAATACGAGGACCAGGACTTAACATACGACGAGTTATCCGTGCAGAACCTTCGGGACATGCGAGCAGCGGTGGCTGCCGCGGATTACCTTATCGTCACGCAACCCGAAGCGCTTGAACACCACATGTGGCACGCTCGTGTCTTATACACCTCCGAAGGGCATTATTCCAGGACAGAGTTAGGCCCTGTGCCCTCCTCCAGGGAATTTGGACACCTGTACAGCCTGATGGCGGAACTGGCCATCCAGAAACAAGGCGTCCTCGGTTTCCTGTCGACACGTCCCTATTACCTCGCCTCACTGTTAACCCCCACTGGCGCGTGGGGACGTCTCTTCATGCGAGGAGCCCCATCTCACTATGGTCTGAAGTACATGCTCATCGTGGGAGATAACAACGTGGTCCCCTCCTTCAACTATCCCACAAGCAAGTACCCCAAAGATACGGGCGGGCGGATCAGGAATACAGACTACCCCTACGGGGATGTGGATGAGGACCTGAATACCTTGGAACTGGCCGTGGGGCGCATCGTAGGGGAGCATTACGAATTCGTTGTCCGGGCCCTGGAATCCGCGTTGGCGGACACCTCCTACCAACGCCGGGCGGCATTGCTCAACAGCGGGCCGGAGGGGTGGTGGGAGATGTTCGCGCGGGAGGTGCGACTGGTGCGAAATATCCTCCAGTCCCACGGGATGCCCAGAGGGAACATCACGGTTATAGACAACGAAGCCTACACAACCCCAGCCAATTTGCTGAGCAACGCCCTCACCATCCTGGGCACCTGGGCCTGCGAGATAGCGGACTGCACCAGAAGCACCACTGCAACAGGGGATGAAATCCTCACAGGTTGCCGTCAAACCCCCTTGGAGGATCGCATCACGTACCTCCAGGAACGGTATTCCTGGAACAACTGGACCAAAGTCAGGGCGGCCGTTTGCCAGTACGACGATGATCCAAAAACCGTGGAAATTCCTCCCCCTCCCGAGGACTACGCGGAGTTAATTCAAAAAATAGACATAGAGGACGCGAAGAATGTGGAACATGCCCGCCGTAACTGGGCCAGGGAACACGACTGTGACGCGGGCGGTGCATGTGTGGAGGAAATCCACATTCCGTACCGTCTTTTCCCATCGCCAGAGAGCGCAAGCCGGGCTTTGCTGAACGATGTGGAAGACGCGCTGGATGGACAAAAGGATGTGATGTACGTAAACAAACACGGTGCCCCTGGAGCCTGGTACACCTTCATGGAAAGGCGATTTGATCAAGGGGCCGAGCCATCCCATCCACTGGTCTGGGTCAATGCTTGCCTGACAGGAAAGTATGATTCTGAAGAACCGTGGGCCTTCTCCGCGCAAAATGTGAGTGCGCCGGAAAGCGCGGCCCGAGCCGGAGCCTCGGCGTATGTCGGCGCTGTAGAGGTCGCGCCCGCGGTAACAAGTGACGAGATGGCACATGAGTTCTTCGACACCTGGGCCGGATCACGGGATCCCGTAGGTGAGGTGTTGCGCAGGCTGCGGGAGGATCGGTGGACACAGGGCGGCTTGCAGAAATACGCGGCGCTCATCTTCAACCTGTTCGGGGACCCGAAGGCGGGAATGGAATGGGGGACGGCCTCAACTCGCCAAATGAGCGCACCGCGTCCCAGGGCGCAGACAGCACCGCCAACGACCCTCAACGTGGACATTCCAGACTATTACGTGCGCACTGTAAACGGAGAGGATTGGGTAACGATTCCCGGTGGCCGGTTCCTTTACACAGACGCGGGACGGCCTATTGTGCCCTATAAGTCCATCACTATCACCGTGCCGTCGGGCTATCAAGTACAAGATGTCACTCTGGTGTCCAAATCCGACCTGGAAGAGCGCACAGGCCTTCATGTACCCATATATCGCGATATTGTGGACCCGTATCCGCCCGAGTACATGGAGCCTGTGGCCGGCTGGTTCCCTCTGGTGGATTATACGTGGACAACGGTGGCCCACAGGGAGGAAGGTCGAACCCTGCTTCTGAACGTGTACCCCTTCCACTACGACCCGGCAACCGCTCGCTCCCGGTTTTACAGGCACTTTGTATTCCGGATTACCTATGTGCAAACACCGGCCACTATCGTGGACGCGCGCTTGAACCGAACCATGTACCATCAGAACGATCACACTGCCCGGTTGGACGTGTGGATCCAACAGATCTCGCAAACGCCTCAACATGCCCGCCTGAGTGTGGTCATTCGCGAGGTCGCGACTGAAACCGTAAAGCACAGTTTCCCCACCCGGGCACTGCACGAGTGGCAGGGATTGGGTTCAGTTTCCTACACGTGGGATCCGACAACGCTGGGCGTAGGCATGTATGCTCTGAACATCCGCCTCGTGGATGCGCAGGATCGGTTGTGGGCGGAGAAGGTCGTGTACTTTGAAGTGAAGGACACGCGCCGCTACGAGATGCACTTCCCGGTGCTGAAAAAATGACGTCTCTGACCGCGTTCCTCTGAGGTGAAACAGGACCGATTCGTCAGGAATCGGTCCTGTTCGCCTTTCTAAATCCCAAGCCCGTGATGAGGTTGCACCTGGCGATTTCCCCAAACACGTGTTTTCTGGTAAGATAGGGATGAGCAGGAGGGTGCTATGCGGTTTGGCTGTGCAGTGCGCATCCTGGGGAAACCGGGTCTAAAGCCGTACGACTCACGTCGTTGGAAGTCCCAGCCGCACTTGAGCGTGAGTCTTATGTACTTGCGCGATATCCTTCACTACCTGCACCGCAGCCACATTTACCTTTACCGCATGGCTTCGGATCTGGCCCCGTACATTGCCCATCCCGATTTCCCCGAATTTCACCATCAGATTGATGAGGCAGCCACAGAACTGGCCCACGTGGGCCAATTGGCCCGAGATTTCGGCATTCGACTCACATTCCATGCCCCGTCTCACGTTGTGCTCAGTGCAGAAGATGAGGGACAGGTTGCGTACGGGGAACGTACACTAACCGCGCTGGCCCGCATCCTGGACGGCATGAACTTAGGGCCGGAGAGCGTGATCGTAGTCCACGTAGGAGGAGGTTACGATAATCCACGACAAGCGCTGGATCGTTTCTGCCGTCGGGTGGAATCCCTCCCCGAATTTGTGCGCAATCGCCTTGCCCTGGAACACGACGACACGACGTTTGACCTGGCCGACGCCTTGTACGTGCACCATCGGGTAGGGCTGCCCGTGGTGTTCGACCTGCTCCACCACCGCCTGATCAACCGTCAGGGCATTCCGCTGGAGGAAGCCGTCCAGAAGGCGCTGGACACCTGGCCTGTTGGTGTCACCCCAAAGGTGCACCTGGCCTCTCCAAGCACCAGCATGCGCACAGTGGAACGACGCAATCCCATTACTGGCAAAAAATTCACCACCGTCCACCCACCTTTGCCCAACCAGCACAGCGATTTCATCCATCCCTTCGACGCCATCGCGTTGTTGCAAGCGCTGGCAGGTCGTGATGCGGATATCATGGTCGAAGCCAAAGGACATGACCTGGCTGTCGCGCGCGTTTACCAGGACCTGCTACGCTTCCATCCGAACCTGCTCGCGTCCATCCAATGGCGGCCATCGCAAGAACTTGCCGAAGCAGAAACCACATACGCAGCGTGGGGAGAACCCCTTTCCGAGGAACGGGACACCCGGGTCCTGGTGGTGGTGCTTAACAATCACCGGGATTTCGTGCGGGTCCGGGATGAAGGGTGGTACCGCATCCCCGTACGTCGGGCGCCCCAACAAGTGGCCGCGGACTATCTGGCGTTTTACCTCACCGGCGTCTTCGGCACAGAACGGTGGACCATCCCGTACATTGCGCCCGTGTTGCGCTACCGCCTTATGCAACGTCGTCACATCCTCCCCGAAGAAGCGGATCACCCCCGGGCGAATGAGTGGTACTACAAAGTGGAATTGGGTGCCCTCCGTCGCCTTCCTCGTCCCATCCCCAGTGAACGCTTGCGTCGCGTCACCTTCATTCCGACCACCCTGGACCGCATTTTGAACGCTCGCGAAATTAATGACCTGTGGCTCCGCTCAGATGTCCAGGATCAACTCCATCAGGCATTTATAGAACGCCAGACACCGGTCGAACACAATTACACGATCGCCGAGGGAGAGGAAACGTATCAGGCAGACATGGCTATTCCTTGCCTGGATGGCGGCGTCGCCATTCAATTCCGTGGCCCTCAACCCACCTCTCCGGAAGGAACGTGGAGCAAGATCGCGGTATCCCCTGAGGAAGCGCTGGAACACATGGAGGAAACCTTCTACAAAGTCATTGACAAAGTTCAGGAACGCGGAGGAGTGCGGCGGAATGAGGGGTACTCCGTGGAGGATGAGGACGACCTCCCTGACCTTTCGCCTGTGGATATCATCCTCTAAGACATTTTCCTGTTCCCTTTGCCACACGACGCGCATCACTTCCCGGCCAGAATTGCCTCCCGCCTCTGAGCCCAACGTTCGCGGACTATGTGGCTTTCCCGTTGGATTCGCTTTTGTAGCGAAAGCCGATCCAGCGGCTTTAAGGTCATAATATAAGCGTCCTCTCGATTATCGCTGTAATACCGATAGCGGCGTCCTACCACACGGAAGCCAAAGGAAAGGTAAAGGCGTTGGGCAACGAGATTGCTCACCCGCACTTCCAGGGACGCTTCGGTCGCCCCTCCCTGTACTCCCTCGAAAAGCAAATGGGCTAACAACCACGCGCCCAGGTGAAGTCCGCGGAAGCGTGGGTGTACAGCAATGGTACTGATGTGTGCCTCGGGCATGTAGAACCACAACCCGCCATAAGCGACCACCGACGGTAGTCGTGAGTCATGGGATCGAACCGCCAGGTACGTCGCGTACGGATTGTGTCGAAGTTCGTACCGGTAAATCCCCTCACTCCAGGGGAGGGAAAAAGCCTGGCGCTCTATCTCCAGGATCGCGGGAATGTCTTCCTCGGTAAGCGGGGATATAGTGAACGGGAAGTCCAAAACCTGGGATGTATCGCTCATGGTCCACTGCTGCCAGGATGACGCAAGTATATGGGAGATAATGTGGCCGGGTCGTCCACATCACCCTGTCGAATGCGCTCCCAGCCCATTTCGGCCAAGAAAGCCGCCCGCCGGAGACCTTCAGCAGGGGTACCGACTTGAGCCCGTGGCCCCAGGACATCGCGAAACACTTCCGCCGCGGCAGGAGTCACCTCTCCATAAATGAACACCGGACCGTCCAATGCCTGCAAGGCCCGAGCCACCGTGGGCACATCATCCAGATGATACCCATCACGGGGGGAGAGAGTTTGCGAACCGGGGAGGTAGACGGCCCAACACACGCGCGTGCGTCCTGCCTGAATAATGGCGCAAACTGGATGGGACAGTGTGCGATAAGGATAAGCCACCACATCCAGAGTGGGAATACCTACCAGCGGAAGGTCCAGGGCCAGAGCAAGACCTTTGGCCACGCTTAAGCCGACCCGCAATCCGGTATATGAACCCGGGCCCAGTGCGACAGCAACGCCTGTCAACTGCTCCGGAGTAAGGGACTGATCCCGGACGGCCGTGTCCACTCGTACCATCAACGTTGTAGTGTGACGACGGCGCGCCCACCATGTTTCCTCATAGCGCACCAGCCCCTCATCCTCATCGTATAAAGCAATACCAGCCCAGTCCGTGGCTGTATCAATAGCGAGAATCACGTTCTCCCCCGCCGCGTATCAAGATCGAGATCCGCCTCCCCATTATACACGCGGCCGTACACGATCCCAACTATACCTTTGCCCCCGTTGAACCCCCAAAAACGTGAACTTCCTCCCCTTACGGCTTTGGGCGAGGGGTATGGTGGGGCTGGGTGGGCATGGAGGTTGGTGTGAAGTGGGGGGTCGGCGTTGGAGGTGGCGTGGGGGACGGTGTCCGAGTAGGAGACGGGGTGGGCGTGGGCAACGGGGTGGGCGTGGGGAAGGGTGTTGGTGTGGGCGTGGGAGGTGGTGTGGGCGTGGGTGTGGGTAAAGGTGTGGGCGTAGGTGTGGGAGTGGGCCGAGGGGTGGGATGGGGATGTTGAGGCGGCGTCGGCGGATGAGGAGTGTAGGTAGGGGTGGACGTGGGCGAAAAAGGCGGCGTCGGCGGATGAGGGGTATGGGTGGGTGTAGGCGTAGGAGGTAGCGTCGGTGAATGTGGAGTACGGGTGGGCGTGGGCGTAGGTGGCAGCGTCGGTGAATGTGGAGTATAAGTGGGAGTAGGTGAAAAAGGCGGCGTCGGTGTAGGATGAGGGGTCGGATGCCATGAGTGTGTGGGAGTGAAAGTCGGCGTGGGGGAGGAAGGATGCCCCCACACGGATGTGGGCGAAGGGGTCGGTATGGGTGTAGGTGTGTGATGATGTGGCGGCGTGGGCACAGACGGCGTCGCCACGGGAGTCCAGGTCATGGTAGGAGTTATCGTGGGCATCGGCACGTGAGTCGGGATGGTCGTGGGGACATGGGTAGGCGTAGGAGTCCACGTAGGTGCCGGTCCTGGAACGCGCGAAGGGGTCGGCGTAAAAGGACCATGGCCGTGCCCACGAGTTGGGTGGGGTTCCGGTGACCAAGTTGGAGTGCCGGTAGGTGCTGGTGTCCACGTGACCGTGGGTGTATGCCGCCAACCTGCTCCAGAGGATGGCGTGGGAGTAAGAGTGACCGAGGGTTTGAAGATGAGCGTCGGCTGGGGTGTGGGAGTTGTCGGGTGAGTGGCACGCGGTGTCGCGGCGCGCGTGAGCACCGCCGAAGGCGTTGCCGTCGGCACGGGAGTGGGCATCTCAGTCTTGGCAGGTGTTCCCCTGCCCGTGGGCGGTGTCTGACCTCGCGTCGGGGTGATGGTCCCCCCCACAGCGTTCTGGGACGGAACCGTAGGGGACGGCGTTGGTGTTGGTGTGGCCTCTGGAGGAAGAATCGGCTCCAAGGTGGTGATTATAGTTCGCGTCTCCTCCAGCACGGATTGGAGATCATCCTGCTGCCCCGGGGGGACTTGCGCGGTCAGCGTCTGCAGGGTAGTTTCTGCCTCACGTAAGCGTTCCACCACAGTCACGGCCACCAACGCCCGATCCTCAGGTGGCAAAGCCTCTAGAGATTCCCGTGCTGCCAACAATTCCTGCTCATAGTGGGCCAAAAGGTCGGGAACAATCTGACCCCGCTCCTGGAGAGCCCGATACTCCTCCAGACGACGCAGGGCGAACTGGGCGTACAACTGGGGCTGGCGAGCAGGCGAAGCAAGGCGCAGGGCAACATCCTCCACACCGCGCTTCACCCCGTATAAGGGCTCTCCCGGCAGGCTGTTCATTGCCAGCGCATACGTGCTCATTCCCACGATGAATATCAAAATCACGGCCACGAACACGGTTGTTACTGGAGCCAAAGTACGGTGAATTTTCGGGAAGGCCAGAAGATGGCTAATTCGGGTCAACAACGAACGCCAACTGCGGGATTCCTCGCGCAGCGCGCGGTGCATGCGCTCGCGGGCCCGATGTACAGCCATGGCAGAGGGTTGCGGCTTAGGAGATCGGGCCATGCGCTGGACAAGGGCTACATATGCCGCCACCTCCTCCCGCTGGCGCGGGGGAATGCGCTCGTCCTTCAGCGGGTCGTACCCGTAAGGATCGGCCAGGGCTCGCTCTATGGCTTCCTCTAAAATACGCTCGTCTACACTCATGTGAGTATCTTCTTCAAATTCTGCAACGCCCGATGTTGTAGCGCCTTTATGGCATTCACCTTTTTCCCCATGATGTTCGCGGTTTCGGCCAAGTTATACCCCAGGAGAAACCTGTAAATGATCACATCCCGCTGGCTCTCGGGCAATTGTTCTAAGGCCTTCCGAACATCCTCCACCGTGTCCATCCGCAGCGCGTGTTCCAATGGCGACGGTGAAAAATCCTCCAATTTAGGGGGCAAGGGTTCGGTCTGACGTCCTGGTACCCCCCGCCGCCGATAGTAGTCCACAACCAAGTTACTGGCAATACGCTGCAACCACGCCCCTAACCCGCGACCGGTTTCCTTATACGTATGGATATTGCGTACGGCCCGCTCGAACACCGTCGCGGCCAAGTCCTCGGCATCTTCCTCTGACGCGGTGCGATAACGGAGATACGCGTAAATTTCCGGATAATATCGGTTGAACACGTAATCCCATGCTTCGGGATCCCGATTGCGGACGCGCTCAGCCAGCTCTTCTGGAGAGAGAAGAGCGTTGCCAGTCGCTCGCGGCCTGGCCGATTGGGCGAAGAGGCGCATGAGGCGAACGTAAAATTGCAAGGCCAATTCGAGCACCGGTTTAACATCCTCGCGCGAGTGGTGTCTGAATGTGCCATTGTATCAAAATGGCCGAATTGTGCCAACTGCGTTTCACACGCCTGCCTCCCCTTCCATTGTATTCGCTCCTGTGCGTCACCGCGGATCACCGAAACATCCTTTCTCGTCCAGGGTTCCTTGTCTTCAAATCGTTCAACGCATGAGGACCCCAAAAAGATACGCTTTCCTACTCTTTAGCCCACCGGGCGCCTCTTACACAGTCGCCTCCGAAAGCATGGGGGTAAGGAGAAAATCCGTAACAGGACCAAAACAGGGGACAAAACATTTTCGTTGTCAGGAGTTTTATGCTATGATACACACACACGTTGGAAAACGTGGGATCACCTCTGCATGGCACCCGCTCTTCACACGCGGAATGGGGGCTATGTCCGTACGGGGGCGCGTATGGAGCGAGTACTCCGATTAATCGTCGAATACCACACCTGGTTCACCGCGATATTCCTTATTGGTGGGGGCCTCATGTTTATCGGCTGGGTTATCGCGGCATGGGATTGGCGCCGTAAACGTGGGACCCTCCTGGAGGATTGGGCATACGTCCACATGTGGCGTTACGCGGTCGCGGTAGGCTTCTTCTTGCTGCTCGTGTTGATCGTCCAGATAACCGTACGTGTCGCGCCGGACGGCCACCTCGTGTGGAAGCGCCTATGGCACCCTGAAGCACGCGTGGCCCCTGTCCCCACCCCTACCCCCACGCCCATTCCCGTGCCCAACCTTATTCCCACGCCAACGCCGACAATGACACCCACCGCGACTCCCACCCCTTCGCCGACCCCCACCCTGACCCCCACTGCCACCCCCGTTCCTGTGCTGCGCACTGGAGGACGAGCCCGCGTTGACGCGTTGACACTCAACGTGCGCGCAGGGCCCGGCGTGGGATACGACAAAGTTGGGGCCCTACTTCAAAACGCCATCGTATCCATCGTGGACGGTCCCCACGAAGCAGATGGCTACCGCTGGTGGAAAGTGCGCGGGGAAAACGGGATTGAAGGCTGGGTGGCAGAGGGCACCAAATCCACCCAGTGGCTGGTGCCCTTGCCTTAAACCCGTCACCTCACGAATTCACACGCTTCACCGGTGATTTGACCTTTCACTGGCCAGGAGGGATTAGAAGTCAATACCCCGCTGTGCGAGAATACCCTGGTCAAACGGATGTTTCACCTTGCGCATCTCCGTGACCAGGTCGGCAAACTCCACCAGCACATCCGGCGCATTGCGTCCAGTGCACACCACATGAACATGAGAAGGGCGCTGTTTCAACGCCTCCACCACCTCCTGAGCATCCAGGAAGCCATAAGAAAGGACATAGTTAATTTCATCCAACACCACCAGCTCATACTCGCCGGAAAAGAGAATACTCAGAGCCTCCTGCCACGCATCACGGGCAGCCTGAATATCCTCATCCAAGGAATCGTGATCCCAGGTAAAACCTCGGCCCAA
Organism: uncultured Anaerolineae bacterium; assembly: GCA_964402285.1. Taxonomy (GTDB): domain Bacteria; phylum Chloroflexota; class Anaerolineae; order JAADDB01; family JAADDB01; genus CAYPUG01. The sequence goes on along the minus strand of CAYOAZ010000004.1, from coordinate 71,800 downwards.
CTTGCGCAGAAGCCACTGACCCTCGAAGAGGGGGACCACATTCTCCTCGCCGGACTTCCACTCTCCTTTCATAAACTGCAAAAACGCCACCTTCCACCCGGAGCCCAACGCGCGGATAGCCGTCCCCAGCGCGGCGGTCGTCTTTCCCTTCCCGTCGCCGGTGTACACAATGACCAATCCCCGCTCAATCTTGGGTGCGTTCCGCCGTAACTCCTGTAACTGCTCCCTGTACGGATGTGTTTGCGATGTCCCCATGACTCATGCTCCTTTCCTCATCAGCGAGGTGTTTGCGCGAGAATTTCCACATGCATTCGCTTCTGAAAGCGACGCAAAGCCCGCAACACCGGCCGTCCCACGGCCAGAATCAAAATCGCGTTCCCGATCCCACGCCCCACATCCCACCACAGGGACGTAGTCACGTAAAACAGCGCGTACCGAGCCAGAGTTTCCCCCAAACCCACCCCTGGCCGCCAATACATCTCCGCCTGTTGGGGGTGAAAGATAAAGGGCCAAAACCACAAATTCATCACCGCACCGTAAAACAACCCCAAAACGCCTCCCCACACAGCCAAACCGATCACCTCACCCCGAGAAGGAGTCAGCGAAGGGCGGGCGAAAAATCGTCCCCACACACCAGCCAGGGCCCCCACCCACCCCGTGACAAACATCTGATAGGGCATCCACGGTCCAACCCCGGCCATAACAAACGCGGACACAGCGAGGGAGAACACGCCCAAAAGAAAACCAAAGGAAGGGCCGTACACATATCCTGCCAGAATCGGGATCAGGAAAAGGGCCGAAAACCCCCCAGGGCCGGGGATCACGCGCAGGGCGGCAGCCACCGCGGCCAAAACACCCAAAACAGCCACCATCACCCCGTTCAACCGTCCGGATGTCAGATCAACCAATACCGCCCCCAACGCCAGCACCACCAACAGGAAAAACACCAAAGGCGCATCCTGGGCATGCGACATCCGCCCTCCCCCAGAGGTCAAATCCGGCAGGAAAAAGGGCAGAAGAAAGGCAAGAAGCCCTATGCTGCTGGCCAACACAAGAATCACCGTGGACAACATCCCTGACAGGCGTGCAAAAGCCATCCTGCTCATGCATATCCCCCGTACGAGGAAACGCCCCTGGACTCCCTTAAAGCGTGCACCACGTCATCCACCGTAATCAAGCGCGGATCGCGGAACAACTTCGCTATTTGGCTGGCAAATATCAGGGACTCCGTCATCACCTCCCGTGTATTCCCATCCACCACCACTTCCCCTTCGGCCATCAAAATCACCCGATCAGCCGCCCGAGCAACCAATTCCACATCATGGGTGGCCATGATAACCGTCCGTCCAGAAGAAGTCAGATCGCGCAATAAACGTGCCAGCGCCATCTTCTGCACGTAATCCAACCCGCGAGTCGGCTCGTCCAGCACAATAACGCGTGGGTCAGCCACCAGAACCGCGGCAATGGCCACGCGCTGGCGTTCCCCACCGGACAAATCCCTCGGATCCCGATGCGCCAGATGAGCGATCCCCAACCAATCCAGCAAAGCCATATCCGCCTGAGGATCCTCAGGAAGACCGTGATTGCGTCGGGTAAAGCGCAACTCGTCCAACACAGACTCCTGGAAGAGCATCCGTGCCGGATCCTGTGTCACAAACCCCACATGGGGCAGAGCATCCTCTAACGAACGCACAGACTGCCAGCGGCCAGAAGGCAAAGCCAGGGAAACCGTCCCGCGGTGCGGACGAAGCAAACCGGAGATAATCTTGAACAGAGTGGACTTCCCCGAGCCATTGCGTCCCATCAGAGCGATGAACTCCCCCTCGTGCGCAGTCAAAGAAACACCCCGCAGGGCCTCCTGCCCCTCATAAGCAAACCACACATCCTCCACCCGAAGAACTGGATCCCCGGGCACAGGGTGAGTGGGCAACGGGAGATGCGGAAACTCCATGTGTCGGGCAAACCGACGACCCTCCTTCATCGTCAGAGGAAGGGGCGTCCAGTTGAGAACGCGGGCTAACTCTATTAATGGGGGGACCAGGGGAATACGCTCAAACACCTCGCGGGGAGCCCCCACCAACATCCCCCTGTCACCGGCCATGTAGAGCACTCGGTCGGTGTACTGGGCAATGCGCTCCAGGCGATGTTCGGCCAGAATAACCGTAAGGCCCAAATCCTCATTCAGGTGCCGAAGAGCCACCAACACCTCTTCCGCGGCCTGCGGATCCAACTGAGATGTCGGTTCATCCAGCACCAAAATGTCCGGCTGCAGCGTCATCACCGCGGCAATGGCGACGCGTTGCTTTTCCCCACCCGATAAAGTGTGAATAGGCCGATGACGGAGATCCGAAATGTCCAGAAGGTCCAGAATTTCCTCAACCCGCTTGCGCATGAGAGGACGGGGCACCGCCCAATTCTCCATGGCAAACGCCAGTTCATCTTCCACAGTCTCCATCACAAAAGCGGCTTCCGGATCCTGAAAAACCATGCCCACCACATCCCCCATGCGTTGGGGGCCCAGAACAACCGGATTTCGTCCCGCGACCCACACCCGCCCCTGGAACCGTCCGCCCTGGAAGTGGGGGACCAAGCCATTCATCACCCGTAGCAGCGTGGACTTTCCCACGCCAGAATGCCCCACAACCAACAAAAATTCCCCCTCGGCTATCTCCAGGGTAACCTGGTCCAGAGCCGGGTGATCGCTGTTCGGGTACACATATGAAATGTTGTCCAATCGGGCAATCGTTGGCACGGTCTGAATGTGCGTCCACGTCTGTGTTACGCTCATGGATGTTCCGCCTTCCCCCGGGATAATGTGGCCGGCGACCTGGGTGGTGCCAGCAAAGCCGGCAACGCAGCAAGCACGAGTACAAGTCCTATAAACCATTCAAACGAAGGCTGCACAGAATAGGGCGGATAAGGATAATATAACCACATTCGGGGAGAGCGCGCATATGTGAAGAGTGTGACGGTCAACAGGACCACACTGCCCCCCACCAAAGCCGTATCGCGAACGCGCCAATACCATCGACGGTACCGCGTCCGTCGTACACGACGTCCCTGGGCCCACAACACCCCGAGAACCAACACACTCCCTCCCCCCAACGACATCCACGCGGCCAGGGGAGGATGCGGCCAATACATCCTGGCGAACAAACCACCCCATATCCCCAGAAGTCCCATGCCCACCATAACCTGGTAAAGAACACGGGTCCGGTCCGGGGTCGGATCCACATTCGCACCGAACCCGCGCGCGGCCATGGATTCGGCCAAGGAAATAGATCGCTCCAAACTGTCGACAAGCAGGGGGGCAAACAGTGGAACGTAATCCCACAACCGTTGGAACCGGTGTCCCCGCAATCGCTGCGCGTCGTAAATCTCCCGCACTGTGCGGACAGTCACCGGCACAAAGGTGATAGCAATGGACGTGATGATGCCCACCTGGAAAAGCGCGGCTGGAAGCATACGAAGCCAACGACTGGGAGGCATACTCATGTTCCAAACCGCGAAGAGCAACATCAACGTAAACAGGGCCAGAGCCGAGGCACCACCAAAGAGAACCGCCTCCCACGTTAGGGGGCCACCGATGAGGGGCCACGATGAGGGGAGGTGAGCCCACACGTGAGTTCCATAGTGAACCGTCAGGGCGTTTAGAAGAACCCCTGCCAGCGCAATACCTCCCACCAGCCGCAAGATAATACCCCACCCCCAACCGTTGAACCTGTGCTGTCGCAAAACCCACATATCCAGAAGCAGTGCCCCAATGAGGATACTGTGATACAGGGGATTGCGCGTCAACAGCGCGGGCAGAGCCACACCGACCAGCCAGATGAACCACGCCCAGGGGTGAAACAGATCGTTCATCCCCGACCTCCTTGGCGCACATACACCACCAGCGCCACACCCCCTAGCACAGCCAACGTGAGCACGTACGAGGCCCAAGGCGAAGCATCAACAGCCCCACCCAACGACGACACAGGAGAGGGAGTTCGCGGCGAGGATGTGTATCCCGGTTGCGGCCGAGGCGGCGTTATGATCACAGCATTAGGTGGCAGTGTAGGAGGCCACACCATCCTTGCGGTAGATGTGGGCGTCAACGTAGGGGGGGGCGAAACAACAGGGGAGAGGGACCCCACCGCCACCGATGGGGACGTCGGTGTAACGGTGGGGTTGGGAGGAGGCGAGAAGGTCGGCGACGAAACCGGCGACAGGGGAGAACGCGTCGCCGGCGAAGGGGAGGGGAGAACACTCGCTGCGGTCCATGTCGGCGACGGTGTGGGCGTCGCAGCAAGTGGAGGGGACACAGGTATTGGAGTGGACGTGGGTGTATGTGTAGCCGTCGGGCTAAGAGTGGGCGTCGGGCTAAAAGTGGACGTCGGGCTCGGAGTGGACGTCGGCGTTGTTGTTGGCGATGGGGTAAGGGTCGGTGTGGGCGTTGCCGTGGCCCCAGAACAGATCTCCGAGAAGGGGATCACCGGCGGGGGATCTCCGTGTCCTGGTTCCCCCGGCCCCCAGGACCACCCTTCCACATCCCCATCGTGTACTTTGTACGAACTCGCGCCGACCCGGGAGTAAACCCAATGTCCCTCAACAAGGTGATAATACGCCCAGTACATACACTCCACGCCCTGGCACTGACAAAAACAATCCTGGAGGGGATAGTCACACCCCTCGTTGCCGATCTTGCACACCGCTGTGCCCACCGACTGATTTGGATCAACGATAAGGGGCACTCCCGAACGTTCCAACACTTCCACACCGGTGATTTCCGGTTCGGAAAACGTCACGCAGTACGTCTCCACCTGACCGGTGCTGTACCGAATAACCAGCCCCACACGGTGGGGGCCATCTGCCGCCCGCGTGACAGATACCAGAACCCAAACGCTCAGGAGAAGTCCCCACAGGATATTGCGCATCACGTGAATCTCCGGGCACAGCGGAATGATATGAACTTACGCTCGACGGCGACGGATGTAGCCTGCCAGCGCTGCAACACCACCGCCCATAAGCAACAATGTAGCCGGCTCCGGAATCTCCGCGGGCGGAGCGGAGGTTCGGGCCTGAATGTCCTCGAACGTCATATAAGGCGGCTGCACAGTGGGTTGATAATTCGCGTCGAAGCCGCTCCACGCAAAGCCAACCACTTCCTGGTCCGCGGGAGTGTATCCCCCAATGCCCACCGAGGCCGGGGACCAGGCACCATCCTTTTGGATGAAGAACGCCCAGTAATGGTTAGGGTCGCAGAAACAATTGTCCGCCCCACACCCCACATCATTAATGCCACACAGAGCAGGTCCCCATGACGTGTCGGATATAATGGCGTTCACAGAGGCGTTCTTCAACACATCGGCCACAGTAGCGTCCTCGGGGACGGTGACGATCTCCGTGTGCACGCTTTCATCAGGGAACCGAATCACCACACCGACTTGCTTTGTGGCGTCCGCGGCGAGCACCGCGGATCCCAACACCAACACCACCAACAGGGCGACCATCAACCAACGAGCAATCTTGTTCATTGGTGCCTCCTCTCTGCAAAAAGATCTACCGCTGAAGGCGCACTCCTTTTGAGAACGCCTTCAGTCGGTTAATGCCAGGCCAGGGGGAAATACCCCCGCGGCCAGAGAATCTGAGTCCCTGGCCAGGGAAGCAATAGCGCGGGAACAGCGTCCACAGTGGCTACGAACCTGGACCCCGCCTGATCCTGAGTCCAATGGAACCCGCCATCCTTGTCCTGAAAACTGAGCAAAACACCCAGAGGGTTCCGCCATGTCCCATCAGGGTTCTGAGCCGTATAGGGAGCCTGGCGGGGGTTTAGTCCAGCCACCAGAAGAGCCCGAATCGCCAATGCCGTTGAATCACAGTTGACCTGGCCGCCTGGTATGGAGGGCCAGCCCCCACTGGGTGCCTGCTGAGCCTGCAAGAACTGATAGGCCTGAACACCCTGCGGGAGGGACAAGAGATTTCCCAATGCCGTGCCAACAGCCTCTAAGACCAGCGCGGTCGTGTCCACGTCCACCGCGCTGCCCCCGTATTGCCACCCCCAGCCTCCGTTGGGTCGCTGATCGTTGGCCAGGGATTGGATAGCCGCGGCAGGCACGGGAATTTCAGCAGCGGTAAGGGCTTCAATGGCCAGGGCTTGCTTGAAGTTATTGGTGGGATCAAAACGGCCGGTAGAGGGGTTGTACAGGTTCTGCAGTTCCGCGACCAGGTCATACCCACCAAAGTGGTGCACATCGGCATGGGCCAGGGCCGCAGCGCGAAGCACCTTCGCTATAACCCCTGCATCACGGCCCTGAACAGCCTGGGGGGTTTGATTCTTCAACGCCTGCAACGCGCTCACTCCTGCTGGGGCCCACTGAGCACCGCCGGGATCTTCGTTCACCATCGCAATCAGGAGCACCGCGTCCGCGGTCTGGGTGACAGAACCGAAGGTGCCGTCTGTGTGTTGCTGAGTATGCAGCCAATGAACGGCCTGAAGCGCGTGTGTGTGAAGCACTTCGCTCACCGTGTGACGAGGCGGCACCGCGCTCGCCACGCTGGTCACCACCAGAAGAACGGACAACACCCATATCGTGATGACCCACCACTTCCGTGTTCGCATTTCTTACCTCCTCATCCACAATACAACGTTTCCCCTCTACCTCCCTTGCCCCTGCTGCGGGCAACTGCAGTCCCTTAGCAAAAAAGCCCTCCAACCCGAGCAGGATTGGAGGGCCTGACAAACAAAAATCCCCGGGAGAGCCCGGGGATGAAATAACCTGGCAGACTCTCCCACTCCCTTCCGCGAGGGTTGGTGGAAGAACATCGTGAAGGCGGGCGACCGGGCTTCTCGGGTCGAAGAACTCGCCCGAGTTACCGTTGCGGGACAGCGCCGGACTCTCACCGGCTTCCCCCTTTAAGCCCTGCCATCCGGGGCGCGGGCACCTTCACGGTTTTCCCTATTCAGTTGTGCGAACTCAGTATAGGCCCTTTGCTACGACCTGTCAAATCGTCACCACACGAGCACGTGGTGCACGGCATCACGTCTCGTGTTCTGCGATCAACGTGAAATGAAGGGCAGGAAGACGCGCGTCGAGGACAATGTCCCGCCCCCATCGTCCACATCCGGCACATTAACCTGCCAGGGACCGTAGAACAGTCCATCCTCATCTTCCAGGCGGTAGAGGTACACCGCGCCGGGCTGTACCGACGTATCCCTGTACTGGTATGTGGCAGTGTGACCGGCGAGCGAAGTCCAGTCCACACCATCTGGCGTGAGGAGGTCCCATGGACCTTCGGGCAGAGCCCTCCACACCCGGAAACGTGGGGCCTCTCCGCCGTCCACCCACACACGCCACTGCAACATAACACCCGTCACCGAAGCCTCGCTCTGGAAGCCCTGCAATTGCACCCCGGTGGGCGAAATGTAGCCAAAGTCCAACGTCAGGTCCTCCATGTTCCCCACCTGGAGCGTGGTGCTCAGCGGCGAGGAGGAGGTCCGCACAAATCCGTTGAAGTTCGCCGGAGCAGTGACAGTGTACGTGCCGGGCAAGAGATCCTCCACCGTATAGTACCCGGTTACAGAGGTGGTGACGGTTATGTCCAGGGATTCGTGAATCACGTTCACGCCGGTTACGTGCAAAGGCACATTGGCGATGCCCGACGTTTCACCTGCATCCTGGGTGCCATCACCGTCTGAGTCCACCCAAACAAAGTCGCCAATGCGCCCTTTGGTGATTTCCCCGAAATCGTTGTTATCCGCCGACCCCGAAGTCCCCACCACGATCAGGTCCACCTTTCGGACATTGGGGGTTGTGCTGTCCAGACCTGCGGGCTGGGTTTCGACCACAAAGTACGTGCCAGGGAGATAATTCTGGAAGGCATAGGTCCCATCGGGGTTCGTGTTCTTGCACTCTTGCAGGGTATCGCCGTTGTCATAGACGTTGTCCCCATCGTCCTTGTACAAGCAAACCTGAACGTTGCCGATGCCCTCTTCCCCTGCATCCTGTTGACCATCCTCGTCCCAATCGTAAAAGACCGTGCCTGTAATGTTCCCCCGACCTGCGTAGCCGAAATCCGCGTCGTTGTAATCGTCTCCGTAGTCCACAGTAACCTTCTTCGGTTCGTTCGCCGTTGTCAGTTCATAACCCGAGTCCAATGTGCTTTCGTCAACATCCACCCAGTAGGTGCCCGCGTGCAGCATGGTGAAATCATAATCCCCATCGCCGGAGGTCACCTGAGAATCCACCAGAGGATCATCGGTGCCAGGTTCGAAGATACCATCCCCATCGTCCCGGTACAGGTGGAGGGTGACATTGTTCAAACCGGGTTCACCCGCGTCCTGCACGCCGTTTGCGTTGGTGTCATTCCACACCCTATCTCCAATGCTGGCGGGCATCCGACATACCACTGTGGCGGTGTCCTGGGCATCAGGGGCCACGTTGTTGTTCAGATCCCGCGCGTCGCTCACTGTGGCCCGGTTCCACGCCTCATCGTCAGGAGCCGCGGCCTGGAACGGAACGGTCACCGTGAAACTCTCCCCGGGTTCCAGATCCTCGGAGAAGGAGATGGTCAAGTCGAGCCAGTCCATGGTGTTGGTATCCCGCTGGTTCTCCGGCGGATTGGCCGACTTTGCTGTGTAGCGAAGGCACGTGGAATCGAACTCATCGTGGAGGGGCACATACGCCAGAGTCGTGCTTCCCGTGTTAGTGATGCGAATGACGAAATTCACGGTCTCACCCACCAGCACTACAGAATTCTGCCCCGGGCCAAGGTTCTTCTGTACGGAAACAGCCGGAGTCGGTTGCGATGTCGCTGTCGGTGTAGGAGAAGGAGTTGGCGTCCAGGTGGGCGTCGCGGTAGGGGTCGCGGTAGGAGTGGCAGTGGGTGTCGACGTAGGTGTTGACGTGGGTGTCGCGGTAGGTGTCGACGTAGGTGTGGCAGTGGGGGTGGCAGTGGGCGTAGAGGTCGGCGTATAGGTGGGGGTGGGCGTGGGTGTGTTGGTCGGCGTGTAGGTGGGCGTGGGTGTGGGTGTGTTGGTCGGCGTCGGGGTAGGGGTAGGCGTGGGCGGAGGGCATTCGTTCTGTAACCAGATGGCTGCAGGGCAAGTGTCGTGGTGGCAGAACTGGGCAGCCGCGTAATCTAACATACCGTTACCGGTAATGTCCACCAGTTGCCCTCGCGCTTTCCAATACTTGTAATTTCCATCCCCCGTGCCAGATAAAGGATGCTCGCTGAAATTTCCATGGCCGTCGTTATCGTACAGGATAGAGGGTTGGGTATCTGTGTGGTTGGTGATGATAATGTCCAGATCGCCATCCCTATCCGTGTCTCCTACCGAAGCACTCTGGGAATTGTAGGCTCCCAGCGCGTTCACACAGGAGAAATTGCCGCCGTTGTTCCAGCAGATTTGATTCTGTATGCTGGACGCGTAATCGTCCATGCCAAAAGTGCCGTTGGCTACTGCCGCGTCCAGATCCCCATCGCCATCAAAATCACCGAACTCAATGTCCTGGGTATGCTGGTTGCCAAACGCAGCCTGGGCAGTGAAATGGCAGAAACCATCGTTCACGTACAGGTAATTCTGGCCGTAGTTGGCCACAGCCGCATCCAGATCCCCGTCGTTATCGTAATCCACCCAGGTGATGTGGTACGTTGCGTCCCCACCAAACTCTGCTCGAGCAGTAAACGTGCCGTTGCCGTTATTGATGTAAAGGTAATTCTGCGCCGGATCTGTGTACCCTGTTCCTCGGTTGGCCACAGCCAAATCGGGATAACCATCCCCGTTACAGTCCCCCCAACTCACATGGGTTGTCGATCCAGTGCCGAACTGGGCGGATGCAGTGAAATTCGCGTGACCGTCGTTGACGTACAAGTAATTCTGCCCCACATTCCCAATGGCTACATCCATATCACCGTCATTGTCGAAATCCGCCGCCGCTGCCGCGTACGAAGGCAAGTTATCCAGGGATAAGGTGATCTCCATGAAAGTGCCATTGCCTTTGTTCAGATACAAATCGTTCTGCTTGGCTCCCCCATCATTTGCGGCATAACCACTCGTGGCCGTTTGCGCCTGGACAAAGTCCAGGTCGCCATCGCCATCAAAATCGGCCCACGCATTATCCCAACCGGATGTGCCGCCAGAGCCAATTTCCTGGGGAGTTCCATACGTCGCGAGGCCTGTGACCCGACCGGCCAAACCAAACGCGACGCCTATGACCAACACAAGGACTACAAGCGAATAAAACACATACAGGGCTCGCACGCCCGAACGCATATACATCATTAAAACCTCCTGCCTATCCAGGTGCGTTTGACAACCTAGGGGATAAAGTGCTTAAAAATCCTCGACAAGGTCCACATTGCCGAGCCAGTGGACAATCGCTCATCCACCCTTGCTCAAATATTTGGAGCCTAGACAGCCCCTTTAAGTATACCAAAAAAATTAATGGACATACCTTACATCTCCATGACAAAACCGGGAAATTGAGGACACGGAAAATGCCGTAACTCTTTGAGAGAAATAACGACCCAATACATAGAGGACCTTGCCAATCCGGTTTAGGAGGAGGTCAGCCAAGCCTATGGACGACCCATGACCCGATTGTATCGTCTCGCGACCTTACTTACCATCAGCGGGATCCTGACCATCACCCTGATCCTGACCGTAACGGCCCCTACTGCGCAGGGGGACACGCGTGTGCCCGCGCGCTCCCACCCCCCACTTCCCACACTCACCTTCCTCGACGGCCCACGCAGGCCGGCCCTCATTATCCACAGCAACGACCACACCACCACCGTGTGGAAAGCCCCCCCGCTCACCCTCCTCCACCGAATCCATCACCACCATGGCACCTGGGATCTCTCCCTGGTCCCCACAGGTGCAGAAACTGATAAGTGCGTCTACACCGTCACCTTAAGCCCCCAAGAATCGACCTGGCAAATCATCACCGGGACCTGGACGTGCTCCCCTGAAAACCGTGATCTCCCACCACCATCCATAACACGTACCCATTCCTTCCAAAACACCGCCCACCCTTCCCTGGACGAAGGAGTCACCTTAGAACCTCCCTCGTACATTCGTGTCCGTCACGACCCGCGCAACACATGTCGGGATGTACCGCCGGGGCACATAGATGTCATTCCCTTTGAGGAATACGTGGCGCGCGTAGTGCCCGCGGAAATGCCCGCTCTGTGGCCCATAGAAGCCCTGAAAGCCCAGGCCATAGCCGTGCGCACGTACGCCTGGTATCACATCCTTCACCCCTACCCGGAGTACGACGTGAGCGACTGGGTGGACAACCAGGTGATGTGCGACCAACATCACCCACGCAGTGACCTCGCGGTGGAGGCCACGCGAGGACAGATCCTTGTGTACCGGGGGAGCCCTATTGTCGCCTTCTACAGCGCCCAAAATGGCCATCCCACCCTGGACGACCCCTGGGATTTGCCCTACATAGCCCCGATCCCAGATCCGGTAAGCCTGAATTCCCCCCGCCGCGGACACGGCTGGGGACTGTCACAGGTTGGGGCCGCGCGGTGGGCCCAACGGGGGTGGAACGCATACCAAATCCTCGCGCACTATTACCCCAACACAACACTCTCTGTCCCCCCGGACACACCAAGACCCGTGGGCACCCTCCTGCCCCTCGAATTGGAGGACATGACCCTGGGCCACGCATATCCCCTCTACCTCTTCGTGGGTACTCCCCGTCCCTTAAACGCGATTACCGTCACGGCTCATCTGGGTGACACAACAGCCATCCCGGTAATTACCCGAACCCATCCCATCACCACCTTCCTGGGCGTTTGGGAGCCCCCCAAAGACCTCAGCAGCACCAAACCCATTGTCCTTGACGTTCAGGTGGAGGACATCTCACACACCATCACCCCATTAGGCCACGCTCAGATCTACCGCTTCCCCCACCCCCCCACGCTCACCGTACAGACAGTGACCGAAACCGTGGATCCCCGCATCGTCCTGGACATAGACCTCCAGCCGGAGACCGGCACTGCGCCGCTCATAGGCATTGGAGAGGGATGGCTTTGGGAGGAAAGGGCATTCTCCTGGGTGCCCAAGGAAACAGGGCACATCATCTCCGACACGCACGCCCTGGACGGGCGAGCCTGGCAACATCCAGGGAATGCCCCCAATGGAATCCTGTACGGACCCTACACATCCCGTCTTCGCCCGGGCCAATCCTATCGCGCCTGGTTCCGCCTGGCCGCGGGAGACGTTGGTTCACCGAATGTGATCGCCTTCCTGGACGTGGTGGAAGACACGGGCAAGACCTTGTTGGGCCTGCGCGCGTTGCGGGGCATTGAATTTCCCGCGGCTGGAGCATACCGAGAGTTTCCGGTGGATTTCCACCTATTCCCTCGGACCACAGGGGAACCACGTCGCGTGGAATTCCGCGTTCACGCCCTCGCCCCCATCACCCTCACACTTGACCGGGTGCTGGTAACCACCTACCCACAAACGTGGGAAAAAGGAGCCCAATGGCATTTAGAACACCAATCGGGAATCCACACCCTCACTGTTAAAGCAACGAACCTCGCTGGGGCTGTGAGTGCCGATAGCGTACTCTCCGTCACCCTGGCCATGCCTGCACAGCCAATAACGTTCACCTTTCATCCGCCCTCGGGATGGATTACCTCGAACACCCCCCTCTTGTGGGACATTCACACCGCGGTCGCTCCACCGAACCCCGAACGGTTTGCCTACCGATACAGTCGGGACCGCGCCCACTGGTCTACCTGGTTCCCCCTCCGGGTGATGGACGTCTACAGCCGCGGGGGGACACTCTCCTTATCGCCCTCAAACCTTCCAGACGCGACCTCCGTGTGGGTGCAGGTCCGGGGTGAGGACATGTTCACTTACGAAGGAATCAGCCCTCCCGCCCCCGTTTCCGTGGACTTACATCCCCCGCGCACACAAGTGACCCTGACCATTGAGGGGAAGGTGTACGCCCGTTGGAGCAGTGAAGACGCCACCGGCATTACCGGTTATGACGTGGAAGTGTGGCAAGAGGGAATCGGCTGGCGCCCGTGGTTCACCCACACGCTAACCACCGAAAGCACGCTGGAAGTTTCCCCCGGCACACGCGTAGCCGTGCGCGCCCGATCCCATGACGCCGCGGGGTGGATTGGTCCCTGGTCTACCCCTGTAACGCGAACCGTTCCTTATCGCCTGTGGACTCCTCACATTCTGCAAGGAACACTCAACGGTGCAGGAACACCGTGACCTCACTCCCCTCTGCCAACCCATTGCTGTTCAGGGGAACCACAATCATCCCGTCACTGCGAATCAAGGTGTAGATGAGATTGGACTTACCGAACACCGGCACAGCCCACAGAGTACCATCCCGTTCCTCCAGGCGTACCTGGATTACATCCTCACGACCGGCCACAGAGGGAATGTTGCGAGCCAAACGCGCTTGCACCGTGCAGGGTCTATCCTCCTTCGCTCCTAACCACACTTGAATGGTGGGAACCACAAAGCGCAGGAAATTGACCATCGCACTCACCGGATTGCCGGGCAATCCGACCACAGGAGTGCCATTGCACACGGCTAGAATCGTTGGCTTCCCCGGACGCGTGGACACTCCGTGCACTAAAATTCCCGGTTGTCCCAGCGCCTGAATCTCTGCCGCGCTCATGTCCCGAGCGCTCACCGAACTCCCCGCGGAGAGCACAATAATATCCGCCTCGGCTTTAGCCTGTCGCAAAGTTGTCCGTAAGGCCTCGGGCCGGTCAGGAACAATACCCATCCGCAGGGGAATGCCTCCAGCCCGCACGGTTAAGGCAGCCAGAGTGTACGAATTGATGTCACGCACCTGTCCTGGCTGGGGTGTTTCCGATGGGGGGATAACTTCATCACCCGTGCTGATAATGGCCACGCGAGGTTTCTGCGCTACAGCAATCTCCGTAATCCCCAGCGCGAGCAAACCGCCGATATCCTGAGGACGGATGCGATGACCGCGCGGCAGAACCGCGTCCCCTTGACGGATGTCCTCACCCACCTGAATGACATTCTCCCCAGGAGCCACAGGGTGAAACACCTCAATGCCCCCGTCCTCAACCTCCTGAGTGTGTTCTAGCATGACTACCGCGTCCGCGCTATCCGGGAGCATTCCTCCGGTGTGCACCAATACCGCCTCTCCGACTCCGATGTCCAGGGTGGGAGGTTGGCCCATAGGGACCTCGCCTACAATTGTCAGGTACGCGGGCAAACCCGGTGATGCGCCAAAAGTGTCCTGCGCCGCGACCGCGTAACCATCCACCGTGCTCCGACGGAAGAACGGGAGATCGTGAGGGGCTAACACATCCTCAGCCAACACCCGATCCAGGGCCTCCTCCGTGGCCACACGTTCAACCCTGAGAGAGGGGTGCATGTGCGCCCGAAATCGTTGCCACGCATCTTCAGGTGATAACACGTGAAAAAGTTCTTTGCTCTCCATCCTCCTCATGCTTCAACCTCTCCCCCATGTGATTTTAAACGGGACGCGGCCGACTGATCCAGCCACCAGTGGATATCTCCATGAGACGGGTTCACGCCCTGCACCGGACACTCCTCTACAGGAAGGGGGGACCCCAATGCCTTACGAACGGTCTCCGCCTTCCCCTCCCCTCGCACCAACAGGAAAATGGTACGGGCATCGTTTAACGCGGGATATGTCAGGGTAATCCGCCGCACGTCTACTCCCGGCGCATCCACCACCCAGCGATCGCGCACGTGCAGGGCAGGGGAATGGGGGAAGAGGGAGGCGGTGTGACAATCAGGTCCCATGCCGAGGAGCAAAAGGTCAAAGGCGGCCCGGCCCTGGGGAAAATACGCGTGCAGTGTAACCTCGTAGGCCTGAGCAGCCAGGCTGGGCGTGTGCATGTACGTGGGAATTGGGTGAACGTTTTCCGTAGGAATGGGCAGGTGACGGATGAGCGTGTTCAGGGCCATACCGTAATTACTTCGCGGGTCGTCAAAGGGCACATAGCGCTCATCCCCCCAAAACAGGTGCACACGCTCCCAGGGCAGAGCGTGTGCGTAGTGAAGCGCGAGGTGCTGATACACAGCCCTGGGGGTTCCGCCACCGGAGAGAACGAAACTCACCACATCGGATTGCGCTAAAGAACGCTGTAATGTGCTGACTATCGCCGCGGTTACATCTTCCACCCACCGCGCGTCCGGCTGTATGTGAATGTATCTCATGGTCTTCTTATGTCTCCTTTACCCTGGTTTAATGACCGGTTTCCAATTTACGAGGTAATCCAACACATCCTGATAAATGGGATCTTCGCCCCCTTGCTGCAGGAGCATGGTCAACCCTTCCACCGCGTCCGACCAGTGGACCCCACGCGTTTGTCGGGTGCGCGTGGTCCCCACTTCTACCTGTATGAGCACCTCCTCCGCGCCTTCCACCGAAATGGTGAATTCCGCGCTTGTGCCTTCGGCTCGCGGCGCGGTCAACAAACGCACCCGCTGCAGTAGGGGAGAATGGGTGTCCTGAGCGGAAGGCGCCCGAAACTCCAACGACACCCGCACAAGATCGCCATTCCGATGAAACCGCCATTCCTTACTGCTCTTGCGTCCCCGCTGTCCGGGTGTCCATCCCAACCGGGATGCCAGCCAAGCCGTCAGGTAAAGGGCTGCGATAGTGCCGGCTGTGGTATTCACCGCGCGAATGTGTACTCGCTGCACACTGAGAAGGTACGGACGTTTGTCCGGCGGGTCAAACAGTTGAGCCAGCAACTCGCGCCACGGGGTCAAGCGCGACCACACCAGATCTACCACGGAGGGGGAGGAAGCGTGTTTCCGCACATCAGCCAGCGCGGACAAGAAGGCGGCCACATCCTGCACGTGCTCTGCGTCCACAATGAGCGAGGTGCCCACATCCAGCAGTTGGCGCAACAGGGTATCATGGATGTCCAAAGGGCGCTGCCACCATATGTCCACCGGCCGCTCGGGAAGGAGCAGAGCGAGAATGGCCGTGTGCACGTGCTCCCACACATCTGGGCGAGCGTAAAGGGTAATGACCTCACAACATGTAGGGCGAGCCGAATCCAGGTGCCCTTGAACGCCTACCTCGGCCGCCATCCCGGGATCAGGGGTGGTATCATCGGGCACGATGAAGAAGAAACGGCTCGGGTGATGCTTGGCCACCGCGATCACCCGGTGTACAACCTCCTCGACAGCATTGCGGTCGGCGAGGACAACCACCAGGTTGCGCGTGCAGGAACGGGTCATGCCTCGCAACCCTTCCTCTTGCCATAGCCTTTGCAGGGTGGTTTCCACATCCCTTACAGGAATAGGGCCAACGCCGCTAAATGCGTATTCCATGAAATTCACCTCCCGTTAGAGCCGTCGCCAACGCCGCCCATCCGCGAACAACAACGCATCTGCCCCCTTAGGTCCCCACGTACCCGCTTCGTACACCTCGGGAGGGGGCAATGTCTTCCACGCGGCGAGAATCGGATCGATCACCTGCCAGGCCTGTTCCACTTCATCCGCGCGGGTAAACAACGTCTGGTCGCCCAACATGGCGTCCAAAAGCAAGCGTTCGTACGCGTCCGGCGTTCTCACACCAAAGGCATCGCCATAGTGGAAGTCCATGGTCACCGAACGGACCTGCACGGCCGGACCGGGGAGTTTCACCTCAAAACGCAGACTAATGCCTTCATCCGGCTGGATGCGCAGGGCCAACACATTAGGCTGAATGTGCTCTCCAGTCTCGGACTTGAACAACAGGTGCGGAACCTCGCGGAACTGTACCGCGATCTCGCTCACGCGCTTGGGCAGTCGTTTTCCTGTACGCAAGTAAAAGGGAATACCCTGCCATCGCCAATTATCCACAAACAAGCGCAAGGCCACATACGTTTCAGTGGTGGAATCCTCGGGCACCCCTTCCTCTTCCCGATACCCGCGCACAGGTTCCCCCGCGATCCACCCGCGGGTGTACTGCCCTCGCACCACGTTCTGGGCCACATCCTGGACGTCATAACGGCGAATAGAGCGCAGCACTTCCACTTTTTTATTTCGGACATCATCCGCGTCCAGGGCCACCGGAGGATCCATGGCCGTCAGCGTGAGAAGTTGGAGAAGGTGGTTCTGAACCATATCACGCAGGGCCCCGGTCTGATCGTAATAACCGGCCCGGTGCTCTACGCCCACCTGCTCGGCCACAGTAATTTGAACGTGATCCACGTAACGACGATTCCAAATGGGCTCGAAAATGGCGTTCGCAAAGCGGAACACCAAAATGTTCTGAACAGTCTCCTTGCCCAGGTAATGATCAATGCGGTAGATCTGGCGTTCATCAAACACCTGCTGAACCAGCGTGTTCAACTCCCGAGCACTGGCCAGATCGTGTCCAAAGGGCTTCTCAATGACCACCCGCGTCCACCCCCGACTACGGGCCAATCCATCATGGCCCAAACGTTGAACAATCACAGGGAATAGGGAAGGCGGGGTGGCCAGGTAGAACAAGTGATTGCCATTAGTGCCAATTTCCACGTCAAGCCGACTCAAATACTCCCGCAACGTGCGATACGTCGCGGGGTCATCGTAGTACCCGGAAATATAGTGCAGACGCCGCAAGAATTGGGCTGCCACCTCCGTGTTGGTAACGCCCACATGGGTCTCAATAGCCTGCTGAATGCGCTTGCGAAATTCACGGGTATCCCAGGGGCGGCGTGACACCCCCACCACAGCCCAGCCGTGGGGCAACAAATTCTGTTGCGCTAACCGATAAAGGGCTGGTATCAACTTCCGGTGCGTAAGATCACCGGAAGCGCCGAATATGACCAGGACGTGCGGGGACGGTGCACGTTCCAACCGTAGTCCGGCCATTAAGGGATTGTCCGACCAATGAATAGGCACCATAATCCCTCCTTATCTTCCAAGAACAGTCCCCGAGCCGCCCATTATACCACACATCGCACAACAAAGCCGAACACCCACATCCCGGCCACAGTCCCCCTCCACGCCACGTACCCCATGCCTCCTGGAGAAAACGTGGGCCAGCAGGCGGACGGGATGCAGGCCAATAGAGATCGCCTAGCCACCAACAAACGATGTTGGCGAACACGTCCAAATGTGCTACACTCTATACATCAACGAATCATTACCTGATTGACCAGCACACCGGGGGATACCGTGTTGGTCAACCAGGGACTCACACCAACCCGTGAACCGTGCTCGGCTGTACATGTGAGAAGGAGAATTTACAATGTCCCAAACGATGCCGCTCCTGCGATTAAAAGCCCAACATTTAGGCAATGGCAAAGTCCAATTCCAGGCCGAGTTTGCAGCCCCATCCGAACAGACAGCGGGCGTATGCGCTTCCGCGTACCTGGAACCCGGTGATGACACCCGGATCAACGTGGGATTCCTGTGCACCCCCACATCAGTCACCTGGCGAGAACAACGGACCATCCCCCTTGTCGAACACGCGTACACCGGGGAGGGACCTTTCACAGCACGCCTGATATGGTCTGACCACGTCATCACCACCGAAGTGAACTTCGCCGCAACCGAAGAAGGAACCTCTCCTTCCCTGCCCGAACTTACCCACTTCACAGCCACCCGAAACAATGAGGACCGAATGCAAATCGACGTACACCTCGCGGTCCGCGGACTCACACCGGATGTGCGCCTTCGGGTGGACGGCGGGGCTGGGCAGGTGTATTGGCTCAGCGGAGATGGCACCTCAGAACAGGAAGCCGCATGGACGCTCTACTACACCAAAACCGGAACCTACAACATTGCCGTTGATGTGGTGGATTCCGACGGATTTTGGCTTGGCACATTAGCAGAAGACACCATCACCATTGGTCTCCCAGAAGAAGAGGAGGGCGAAGAAGAACCCGCGGCCACCACAGCCCCTACCCTTTCCGCCACAGCCCGCATCGCGATGGAGGAAATCACCATCCTCCGATCGGGTTTCCCCGCGTGGATGCCCTTCCGCTACGCACGGCCTGTATGGGCCTACACACGCACATACGTATCCCCGGGTGGGGGACGGGTTTCCCGCATACTGGCACCGGGCACATACATCTCCATCCACGAAGAAACCGTAGTCGGAGAGCACCTGTGGTATCGCACCGGAGGCAACGACTGGATCCCCTCCAGTTCAGTGGTCCTCCTCCACCCCTCTGACTTAAAGGGAGTAGAACTCACAGGCACAGCCCCCCCACCACCTCCCCCTCCCTCGCCACCGAGCACACCCACCCGTCGCGGAGTGGTGACCGCGTACATCCTGAACGTGCGCGCCCGACCGGGAGTTCGCCCGGACAACCCGCCCATCGACCGCCTGCGCCAGGGCACTGAAGTCCTCATCTACGAGGAAACCCTCTACAACGGGGAAACCTGGTACCGCATCGGCGTCAACCGATGGGTCCACGGCGGTTGGGTCCGCATCGTCGCGGGACAACCACCGGCCTCGGGTGACGTGCGCCGCGGGGTAGTGACCGCGTACATCCTGAACGTGCGCGCCCGACCGGGAGTTCGCCCGGACAACCCGCCCATCGACCGCCTGCGCCAGGGCACCGAAGTCCTCATCTACGAGGAAACCCTTTACAACGGGGAAACCTGGTACCGCATCGGCGTCAACCGGTGGGTCCACGGCGGTTGGGTCCGCATCGTGTCCCCGCGCGCCCACGCGACCACAGCCACCGAGACCCCTACCTCAACAGAAGGCATGGCACTCCCTGTGGGTTGGATTGTCGCGTCCACCCTGAACGTGCGAGCACGACCAGGAGTTTCAGACGACAACCCACCCATTGACAGAGTACACTACAAGGACCGTTTCCACATCCTGGAAGAACGGGTCGTCCAGGGGGCAAAGTGGTACCGCATAGGGGAAAACCGTTGGGTGTACGGGGGCTGGGTGGGAGTTGCCCGTTACAAGCCCCGTCCGGCCCAGATCAAAGCCAGTGACAAATGGGTCGGAGTGAGCCTGCGCGAACAGACACTGGTGGCTTACGAAGGGGATACCCCTGTCTACGCCACCCTGGTCGCGACCGGAGTACCACAATACCCCACAGTGCGGGGCATCTTCCGCACCTGGTTACGTCGCCGTTGGGGACGCATGGTGGGAGGCACGCCCGGTACCATGCATTACTACTACCTGGAAGACGTAACCTGGACCATGTACTTCTACCGCGGGTACTCCTTACACACTGCCTACTGGCATGACGCGTTCGGACGACCGCGCAGTCACGGGTGCGTGAACCTGAGCCCCTACGACGCGTGGTGGATATTCCGCTGGAGCGAAACCGAGGATGGACACAGCCCGGTTGTGTACGTGTACTGGTAAGTGATGGCCATGTTGAGGGAACTGTACATTCGAAACTTCGGCATTATCGACGAACTCACAGTCACCTTTGCACCGGGACTCAACGTCCTGACCGGAGAGACCGGCGCTGGCAAATCCCTCCTGGTGGATGCGGTCACGGCCATACTGGGAGCACGGGCCCAAGCCGAATGGATCCGTGCCGGCGCGGACAAAACCATTGTTGAGGGCATCTTCGAACTGGAAGGCGACGTTCTGGATCGGGTCAATGCCCTGCTCCGCCGCGAAGGACTGGATGAGGAAGGCAACACCCTCATCCTCTCTCGCGAAGTACGATCCACAGGGCGCAGCATTGCCCGCATCAACGGCCGAGCAGTCACAGCCACCCTGTTAGGGGAACTTGGCCGTCTGCTGGTAGACATCCACGGCCAGGGAGAACACCTCTCCCTGCTCAGCCCCCGGTCACACCTTTTCCTCCTGGACCGCTACGCCCACCTGGATGAACTTCGGGCCGAAGTCGCGGAAAACGTAACACGGCTGCGGGCCATCCGTCGCGAACTGGAGCACCTGCGCACCCACGAACGAGAACTCGCCCAGCGCGCGGATCTCCTGGCCTACCAAATTCAGGAAATCGAACAGGCCGCACTGGATCCAGGGGAAGAGGAAGAACTCGAAATCGAGCGCCAACGATTGGCCCACGCGGAACACCTCATCGAAAACGTGGAAGCCGCGATCCTCGCCCTGGAAGGGGACGTGGGATCCATGGCCGGCGCGTTGGATCTCATCGGGGATGTGGAATCCCGCCTGGGCCGCCTCACCGAACTGGATCCCTCATTAGAACCCCTGGCCACTCAGGCCGCAGCCCTTGCGGACCAAGTAAACGACCTCCTGCGCGCGCTGACCACCTATCGAGAACACGTGGAATTCAACCCCCAGCGCCTGGAAGAAGTCGAAGACCGATTAGCACTCATTCGGAGCCTGAAACGCAAGTACGGCGACACCATCGAAGAAATCCTCGCTTACGCGGAACAAGCCGCGCAGGAACTGGCCCACATCCAGCGGGCCGATGAGCGGATAGCCGACCTCATGGCAGAGGAAGAAAACCTGCGAAGGGAGATCGGTGCCCTGGCCGCGACACTCTCCCAACGCCGTCAAGAAGCCGCCCAAAGGTTAGCGCAAGCGGTTGAGGCCGAACTCAAGGACCTGCGTATGCCTCATACCCGGTTCCACGTTGCCATCCGTCACGTCGAAGACCCCGATGGACTGCCCGTTGATGGGCGTCACCTGGCCTTTGACACCACTGGCGTAGATCACGTGGAATTCCTCGTCAGCGCCAACGAAGGTGAACCCCTGCGCCCGCTGGCACGCGTCGCGTCAGGGGGAGAAACCGCGCGCCTCATGCTGGCCCTGAAATCGGTGCTCGCCCACGCGGACCCCGTCCCCACACTGATATTTGACGAAATCGACGTGGGTATTGGAGGGCGTCTGGGCGGCGTTGTAGGACGTAAACTGTGGCGCCTGGCCCGAACCCACCAGGTACTCTGCGTTACCCACCTGCCCCAACTGGCCGCGTACGGAGACTGGCATCTCCACGTAAGCAAACACCTGACCCACGGACGAACGCGTGTTAGCGTACGTCCCCTTGAAGGGGAAGCACGTATCCAAGAACTGGCAGCCATGTTAGGTACACCCGGAGAAAGCGGACACGAAAGCGCGTTAGCCCTCCTGGGAGAAGCCCAACGTCACCGGTAACCTGTAAAGGAGGTACACACCAACGTCCATGACATCATCTCAACCCTGGCGCCGGGCCCTGGGAAACATGGCCCGGCTATTACAATTCGACCCAATACAGCGTGCCGAACACGACTACCACAACGTCTTCCTCAAAGGCCTGCGGGATCTACAGAAATTCACCCAGCGGCCTCTGAGCGAACAGGACCTGCTCATTCTGGGATGTGGCTACACCTACCCCGAAGTCATCCTCTACACCCCTCACCTGCGACGTGTTGTTGGGCTAGACGTCCTGGCCGCGTTTTACAGGGATGGCATTCGCGCCACAGCCAAAGACATCCACCGTCGCGGGGGACGATGGATTCAAGCCTGGTACAAAGCCCTGATATTCGCTTACAAGTACGCCCGCTACTACGACCACTTGGCTGAAATTTCGGGAACGCGTATTCAGCATCACACGTACGCGCTCTTCTCCTACGATGGCTATACCATGCCCGTGCCGGAAAATTCTTTCGACGTAGTCATCTCCAACGCAGTTCTCGAACACGTCATGGACATGGACCGACTTGTGCAGGAACTGCACCGGGTTACCCGTCCGGGAGGCCTCTCCTATCACCTCTGGCATAACTACTACAGCCTCTCCGGTGGACACGTCCACCCGGATTTGTACACCCGTCTCCCCTGGGGACACCTGCGCGGCCTGTACGAAACAAGAGGAGTCAACCGCCTGCGCCCCGAAGACATCGTCGCCTCCTTCTCCCGTGCATTCCGGGTAGAAGCCCTCTATCACGTGGACGCGCAACACAGAAAATTGGAGGAAGATCCCGACTTCCAACCTGAAGGAGCGGATCTCCTCAGCGAAGAGATCCGCCAGGAACTGGCCGAGTACCCAGAGGACCTCCTTCTCACTCGTGCCTTCCTCATAGTCGCCCGAAAACCCGTGTAATCACCGACGAATTTCCCCTGAAGCACTCACACGCACCACCAATTCACGCTCCGGATCATAAGTCCACCCATTCAACGCGGCCACAGCCTGTTGGCTCTCCGGCGGATACGTCACCCCCAAGGGAATGAGAACTCGCTCAGGACGCGTGACCCTCAAAAAGCGAGGAGTGGGCCACGTGCCACGTTCCGGGAGAGGCAAGGGCAAGATCAGAGGGGAAGGCCACGCCACTTGCTCCGCCCACGCATCTTGCCAGGCCACGGGAACATCCGGCGGCAAAAGAAAGAACATTGAACCCGCGTGCAGAAGAACCGGGTGCACATCATGGTTCCCATCGGGCAAATACTCCAACCACGTGGCCCTATTGCCCAGGTAAACGGGGGAATAGGGGGTGAGCGCTATCCACCGCACACCCCATGCTTCCACCGTCTGCAGGAAGAACCGCACAGAAGAAGGACAGGGATCAACCTCGACGCACAAAGCCGGCATCACCAGCAACTGGGGAGGGTGATCCTGCATAGCCTGCCGGACGCGCACCAGGGAGAGCACATCCGTGTAGAGGACCACCCACACAGCCGCGCCCGCAGAATCCTCCGCCATTAATGCCTGCCCCTCCTCCCCACGGCCCCAAAAGCGCACCCGAACACCGCGGGGAAGTTGCCAAACCGCCTCGCCGGACCGCAAGTGCAGCACATGATCATCCCAGGAACCCACCCACTGCCAACCGGTCCACACAGCGCCCACCCCCGCAACAATGACCACAGGCCAAATCACTGTCGCCATCCTCACGTGAAGCAGGCGCGGGAACTGCCATCGCGTAGAGAACGACTTACCCAACAGGCGCGCGTATTGCCACGCGACAAACATCGCGAAGAGCGCGTAATATCCCACCACCAATGGGCGCGTCCACGAAGGGGTCGCTATGCCCGCGCCCGGCCACCGAGCCGTCACCTCCACAACCCACACAGTCCAGGCCAGGGGTAACCACGCCAGCAGCGCGACAACACGTCCCAAAGGCAACCACACCCACCCGAGAACAGTGCTCACCCCGGCTGCAACCATCACCAACGGTTGCACAGGGAGAATCAACATATTGCTTATTGGGGAAATCAAAGAAGCCCGCCCAAAGACCCCCACCACCAGGGGCATCGTAGCCACCTGTGCTGCCAGAGTCAGAACAACGGCCTCATCAACAAACTGTACCACCGGTCCCTGCCATGCGGGAGGAAGCACTCGCTCAAGTTGACGATGAACCGGACGTTGGATAAGGGGTGCGACCACAATCAAGCCCAAAGTGGCCAGGAAAGACAACTGAAATCCCACATTCCACAACGACAAAGGGTCAAGGGACAACATCACCAGAGCCGCGAAGAACAACGTATTCAGCACATGAGGGCGACGTCTAATGACCAGGGAAAAAGCGTACACACCACCCATAATACCCGCCCGCATCACAGCCGCGTCCGCCCCCACAAAGATCACATAAAGCCCCACGCCCAGAATCGCCGCGAGGGCTGCCCCTCGAATGCCCATCAACGGTCCCAACAAAGCGAGCAACAGACCCGTGACAATCGCAATGTTGAACCCGCTAATAACAATAATGTGACTTGTCCCTGTGGCATTGAAATCATCGTACAGGGAACGCGGGATGTTCCCCTCAATGCCCAGGAGAATCCCCTGGGCCAGGGCCGAATAGGGGGCAGGCAACTCCACGTCCAGAATCTGGGCCGAACGCCGTCGAATCGCGTACAGTGTCCGCCAAAACGGATGTCCCCCTTCCCGACTGATGGGGATAACCCGCTCCGCGCGCACGACCGCGTAAATCCTCTTCTGGGCTAAGTAACGACGGTAATCAAAATCCTCAAACACCGGGGGAACATCCAGCACCCCCACCACCCGCACCCGATCCCCGTATTCGTATTCAGGATAATGGGGTGCTTTCACCCGCACCCACCCATTGACAGGGACCGTCTTACTCTGCACCCGCAGTGTCTCAGCCCGAACCCGGTAAAACGTAAACCGTTCCCGCCTATCGGGCCACCCATCCACCACACCAGTAATCAACACACGATGCTTACCCAACCGTCCTGGTTGCGCCCAGTACGCCACATGGTCAGGAGACAAACAGGGGTAAAAGGGGGAAGCCGAGTAGAGCAGCCCTCCTAAAAGAGCGTACAAGGGCAACATTCCAAGCCAAAGGCGACGCCGGGTTCGGTAAAGGTGCCATACCAGGGGTAAGGGGAGAAAAGGGGCCACAAAGAGCGCTCGCCGAACCCACTCGGCCCGCTGCCACATCAGCCAAAAGGAGGAGGCGCAAGGGGAAGGGCCCACATGCCAGTAACCGTGGGCAGTCCAAATGCCCACGGCCAAAGCCAG
The DNA here is from genome assembly GCA_964402285.1 of uncultured Anaerolineae bacterium. Taxonomy (GTDB): domain Bacteria; phylum Chloroflexota; class Anaerolineae; order JAADDB01; family JAADDB01; genus CAYPUG01. The sequence goes on along the minus strand of CAYOAZ010000004.1, from coordinate 46,486 downwards.
GGTGATCAGGACAACAGGCATGTGAACACCTCTGCACTGAACGTTCTAATCAGGGGAAGATCGTGTCTTCCGGATGGTATTCATCCGAAAGACACGGATCTCAAAATCACAGTGCATCGAGTCGTTGGAGGAACGCGAGGACATAGGCTGCGGCCTTCGCCACACACTCCTGCTCCACATTCTCAAACCGGTCCCGCAACTGATGCCAGTATCCCATGTGCTGATGAGCCGGGTGCATAGGGGGAACTACAGAATCAATAGTGATGCCCCGGTACCCGTGCTTGATGATGACCCCAATGTCCGTGTACGCGGCCGCAGCGTGTGGGCCTGTATTCCATTCGGGATGTTCAGCCGCAACCTCCATGGCAACGCGTAAGAGCAAGGGATCAGGATGATAACTCTTGAGCAACCCCTCCCGTTCGAGGATGGCCGGTACCCCTACACCGACCATATCCACATTGATGAAATACGCATCCCGCAACTCCTCGCCATGGGCTTTGAGCAGCGCATCCGCGCCGTACGCGCCCACCTCCTCGCATCCGGTCAGAACCACCCACACATCTGTGTGCGGGAGAGGATGCTGTGCCAGGTGTTCAGCCAAAGCCAGTACAACCGCGGCGCCCGACGCGTTATCGTTCGCACCGGGAGTGTGCGGTGTTGTCTCCGCCTGAATGCTCATCCCCATGGCAAACGCCTGAAACGCTGTAATCAATCCCACCAGCCCACTGAACCCAGGAACATTTCCGACCGCTCGCATCAGGGTGAACAACGCGCTCAGGGGCAGGCTAACAAAAGCAGCACTCACCAGGGAGGAGAACATCCGCAACAGCAAGGGCACGTTGTAGAAAAAGGGCGTCCGATGGGTGTCCAAGTGCCCCATGAGCACAATGCGCCGTTGGGGTTTATCCGCGGCGGGAATCACCCCCACCACGTTCTGACTTACCCCTTTAGGTAACAGGTGCCGTGCCCAGTGATCGTCAAAGTTCGCCTCGGCGTAAAACCCCCACGCGCCCAGCGCGTTCAACAGCGCGGCGATAACTCCCCGTTTGCGGTTAGGCTTGGTCAAGAAAATCACGTTCCCCAACAACCCCGCCCCCAGGGAGATGACATAAGGCCAATACGTCTCACGCCCACTGAGGAACAACTCCTCGCGCACCTCCTGCACCCCGGCAGCCTTAAGCACATCGCGCGCGTAATGGGCTGCCTGCAATTCCCCTTCGCGCGTGGAAGGGCGAGGGCCAATATCCACCGCCAAGTGGCGGAGGTGCTCCCATGCCCGTTGTGCAATCGCGTTCACATGCTCATCCATGCTGAACCTCCTCTCTTCATCACCCCTTCACCGTGTCCAGTACCGCTCCGCGGGGTATCCCAGGCCACTCACCGTGTACATATAATCGGACACCCGCCGTCTCACCTCACGCTCCGTTCCGAACAAAAATGGGATAATACTCTTATAGCGCTGAATAGCACGGACCTTCACGTTCAACTCATTCTCTGAGAGCGGGAGTAACCAGGGGCGCCACCCTCGCCGCGGGAATTTTTCCACCCGGTGATCCTGTAACACCTCAGGGAATTCCTCGTAGTAAAAAACCACATGCCCCTGCCGTTGTAAAACCTGATCCATCCGCTTCACCAGCACATGGTCCACATGTCTCCCCAATCCCAAGGGCACATACACCCACGTGTCCGGGGAGATCATTGTGCTCACCTCGCCAGCCATGCGCAGGGGAAGATCCCCTTCGCTGGCATCAGGGGCTCGGTAATAAGCCCACGTCGCCGGGTACAAACGACGTCCTTCCACCGGGTGACGCCGAAACGGAGCAGGCACATACTGGCCATAGTGGACTTCCACGCCCAGGTGGTGGTACACCTCCATACTCTCCGACACCACCTGATCCCACAATGCTCGATTTCGTGGGGGCCAAGCAAACCGCCGTTCCTCAGCCCCCCCTTCCCCCTCCGGTGGGACCCGCGCGAACAGGACCATCACCCATACCCGATCACCTCGCTCGCGCAGGTAAGCCATCAACCCGCCACAAGCCAACAAAGCATCTTCAGGGTGGGGAGAAAGGAACACATGTTGACGCGTTTCACGTGACATGCCACTCATCCTCTTCGATGCGAAGTACCATGCGGCCTTGTTCATCCGGAACATACCACATAGGCCCCTGGGGGACATGACTGTCCACCACCAGGGCACCCTCATCCATCAGTTCCCAGAAGATCTGAAAAGGTTCCTTCCCGGCCACCCACTTCTCGGCCATCACCACACCGTGACCGGGCAACACAGTAAACGCAACCACCCGAGGATCATCCGGATTTTGTAAAGCTTCGGAACGGGCAAACGCGTCCTTAATGCCCCGAGCCTGAGCCTCGGTCGCGCAGGAGACCAAGTAGTGGTAATAAGGTTCGTCCAATGGCACAAACTCGACCTTTGTCGGATCATACGCGGCAATTCCGCGGTGACCGTGCAGTTTAGACCGGACAACAGGCACCTCAGCCTGAACTGGCCACTCCTCACCCAGCCGAATGCGCGGGAGCAACGTGTCCATGTCGTACATTTCCACCGCCTCCGAAGAAGGCGGATCATTGCGCTTGCCCTCCACGTGGCGGACTCGGGCTCCAGACCCGCCGGGGCGCACCCCCACAATCACGGCCAGATCATCATCGGTAATGTTGTCCTTATCCACTGGCCGGGCACTCCCTGTGACAGTGGCAATGAGCGCATCGATTTGGGGTTCCCAGGTCGCGAAGCACCCCTCACTGTACTGACGGGCCACCGCATCACCAATAGCCGGAACCTGCACCAAATCCTCAATGCGGACCATTTCCGTGAAAAAGTTGCGCTTACCCAATTCCCGGGCCGCGTGCTGCATGGCCTTGGGCGCGCTCAAACGGGTCCACACCTCCCAAGGAATGGGTTCCCCAACCACCTCATGGGCGGTCACCTCCCTGGTGCTGAGGGTGGTGACCATGCGCAGGACAATGTCTTCGTAGAACGCGTCCATGTGGTCGGCCTTGCTCTTAGGGAACGCACCCACCAGATCAAAATGATACGCGGCCAGGGGCGTATCCTCTCCCACAACCAAAAGTACACGAATGCTCTTGGTCTGCGCTTGGAGGAGACGTTGGAGCGCGAGGATGGGCCCGCCCCGCCGTCCCTGTTCGTGGAGGACACGGTAGGCCTGAGGCGCCAGACCAGGAAAATCGTAATCCTTAGGATCGGGCGGGTCCTTTTCCAACACGCGGCGAAAGTACTCAATGGTGCGGTGAAATTCACCAGGGGTCACGTGGACTAGGGTAAACAGAGTCGGCGTTTTCTTCAATCCAAATCGCTTGCGCGCGGTGAACAAGAGCGCATCGCGCCACCGTAAAGGTTGACCAAAGGGAGCCGTAGTGATGATCGCGTCGGTGGTCTCGTCAGGACGTTCCTGGACATCGTGCCCCAGGCGACGGAACATGCGCAGAATGTTGTCGGCCACGCCCTCCAGCATAGGAGACATGGGTCCCGCAACAAAAGAGACGCGAACGCGACGCAGCCAGGGGTGAAGAGGTTTTGTGGTGACTAGCGTTCCGGTAAGCATGATGCGTTTCTCCTCCTTGGACTTCTTCATGTATGGGGGAGAGCGAGTTGTCCGATTAAACCTGGATCTTAAAGCGTGAGCCCCAAAAGCCGAGAATGGATAGACGCCAACCGCGTCCCCTACAACTCCTCACCTTCCAGGTGAAAGAAACGTACAGCCCAATCCGCAAAACGCGGGGAAATGACCTGAGCATAGACAAGCAACCGCGCCTGCCAAGGCACAATGATCTCCGGTGAGCCACGGCGGATACCACGGATGATAGATCGAGCCACGGCTTCTGGGGGAATTTTAGCAGAAATCCAGGGAACTTTCAGATTTTCAATCAGGGGAGTATCCACCCGCCCCGGAAAGACCACTGTGGCATGGACCCCCGTACCGTGCAGTTCCTGTCGCAACACATCGCCGAACCCCGCCAGAGCGAACTTCGCTGCCACATAGGGCGCATCGGGCGGAATGCCTTTTTTCGCGTCCATCGATGTCACAAGCACAATGTGCCCTCGGCCACGCTCCAACATGTGAGGCAACACAGCCAGCACCGGGTACACGCCACCGTAAAAATTCACCGCCATCGACCGTTCAAGATCCTCCAGGCGCAGTTCGCGGATCGGGCTGCGCACGTAAATACCCGCGTTGGCAATGAGAATATCCACCCGTCCCCACCGGTCCAGTGTAGCCTGTACCAACCGTTCCACCTGGACGCGATCACTCACATCCGTGGGAACGGGAAGAGCCTCTCGGCCCAGGGCTTCAATCTCCCCGGCGACCGCGCGAAGTAAAGACTCGCGGCGCGCGGCCAGTGCTACGTGCGCCCCCTCCCGAGCCAGGGACAAAGCCACAGCCCGACCAATCCCACTGGACGCTCCGGTCACAATCGCTATTGCATCGCGAAAATCACGCAAAGTCTCACCTCCCCCACATTTAACGTCCGAACTTCAACTCGTAGAACATGCGCTCATACGCGGAAGTGACCGCGTCCCACGTGTAGTAACGCTGGACTCGCTCCAGCGCGCGGTCCCGGTATTCTTCCACCAGGTCCGGGTGATCCAAAAGGTGTTGGAGCACTTCCCGCAGAGCCTCGCCCCCGCGGGAGCCCTCGTAAGAAAACCCCGCGTCGCCAATGGTTTCCAGGTTCTCCTCCGTGTTGTTCACGACCACGCAACTCCCAAAAGCCATGGCCTCCAAAAGCGCGGGGTGCGTGCCCCCCACCTGGGATGTCTCCACAAAAATGTACGCGTGGCTGCTGATCTCCTCGTAGCACTCGCCAAAGCAGTACCCGGTGAAAACCACATTGGGCCCCGCGATGGAACGCAGGTAGGCCTTGTACTCCTCCGCGTAAGGCGCATCCCCCACAATGACGCACTTCATGTCCGTGTTCAGGCCATTGCACGCTTCCACCAGATGATGTGCGCAGTTCTCCGGCACCAGACGGCCCACAAAGAGAATGTACTTGCGGGGTTCCAGCCCCCACTTCGCCAGCACCGGCCCCGGCGGTCGGCGGGAGACCTCCGCGCCGTAGGGGATGTACGGCGGCTCCTTGCCATACCGTTCCCGATAGTAGCGCTGTACGACTCGGGAATCGGTGAGGAACGCGTTGGGCAGGATGGTCGCCAGGCGCTCGGTGAAACGGATATACGCCTTAGCCCATCCCGGCCACTTCTCCCGCTTCCAGTCCAGGCCGTCCACGTTGAGGATGCTGATCTGCCCTCGCAGCCGAGGAATCCAGGTGACGGGGCTGTTGCCGACAATGAAGTAGAGGGCGATGTCGTAATCCTGGGTGAGCGCGTGCAGGCTGGAGAGAAACGCGTGCACAATGGTGTCCAGGTATTTGTTGGGGATAGTGGGAATCTTGACCAAGCGCATCCCCTTGTACGTGGGATGAGGGTACGTGATGTGATGAGGCCGCGCGTACACCGTCACCCGGTGTCCTCGCTGCACCAGGCGACTGCCCAATTGTTCCACACACGTTTCAAACCCACTGTAAGACGCGGGCACACCTCGCGTGCCCAGCATGGCAATGTGCAAGGGACCGTATCGCTTTCGGTACTCCTCCAGGTCAGCGCTCACTCAGGACCTCCTCATACAACCGCTCGAACGCGATAATGTGCTTCTCCAGGGTGTAGACCCCATAAATGCGCTCCAGGCCCGCCTCGCCCATTCGACGCCGCAGTTCCGGGTCCTGTCCGAGCCGGATCATGGCTTCGGCCATGCTGTTCGGGTCGCGCGGGGTCACCAGGAATCCCGTCTCCTCGTGTTTGACGATCTCCAGGGGGCCGCCGTGCGCGGTGGCGATGACGGGCTTGGCCGTGGCCATGGCTTCGATGATCACACGGCCAAAAGGCTCGGGAGACGTGGATGCCAGCACCAGCACGTCCAGCGCGGCCATCACCTGGGGCGCGTCCTTGCGATATCCCGCCCAGATCACCTTCGCGCCAATGCCCAGTTTCTGAGCCAGGACCTTCAATCCTTCCCGCAACTCCTCCTCACCGGGCACAACGTCTCCCACAATGACGAAGCGAGCATTGGGCAGGCGCTGGGCTACCTGCGCCGCGGCCTGGAGAAACACATCCTGCCCTTTCCACCAGTGGATGCGTCCCACCACTCCGAAGAGCACCTCGTCATCCCCCACACCCCACTCCTCGCGCACGTGTCGGCCGTCGTTCCGCGGGTTGAACCGGGCCATGTCCACGGGGGGAGGAATGACCACCAGCCGCTCCTTGACGCCTGGGGCGTCCTTTACCAGGTGTTCCCCCACCGCGTGGGAATTCACCACCACCCGATCGGACCGCCAGGCAATGAGCCGGGCCAGGGTGCGTCGTACCAGAGGAGGGGCCTGGACAATTTCGCGCACGTACCAGATATGAGGCACTCGCGCCACCGCGCTGGCAAACGCGCCGCACAGGACAGCGCTGCTGTTGGAGTGAACCAGGCGGACATGGTGATGGCGCATCAGGCGAACCAGGTGGTACGTGCCCACCCACAGGCGGGCGAAGAGCAGACTCAGGCCCTTGGGTGTGGTGTAGCGGCGGCGGAGGATGGCCATGTTTACCGTGCGGTTGTCCACACCGATGTTGCTCAACGCCGCGCCCAATTGACCTTCATAGGGCAAATCGTTGGGCAGAACGACCAGCGGCGTGTACTGGTCGCGATCCAGCCGCCGCACCAGTTCCAGCAGACTGACGTCGGAGCCGTACAGTTCATTGCTCGAATGGACGAACAAAATCGGTCTAGGCCTCTTCATACCTTGCCCACTTTCCCCCAGGTCGTGTGGTCAACACTCCAAGCCACACCCAGACAAAGGCCAGCCATGTGGCATCGGTCACATGGTATGCCAGAAACAACACTATCCCACCCAGTGCCAGGGCCAGGGTCATTCCCCGTTCTGGGAACGAGCCATCGTGTAGCGCGGCCCAAATGCCCTCCCCAATGGGCAACCCCCAAAAACCGTACAGAAATATCAGGCCCAGCAGCCCCCCCTCTTGCAAATTCTTGATGGTCAATGAGTCCAGCCACGCGGGCGCGAAGTAGCGGATCCCGTGCAACTGCACGAACGTGCCGGGCCCCCAACCGATCCAGGGCCGCATGAGAATATCCTCCCAGGCGAGAGACCACCGTTCCATCCGCAGGTTGAACGTAGGATCCCCTTGCAGGCTGAGCAGAGTGCGCAATCGGGCCACCGCGGGCACTGAATCGGGCGCAAAGAGCAGCACCGCGACAAGGATCACCAGGGCGATAGGCGCGGCCGCGAACAGGAGTCCTAAATGAGCCAGGCGCCGCTGCCCGTCCTGGGGGTACAGCACCCACAGGAGCGGGAGGACAAAGAGCACGGCCAACCACGCGCCCCGGGTCAGGCTCAGCACCCACCCAGCAGATGTCAGCACAATGCCCAGACCACTCCACCGTCGCGAAATTCCTCCCCGCGGGTGGAGCCAGAGCACCAGGGAGGCCACCAACAGCGCGCCCATGGTGCTGCCAAAAATGTTTCCCTCCTCCAGCGTGCCGTAAGGCGCGGGTACGGGCAAGGAACGGGTAATCTGAATTCCCAGGTTCAACGGACTGCGTAGTGTGTGTCCCAGCACGTGAATCGTCCCAAAATCCCACGCGTACACGGCTCGGGCCAGCACGCCGTACGCGGCCTCGGCCAGGCCCACACCGTACAGGATGCGGGCAAATGTGCGCCACTCCTCCCGCCGCTGGACCAGATTCACAGTCACCAGGAAGGTGAAGACCATGAGCCCCAGGCGGATAATGTGACGCAACGTATCCCCGAAATCCGGCGCGTGGAGGAACGCGCTCAGCGCGAGGGCCAACCACCACCCCATCGCGTATAGTCCAGGCACCGTCACCCGGGGCCAGATTCCCTGCCAGCCCAGGTACACAGCCAGCAGTCCTGCCAGCATCAGCACAGCCACATGTTCCGTGCGAATGGTCACAGGCCCCACATCAAACTTGTAGTGGTTGGTGTACACGGCCAGCGTTAGCACGACCATCGCGGCCGTAGGCCACGCGCGCAAGAACGCCAGGCTCACGGCCAGGACGCCGACTAAAACGACAACGATGGCTGCGGATGCAAGTATCAGGTCCATAATGTGATGCGTGATCCATAATATATGATGCGTAACGCTACGCGTTACGCATCACCATCCTCTGGTTTCTTCCTCCACTTGATCACCCTGGCCGGCACGCCACCTACCACCGCGTAGGGCGGCACATCTTGAGTGACAACCGCGCCAGCCGCGATGACCGCTCCCCGTCCCACGCGCACGCCGTCAAGAATGGTGACGCGAGCGCCAATCCACACATCATCCTCTACCACAATACCCTGCTGAGTTGTGCCCTGAACCTTAATGGGCCGCTCCGGGTCGTCGAACACATGATTCTGGGGATGAAAAGACACATATTGGCCGATGAGCACGTTCTCGCCAATAGTCACCCCGCCGGCTCCGCCCACATAATTGTAATCCCCCAAATTAGAGTTCGCGCCGATGCGCACCCCTTTACCCAACAGAGTGAGCAACCCCGTAGCCTCGATCATGGTGAAGCGCCCAATGGACACGTTGTCCCCCAACCAAACCCCTTCCCGGCTCAGCGCGTCAATGCGCACATCATCCTCGATGGTGACACTGCGGCCCAGGTGCAAATGCCGCGCGTGGAAAATTTGCACCCGCCGGCCGACAAACAGCGCGCCGTGGGATTCCGCCACCCGCCAGCGCCACCACAACCCGCGCAGGAACGCCCACCCTCGACGCCAGAGAATGCCCAGCAGATCCCCTCCACTGAGATGGGGGTCCAACGTGTACGTGGGATCGTGCTTTAACCGCCGAATCAACGCCTGCACCCACCCTCTCACGATACCCCTCGCTCCTCCAGAATCTCGTCGTACAGGGACTGGAACGCGGCCACATGCCGTTTGATGGTGTAGAGATCCAACACGCGCGCGCGTCCCGCCTTGCCCATGCGGGTTCGCAATTCCGCGTTCTGGGCCAACTGCTTCATGGCAGCAGCCAACGCCTCCTCATCCTGGGGCGGGAACAGGAATCCCGTCTCCCCGTGTACCACACTTTCCACGGGTCCCCCGTGAGCGGCCGCAATGACCGCCCGTTCTGTGGACATGGCTTCGACAATCACCCGACCAAAAGGTTCGGGCTCCGTGGAGGGAAGCACCAACACATCCAGGGCAGCCATGACCTGAGGGATGTCCTCCCGGTACCCAGCCCAGATAACCCGGTCGCCAATCCCCATGCGCGCGATTTCCTCCTTCAACGCTTGACGTCGCCATTCCTCGCCGGGCACCACATCCCCCACCAGCACGAAGCGCGCGTGGGGAACCTGGTGAGCAATGCGCGCGGCCGCGCGCAGGAACAAATCCTGCCCCTTCCACCAGTGGATGCGCCCGACCACGCCAAACACCACCTCATCATCGCTTACTCCCCACTCCTCGCGCACCCTATGTCCCTCGTTCCGAGGGTGAAACATCTCCGCGTCGATACCCGGCGGAATCACCGTGATCCGGCGTTCAATTTCCGGCGCGTCCTTCATCAAGTGATCCCCCACGGCCCGAGAAATGACAACGACCCGGTCTCCGTACTTGTTGATGAACCGAGCCATCAAGTGCCGGGTGAGACGGGGAGTCTGAATGATTTCCATGATGTAGTAAATGTGGGGAATCCCCAACCAGCGACTGGCCAGTCCCCCACACCAGACCGCTCCCGTCTGGGAGTGGACCAGCGCGACCTGCTGCTCACGCATCAAACGACGCAATGCCCACGTTCCCACGAGCAGACGCCGACTGAACGCGATTAGGCCGAACACATTGGTATAACGACGCCGCAACACAGCCATATCAATGGATGTGTGGGGAATGCCCTCCTGGGCCAGCGCGCGGCCCAACCGCCCGTCATAGGGCAGATCCTGGGGCATAACCACATAAGGCGCGTACCGATTTCGGTCCAGCCGTTTAACCAGGTCCAGCAGGATGATATCCGAACCGTAAAGTTCGTTGCTCGAATGGACGTACAATATCGGGCGACTCATACGCACTCTCGCTGGGTGATAGCCCTCACCAGGCAATGCAGACTGGTCAGGGTGCAGGCCCTCCACAACGCGCGAGCAGGAGCGCTATGTCCTTCCACACGCGCACGTCCCCGGATCACGCTGGCCGTCCAGCGTAAGCCAAACCCCACAATCCCCAGAACATGCAGGAAGGCCACCGTGGTCCAAGGGTAACGCGTCCGATAATCCCTGTCCAATCCTAACACATTCCGGGCAAGTCCTGCTTCCCCCATCTGATGCACACTCCCCCCAATGTGGTGGATAATGTGCGCGCGGGGCAAACACACGATACGGCCGCGGGTCCGCAAGCGGCGACAGAACGCGACATCCTCCAGGTAAAGAAAATAATCCTCGGGCCACCCCCCCACAGATCGGGCCACATCCGTCCGCGTCATCAACGCGGCCCCCGATACCCAGTCCACGGGGATGGGTGTCGGCTCACGGTACTGCCGCCGCGCTAGCCAGATTCCAGGAAACCACTGGGGGGCCAGCGCGTACAGGCCCAGGCTGTAGTTCAACACATGCCATGGGGTGAACTCATGGCCCGCCGCTCCACCCTGGATGTGACCTTCCCCGTCGGTCAACCGGGGCCCTACCGCAACTACATCCTCGTGTTCCTGCAAGTAAGCCAGCATCGTCTGCACGCTGCCGGCCTGAACCTCGGTGTCCGGGTTGAGGAAGAGGACGAAGCGGCCGCGAGCCTGGGCTAATCCCTGGTTGTTGGCTGCCGCGAAGCCCACGTTTTCCTCGTTTTCGATGAGCACGCGCGTGGCTGCCGTGCCCGCCGCGGCAGAACGAAATCCTCGCTCCCGCAGGAATGCTGGCGTCCCGTCGGTGGACGCGTTGTCTACCACAATGATCTCATGGGCCACATCCGACAGATGGGCGGCCAGACTGTCCAGGCACGGACCGATGTCTCCTATTGAATTCCACGTGACAATGACAATGGAGAGATCCATCGGTTTACTCAATGTACCCCAGGGAGCGAAGATGTTCCTCAATAAGCCGACTTTCTTCCTCGCTGTAAGCCACCGTGCTCCCCACCTCGTCCTCTTGCGCTCCCCCATACTGAAATGACTTCACAACCTCTGGGAGCACGTGACCGTCGAAGTGTTCATCCGGTAACGGAATCCCCATACTCGCCAAGATTGTAGGCGCTAAATCCGCCATTGTGGGAGGGGTGGAGAACTCACCGGGCAGAACGCTGGGTCCAGCCACCGCGAACACGCCCCAGCGTCGGTGCGTACCCTGCCCTTGCGGGAACACCCGACGGAAAACCCCGCCCTCCGGGTTGCGTAGCGATGTGAAACGTACTCCTTCGTTCAAATCCAAGATAATATCCGCGGCCTGGTCCACATAGGGTCCTGAGTACACCTCCTCTCTCCGATACACCGCGCGGCACATGGGACGACCGTCTGGGAGGGTAACCGAACGCAGTGCGTCCATGATCTCCTCTCGCACGGCTTCGTAATCTCCGGCCTTGATCACGCCCAGCGGCTCACGACCCCGCACATTAAGCCAGATACCATCTTCCATTGGACCACCGCTGTACGCGAGGGTGTGAGACCAATCCAAGGCTTTGAGACCGGTGATGGCCGCTTTGCCGCGTTGAACCCATGATGCAGGTAGCACCCGCTTGGCCACCCGGGATAACGGCCGCAAGGGCCGATACAGACGTCCCGCGCTCCCCTTAAAGCGCAACCACCCCTGTTCGGCTAACCACTCATTCGCGCAAAACTCCCAATACAAAGGCCCAAACCCATGATCGGACAGGAAGAAGACGGTTGTCCCTTCCCCACAATCCGACAACACCGCGGCCAACTGATCATCCAGGAACCGATAATACTCCCACACCCACTTTCGCCGTTCCTCCCACTCCGGATCTGCGTCAGCCGGTCGCTGGTTCGCCGCGTATCCGTACAGGGGGTGCTGCACCCGATCGGTTCCCTCGAACACAATCATAGCCAGGTCAAAGGGACCGTACGCGTCCAACAGGAACCGCCACGCGTTCACCCGTTGCACTGTTGTCCGCCGCACCTCTTCCAAATGAGATTGCATACCCGAGGGAGAGGTGCGGTCCTTTTCTGTGAACTGCATCTCCACATCCACCTGATAATCCGGCATTCGCCTGAGCAACTGCTCCCGTACCTCTGGTGGATGCGTGAAATTCACGTGAGTACCGGGTGTGAGCATACCCCCAACAAGCACGCCGTCAAACGTCGGGGGGGGATATGTCAGAGGAACGTTGAGGAAGAGGGAACGCTTCCCCGCGCGGGTGAGCCAGTCCCACAAGCGGGGGGCCCGTACGTGGCTGGCATTGAGAAAAGGACGTTCCAATCGTTCGTTCAAAGGCCCCTGCCAGGTAAAAAGCCCATGCTTTCCCGGATTCACCCCAGTGAGAAAAGTGGACCACGCGGGCGCGGTGACCGGTGGCAACGTGGACTGCAAAGCCGCGTGACGGGATCGCTGAATCAAAGCCCGCAAATTCGGCAGCACGCCCGCGTCCATCATGGGGCGCAGGATGCGCCAATCCGCTCCGTCCCAACCGATCACACACACATCCATCACCACTCACCCTCCTGGAGCCAATTTGTGCACCAACGCGCCCACATCCGTCAAACGGACCAATCCCAAAAGCACAATTCCCCCAGCGTACACCAGAAGAGGAACCACACCTGCCACCCACAAGGGCGTGTGAACGGTGAAAAGCACCACGGCCACGGCCGCGGCCACCGCCACAAACGCCCGCGCCCACACATGGACCGGCGGCACGCCACGCGTCACCCGGTGCACTGCTCCCACGTGCAGAAGGACAGAAATGCCCGAACTGACAAGAATGCCCACAGCCGCTCCAGTCAACCCACCCGCATAAGTGAAAATGGGGATAATCACCACAAAGGCAATAACCTTTGCAATCGCGATGTAAAACGTCAAATCCTGACGGTTGGCAGCCATCTCAATAACCCCGAGAACACCGTTCAACACAAAGAGCACGGCTTGCCACACAAGAATACGCAATAATGGCACCGCGGCTACATATTCCTCCTTGCCAAAAACCCAATCCATCAGCCAGGGCGCCCAGGCCATCATCCCCAGGGAAAGAGCCGCACTGAACACCAGACCGTAACGGATCCCCATGCGTACTCCCTGGCGGAACCGATCCCATCCCTCCAGGAAAAGGCGGGAGAGCGCAGGGTATAGAGCCTCCGAATACCCGGTGCTAATGAAGAAGAGAGAGCGAGCCAATACCTGGGCTGCGTTGAAAATACCGCTGGCCTCCTCCCCCAAGATCTTCGCGATGATAATGATCGCAATACGATTGGGAATGATGGCCGCCACAGGGAGTCCGTAAAAGTGGGGGGCCAAACGCAACAGGTGACGCGTCAAACCCAGGTCAATCCACACCCGTTGGACCACATGCGCTCGGGCCAGGTAGATCAGATACAGCGTTGCCCCGACCGTCTGCAAGAGAACCATCGCCCACCCCAACGCGACTACGGAGAGGTGCAATACAACCACAACGAGGACGGCAAGGGTGTACAGAGTGTAAGCAATGGTCTGGACCAGGGGAATAATCTCCATGCGCTCCAGCCCGCGCAGAGTCGCCTCCGACGCGATGACCACACCGAAGGGAATCAGGGAAAGACCTGCCACCACCACCATCTTCAGGGTATCCTGAGGATGCCCCCACAGGTAGGCCACTAAGGATTGCCCTCCCCAGGCCGCGACCCCGGCCAGCACCAACACCACCACTGTGCTCCACCAATAGCGAGAAGCCTCTTCCCGGTGCCGAGCGGTCTCCCGGATGAGAAGGTTAGGCAGGCCTAACTGCATAACCACCTGGAAAATGGCGATGTACGCGGTCATCACCGCGAACTTGCCCAGACTTTCCGCGCCCAGCAGTCGACCGATGAGCACCTGAATGATCATGCCAAAGACGATGCGGATGCCCCCGTTCACGCTGAGCGCGATGACGTTCTTGACAATGTTGCGTATCACCCCCATCTCCTTTCCGGCCCTATTGTATGGCCCCCATTACTCAGGCCCAAACACAACGCCGGATTGGGGTAGAATCTAAAGCCTCAACCTCAAGGAGTATCCACAATAATGGTCACCGGCCCCTCATTGCACAAACAGACGTGCATCATCGCCCGAAACCGGCCGGTAGATACCGGGACCCCCTCTTCCTCAAGATAGGCACAAAACCGTTGGATTAGGGGTTCCGCGTGCTCGGGGCGGGCAGCCTTCACAAAACTAGGACGTCGTCCCTTGCGAGCATCGCCATACAGGGTGAACTGGGAGACGACCAACACACTCCCGCCCACGTCCTTGACCGAACGGTTCATCTTGCCCGCGTCATCCTCAAAAATGCGCAAGCCGGCCACCTTGCGCGCCAACCAGCGGGCCTCCTTTTCCGTATCGTCGTGTGTTACTCCCACCAACACTAACAATCCCCGGCCAATCTGACCCACAACCTGGCCATCAACCTCCACACGGGATTCGCTCACACGCTGGATTACCGCTCTCATGGTTCCTCTTCCTCAACCTCCTCCTCGCGAAGCGCGTCCCAAATTCGGGCCGGCAAATCCGGTTCGACCCACAGAGCCGTGTCAACCATCACGGCATCAGCCCCGGCCTCCAAACACAAACGCGCATCTTCTGGAGAATGAATTCCTCCCAAAGCAATAACAGGTATCGCATCCCCGACAATAGAACGAACAGCATGTAAGGCGGCCAACGTATGTGGCAGGAACATGGGCCCAAACGCATACCCTTCCACCCATGCCCCACGGTGAGGCCATACCCCTGTTGAAGGCAACACAATGACCAGGGCATCGCCTCCGGAGCGCGCACACACATCTGCCAAATCCCGCACACGGGAACGGGGTAATCCCACCCAAACGGGCAACTCGGACATCTCCGCCGCGGTTGTTAACCGGGCTACCACTGTGCCGGTATCCTCTTCCTCCCCCACCTCCAGCAAGAGACCGGATATAATACCCGATTCGCCCAAATGACGGGCCACATCCCGCACGTGTGTTACATCATAAGGACCCAAGGATGCAATGAACGGCGCGGGGGGACGGCGCCAAGCCGCGCGCAAACGCTGTAATGTCACCCGCGTATTCCGAGGCGGCCTGGCCGGTGCCCAGAAAACACCTCCCCCACGGGGGTGAAGCACAGGATAACGGGTCCGATCGCTGTAACCGGTCCACGGCCCGATCACAATCGCGCCCACGCCCGCCACATCATACGTAATCTGTTCCGGGAACCCCAGCCGACTCACTCCCGGGCCCGCCAGCACACGGGAGGCAAGGGGCAACCCCAACTTGTGTCGAGGAGCCAAATCCACCACCCACTCCTGATTCATGTCCCCCTCCGCGTCCCAAACCACTCACCCAAATCCAACACCGGTCCCTTTCGGCACGTACGGATAGGGCCACGGCGGGTGGAGAGCACACAACGATCGCACAATCCCAACCCGCACATAATGCCGTCCGCAACCAACGCGAACGCGCGGCCTCGGGGCAACGTCATCCAGAGAGTCTCCAACCGGTACGCGATGTACTGAGGCCAGTGGGCAGGTCCTGCCACAAAGACCTTATCTGCCCAGGAGGATAGCGCGCTTAACGCGTCATCCAAATGTGCACCAGAAGAAGGCACCGTCTGAAACTCCACAGCCGGAGGAAGCCAATGCAGATCCGTGGGCAACAGCCCGCCCCCATGTTCCACAAGCATCACCACATCGTGCTGGACAGAGAGATCGCGTGCTAGCCCGAGAACATAAGGAACATAAGGTTCCTGAGCCAACACCAACACCCGATCCCCGGGCGAGACCGAGGGAAAAGGCTGACCCAGGGGCCCCCACACCATTACTTGTGTGCCAGGAGGAGACCGATGCAACAGAGAAAGCCCCTGAGCGTCCTCCAAACGGTGATAGACCAACCAGGAGAGGGGATCAATAACAACAGGGAACAGAGGAATGCGAAGGTATGGATCCCACGTGGAAGCGAACCGCACAAGGACAAAGTGACCGGGGCGCAATACCTCGGCCAAATCCGGGCAATGGACGCGGGTCAAATGAAAAGCCCCCACCTGCTCTTGCCCGGCAATGTGGGCTAAACGCCCGATCATCCTCCCTCCTCAGCGATCTGGGCTAACCGCTGTCCATCCCGTATGAGAATCCGACCTCGCCAGGTGTCTACCACCCCCTCCTTACGCAAGCGACTTAACGTGCGGATAGTTGTCTCCACAGTAGTCCCGGCCATATCGGCCAAATCCTGCCGTGTCAGGGGCAACGTGATGAGAATTCCTTCCGCGTGCGTTTGACCGCTGATCTTAGCCAGGCGCAACAATATACGGGCTAATCGCTGTTCAACGCGCTCAATAGCCAGACTCTGCACCAAATCGCTCAAGTGTCGGACGCGTCGGGTCAAATCAAAGATAACCGCGCTGGCCAGTCGAGGGTAACGGGCCAACAAACGCAAAAACTGCTCACGGGCAAACACCACCGCCTGGACCTCATCCAACGTCTTCGCAGAAGCAGAGTAAGGGACCCCTTCAAAGACGGCCAACTCACCCACCATATTGCCGGGACGCATCACATCCAGCACCACATCCCGCCCTTCCGCGGTGTGCCGAATCAACGCGATGTGTCCCTCGATGATAACATACAGGGCATCAGGGGGGTCACCTTCAAAAAAAAGATACACACCCTCTGCGAAGGTCCGGATGTTCAGATAATCTACAATCTCCCCCCACTCTTCATCCTGTAAAACCGCAAAGAGCGGCACATGTCGTAACGCAGTCAGCGATTTATTCGTAACTTTAGAGGGCATAGGAAAATATCCAATCCCTTCGTTGATGATCCAGGTTTGGCCAGCCGTACCGTTTGAATGGGTATAGCGTCGGCATATTATAGAAACAAAGCAAACAGTTTGGGTAGCGTACCAGCACCACACCGCATGGGTCAACGCACCCATATCTGGTGTGGCGACCGCTCGTCACGTTACCAACACTTGCGCAACGGACCGGTCGCCTGAGATAGTTCAGTATACCACAAATGAAGGCAAAACCGGCACTTTATAGAAGATGTTTGGTGCCTGCCCCAAGGTGTGCTACACTGAAGACGGGCACAAAGGAGGCCACGATGAGAACACAGCAAAGTTGTCAGTTGTGGGCAGGAGTCCGCGCCTCCTGGCGCATATTCCTCATCCTCGTAGTTGTCCTACTTCTTACCTCTCCCCTGGTCGACGCTCAGTCCAAATCCGTGGATTGGGAACGCATGGACGTTTCCCTCCAGGTGGATAAAGAAGGCATTCTCCACGTTGAGGAAACCCTCACCATTCGATTTAACGGCGGACCGTTCACCTTTGGCTATCGAACCATTGACCTCCATAACCTTGTAGATATCGATCACCCGCGAGTGTGGGATGAACAGGGGGAATACACATACACTACCTCGGGCAAAGAACCACACACGTTCGTTGTCGAACGCACTTCATCAAGTTACACCATTCGCTGGTTCTTTGCCCCCACAAGTAACACCACCCGAACCTTCCACATCAGTTACCTGGTGCACGGCGCGTTGAGAGCCTACCCAGAAGGGGATCAACTCTGGTGGAAAGCCATCTTCCCCGACCGGGATGGTCCCATTCAACAGGCAACCGTCACCGTAGAGGTGCCCGCGGCCATCGAAAAATTCACCACCTACCCGGACATCACCACAGCCGAACAAGTGAACGATCACACGGTCCGCTTCCGCACAACAGAACCCGTACCTCCCCACACAGCCCTGGAAGTGCGGGTCCAGTGGCCCCACGGCGTTGTTCCCGTCACCCCTGCGGCGTGGCAAATCGAAGCGGATCGAGCACAGGCTCGAGAAGAAGCCCTGGCCCGATGGCGACCTGTGTTCACCCTGCTCTTCCTTGCTCTGGGGCTGCTCATCCTCACCCTGGGCATTGCCGGATTTTACCTCTTGTGGTACACCCGTGGACGGGATGCCCCTACCGAGGTATACGCCGAGTACCTCCCAGAACCCCCTTCGGACCTCCCCCCCGCGCTGGTGGGCACCTTGGTGGACGAAAAAGTGGACATGCAAGACATCCTATCCACCATCCTGGACCTGGCGCGGCGAGGATACCTGGAAATCGAAGAACTCCCGCACAAGTGGTTCCGAAAGCGGGATTTTGTCTTCCGACTACGGAAAGAAGACCTCTCCGACCTGCGAGAGTACGAGAGAATCCTCATTGAAGGACTTATGGAGGGACACACAGAACGTCACCTCCAGGACCTCCGGGAGAAATTTTACACCCACATCCCGCTCATCCGACAGGCGATTTACGAAACCCTGGTCCAGGAAGGGTACTTCCCCCACAACCCAGAACGAATCCGATCCCGTTACACATGGCTCGCCGTCGCCACAGCAGGAGTGGGCATCGCCCTGTGGGTGGGACTTTCCATGCTCTCCGCTTCCCTGCAGATAAGCACAGATTTCTGCCCGGGACTCGGTTTGGTCCTTGTGGGCCTTGGTGGACTTATCGTAGCCCGCTACATGCCCAAGAAAACACGCAAAGGGGCCGAGGAAGCCGCCCGGTGGCAAGCCTTCCGCCGTTACCTGAAAAACATCGATAAATACAAACAAGTCAGCGTAGAAGAAGCCCAAGCCATCCTGGATCGCTATCTCCCGTACGCGGTTGCCCTGGGCGTGGATAAAACGTTCTTGCACAAGTTCCAAAAAGCCCTGGGCGAAGAAACCGTAGTCACCTGGCCCGGATGGTACCGTCCGGTCTACTCCGAGCCATCCCCGCAACCTGGAAAAGCCCCAGGCCATGGCATGGGAACTCCCACCCCCGAAGGTGGATCCATGCCCAGCCTGAGCGAAATGTCTGAGAACATTGGCGGCAGCCTGGCCGATTTGAGTTCCAGCCTGGGAGCAATGCTTGCCGCTGCCTCCTCGACCCTGGCCAGCCGCCCATCCAGCAGCAGTGACGGCGGGTGGTCCGGCGGTGGTGGCGGCGGTGGCGGTGGCGGTGGTGGTGGCGGCGGCGGGTTCGGATAAACCGAACTTCCTAACACTCCCAAAAAGCACGGAGGAAATATCCATGGTCGGTGGTGGACGTATTGCGGGACGTGTGTTCATTGCCATCGGTGTGATCGCGTTTATCCTGGTACTTCTCTACCTGGGAGTACAGGCAGCCACAGGAGAGACAACCGTAACCGGCGCGTTGCTGGGCATCATTATCACATTTCTGGTCATCACAGCCCCTCTGGTGGGAGTCGGCATCTACATGCACCGTCGGGGGAGTGAGGAAGCAGCCCAGTACGCGCGGGCAAAGTTGGAGCGTGATCTACTCAACATGGTCCTGACTCAGGGCAAAGTCTCCTTCTCCGAAGCAGCCATCACATTGAACATCAGCCGGGAGGAGGTGGAGACCCTGGTGCGCAGTCTGGTCGGGAAAAATCTCTTCAGCGGAGCCGTCAACTGGAACGACGGCATTCTCTACTCCGAAGAGGCCAGCACCTTGATGGAAACCCGTCGTTGTCCCAACTGTGGCGGCGAACTGGAAATCGCGGGCAAAGGAGTCATTAAGTGCCCGTGGTGTGGAGCCGAAGTCTTCATCCACCGCAACGCGTAGGAAATCCATGGGGTTTAATGCTTGGCTTGCAAAGAGCAAGGGGAACCTGATGGGACGTTGTTGTTCCCCCTTCCTTAAACAAGCCAGGCCCTATACATGAAAGGAGAGGTCCAGTGAGTGATAAGTGGGAAGAGATCAAAAAAGCACGCGGGCGTTTGGAGCGTGCCTGGAGTAACTTGCCTGGCATACGGGGTTACCGGGAAAAGGAAACGCGACGAGAAATAGACCGTAAAATACGCGAGGAAATCGAAACCACGCTCGACGCCATTCGCCGACAGGTAACCGACTTACAGCGCGACCTGCTCCGCATTCCTGGCGGCATCCGCTGGATGAACGACCTGGAGCGCATTCAGAACAAACTGACCCTTTTTGCGGACAAAGTCCGAACCGCGGCCTATGGTTACCGCCCCCTCTTCGATGTAGAAAAAATCCGGGAAAATGAACTAGAACGGCTCATCCACTTCGACACTCACATCCTGGAACAGTTACCGCAAATCGAGGGGAAAGTAGAGGCAGCCCAGAACGCGGCATCCCAATCAGCAGAAGCCTTCGGCGCCGCCCTCAAATCCCTGTACAATGCCATCGAAGACCTGTACGAACTTTACACCCAACGGGAACGAGCCGTTCAACGTCGCGAGGAAAGTAACGAGGGCCCAGAAGCCCCCGCTGAATTTTCAGAACCATCTGACACCTAAAACAACCACACGCTCACAGCAGGAAAGGAGGCATCAGTATGCCACGAGTCTTTGACGTCATAGAAGCCCCGGATATGGGACCGAACGACCTGGTCTTGCGCTTCCCGCCCCACGGCGCGGGAGATTTCCGCATCGGTTCCCAAGTTATTGTCCGACAATCACAGGCAGCCGTCTTCTTCCGCGACGGAAAAGCCCTGGACGTGTTTGGCCCAGGCCGACATACCATCACCACAGCGAACATCCCCTTGCTGATCAACTTGCTGGGGAAACTGTTCGACGGACGTTCACCCTTCACCGCAGAAGTGTACTTCGTTAACCTGCGGGAATTCCCGGACCGCAAATTCGGCACCGATCAGCCCATCCCCTTCCGGGATCCGGACCTGGGCATTGTGCGCTTGCGAGCGCGCGGGATCTACGCCATGCAAATCGAGGACCCGCGCCTGTTCGTGGAAAACATTGTGGGACAGCAAGGATTGTACGAAAGCCGCAGCATTGAGGAGTACCTGCGCCGCACCATCACCAGTCGTCTCATGGACCTGCTGGGAGAAACCCGCGTAGGGTTGTTCGACCTGCCAGCCCTGTACGACGAGTTAAGCGCGGGCGTGCGCGCGCGGGTAGAAGAGGACTTTGCCCGCCGCGGCATTCGCCTGAAGGAAGTGCGCATCGTCGCCATCACCCCGGATGAAGAGACAGAAAAAGCCATCAGCGAACGCGCGGCCATGGGAGCTATCGGCGACATGAACAAATACCTCCAGTGGAAAGCAGCCCGGGCCATGGAAGCCGCGGCCCAGGCCGGAGGGGAAGCCGGAAGCGCCACGGGCACAGGGATGGGCATGGGTGCCGGTTTGGGCATGGGCATGGGCATGGCCCAAATGATCGCCAGCGCGCTCAGCGGATCCGCCCAACAACAGCAGCAACAACCATCACAGCCCGCGACGACCACGCCCAAAGCGCCGAAAACCGTGGAAGAAATTCAGGAACTGTTGGACAGCCTGGACATGCAACTGGCCAGCGGCCAGATCAGCGAAGCCACATACAACCGCCTGGTGGAAAAGTGGCAAAAGCGCCTTGAGGAATTGAAACGAGGGGGCTAAACGGCCTAGAATTCCCTAAACAACAGGAGGAGGCCGTGAACCTGTGACCTGGGCGCGCATCTGGACAACGTGGACAGACGGTTCCCACACGCGTGGGAACCGTCTGTGGCGTCAGGGACTAATCTGGATCGGACTGACACTCACATTGCTGCCAGCCACATGGTACCTCTGGTACAGTGGACTCCAGACCACCCATGACGGCTTCTACCACAAGAGCCGGTTCTTCGAACTGCATTGGATGCTTCAGGCCGGAGTGATATACCCCCGGTGGTTCCCTCACCTCAGTTTCTTTTACGGATCTCCGGTCTTCCACTTCTACGCGCCGTTCATCTACTACATCGCGGAAGGTTTTCACCTCCTGGGCCTGGGATTCCTGGCCTCCTACGAGTGGATGATCGGTCTGGGCATGATCGCGGCAGGATGGACCATGTTCGCGTTTGCCCGACGGTGGGGTACCTTTGCCGGATGGTTGGCCGCGCTCGTGTACGTGTACTGGCCGTACCATATGGCCCTGGCGTACGTCCGTGGCGCGCAGGCCGAACTCTGGGGCATGGTCTGGTACCCCCTCATCCTTGCTCGCGTGACCGACCTTTTTGCAAACCCTACCCATCGGCGGAAAGGGGATCTCCTCCTGGCCCTGGGGTACGGAGCCCTCATCTTCACCCACCACCTCTCCGCGTTCGAGTTCACCCCTGTTGTCATTGCCTACACCCTTTGGTGGGCCTGGCGAACAAAGAACTGGCGTCAACTCGTCCCCGTAGCCCTCTCCCTAAGCCTGGGGATCCTCCTGGCCGCGTTTTACTGGCTCCCGGTCCTGGCCGACATTCACCTCGTATGGGCCGGACGCCCAAGCGAGGTGGAGAGATCTGAACTCTTACAAAACCTGGTTCCCTGGACTGACATTTTATCTCCCTTCTGGATTCACCGATATCACCCCTTCCAGAGTGTGAAGGCCGCATCGCCCATCCCACGAGTGGGTACCTTATTCTGGACAGCAGCCATCATCGCCTTTCTGGGGAGCCTGCGCTCCCGTAAAAGGGAGGAACGGCTCATCTTCTCCTTCTTCTTGGGCACCGCGCTGGTTGCCATTTTCATGCTCACTATCTACAGCCGGCCGATTTGGGCTACCCTCCCCCTGTTGCACTATCTCCAATTCCCCTGGCGACTGCACACCGTGATCGGGTTCAGTGTTGCCATGACCATCGCCCTGGGGATCGGACGGCTTCCCAACCGTCACCCCTGGGCCAGGTGGGCTATAGGGGGCATCCTCCTCACCACAATGGCAATTGCCGCGCTGGCAGGAATCCGCTACGACATTGCTAAAAACCCCAAGGACTGGCAGCCGCTTCGGGAAGAGGATGTGAACCTGGAACTTCTGGCCCAATACGATCTCCTGCGCGGTATGTCCATGCGCAAGTGGAAGTCCATCTGGCTCTTCGAATACATGCCCGTGTGGTCTGCTGAAAGTCGTTACGACTTCTTCGTGCCACCGGACACTCCTCCTGCCCCACGCCCGCCCATCTCAATTCACGCGATCCCACTACGTCAGGCCCCGCTGGACCGCACTTTTCGCGTGCACTCTGCCCAGGATTGGACCTTCTCCCTGCACCAGTTCTACTTCCCTGCCTGGCGCGCGTATGTGGACGGGCACCCGGTATCCCTGTATCCACGGGGACACCTGGGCCTGTTGTCGTTTGATATTCCGGCCGGAGAACACATTGTGCGCATCCGATACGAACATACCTCCGCGCAACGTTGGGCCGAAATTGCCAGCCTCTTCGGGGGGATCGTCTGGTTGGGTTGGGCTATCAGGCGGCGTTCCTGGCTCCTCTGGGTGCCCGCGCTTATTGGACTTTACCTGCTTGTAGCCACCATGCCCGCGTGGCGATCCCACGCGGATGCTATCCGCCCTCAACCGCAAGACGTGCAACTGGGAGAAGATGTCCGTCTCATCGGGAGTTTTATTCCACGCGACCAGATCCGCCCCGGAGAACGCGTCTGGTTTGTTCTCTACTGGCTAGCCCAGGCTCCCCCCCAGGAGCGATATAAAGTAATCGTGCACTTGACCGACGAACAGGGGAATACCGTGGCCAATGGGGACACAGAACCCGGCTTCTACTTTACGCCGACCACTCGATGGGAACAGGGCGAAATCATGGAAGACTGGTATTATGTAGACGTGCCCCCGGATCTCCCGGCCGGCACCTACTTGTTACTTACCGGCATGTACCACATGGACACCATCCAGAACCTCCCCATCCAAGGGGGAACCCAGGTGGGAGGACGTGTCCTTGTGGGGAAAGTACACATCACCAACGGAGGGGAGTAATGCACCTACCACCCTTTGTTGTGTACATTGCTGTTGTGCTGGCCGGACTCCTGGCCGGATTCATCAACACCCTGGCAGGGAGTGGCTCCCTCATCTCCTTGCCCATGCTCATTTTCGCCGGGCTACCAGCCAATGTGGCCAACGGAACCAATCGCATTGCCATTCTCTTGCAGAACATTGTGGCCGTGCGCGGATACCACGGCCAATCCCTTCTGGACTGGAAACGGGGATTGTGGCTCGCCACCCCCACAACTATCGGCGCGATCATCGGAGCCCGCATTGCTGTCGACTTGCCAGAAGCCACAATGCGCCGCGCCATCGGTGCCATCATGGTGATGATGCTCTTTGTGCTCCTGGTAAACCCCAAGCGCTGGATTGTGGGCAAAGAGGGGAAAACACAATCCCGACCAGGGTTAAAGGAGATGGCGGTCTTTGTGCTCATTGGCGTGTACGGGGGCTTTATCCAAGCAGGAGTGGGCATCTTTACCCTGGCCGGACTGGTACTGGGAGCGGGATATGACATTGTACGAGCCAACGCGATAAAAGTGCTCCTCGTCCTCATCTTCACCGTTCCAGCCCTGGCCGTCTTTGCCTTGCACCACCAGGTGAACGTGGGATGGGGTCTGCTGCTCGCGGTGGGAAACATGACAGGAGCGTGGCTGGGCACGCGTTTCGCGGCTCGCCCCGGTGCCGCCGTATGGGTTCACCGCCTTCTGGTCATCGTGGTGATTTACTCTGCCCTGCGGCTCCTGTTTGTATAAACCCGTGCACACAGACCACCCCGACAACGCGGGCACTTCCCCCGTCCCAACGAACCTGAGCACACTAAAAAGAACGCTCGGCAAGGAGGTACATCCATGAAGGAGATATTCTACTGGTTGGAAAACCGAGGACAACGCATAGCCGCGATGATGCACATCCCGGACGGCCCAGGGCCACACCCTACGGTGTTGATGATGCACGGGTTTACTGGGCATCGGGTGGAAAGCCATTTTCTGTTCGTGAAAACCGCCCGCGCCCTCATGCGGGCCGGATTCCTGGCCCTGCGTTTCGACTTTCGGGGAAGCGGTGAAAGTGAAGGACGTTTTCAGGATGTAACCATTCCCGAAGAAGTCAGCGACGGGATCGCGGTCCTGGACTGGCTAAGCCAACACGAATCCGTAGATTCCCAACGCATGGCCTTGTTGGGCCTGAGCATGGGGGGATGTGTAGCCTCCCTGATATCCGGCCAGGACAAACGCGTCAAGGCGCTGGTACTGTGGTCGGCAGTGGCCGATCCCCTGGGACTCTTTACCGCCATGGAGAAGAGCACCCCCCTTCCTCCACCGCTTGGAGTCCAGCCCGATGGCACAGTGGACCTGGGAGGGTACCTCCTGGGCCAGGAGTTCATCCGCACCCTGCCGACAGCACGGCCATTGGACGCATTACGTCACTACTCCGGTCCGGCCCTTATCATCCATGGGACTAAAGATCCCACAGTTCCCCCGGCCCACGCGGAAATGTACAAGAACGTACTGGGAGACCGGGCGGAACTGGTGTGGATCGAGGGAGCAGACCACACCTTTAACGCCATTCAGTGGGATACTCAGGTGATTACCACCACGGTGGATTGGCTCCAAGCCCACCTATAAGAGGGACAACACCGTGGCCAGCAGGAGGGTTCGCATGAAAATTGTCACGTATAACATCCAATACTGGACAGGTATGGACGGCGTTCAGAATCCAGAACGCACGATCCAAACGATTTTGGAAATGAACCCGGACATTCTGGCCCTGCAAGAGGTAGCCCATCCCCTACCCTTGAACGGGAAGAGCGCGCTGGAGATTTTGTGCGAGGCTCTGGGCGCCCAGTACGCGTTCGCGGAGATCTGGCCTGCAGGTACATTCAGCAAAGTTCCTCAACCAATGGGAGTAGCCCTCCTCTCACGCTATCCCATAATCGCTTACGCTAACCATCGTCTTAACCACGAAGGACCTGGGGAAATACGTCGCCT
Organism: uncultured Anaerolineae bacterium; assembly: GCA_964402285.1. Classification (GTDB taxonomy): domain Bacteria; phylum Chloroflexota; class Anaerolineae; order JAADDB01; family JAADDB01; genus CAYPUG01. Next base: position 20,603 of record CAYOAZ010000004.1, on the reverse strand, counting down.
GTTGGAAGCCCGGGTGGTCCTCCCTGATGATCGCCCATTGACCGTATACGTCACCCACCTGGAATGGCGGTGGGAGGACGTTCGCGTCCAGCAAGTTCGCTCCCTACTCCAGTGGACCACCCGCGATCGGGGGAAACCCCACCTTCTCCTCGGAGATTTCAACACCGTGCACCCCGAGGACGTCAAGGATTTTGAGGCCCAGGGTGGGAACTGGGAGGAATTCGCGGCTGCTCAACCCCATCCGGATTTCATCCAGGCCACACCTCACCCCCAGGCCCTGGCCTATGTGGTCAAAGCGGGTTACGTGGACGCGTTCCGCGCGGTGGGGGAGGGGGATGGCCGTACGTACACAACCGCCCGTCCCACATTGCGCCTGGATTATTGCTTTGCCGATCCCGTTCTCCAGCCCACGCTCCGACGGGCGCGACGCTGGGATACAGAATTGGGACGCACCGCGTCCGACCACTTCCCCCTCTACGTTGACATGGAACTCTGAAGGGTCTACTCTTTTCGCAGACGCCGGAGGCGTTCGAGTTCTTCTTCCGAGCGCTCGCGAGTGCCGAACCAGAGAGCGAACAAGCGCCGCAACAAGCGTCGGTACGCAGAACGAGTACGATAAACACGGTACCACGCGGCCCAGAACCAGCGCTGCCATCGCGAGACTTCGGATACTTTGGGCGCGCCCCATTGAATGAGCGCTGCCGCCCAGGTGAGCCCACCGCCAAAACCGACAAGCACCACATAGTCACCCGGGCGAACACGACCCTGTTCTACCGCCTCCACCAGGGCAATGGGAATCGACGCGGTGGACGTGTTCCCGTACCGGTCCAGGTTCATAAATACCCGTTCCTTGGGGTATTTCAATTGCTTAATCACCGAGGATTCAATAATACGACTGTTAGCCTGATGAGGAATGATGAGGGCGACATCATCTAACGTCAGGCCGGCTTTGTCCACCACCCTGCGGGTGGCCTCGGCCATCACACGCGTGGCAAAGCGGAACACAGCCCGGCCATCCATCTTAATGTAGTGCATACCGTTCCGCACCGTCTCCTCGCTCGCGGGCAAACGAGTGCCCCCCGCGGGCAAAGACAACAACGACGCGCCCGAACCATCTGCTCCCAGATCCGAGGCGATAAATCCGCCCGGCTGCTCGGACACCTGCATAATAACCGCGCCAGCCCCATCCCCGAAAAGCACACACGTATTCCTATCCGACCAATCCGTTAACCGCGAAAGAACCTCGGCCCCGATTACCATCACAGTATCGGCCTGACCACTGACAATGAGTCCATGGGCCATGGCCATGCCGTACACAAACCCCGAACAAGCAGCGCTCAGATCAAAGGCGCCAGCATTTACCGCACCCAGTGCATCCTGAACAAGGCACGCGGTGGCCGGGAACAGGTGATCGGGTGAGGACGTGGCGACAATAATCATGTCCAGGGCCGTGGGAGATAAACCAGCCTTCTCCAAAGCAGCACGTGCCGCGCGGGTGGCCAGAGTGGATGTGCTCTCCGACGGATCCGTAACGATGCGCCGTTCTCGAATGCCCGTACGAGTGCGAATCCACTCATCACTCGTGTCCACAATGTTGGCCAAGTCGTCGTTGGTGAGGACCTTCTCGGGTACATACATGCCCCACCCAACAATATGAGAATACCGCGCCATCTACACATCTCCTTCGCACAAAAGTTTCCTCGCCGCGGGACACAGAGCCCCGCGGCGAGAAGGTAGAATCACGCTCCCGCGTTCCACGAACGAGGAATCTATTTCACCTTCACATCGAAATCCAGAGGAACGTATTCAATCCACAACCGGCCAGGTTTGAAGGGGAAAGGTTGGCCGTTCATGTCCAAGTATTCCGTCATCTGGAACCGATCCCCGTGGCGCCAGATGGCCCGATACATGTGACCATCCCGGAAAATCCACGCTTCTCCTTCTCCATCCAAGTAGATGCGAATGCCATGAGACCCGGCACTATCCTCAATCATGTCCGTGTTCTCATGCTTGGCGAAGTGGATCACCACATTGCTCACCGCGATGATCTTGCCATCCGCCCTATCCACGTGAGGTTGCCCCTGGACGTAACGTTCGTACATGCCAGTAGATGGATTATACCGCCACGTCACCGCGCAGCACGCAGGATAGGGGATGTATACCTCTGTCCCTGGTTGACCTCCGGCCGGAAGGGCGTCTGTAAAGTAGAAGCCACGCGGCTTCACATCTTTCTCCCACCCGTGAGTGCGCAGATAATCCCGCACTTTGCGCAGGTCCACCGACTTGCTTCCCCGCCAATCGTATTCCTTGTGGGTGGTGAAAATGCTGGGGTGATAGAACTCATCCAAATCGATGAAATCCTCCCCGGCTTTGCGGGATTGCGCTAGCCGGTAACGAATGCCATCGCTGGCCCCGGAATGAACCAGTGCTGCATGGTATTCGCGAGCCAACGCAATGCTCACCAACCGCGCGCTGCGAATAGGCCATACCTTGGGTGGATCCTGGCTAAGATAAACACCGGTGATACGCGTCATAAAGGAATGAATGACCTGCGGTTCACGCGGATCCACCATGCTGTCAATTAATTCTTCATAAAGTACATCCGCCGCGTTCATCCCTATCTGAGGGCGAATGATGGTGTCATTGCCAATACGGACCAGAATGGGCCGTCGGTGCAATACCGATGGGTCGGGCACGGGCAACCCCGTCAACGGGTTAATATTGTCCGCCCTGGGAGGCAAAGGCACCGGTGTGGCGTGGAGGGGCGGCGGTGGCGGAGGAGGTGGCGTGGGTTTAGGTGCACCAGTCGAGCCCCGCGTAGGTGCCGGTGTCGGCGTCTGCTCTTCCTGAGGTGGCGCCGGTGTCGCGGTCGCGGTGGGGGTGAACGTCGCGGTCGGAGGCTCCGGCGTTGGCGTTTCCACCACCGGACGAGCCGTCGGCGTCGCGGTCGCGGTGGCCGTTGGTGTAGCCGTCGCGACAATGATTTTTGGCGTAGGTGCTGGCGGCGTGAAATTCGCTGGGGTCGGTGTCTTGGTAGGTGTAGGTGTTGGTTCCGGAGAGGAACCACAACCGGCCGCTACAAGTATCAAGGCCATGAACACTACCAACAAACCGATTCCACCAACGGCTCTTTGGATTCTTCGGGAAATTCGTGAGCCTCTTTGTCCCTTCATGGTTACCTCTCAATTGGCGTTCGCTCTGTGTTGCCCCGCTAACGTCACGGGTACGCTTCACGTGCTTGCACATGAGCGGCAGGTATTATAACGCGAGGCCTCTCCATGAGCGAACTTTACCCACGTACCAGTTGGTTGAAAGTCCCCTTTCGCCGTACAATACGCATCTGGAACTGTAAGAGCAAGGAGAGGTGCTCAACGTGCGTAAACGAGGGGATTGGACCTGGCTGTGGCTTTTCCTGTTGGCCCTGGGCTTGCGTCTTGCCTACCTGCCCCGCGCACACGTCCTCCAGACCGAAGGAACCACGTACGTCACACTTGCCCGCCATCTTCTCCAGGAAAGGGCTTACGTGGGCATCCTGGGCGAAACCGAATTGGTGATGGTCTCCGCGTTTCCCCACCTTATCGCCCTGGTCGGTTCCCTGGTGGGGAATCTTGTGCTGGGTGGTCGGATCATCGCTCTCCTGGCCAGCGCGGGTCTGGTCATCCCCACTTACCTTCTGGCCAGGGATATGTTCCATCGGCGAGTGGGGATCAGCGCGGCCCTTCTTGTCGCATTTCACCCTTACTTGCTTATGTACGCTCCTCTGGTTCGAGTGGAACCGCCCTTTATGCTGGCCTGGCTCTTCGGTATCTATGCCACGTGGCGCTCTCTTACGGATGGGCCTCGGAACGGGTGGTGGGTAAGTGTGCCCATCTTCTTCGGGATATCTTACTTGCTGAAGAGCGAAGGCGCGGTTTACTTCGCGCTAAGTCTTCTCATTATCGCCCTTGTGTGGCTCCGCCGTTACCCTATAGGCACGTGGGGCGCGGCCTTTACCTTGCAGAGCGCCCTTTTCCTGATCATCGCGATGCCTGTAGTGGTCTGGCTAAGCGGCCAGACAGGGCGGATCACCACGGATACAAAGGGCATTATCAACTACACGATAGCCATTCGCATTGCCCGGGGCATGGATTATCACCATGCCGCGTATGGCCTGGCCCAAGGGGGCGCACCCGCTGGGCCATTACTGGACCGCAATCGGATGGTGCGGTTGGGTGTAGGACAGAAACGCCCCGCGCTAGATGACCCTGCTTATCGTCAGGGAATGCTCCGCACTTTAGTGCGCGAAGCGCGACTTCTGCGCTGGCCCCTGTTAGGATACCTGTGGATAGGGCTGGCAGGCATAGGCTTGATTTTAGGGCTCATCCGCGGAGAAGGGTGGAAAGTCCTGTTCCCCGCCTGGTATTTGGTCCCCGCCATTATAGGGGTGTCCACTATTCTCTTTGTGTGGACTCGTTACCTCCTGCCGGTGATTCCCCTCACCGCGTTGTGGGCCGGCTACGGCATAGACGGGGTGGCCGAAATTGTGGCGGGAGCGTGGAACACCTCGCCTCCTACTGCTCGCCGCGTGCACAGGGTTGTCGTCGGGTTGATCCTGATGCTTGTTATCGGACTACATCCCTACGCCCGCACTGCCTGGGCCCAACGCACGGTGGTCCACGATCTGGAACAGGAACAGGCTGGCCTGTGGTTACGCACTTACGATCCTCGCCCGGACAAACGCATTATGTCCACGACCAGTCAAGTACCCTATTATGCAAATGGGATTCACGTGCCCATGCCCGTAGCCGACCGGGATCTCATTCTCCAATACGCGGCCCGACGCGGGGTGGAATATGTGGTCATCAGCGAGACCAAGGACAAAGGACGACCCACCGCGTACTGGCGGGATTCACACCGGGCTCCGCCGGGCTGGGAACTGATTTTCAGCAACCAGGATCCTCAACACCCGGTCATCCTCATCTACCGCATCACGCAACAGGATTGTGGGTGTGGGCAATGACGTGATTTTCTTTGCGGAGGGCGCACCATGAATTGGACGCCAGCAGAGCGCCTACACGGCATTCAAGAATCGGTCATCCGAGAGATGACCCGGCTGGCCCTAAAGCACAACGCCATTAACCTCTCCCAGGGCTTACCTGACTTTCCCCCACCGCCTGAGGTTTTACAGGCCGCGCAGGCTGCACTGGTCGAGGGATACAATCAGTATTCCATTACGTGGGGGCTGCCGGAAACCCGCTCCGCGATAGCCCAGAAGATCCACCGCTTTTACGGCGTGGATGTGGACCCAGAATACCATGTGACTGTGACGTGCGGGGTGAGTGAAGCGATTATGGCGGCCGTGTTCTCCGTGGTCAACCCCGGCGACGAAGTTATTTTGTTCGAACCTGCACACGAGAACTTTGTGCCGGCCATTCGATTTGCAGGGGGCAAGCCGATTTTCATTCCGCTGCTTCCCCCCGCTTTTGAGGTGGATGTGGACGCTTTGCGGAAAGCGTTTGGCCCCCGCACGCGGGCCGTTCTGGTGAACACACCCCACAATCCCACGGGGAAGGTGTTCTCAGCAGAGGAATTGCGCATGATCGGGGAACTGGCCGAGACCTGGGACGCGGTCATCATCACGGATGAAATCTACGAACACATCATTTACGACGGCCGCCAACACGTATCCCCCTTAACCCTAACTGGATTGGAACAGCGAGTCATTTCCCTGGGAGGACTTTCCAAAACCTATGCAATGACGGGCTGGCGACTGGGATATGCCATCTCCCTGAACCCCACGCTAAGCACCGCGCTGCGCACTGTTCACGACTATCTCACCATCTGCGCCCCCACGCCCTTGCAAAAAGCAGCCGTGGTCGCCCTGAACCTGCCCACCTCGTATTATGAGGACCTCGTCAAGGGGTACACCCAACGGCGGGCCGTGATGATGCGCTCGTTGCACAACGCGGGCTTTATCGCTCACCCTCCACAAGGTTCCTATTATGTACTGGCCGATTTCCGCGCCCTGGGATGGCGCGGGGATGCCATGAGTTTTGCCCGTTGGCTGACCACAGCGGTCGGAGTGGCGGTGGTCCCTGGATCGGCATTTTATTACACTCCAGGCCTTGGGGAGACGACTGTGCGCTTCGCGTTTCCCAAGCGGGTGGAAACGTTAGAAGAAGCAGGACAACGCTTGCAGCGCGCGGTGGACCTTCTCAAAAACCGGGGATGAAGAACGCCTTTCCCGCAAGGCATTTTCAGGAGCCGGACGGGAAAGGCGTTCTTCCTGTTGCTTCACTTGGCGTACTCAGTAGCGCGCATTTCCCGAATAACGGTCACTTTTATCTGACCAGGGTATTCAAGGCTTTCTTCGACTTTTTGGGCAATAGCCCGTGATAATTCTATGACTCCTAAATCATCAATTTGGTCCGGCTTGACAATGATGCGCACTTCCCGACCGGCTTGAATGGCGTACGCCTCTTCCACGCCGGGGAAACTCTTCGCCAGTTCCTCCAAGGCTGTTACCCGTTTGATGTACGCTTCCAGGGATTCCCGTCGTGCGCCCGGCCGAGCCCCGGAAATCGCGTCCGCGGTAGCGACAATGATGGCTTCCAGGCTCTTGGGTTCCTCTTCGCCGTGATGGCTGGCAATGCAGTTCACGACCTTCTCCGGCAAGCCGGCTCGGCGGGCTATGTCCGCACCGACCAGGGCGTGAGGTCCTTCCATTTCGTGGCTCACTGCTTTGCCAATGTCGTGCAGGAGCCCCCCGAGTTTGGCGGTGTACACGTCTGCACCCAATTCCGCGGCCAACAGCGCGGAGAGGTGAGCCACTTCGATGGCGTGGGCCCACTGGTTTTGGCCGTATGATGTGCGGAACTTCAGGCGCCCCAGCAGACGCACCAGGTCAGGGTGGAGGTTGGCTATGCCTGTCTCCAGAAGGGCTTCCTCACCCGCCTTGATAATGATTTCTTCTACTTCCTCGCGGGCTTTTTCCACTTCCTTCTCAATGCGAGCGGGGTGAATTCGCCCATCCTGCACCAGTCGGGTTAAAGCGCGCCGCGCGATCTCCCGGCGTACAGGGTCAAAGGAAGAGATGGTAATGGCTTCTGGAGTGTCGTCTACGATGATGTCCACGCCGGTTGCGTTTTCAATGGCGCGGATGTTTCGTCCCTGACGGCCGATGATACGGCCCTTCATGTCGTCGCTGGGCAACGGCACAGAAGTTACCGTGGTCTCGGAGACGTGCTCCGATGCCAAGCGCTCAATGGCCAGGGTAATAATTTCCCGAGCCCGTTCCTGGGCCTGGGCTTTTGCTTCTTCCTCAATTTCCCGAATAAGGCGGGCCATATCCTCCCGTGACTCCTGTTCGACCAAGCGCAGGAGTTCCTCCCGCGCTTCTTCCACTGTCATGGAGGCGACCCGTTCCAACTCCACGCGGCGTTCCTCTTCCAGGCGCGAGAGTTCTTCGGCCCACTGTTCTAATTCCTGCTCGCGCTGGTTGAGAGCACGCTCACGCGTCTCCAGTTGTTCTAGCCGCTTTTCTAAGTGTTCCTGGCGGCGTTGTAGTCGGTCTTCTTGGCGTTCTATCTCCCGACGCCGTCGTTGAACCTCACGCTCGGCTTCCCGCCGTATTTGTAGAGCCTCATCCTGGGCCTCCAGGACGATCTGCTTTGCTTGTCCCTTGGCCTCTTCCAAAAGACGATTTCGTCGATGTTCGGCTTCTTCATGGGCGGTGCGAAAGCGTTCTTCAGCAATGCGTTTGCCGATTAAATATCCTGCTACGACGGCGACGAGAGATAGCATCACAATGAAGACCACCATGCCTACATGTCCAAGTCCCATGGCTTGCTCCTCTCGTCTTCAGTTTGAAGTGCTTCCCACATGTCCGTGACCACATCACGAATGACATCGTATGGGAAGCCTCGGCGGGCCAGGAAATCCTGGGCTTTCTTGCGGAAAGCCTGTTCGTCCAAGTGCGCCCAACGACGCGCCCGAGATGCTAAGGCCCGCCGGGCACTGACCTCAACGTTCACATCGGCCAGCACCTTGTCAATAATCTCCGGTGTTATCCCTTTTTGTCGTAACTCATGTCGCAGGGCCATAGGCCCACGAGGACGAAAGCGTTCTCGCTCCTCAATCCAAAAGCGAGCAAAGGCTTCGTCGTTCAAGTATTCAAGTTCTTCTAGCCGCTGGATAACGGATTCAACGGTCTGCTCATCAAATCCTTTGCGCCGTAAATAGATACGCACTTCCATTGTGCTGCGCGGGCGCACGGCCAGGTAATTGAACGCCAGGTCACGAGCCCGCGCGTACGCATCCAGCGCTTTTAACCGCTCTATTTCCTCGTCGCTCAGCCACTGTCCAGTGTGCAACGTGGCCGCGACGTCAATAGGCACGCCGAACGCGAACTCCCCGTCCAGGTACACATTGACCCGCTGTTTGTCCCGCTTTTGTACGTGTAAGGCCGTAATAGTGCCGGCCATGTCCCTCCCATTAAACACAACCAGGCCGGGACACATAAGGTCTCCGGCCTGGCGTCGTTTACACCAAAACAGTATGTGATCAGGATGAAGGATAACCACTATCCTTCAAGATGTCCGGCATTGGATAAGGGTGGACAACGGACAAGGAGAGTGCCCTGCTCGAAACCATTCACGGCAACGATGAGTGTCCATACACGTGACTCTCCTGTCCCCACACATTTTTATATACACGCACAATCACATGCCCACAAAGACACGTGACAGGTCCCGCGCCTTTCATCTTCATTAACGGGCTCCTGCGCCCGAGTATCCGCCCACACTTCAGGGTGCACATCACCCTGCTTAATCCCAAGTATAGGCGTGCGTCCTGGTGTCAATAAGACCTTATGATTGTTCCTGTTCGGAAGCAGCCGGTACAGATTCCTCGCGAATTGCCAGGCCGAAGTGTTCTCGAATTTGATTTTCGATTTCCCGCGCGAGAGCAGGTTGTCGTTTTAGTGCCTGTTTTGCGGCCTCCCGTCCTTGTGCGAGACGTTCATCCTTGTACAGGTAATACGATCCTCGTTTTTCAATGATGCCTAATTGGACTCCCAGATCAAGGACATCACCTTCATAACTGATGCCCTCGTTGAACATGATATCGAATTCTGCTACGCGGAAGGGTGGGGCGACCTTGTTCTTCTTGACGGTGACCCGCACCCGATTGCCGATGATCTCACCACCTTGCTTAATACTTTGGATACGCCGCACATCCAAACGCACGGACGCGTAGAACTTCAAGGCCATACCACCCGTCGTGGTCTCGGGGTTACCGAACATCACGCCGATCTTCTGCCGTAATTGATTGGTGAAGATCATGGCCGTATTTGACGCCTTAATGGCGCCGGAGAGTTTCCGCAACGCCTGGCTCATCAGGCGAGCCTGCAACCCCACGTGGCTATCGCCCATCTCCCCTTCAATTTCGGCTCGCGGCACCAGCGCGGCCACCGAATCCACCACAACGACATCCACCGCGCCGGAGCGTACCAGGGCTTCCGCGATCTCCAGGGCTTGTTCACCGGTATCCGGTTGGGATACCAGCAGGTTAGCCACGTCCACGCCAATGCGGTCTGCGTACGCGGGATCGAGCGCGTGTTCGGTATCGATAAATGCAGCTACGCCCCCCTGGCGTTGGGCCTCCGCGATCACGTGGAGACAGATGGTCGTCTTGCCAGAGGATTCCGGGCCGTAGATCTCGGTGATCCGTCCGCGAGGGATACCACCCACACCGAGGGCGATGTCTAAACTAATCGATCCGGTAGGGATGACGTCAATATGTTGAGCGGCCTCGTTCAGCCGCATAATAGCCCCTTCCCCGAATCGCTTTTTCAACGTCGCGAGCGTTGTCTCCAAAGCACGTTCCTTACCACTCGTTCGCGTTGCCATACTTACTCCCTTTCCGCACGTATCTCACACTGCCCCATCCAACCCTCAAGGTACGTTCATTCACTTCGGGTTGGTAAGTCGTTGACGATGTTGAACCGGTTTATAGTGTACCAGAGTATACCACATCGTGCAATCTCATGCACACCCGAAGGACTATCGCATACTCCCCATCTTTCCCATCCCTGTTCGGGCCTTCTAGACGAGGGAGGGGATCAAAACTTGGCGAAGGCCCTCACGTGGGCTAGAATAAACGCCGTATCCGAAGGACTCCTGAGGAGGCCATTCATGCTCGAAATTCGCAACTTGAACAAGATTTACCCCGGCGGGGTCCACGCCCTGAAGGACGTTTCTTTCACTGTTGAGGATGGGGAGTTTGTCGTCCTCATCGGCCTGAGTGGCTCCGGGAAATCCACGCTCCTGCGCTGTATTAACCGCCTGGTGGAACCAACCTCCGGGCAAATTATCTGGGACGGAGTGGACATTACAGCAGCCTCCCCCGCGGAAATGCGCAAAATTCGCCGCAACATCGGCATGATCTTCCAGCAGTTCAATTTGGTGAAGCGCCTCTCTGTAATGACCAACGTGCTTACCGGCCGATTGGGATACGTGAGTCAATGGCGTAGTCTCATCAATTACTGGACCGCGGAAGAGAAACGCATGGCCATGCAGAACCTGGAACGGGTGGGGATAGCCGACCAGGCGTGGAAGCGCGCGGACGAACTCTCAGGGGGACAACAGCAACGCGTGGCTATCGCCCGGGCGTTGATGCAACAACCTAAACTCATCCTGGCCGATGAACCTGTGGCCTCTCTCGATCCGGCAACCTCCCATTCGGTGATGAAATACATCCTGGAACTGAACCGCCAGGACGGGATTACTGTTATTTGTTCCCTTCACTTCCTGAGTTTGGCTCGGGAATACGGCACCCGCATCATTGCCCTCCGCGATGGACGTATTGTGTTCGACGGAAAACCAGAAGAAATTGATGACAAGCGGTTCAAAGAAATTTACGGTGAAGACGCTGTACAGGTGGAGATCCGCTAATGGACGAACACAAGGAATACCAAATTCGCCGACCCTTTTCCTGGCAAAGATTTTTGCGGAACATCGTGATCATTGCCATCGCCGTTGCCGTGTACGCGTACGGCTGGCATGTAACACGAATCGACCTGAAAACGCTGGTCAAGGACGCGAAAAACATCCGCCCCCTGGTGGAGGACCTGTTTCAACCCGAGATCTTTACACGAGACCACAAGGAAATTATCCTCAAAGCCCAATACCCCATTCCCTGTCCTCCCATCTTTCACCCCCAAATTACGAAGTACGAGGAAACAACCCTGGAAGTGAAACCCGCGTGCGGAAAGGCCGATGAAATTCTGATCACCCTACGCCACGCACGTCCCAACACCCGCCTGCAAATTAAGTGGGAATTCCCCATAGGAACATCCCGCATTTTGACCCAGGGCGTCACAGATGAAGAAGGCAACCTGCGCATGCGTATCCAACGCCCTATCCCAGACCTTGGCGGGGAAGAGGGAATTCACGGCATTGAGGTGGTGTTGCGATGGGAGGAAGGACCTAAACACATCAGCGACACGGTCAAAACCGTCACGAACAAAATGGTGGAGACAATTTTCCTGGCCTTGATGGCCACCACCTTTGGGGTCCTGTTGGCCTTGCCCGTCTCCTTCTTCGGGGCACGCAATTTAATGGCGACCACCCGTGGGGGCGCTATTGTGTACTATGCAGTCCGCCTTATCTTCAACATCCTGCGCTCCGTGGAAACACTCATCTGGGCGGTGATTTTCGTCGTCTGGGTGGGAATTGGTCCCTTTGCCGGGGTCATGGCATTGACCGTTCACTCCATTGCCGCACTGGCAAAACTCTACTCGGAAGCCATTGAGAGCATTGATCCGGGGCCCATCGAAGCCATCACCGCCACCGGCGCCTCCCGCCTCCAGACAATTGTGTACGCGGTCGTTCCCCAGGTCATCCCCCCCTTCATCGCGTTCACCATTTACCGTTGGGACATCAACGTGCGCATGAGCACGGTTGTGGGTCTAGTGGGTGGTGGGGGGATCGGCTACATCCTCATCCAGTACATTAACCTGTTACAGTGGCGCAAAGCCGCTGTGGCCATGTGGGCTATCGTAATCGTGGTCTCGGCCATGGACTACCTGAGCGGCTACGTCCGGGAGAAGATTGTCTAACCCAGGGAGAAAATGTAGGTCACATTTCCGGTGCCGTGGGTGCCGGGAATGTGACCCCCCTTCACGTACAACCTCGCCAACAAGGGATAAGACCTCTACTTCTTATCGTACACCCCTCGCCACGCGTTCAGGCGAATTTTGATCACTTCCACCAGCATATCTATGGCGTCCTTCAACGGGTTGATGCGGCTGTTCTCCTTGTAGTACCAATTAATAGGCACCTCGACCAGTTTATACCCTCGCGAGCGAGCAATGTACAACACCTCTACGTCAAAACTCCACCCATCCATGGTCTGATAGGGAAACACATCCAAGGCCACATCACGCCGAAAGCACTTAAACCCACATTGTGTATCCTGAATGCCCGGCACCGCCAACAAACGTACAATCCAATTGAATACCCTTCCCTCTAGGTGACGATAAAACGGTTCATCGTACCGCCGAGCCCCAGGAACCTCCCGCGATCCAATAGCAATATCGTAGTCCTCAAGCACAGGGGGAAGAAACTTCGTGATCTCCTCAATGGGCATAGAAAGATCCGCGTCACAAATGAACAAATACTCCCCCCGAGCGTTGAGCATCCCCTCCTTCACCGCCGCCCCTTTTCCCTTACGGCTATGAAGAACCCGCACATAGGGGTGCGTCGCGGCAAACGCCTCGGCCACCTGGGTCGTCGCGTCCGTACTCCCGTTCTCCACGACCAACACCTCGTACGAATAGGGCTGTTTTTGCAAAAAAGCATCGATGGACTCCAGCGTGGAAGGGAGGCGTTTCTCCTCATTGTAAGCGGGGATAATAATGGAGAGGAAGACCGAATCCTGTGGCTTCCCGTCCGACTCACTTACTTCGAGCAATTTCTCCTCATGCACCTTTTCCACCTCGTTCATGGACAATCGCTTATTCCCTCCCAAGGACATCACCCAATAAGACTCCCCTCACCCCAGCAACTTCAACAACGCGGCTATTATACAGCCGATGCACGTTGCCGTGAAATTGACGACATCATTGGACATCCACGACCATCCACGCACAAACTGAGTGCGTGTCCCACAGCGGTGCACCCGTTGTTCCGTCTCCTTTTGGCAGGTGGGACACCAGTACATCGCCTGAACCGTAGATCCCAACACACTATCCCACACACTGCCGACCAAACCGGCCACAGACGCCCCCAGGACCGTCTTCAAACCCATGCCCACCGAGGCCACATGCCCCCATAAGGTCGAAGGGAACATCCCCATCAGCAAAACACCCACCCCACCAATCCACATCCCCCCTAACATAGATGCCAACAGACCCAGGAACGTCACACCACCCGACACCCCTGGGGACACCCGTTGCCCTGTCGTGATCAAGCGTGGATGGGGCGAAAGCCCTCCCACCTCCGTGGCCCACGTATCCGCGGTCGCAGCAGCCAAAGATCCGATAAACATCCACGACCGCACCTCAGGGGACACACGCGACAGAAGACCAAGACATCCTGCCAGGGCCAGAGCCGTAGCCACCCCGCCGTTTGCCCAAACCTGAGCCCAATCCCGTCGCCCTCCCTTCGCGTACTCCACATTTGCCGCCTGCTTACGCCTTGTCCCCAACCGCGTCAGCAGAGTGGAAGAGATAAAAAAAGCAAGAAGCACACCGCCGCCGAACACTCCCCCGCAACCCAAAACGAGAGTCCCCATCCCAAAAGCGGACACAGCACCGGACACAGTGAGGGCTTGGGATCGGTATGCTACCCACACAATAACCACCGCGACCAAAGCGGCCGTGAGGAATCTCACCATCATATACGCATCACCCACAAACCGATAAGCAACAAAGCCAAAATAAAACTTCCCCCCCACCACAGAATAACACCCGCCAAACGTTCCCGAGGGTATACGACCATCCCCAACACCCAATCCACCAACAAAATAAACGACCCCAGCCGAGCCATCCAAAGAATGCGTGGAAGGTTCAGGCGAATGGCCGCCTCCCCCCACAGGAGAACCAGCAAAATGATTCCCGCTATCCACCCACTCAAAGCCACACTATCTTGCCACACCCGCCAACGAGCAATTCGAGGCAACCGCCACCCCAGGGCCAGGGGACGATTGACCCCCAGCGAACGTCGAGCGTTTATAGCCCGCAAAAACTCCCTCCCATCAGCGGGCGTAATCCCCAAACACACCTTATCACCGCACAAAAACACCCCCTGTTCCCAGGGCACCGACGCGAAAATGTACCACTGTTTACCCTCGTGCTCTCCCAGCCACACATACGAAGCCGGCCACATCCAGCGAGAAGGAGAGGGACTCCCCGGGGGTGGGCCATAGTAAACGGACTTCGCGTACCGCATGGGAAAGACAAAGATCGCCTCCCCCCACCGGACATATACCCCATCCCGATCTAACGAATAGCGCAACCGTTCCAAAGACCATACCCGATACGTGTACACCCCGCCGACTATAACGGCCCCTCCCAACAACAACCAACCCAAGTACGTGACCAGAGAAAAGGCACGGTGTGACCACCAGATCACCAGTGCGATGAGCAATAACCACAGCACAAACACACTGACCCGTACATATCGCCGACGCGGGTAAGGCAGGGAAGGATACATCATGCCTTGTTCGCCTCCCCCGAAGTAAAGTTCAAAGGCCACGTTCGCAAATCGGCCAAAAATCGATAGTGCGTCATATCCATAGTAATAGGTGTTACAGAGACCTGACCGCGGGCCAAGGCCCCGATATCCGTGCCCGGTTCCACAATACCCGTGGGAGGATCGCCGCCAAACCAGTAATAGGGCTTACCGCGCGGATCCTCGCGACGGATAAGCACATCGCGATACACACGGCGGCCCAGGCGGGTCACCACCACTTCTGGAGGAATGCGATGAGGGCGGGCAGGACAATTAACGTTCAAGAACGTATCCTTTGGAAGCCCATATTGGAGCACCAGGGCTGCCACGTGACGGGCCACATCGGCAGCAACAGAGAAATCCACATTCTCCCCGGCCACCACCTCCTGGGACACAGCAATGGAAGGAATGCCGTTAATCACCCCCTCCATCGCACCGGCCACTGTTCCCGAATACGTAATGTCATACCCCAAATTAGCGCCCATGTTGATTCCAGCCACCACCAAATCAATGGGAGCCTCCACCAATCCCAACACGGATAACGCCACGCAATCTGATGGAGCCCCATTAGTCGTCAAGGCCGGGGAGCCATCTTCTAAAGTCACCTCCTCCACCCGCAGGGGCTTGTGCATGGTCTTCGTGTGCCCCGCGGCCGACCAATTCCGATCCGGAGCGAACACCACAACCTCGCCCAGGGATTCCAGAGCCTGCTTCAGGGCAAACAGACCAGGCGCGTAAACCCCGTCATCGTTTGTCACCAGAATTCGCGGCACCTTATCTCCCCTTTACCCTCATATCCTGATATGAGCCTCAAATTGATATCAGACATTGAGTATAGCATACTCAAAGGGGGCCCTGCTTCCAATTTACAGCGCGGGATCAGTTTCACCAGGAACACCTGCCCCTGACCACAACTCGCAGGTAACCAAGACCCTGGAAGAGGAGAAACATCATGCGACATACACGCATTTTCCTCACCGTGTACGGGCTAACACTGCTTTACTTCGTCACATTACCCCTTTGGTCACAAGCGTTCGTAATACCCAGCCTTATGCTCTCCACCCTCTCCTTCTTCCTCTTCGCCTGGTTTCACGGAAAAGCCATGTGGGGGTGGCAGCGTAGCACACTCCTCCTGATCATCGCCTTTGTAGTTGGGTGGACAATGGAAGCCATAGGCATCCGCACCGGATGGCCCTTTGGACCGTATCACTACACATCCAAACTTCCCCCACAGATCCTGCACGTCCCCATCCCTGTACTCATGGCATGGTACATGATGGCCTACACCAGCCTCGCCATGATCCGCGCCTGGAGTGCTGACCTGCCATCCACAAGGATCGCGCGGGCATGGGAGATCGCGGCTGCAACCTTTGCCCTAACCGCGTGGGATGTGATCATGGATCCGCTCATGGTCGCAGGGGGACACTGGGTGTGGGAGATCAAAGGGGCCTACTTTGGCATTCCCGTGCAAAATTACCTGGGGTGGATGCTCACCGGTGCAGTGATGTACACCTTGTACACCCTCCTCGAACAAACCCTTCCCGCGCCCCCACCGGCTGCGGAAGGCACATATCAACCTCTGGTGGCGTACGCACTCACCTGGTTGGGTAACGTAGGTGTCGCCCTCTTGCAGGGAATGGGGGGAGTGGCAGTGGCCGGATTCTTCGCCATGGGCGGATTTGTCGTCCTGGGCGTGGGACATTACTTAGCCCACCAGGCCTCGTAGGAAGAAGCCTGGAGCATCCTGGGCGACTTTCGTTGCGTAGTGTATAATTGACATGATACACACAACCCACATTCACGAACACAGGGCCGCTGCGAAGCGGTAGCAGGAGATCACATAATCATGTTGAAGGGATTACTGAAGAAAATCGGCGGTGACAGCAACGAACGCGAGATCAAACGCCTGATCCCCATCGTCGAACACATCAACGCGCTGGAACCGGAAATCCAAAAACTGTCCGACAGCGCGTTTGCAGAGAAGACTGCGGAATTCAAGGAACGCATCCATCGGGAAACCCAGCACCTGCGGGACGAAGTCGCTCGGGCCCAGGAAATTCTGGATGCGGAACACGATCCCATCGAAATAGAACGACTGCGCGGAGAACTCAAACGCCGGCAAAAGGACCTCCAAAAAGCCGAGGAACAAATCCTTTGGGAAATCCTGCCCGAGGCTTTTGCCCTGGTGCGAGAAGCAAGCCGACGCACCATTGGCCTGCGTCACTATGACGTCCAACTCATTGGCGGCATCGTGTTACACGAAGGCAAAGTCGCCGAGATGCGCACCGGTGAGGGAAAGACCCTGGTCGCGACCCTTCCTCTCTACTTAAACGCCCTCACCGGCCGGGGAGCCCATCTGGTCACCCCCAACGACTACCTGTCCAAATTCGGCCTGCAGTGGATGGGGCCCATTTACCACCTTTTAGGGCTCAGAGCAGCCGTCATCCAATCGGCTGCGGGGAATCCGGATCAAGCCTCCTTTGAGTATGACCCGCTCTATCAAGCGGACGACGATCGTTACCAGCACCTCCGCCCCATAACCCGCCGTGAAGCTTACCAGGCCGACATCACCTACGGCACAAACAACGAATTCGGCTTCGACTACCTGCGGGACAACATGGCCTATCGCGTGGAACAACTGGTTCAACGGGAACTGCACTACGCGATCATCGATGAGGTGGACAGCATTCTCATTGATGAAGCGCGGACACCGTTGATCATCTCCGCTCCGGACGAAGAATCCTCCGAATACTATGTGACCTTTGCCCGCCTGGTGCGTAACCTGCGACGCGATGAAGACTACACCGTGGAGGAAAAAGAGCGGGTTGTTCTCCTGACCGAATCCGGCATCGCCAAAATCGAACAGTGGTTGGGCATTGACAACCTCTACGGTCCGGAACACCTCCACTTAACCCCGTACTTGGAGAACGCCCTCAAGGCCCATGTCCTTTTCCAGCGGGATAAGGATTACATAGTGAAGGACGGGGAAATCATCATCGTTGACCCCTTCACCGGCCGGCTCATGTACGGTCGCCGCTATTCTGAAGGCTTGCATCAGGCCATTGAAGCGAAAGAGGGCGTGCAGGTCCAAAAGGAAAGTTTGACGCTGGCGACCATCACCTTCCAGAACTTCTTCCGCATGTACGATAAACTCGCGGGCATGACAGGAACCGCGGCCACTGAAAAAGAGGAGTTAGGCAAGATCTACGGGCTGGATGTGGTAGTCATCCCCACCAATGTGGAGTGGAGAGCCCGCCAGGGAGACCTGCACACCCGTGTCGAACGGCGGAAGTACCTGAACCCTGCAGTCCTTGGCCTGCGCGGATCCGCGGCTAAACAGGAAAGCGCTGCCACCGCGGAAGACCTCGGCGTGCCCGAATACCGCGAAATCGACGTAACCCTTTACGAGAAGCCAGAGACAGGAGAACTCTACTACAAACGCATTGACTACCCGGACCTGATTTACAAGACCGAAGCCGCCAAATTCCGCGCAGTAGTCAACGAAATCGAGTACTGGCACAAACAAGGCCGTCCGGTCCTGGTGGGCACAGTAGCCATCGAAACATCGGAACGGCTCTCCCGGATGTTGTCCCGTCGCGGCATTCCCCACAACGTGCTGAACGCCAAATACCACGAAAAGGAAGCCGTAATCATTGCCCAGGCCGGCCGGCCGGGAGCCGTCACCATCGCTACCAACATGGCCGGCCGTGGTGTGGACATTCTCCTGGGCGGCAATCCCGAAGGACTCGCCCGCGATCGACTGCGCAAGGAAGGCGTGGACCTCACCGCCATTCCTGCTTTAGAGTGGGATGAAGCGTTGAAAATGCTCCGGCGGGGTGAGGACCCCACACAAAAATTCCCCACCCGCTGGGCAGAAGTGCTCAAGGAAGAGTACGAACGCGTCCAAAGGGATCGGCAAAAAGTGTGGGAACTGGGAGGACTACACGTCATTGGCACGGAACGCCACGAAGCGCGGCGCATTGACAATCAGTTGCGAGGTCGTGCCGGCCGTCAAGGCGATCCGGGGTCCAGCCGATTTTACGTCTCCCTGGAAGACGAACTCATGCGCCGTTTTGGGGGATCGAGCGTCGCCGGGCTCATGGACCGACTAAAAGTCCCCGAGGATTTTCCCATTGAAAGCAAAGCCATTAGCAAGGTGATTGAAAACGCGCAGGAACGGGTGGAAGGGTATAACTTCGACATCCGCAAGCGCGTGTTGGAATACGACAGCGTCATCAACAAACAGCGCGAAGTCATCTACGAACAACGGCGACGTATTCTCACCTCACCGAACTTGCGGCCCAACATCCTGGAAATGGTCTTCAAAACCCTGGACAACCTGGTGGACTATCACACGGCCAGTCAGTGGGCTGAAGAGTGGAACCTGGCCGGACTCATCCAGGATGTCAGCGCTATCTTCCCACTGCCCGAAACCATCACACCGGACACGTGGGCGGGAATGCGACCCGACGAGATCAAAGAACACCTGCACCAACTGGCCGAGGAGGCCTATAATCGGTTGGAGGCCCAAGTAGGGTCCGAGTTCATGCGGGAGTACGAGCGCTTCATCATGCTGCGCGCGGTGGATTCCCGTTGGGTCCGCCATCTAACGAACCTGGAAAACCTGCGCCAGGGCATTGGATTGCGTGCTCTGGCCCAGGAAGATCCCCTGGTAGCGTATCAGCGCGAAGCCCATCACCTGTACACCGAACTGGTTGACGCCATCACCGCGGACATTGTCCACGCGGCGTACAAAGTGCCCACAACCCCGGCCGAACCGATAGTCCAACCCCGGTACCGACGGGTGCAATACGGGCGGGGCGATGGCTCAGCACCTCAACCTCAGCAACCATCGACAACACCGACCCGAACCCCACACCGCAAACTGGGCCGCAACGATCCCTGTTGGTGCGGATCCGGGAAGAAGTACAAGAATTGCCACTGGCGATACGATCACGGACTGGGCCCCCCACCCGAGGATGTTCCCACCCCGGTCGCACGGCCGGACGGGCAAAAACCAGTGGCTGCCGCCCCTGCAGAAGCAGTCACCACCCCTGCCCGGTCTACCAAGAAGAAAAAGAAAAAGCGGAAGAAGAAACGCCGGTAAAAAAACATAAGGGGGACGGTTTAAGCGCCGTCCCCCTTATCTCTGCCACCCACTACGCGGGAACAGAGGCGGGCTGGGAAGTATCCACATCGCGGAACATCGCCTCAAATTCCGCTCCGTCGATAGTCTCCTCACGGATAAGGCGCTCGGCAATCTCATCCAGTTTGTGGCGATATCGGAGGATAATCTGTCGGGCCTTCTCATGGGCCTCGCGCATAATGCGCTGGACTTCCCGGTCAATGAGTTCCGCGGTCTCTTCACTGTAATTGCGCTGCTCACCGATTTCCTTGCCCAGGAAGACCAACTCACTCCGTTGCCCAAACACCATGGGGCCTAGCCGATCGCTCATGCCGTAGCGCGTGACCATCGCGCGTGCCATGCGCGTGGCCTGCTCAAGATCGCTAACAGCGCCATCCGTTACATCCCCAAAGACGATTTCCTCAGCCGTGCGCCCCCCCAGGGCCACAGCAATCCGGTCCGTGAATTCAGACCGTTTCATAAACATGCGATCATCTTCAGGGAAGGAAAGCACATATCCCCCAGCAGTACCGCGCGGGATAATGGAGACTTTGTACACCGGCTGAGCGTGGTCGCACATGCGCGCCACCAACGCGTGTCCCGCCTCGTGATAAGCGATGATACGTTTTTCCTCTGGGCTGATGACCCGGCTGCGTCGTTCGGGGCCCAGGGCCACCCGTTCAATGGCTTCCAGCAGTTCATCCATGCCGATGGCTCGTTTACCCCGGCGGGCGGCCAGGATGGCGGCTTCGTTCACCAGGTTTTCC
>CAYOAZ010000003.1:0-8692 GCA_964402285.1 uncultured Anaerolineae bacterium | reverse complement strand
AGTAAGGAGTAAAACACCAACAAAAAATCCCGAGGTGCCTTATGACAAGGATAGCGCAATCGCTCGAACTTTACCAGGAATTAATGGGGATATGGGAGGCTCAGCGTGGGGTCTTTCGGCAAAGGCGAGTGTTTCAGCGGTCGGTGACGCAGGTTGGACCTGGGGTTTGACTTGAGGGCCTAAGCCTCCCACCCGCTGGTGGCGCGGGTCAAGACGCTGGTCCCTAGCCACCTTGTGGCGCAGTTACCAGGCCGCCCTGTGGGGGGAGCACATATTCTCCCAGGTTACCCTGGATGACTTAGCAACCTGCCAGGATTTGTCGTGGTTGAACCAGTTGGTGCGCAATGCTGCCTTTGCTGCGGCCTATACTTAGGCATTTTGCGGCCTTGTAAGACCTGTAGAGTACACTCCTATCCCACCAGACCAATCATAAAAAGCCAAAGTCCAGGAGGCCCGACCGTAGTGGTCGGGCCTAGTTGTTTTATACCCCTGAAAAACATCCTTGAAACTCCACCTGTTTTCCTGTTTTCCCGTTGCCTGAGAATCGTGTAGCCGTGCAGATAAACGGACCTGTCCTTTAGTACAGGGCAAGAACTGTACCAAAGGACGTGGTCTCCGCTTCCTTCTTTTAGCATAATGAAAGCATCGAAACGCTTATTAGTCGCGACCTAATGGGCTATCGACTCGCTTGTTCGGTCAAAATCGTATCGTTTTTATTTTTATTTCAAGAGTTGTATTTGTTGCCATATCTTTTAAATGAGGGAGAACCAATGCGAGCGAGTTCATACAACATATATATCCCTTTGCCAGATGACCCTGAACATGATAAGAGTCTGATTAATAGTATCTGGTTGAAAATCAACATCATTCCCGCTCACACCACAGAGAATTTGGTACACTATATGCGTTTTCTTTTTGATAAATCGGTGGTATTAGTTGTACTGCCTTCAGTGTTGTTTCTCTATATCTTGGCTTTAGATGAGACAGCCAATATGTTGACTCACTTGGATACACGTGCATATGTGTTAGGATTCTTTGGGGCTTTTATCTGTTGTTATCCATGAATTGGGACATGCAACCGCTGCTTTTCGGTATGGGGCTCGGGTAGGCAATATTGGTATTGGGATTTATCTCCGTTACCCCGTTATGTACAGTGATGTGACCGATGTGTGGAAATTACAGAGATGGCAGCGAGTTACGGTGGATTTGGGGGGTGTTTATTTTCAACTTATCACCGCGGCCATATATGCTATGCTCTATTTTTTGACGAGGGATTCAGTATTTGTCACTGCTCTTTGGCTCATTTCTGGAAGTATCTTTATGTCATTGAATCCGATTTTTAAGTTCGACGCCTATTGGGTATTGAGTGATAGCCTAGGTATAACAAATCTAAGTTCTGTGCCGTTTCGCCTGCTCTTTCACATTATCCATCGGCTAAGAGGAGATAAGAGTGAGGCACTCCCCTGGGCGCGATGGTTAATTGTAGCCTTGAGTTTATATAGCGTTTTCTATTTCATTATCTGGATATCTATGATGATTTCCATTTTCTGGTTAATTATTGGTGTTGTACGAGACTTGCTTCCTTTGTGGAATAATTTGTCACACTTAAACTATGCGACCTTATCGTGGCAAACGCTCATATCTGCGATAATATCTGTGCCAAGGGAACTGCTTTTTAGGGTATTTGCCTTCGTTCTCGTTCTTTACTTTGTCGCTAAACAAATAAAAATACTCGTTTTTTCTCGAAAAATGCGGGCAAGCCCAGGCAATACCCGTTGAAGCGCTCTTGTGTTCAGGTTTTTAATGAAAAGGTACGTAGTATCATAATAAAAACGTGAAGGGGACACCATGAACGAAAAGAAACGCACGTTCAGCAGCATTTCATGTCTCGGTATAGTTTTATTGGGCGGTGCCCTGGTGGTTGGGGGCATAGTTGTAGTTATGTTGTTCGTATGGAGATCTACCGTCTCCGTCTCGTACGAGCGTAGATTATCTACCGTCCCCACGCACATTATTATCGAAAACCCTGTGGGTGATGTTCGCGTGCGCCCTGGCAAGGATAAGACGTACGTCCTCGAAGTGCACAAGCGTGTGCGAGGTTCCTGGATAGGCCGGCGGGAAGAGATGCAGCAGGTGTTGGACGAAATGTCCGTGGATGTGGAGGAACTCGGCGATGTAGTGCGGATTAAAGTGCATCGACCGCCTATTGCGAACACTTTCCGTTCGGTCAGCGTGGACCTGTTCATCACCGTGCCGCAACAGGTAGACATTGATGTGACACAGGATGTGGGACAGGTAGCTATTGCTGGCGTTGAGGGCGCGTTTCAGGTGCAGAACAACGTCGGCCTCGTAGATTTGCAAAACGTCACCTTGACAGGGATGACTACGGTAGAGGTAGACAGTGGGGACCTTCGTTTTAAGGGACATTTGCCTCAACAAGGCACGGTGAAACTGGGCACAGGAAGCGGTTCCATTAATGTGGATCTTCCGTCCGAGAGTGCGTTTATTTTGGATGCGTCAGTGGGGGTAGGTCACATAAAAGTGGCCTTGCCTTCTAGAACAGAGGAGAGTAAGAGAAATCTGCACCTTGTCGTGGGGAGTGCTCCCGCCGTAAAACTCGTCGTCCACGCGGAGACAGGAAGTATAACCATCGACGCGAAATAATGGGGAACACGATGACGCGAGCCGCATCCGGGACGATCACACAATCCGCCCCGATCATCCTTTTGCAGGATGTAACAAAGGTATATCACAGTGGCGAAGGTTCTCTGGTCGCTCTGGATCGGGTGAACCTGCGCGTGTGGCCCGGTGAGTTTATAGCCGTTGTCGGCAAATCCGGTAGCGGTAAGTCCACTTTAATCAACATGATTACCGGGATTGACCGCCCTACTGCGGGGGAAGTTTGGGTGGGGAACACGGCGGTGCACACTCTGGATGAGAGTTCCCTGGCCCGTTGGCGGGGCCATTATGTGGGTATCGTTTTCCAGTTCTTCCAACTGCTTCCCGCGCTGACAGCCATAGAGAACGTCATGTTGCCTATGGACCTCGCCGGTCGTTATGCCCGACGAGAGCGTCGCCAACGGGCCATCAATCTGTTGGCGAGAGTAGGGCTGGTTGACCATGCTCATAAACTGCCCTCCGAACTGTCCGGAGGGCAACAACAGCGCGTGGCTATTGCCCGGGCTTTGGCCAATGACCCTCCCCTGATCGTTGCAGATGAGCCGACGGGGAATCTGGATTCGCACACCGCCGCCGAAGTTTTCGCCCTCTTCGAGGATTTAGTGAAAGAGGGCAAGACCGTTTTCGTTGTGACACACGATTTGGATCTCGCTCAACGCGCCCAGCGGATCATTACCCTCGCGGACGGGAAAATCGTGGGCGAAAGCACACCGATACATCAGGAGTGAGCAATGCGCGCAAAACGTGTGTACCTGTTCATAGGCTTATCCCTCGTACTGCTTTTGATGTCGGGATGTGGTGGTGCTGTGACCGCGCAACATCCATCCCTCACGGAAGCAACGGCCGTTCCGCCAGTGGTTTCGGATTCCTCGTTTGTCGTGGATGGCACCCTTGTTCCCCAACATAAGGTGTTGCTTACGGCCCCAACAGGAGGACGAATACAAGATGTCCTGGTCGTGCCCGGCCAACAGGTGAGCGCGGGCGAAATCCTGGTTCAACTGGATGATGCCCAGGCACGAGCCCTGTTGGCCGAAGCCCACGCCCGCCTGGAACGGGCGCAAGCCTACCTGGCGAAATTGCGGGCGGGTCCGCGAGACGAGGAGATCGCTGCGGCCCAGGCCGCGGTGGAGATTGCTCGGGCCCGTCTGGCAGAGGTCCGGCGCGGGCCTTCGGCCGCGGATATTGCAGCCGCCAAATCTGAGGTAGCAGCCGCTCAGGTCGCTCTGCAGAAACTCAAGCAGGGGCCGAATCCATACAATCTTGCTGCCGCGCAGGCAGAGTTGGATAACGCTCGTGTGGCGTTGCAACTGGCTCAAGCCGCCTATGACCGGGTGAAATACGCCCCGGACATAGGCGCCCGGCCGGAATCCCTACAACTGGAGCGGGCGACCAACGCGTACAAAGTCGCTGAAGCACGATTGAAAGCCCTCCAACAAGGAGCCTCTAAGGAGGAAATAGCAGCGGCCCAAGCCCGTTTGGAGGCGGCTCAAGCCCGCTTAGAGACCCTCGAGGCCGGTCCTACTCCTGAAGATGTAGATGTTGCTCAAGCGCAACTGCACCAGGCGGAATCTCAACTTGCTCTAGCCCAGTCTCCTACCCGACCTGAGGACATACGATTGGCGAAAGCCGACGTTGCAATCGCAGAATCTGCCGTTCGCCAAGCCGAAATCACCCTGGAACAGACGCGCATCAAGGCACCGTTTGCCGGTATCGTGGGTGATATCCAAGTAGAACGAGGGATGTTCGTGTCTCCTGGAACCCCACTGATGCGCTTGGGGGACACAACCGTCTGGTGGGTTCAAACGACGAACTTATCCGAACTGGATGTGGTTCGCGTACGCGTGGGTGACCAGGTGACGTTGACGTTTGATGCCCTCCCTGATTTGGAAATGAAGGGGAAAGTCGTGGCCATCGATCCCGTAGGGAACAATCGCAGTGGTGACGTGTTGTATACCGTGTATATCCAGGTGGACGGGAACGATGCTCGCCTGCGCTGGGGAATGACGGTCGCCGTCCACTTCGCGGGGAAAAAGTGATGGGAGTTTTAGGGCACAAACTGTGGCGTGATTTATGGCATGCTAAAACGCGTACTGGGTTGGCCGTGCTATCGACGGCCGTAGGATTGATCGCCTTGGGCATTTCTCTGAGCCTGTCGGCGACCATGACCGCGCGCATGAGTGAGAGTTTCCAGACTTCCCGCCCACCGCACCTCATCTTTTGGGCGCGGGGAGAAGGATTTGACGCCTCCACCTGTGCGGCCATCAAGCGCTTTGCCAACGTTCGCACCTGTCAGACATCGGGTGAGTTCTCCATCCGCTGGAAACGCCCGGGGGAGCGAAACTGGCGCGTCGGTACTTTGCAGACGATAGACGACGTCCACCATCAGGAGGTGCACGTGCGTCCCCTGGTCGCAGGGACGTGGCCTCAGGGACGCGCCCTTGCCGTGGAGCGCCAAACCGCTCGTTATCTGCATCTGGAACCGGGCAGCGAAATCTTGGTCGAAGTGCGGGGTCGTGCTCGACGGCTTCCCGTCAGCGGCATTGTCCGAGATCCCTTGATTTTCCCGCCCCAATTCGGTGGCAAACCGACCTTCATTACCACGCCCAGTGTAGCTCTCTGGTTGACCGGGAATGAACAGGATAACGTGCTCAGCGTTCAGTTAGCGCATGTTGATCGGACACGGGCCCGGGAGGTGGGGGAGCGCATCAAGGAACGCTTTCGGCAGGTGGGCATCTCCGTTTCCGGCCCCTGGATTTTGGATCCTCAACGTCATTTTCTCCAGGATCAGGTGGACACGTTGATGCGCATCCTCCTGATCCTGAGCAGTCTTTCCCTGGGGTTAAGCGTCTTTCTCATCATCAATACGATGAACGCCATTGTCGTGCAGCAAATGTGGCAAATCGGTGTGTTGAAGGTCCTGGGAGCCCGACGGTGGCACATTCTCCTGCACTACTTTTCCATGACTTTGGTGTACGGCATTTTGGCGATAGTGTTGGCCGTGCCCGTGGCCGCAGTAGGGGCTCACGTGCTGGCAGCTTACCTGTTGGACTTCATCAACATCTCGGTGGGGTCTTTTCAGGTAGACCTACAAACGGTGGCGATTCAGGGAGGCACCGGTCTTCTGGTTCCCCTGCTAGGGGCGTTGTTCCCGGTGTGGGGAGCTTTACGCATCACCGTTCAGGAATCTTTACGCACGCGCGGCATTGGCGGGCATTTTGGACGAGGGTGGATGGATCGTCTTCTGGTACACATTCGATTTCTCTCACGACCTGCGCTCCTGAGCCTCCGCAACACATTTCGACGTAAGACGAGGATATCTCTCACCTTGTTGGCTCTGACGTTTGGTGGCGTGATGTTCATCATGGTGATGAGCGTCGGCCATTCGCTGAACCGGACGTTGGACGAGATATTGAACGAATTCGGCGGTCATGCGTGGGTGGTGTTCCGGCAACCGTACCGGGTAGAGCAATTGGTTTCTGTTGCCCGTCAGGATCCGGCGGTTGAATATGTGGAAGTGTGGCATAGGGTAGCGGCGGTGTTAGAAACGCCTTCGGGGGAGAAAAAGCAGGTGGGGCTCCGAGGGATGCCGGTTCCCTCGCGTATTTTCGGCGCTCGCATTGTGGCGGGACGGTCTCTTTTGCCTGGTGACGGACGCGCCATTTTGTTGAACGAGAAGATTGCACGTGAGAACGGCATCCACGTTAGCGACGTGATCACCACTCGAATTGGGGATAAGCAGGTGACGTGGACGGTTGTGGGCCTGGTGTACAGTGTTCAGAACAATCATACCGAGAATTTTGTGCCGTTCGACGCGTTGGCTCGGGTGAGCGGAACGATGAACCGAGGGGAGCGCGTGTATCTTTTTTTACGAAAGGAGGCGCGCGAACATCCGCAAACGGTGGTACAGCGCCTGCGTCAAACTTACGAGAAGGAAGGGCTCCACGTGACGGCCGCGGGAACGATGGAGGAATTTCGCCGTTCCGGACGCAACGAGTTCAATATCCTCACCTATACGCTTTTGGTGATGTCGGTGTTGGCGGCTGTGGTGGGAAGCATAGGGCTCATGGGTACGTTGTCCATTAATGTGGTGGAACGACGGCGGGAGATCGGTATTCTGCGATCCATCGGCGCCCACAATCGAGCGCTTATCGGCATCTTCGTGTTAGAGGGCGTGGTCGTAGGTATATGCTCCTGGCTCTTGGCGGGACCTTTGAGTGTGCCCTTGAGTTGGGTGTTTGCACGAGAGGTGGCCGATTTGATGAACATACCCATGGGTTTTCACTATTCCGTACCCGCCCTTGTAGCGTGGTTAGGTATCGTTGCGCTCTCCTCTGTTTTTGCCAGCCTAGTACCTGCGTGGCAGGCGACCCGAGTCACGGTCCGTGAGGCCCTGGCCTATGAGTAAAGGCATGTAGAGAGGAAGGGTGGGTGGGAAGAGACATTGGCCACATTCGTTTTCTTCTGGTGGACGATCATCTTCATGCTCAGTCGGTGTTGCACCGCCTTATATCCATCCTGCCGGGTGGGGAAGTCGTAGATGAGGCCGGGAATGGAGAGGAGTATCTATTAGCGTGTGGGTGTTCCATCACGGGCACAGCATAACTCAACTTTTCTTCCTCACCAGTCAAGCCGCAGCCGCGTTGCTGGCGGTGGGTGCGCTCACTACGTTGTTCAGTCCCCATGTCTCCTAGAGTCATATGGTGTTTGGTCTGCTGCTTTTAGTGATACCACCGTTGACTCTCCATTTCTTTGCCTGGTTCCCGCCGGAGATCCCGCGCGCTCTCCGGCGACGTCTGTTGCTACCCGTTTATAGATTATCGGTGCTTCTGGCAGTGACAACATTGTTGGGTCATCGAGGGGGCTTATCAATGCTATGGTACTAAAAGCCATTCGAGGCCGCGGTCAGGGCGTGCGGCCGCTATGCGGCGTCCATCAGGCACGTATCGACATCCTTGCCGACGAATAATACTCATGGCCGCCACACGAAGGAGATGCAACAGGGGGCCTGTATGACGGGCGTGATTTCTGTCCTCCTGGTAGGTCACATCCAATACCCAAAACGCGCGATTTTCAATGTGCCAATGACGGCGAGCCCACTGGCTCAGTTGCTCGGGCGTGAGAAAGAATCGGCGCCCTGAGGAAAAGAGAAATATCCGTTCCTCTTCATGCCATTTTCGCTCATACGTATACCGCCATCGCCGGCGTCCTAACCCACACCAGCGTACGTCTGTCCAGCCATATGCATCGGCCAGATAGGTGCGCAAGGCGTCGTCCACCTCCACCCACCAGTACGCCCGATACTCAATACGGCCATGTCCCTTCTCCCATCTCTCCACATCAGCAGACCGCAGCACTGCCCCCTCCTCCACCACCAGAGCAATGGCTGCCTTCATCTCCCCATGATTGTCCTTCACCACACCTAAGCAAGCCCCCCTTTTTCCAGAACGTGCTCCACCAATTCTCGCTGGTGTAGCCCCGCATCCACCGTCACCACTCGTCCCTCTAAAGGTAACCCTTCCAGGATAGCCAACGCCGCTTCTACGGGGTCTTTTGCCCCCACAACCGCATCCCCAATAACCGCCCCTGTCTCCTGCAGCGCCGCCACCATCATCTCAATCCCTCCCTGACCCGGCCGCCGCTTGCTCCCTCGCAACACTTCCCCATCCACACTGAGCACCTTCTCCTGCTGCCCCCAGGCTGCCCACCACTGCTGCAACGCTTCCACCACCTCCTCAACCTTCACCCGCGAAAGAACATGCCATAGCGTCCCATACTGTGGCTTCCGCTCCGGCCGCAACCCCAAACGCGGCCCAATCTGCTCCCAATGGGCCCGAGCCCAAAGCCACATCCCTCGCAAACTCTGCTCCCCGTTCACCGCCGCCAGCACCAGCATCCCCAAAAGCCCCGCCAACGGATATACACGTCCCTGGCCCCGCCGAGGATCCCGCACCTCGGCCAAATACCTCAATAACCCACGACGCTCGGAGGCTTGCACAACCTCCTCTCCCATCTT
>CAYOAZ010000002.1:0-4114 GCA_964402285.1 uncultured Anaerolineae bacterium | reverse complement strand
GCATACCGCAACTGCGAGCCCATTTGCAAGGGGAGACGGAAGCGCCGCTGTTGGGATGGGAGCAACATTTCTTTCAGGCGGCCTGCCGCCAGGCGCAGAAGGCAGCGCAGGCGTGGTTGGAGTGGATAGATACGTGGCTTTTGGCACATAAACCTGCGGGCTGGCGCGTGGTGGGCAAGCGGCCGCGGACCTTCGTGACACGCTTTGGGGAGGTGACCTTTGAGCGGAGGAGTTCTCTTAACAGTGGAGGCAATTGATGGAATTAATGAGCAATCTCCAGCAATGGCAGGTGTATCTTTATTCTGTCGGCCGTCCCTGCTCTCACTTCAATGATCCGCGTTTGGATTGGCCCTAATGTGATTCGGAAACGTATCTTCTCCTCTACTACTTCGAAGGGAAGAGCCTTATTTATCGCTATGTCTGTGAGTGTCACATTGGCTGGCTTATTGATACCCAGAGGAGTGGTCTCGAGGGTGATTACAACTGAACGAGTGATTTCTTGCGCGTTGTGGATGGTGAAATACAGGCTGCAGCGCGTACATTCTTTAAGGGTACCAAACCGCTCGACCCACACGTCATCTTCGTTAGTGCGGGCATAAGGGATGGGTTCCCATCCCGCTGTCCAATAGCGTTTCACCAGGACGATTGTATCAGAGATAATCTTCGTGGCCTCTGGATCCCATCCTTCACCGTTAGGTCCGCGGCCTGAGAGCACCCCGTAGAGAAGGGCTAACTGACTGGCCGTGTATGCCTGCTGGGGCATGAGATTGGGTGTCTGATTAGCAAAAAGGTACATTCGGTGATATGCCAGGGCTCGCCGATAACGGATAGTCTCGGGGATCCAGTTATGCCCCAAGCCTGTGGGACGCAAGTTGCCCTCGCTGCCAAAGCCATCTATGTAACGGTGAAGGTACCCAGGGTGTCCCAACCCCCAAAAATTCACCGTGATCCCTCGATCCTCCCCCCAGCGGGTGTCCAGGTACTTCCTCAGTTGAGAGAGAAACTCTTCCTGGGTGAATCCCGTGTGTACTGCAGGCTGATAAGTGTGAGGCGTATAACCCAATGGCCAGTGGGTCACGGCTAGAGCGTTAGGCCTCAGATCATAGGTGGGGTTGCTCATAAAATTATCAATTTGCACACCGTCCAGATGTGCTCCCACTTTGGTGGTTAAACTGAAAGCCATCGCCACACTAATATCCTGGTCAAAGTGTCCCAACCCCTTTTCCAGTCCGGGGGCCAGATTCCCCGCCCACGACGCTTCCCAATGGTCTGGGTCCCAGGGATAAATTCCTACCCCACGTAAGGACCATTCGCCATTAGTGTCTACGACCGCGCTGTGAAGAAATGCTTGCCCATAGGCGGCGGTGATGGTGTATGGGTCCTGAACCGTGCGTGTGACCGCAGCCAACAATTCTGGCATAGTAGGCCGTGGAGCG
This sequence comes from uncultured Anaerolineae bacterium, assembly GCA_964402285.1. GTDB lineage: Bacteria > Chloroflexota > Anaerolineae > JAADDB01 > JAADDB01 > CAYPUG01. The sequence goes on along the minus strand of CAYOAZ010000002.1, from coordinate 2,678 downwards.
CTGCTCTCTGTCACCTTAACGGCCAGGTCTGAGGAAATGTACACCGCGGAGTAAACGTTCTCCGCGTCCTCACGCAGGGCTTGCCGTGCTGCCCACTCGGTGTAATAGCGGCGTTGGGAACGCCCTGCATAAGTGTACATATGCTCTGCTCTAGGAGTAGTGTAAAAACGCGCATACGTTATTAAATGACGGCGAATCACATCCCTGAATCCCCAGGTTGTGTCAAAGCAGAACACATCCAACGTGAAAGTGGCGTGAGGTCCTACCCGCGTTGCCAAGGGGGAAATGCCCAGGTAAAAAGTTGCCTGATATCGTTGGTTCCACCCGTTGTAAGCCAGCAATGCCAGTTGAGGAAGATTTGGAGGTAACCCCAGCCCCAGTCCCACATCTCCTTGTTGAATGCCCGCGTAGGGATAGAGGGAGATAGGCTGCCACCCATCGTAAATGGCACTCACATCTCGCGCGTAGATCCGGGTTTCGGTGATAGGACGGGTTTCCTCAGAATCATCCAACCAGATCCAGCCCTGGTGCGGAAGGGGGATTCCCCACGTTATTTCCAACGCTCGGTCTTCCCCCCGCCGATCGATAACGTCCCCTTGGACTGTGATGCGGTCGGTTTGGGCTGTGTACGTGACCAGTATGGTCAGGTTATCCTCCAACTGGATAACCTGCCGCAAGCACCGGGCCTGGCCGGAACATGGCGTCAAGGGCCCTGTAAGGGCTTTCTCTTCCTCTGGGCTGGGAACAAGGGATACATCGTCAACCCACAACGTATACCCCTCCAATCGGGCGCCGATTACCACTTGCGCATAAGCGGCACCTTCTGGGGCTCGTGCTTCGCCTCGGATAAGGCGCCAACGGTTTGCTTGCCCATGAAGGGGAGCAACCAAGCGCGGCGAACCTAACACCTGGCGCTCTTCATCGAGCCAGAGGATATACAAGCCGTTTGTCCGTTGAAAGAGATGATAAATGTCCCTCTGTGTAAGAGGTGGTGTGCCCGCAGGATGGGTAACATAGCCGATGCTACTTCTAAACCAGGCCGAAATCCGATAGCGTTGGCCTGGCGTTACCTGGACAAGACTACTTCCCAACGCGGCAACTTGAGTCGTTGTCAGGGTTGCTGTAAACGCTAAAGCCGCAACGCCCCCGTGGGTGGGAGAACCAACCACGCCAATATGTACGCCTGTGGAGCCCCCCATTGGACGCCACCCCAGTGTTCCCTGTTCAAAGCCTGGGTTGAATACCAGATTAGGGGTAATCACCTGACCTGCGCGACTTAAATCCCGGAGCCAAAGAGGAGGCCCGGGCACAATGGGGACAGATTGGTGGTTAACGGTTAAAGTGACAATGCGTCCCTCTGAGTCAAGGGTGAGAGCGAGGCCATCTTGGGTACTCAGGGTATAGTGAGAGGAAGATCTGTTCCTGGTGTGGCTGGACACCCCCAGACTCCAAAGTAGAGACAGGACGAAAGCGACGATTATGGTCACTAACAGGCGGTGTGTTCTGGGCATCATAACCTCCCTTGGAGGAGCCATGTAATGGGTGGAAGTGGAGTAGACCACGCGAGGGGCTCTTTCCACACTTTAGGGAGCATGGGAAGGTGCTGGAAGCAGGCCTGGAATGTGAATGGTCCAGGGTACGCGGATGAGCCCTCAGGACATGCCGCGGCTACAAGAATGAGCAGACTGCGCGGGGGGAGAGTTTCACGACGTTTTGTTGGACCGTGCACGTGCTGTACGAAATGGGCTCCATAGACAATGCCGAAAAGTGGAATAGCCCACCATTGGGCTTTGTTGAAGGGGCCAGGGTACTCCAAATTGGGAAATTGGTCATCCACGTTGATCCACCAGAGCGCATAAGGCGCGTGTGGCCCCAACGCGATGGTAACAGTAACTGTGGCGCTTCCGTCAGCAGCCCACTTCACAGGAGTTACAACTTCCCACACAGCAGTTAAGGTGTGGGTATCCTCGAAGTGAATGTGAAACGCGTAATGGGCCTCACTAGGGAATAACGAGAAAATATCCCCTTCTGGCAAGCGAAGTCGAAAGGTCCAAAGATCATCAAGCCGAAACAGAAAACGGAAGAGCCCCTCTTGAAGGAGGGGAACACCTTCCCCTGCCAACACATCGATATGGTGAAGGGTCAGACCCCAACCAGGCCCTGTACCTCCCTCCTCGTACTGGAAAACCAGCCGAACAGAGGAATTTTCCAGAGAAACTACCCGTTGGGGTCGGGCATGTGAGGTGGATACAATGACGAGAAACAGCAATGCTAGGAGTAACCCCGCGCTCCCCAAGGCCATCAAGTAATGGGCAAAACGTGTTTTCCCCATCGTGGCCTCTACCTTTCTTATCACTTAACCCGTTCCCGCGGGGCAGAGGGATGCTGTTGTGAGGGGGGCTTCGCGGCCTCGCGAGAACACCCACGTTACTCATGGTTGGTTAGTCGGGCGGTGCATGTATTTTAGGAATTATACAAGAACATAGGGGATTTCCAAAATGTATCCTCTTTTCTAAGTGTCTCGAGTGCATTCCAATTTAATAGGTGAAGATAAGAGAACAAGTTATCCCTTTAGCAAAATAGAACTGAGCAGGAGCAGCATTTCTTCCGGACGGGTACCCCATGACCGAAGGCCCGCGCCAAACGCCCGGCAACTGGACGTTGCGGGCTTCATCTGC
>CAYOAZ010000001.1:0-64888 GCA_964402285.1 uncultured Anaerolineae bacterium | reverse complement strand
CGGATGGCACCCGTGTGCGGGTGTTTTGGGTGCCGTGGGAGGAGTTGACGGAAGGGCAACAGCAGGAGGTGGTAGAGGCCATTCGGCAAGCGGCGATAGAAGCGATTAAAGGTTCGGGTGGGGGGAGAGTGCGGTTTGAGTTCAACGAGATACCGGACGAACTGGACCAGGCGCTGGCAGCGCTGGTGGGGCGGGATAACCCTGCTTTTGAGTGGGTGGAGGTGGAGGTGGGGAAAGAGGGAGATTCGGGCGAGGTATGACCCCATCCCACCGCTGGCTGCTGGGATGGGGTCATTCAACTGGACAAACAGGTTTGGTGTTTCGCCAACAAGGGCGAAGTTGACAAATCGGCACGTATACGCTACAATCTCTCGTGAACAGACGGGCGTAGCTCAATTGGCAGAGCAGCGGTCTCCAAAACCGCAGGCTGGGGGTTCGAGTCCTCCCGCCCGTGCCAAAACGGCGGCACTTTATGTGCCGCCGTTTTCCCTCTTATAGCATAATTCTCACGTCCAGCGCCATAGGACAACACTCGCGATAAACGCCATAAAAGCACCGAAGAAAAAAGGAGCTGAAGGTCCCCAACCGGGCCAAGGGCCAATCCCTTGCCACAAAATCCCGGCTATCAAACTGGCAGGAAATGCTGTCAACCCTACGGCTGTATGATAAAGTCCGTATGCTGTACCACGTCGCTCCGGAGCCACAACATCCGCTACCAACGCTTTTCCCACACCTTCAGCAATGCCATAATATACCCCGTAAACCGCAAACAACGCCCATGCATGCCACGCACTTTGAGCCAACGCGAAGCCTAAGTACACCAACGCGTACAATCCCCATGCCATAAGAATTAAACGCTTCCGTCCCCAACGGTCGGACAAAGCACCAGCCGGAGTAGATATTAAAGCATAGGTTATATTCTGAACAATAAGCAGCACAACAACAAAAGCGGCTGCAACGTGCAAAGTCTGAGCCCGCAACACCAAAAACGCATCCGACGAGTTTCCCAACGTAAAAAGAACAACGGCAACCAAGAAGCCGTAAAATCGCCTATCCCAGCCTCCCCACTGAAAACGCAACCGCTCAGCCGGCTGGTGTGCTTGACGGGGAGCGACGTCAACCACCCCGAACATTAACGTAAGTACTGCCAGAAAGCCAGGGATAGCCGCGAAGAGAACCAATCGTTGGAACACAGCGCGTTCCAACGTTAAAGCGCCCCGCTGGCCCATGTAGACTATAAACGCTGCCAAGGAAAGTCCCACCACAGCACCGCCTGTGTCCAAAGCACGGTGCAATCCAAAACTAAGGCCCCGTCGGTCAGCCCGACTAGAATCGGCGATTAAAGCATCACGAGGAGCAGTACGAACCCCTTTACCCACCCGATCCGCAAAACGAATCAGCCCTACCGCCGACCAGGACTGGGCAAAGTACAAAAGAGGCTTACTAAACGCAGAAATGCTATACCCAACCAAAGCCAAAATCTTGCGCTTACGTACCTTATCGGACAACCATCCCGCGTACACCTTCACCAAACTAGCCGTTGTTTCAGCAATGCCCTCAATAAGTCCGATAACTGCTGTAGGAGCGCCCAAGACGTTGGCCAGGAATAAGGGCAAAATGGTAAGCGTCATCTCACTGGAGACATCGTTCAAAAAAGAAACAATGCCTAAAACAACCACGTTCCGTGAAGGTTTTGCAGGCATAGATCGCCTCCGCAGCAAGGAACTTATGTGACAAACAACCACACCACCCCGACAGTAGCAACTACAGTTCCCAACACCGCGCGTACAGTTATCCGTTCCCCAAATACCCAGTGCTCAACAGGTAAGAGCAACACCGGCGGTAAAGACGTCAACGTCGTTGTAATCCCCACCGGAATATGCTGTAAGGAAAACAGCATGAGCAACATCCCTAACACAGGTCCTACTAACACCCCGAGCGCGGTATACACTAGCGCGGAAGGAGCAAAACGATACGCCTTCAGGGTTATAATAAAGTCTCCTCGAACAAAAGTCCATATCCACACAACTACCATTCCCCCTACAATGCGCACAGTAGCCCCTGAAATAGGAGAAACGCCGAGCCTCAGGCCTTGCTTTGCGAGCAACGTCCCGGCAGTACCGACAACAGCAGCAGTCAAAGCATAAAGGATACCACGCGTACCATACCGACGCTGCTGAACCCCTTCCTCGTCCGGTTCACCACGTTCCAGAAGCACCCAACTCACCCCTCCTAGAACCACGGTAATCGCCGCTAGTTGAGACAAAGCAAGGTGTTCGTTAAATACGATCCATGCCACAACCGTTGCCAAGGGAGGAGAAAGATTCAGTATGAGCAAGGTTACACGGGGGCCTAAGCATACAAATGCTTGCATCATAAACGTATCAGCCAAAGCCATCCCGAGGATCCCAGAGGCAAGAAAGTACAGAAAGGGTTCTCCCTGCACCTGTGGGAATGGAATGCCGTAATAGAGCCAATGAAGCGCAAGCAGATACAAAGAGCCCAGAAACAGCCGCATACGGTTTACGATAATACCGCCTACCCGACGTCCCGCCAAAGTGAACAGTGTAGGGCCAAAAGTAAAACATACAGAAGCGGATAGCGCGGCAAACTCCCCCAAGACAGCATAATTTGTGGGCATTCACGTTGCTCCTCAAGCAAAGATTAAAGACACACAACAACCTCCCCGCCTTGTGCCCACACTTACACCAGCAGCCTGGACCTGCATCCTACATACCCTGGACGCATACTGTCAAATCCCCATCCGTCATCATACGCTGAAAATTACTCTAAAGGTACTTGCAACGGCATCTTGCATTAATATGTTATACTATATTTAGAACCCTATAACGGCTTCTCTGATTCTCCTGCATCTCAATATAACAAAGAAAGCACAAATTCACGATATCTTGTGTTCAACTTCAACAGCATCGCATCCGAAAGGATGTCGCTCTTTCCCGAACGGAGGAACGAGTTCATGACCCATCAGAAAGCCCCCCAGCCGAATTCGGCCATTCCCCCATCCGCGGAAACAGCGGACACAACAAGCGAACACGCCAACAGTTCAGAAAGTAAACGAATTCGTTCTGCATTATTTTTATTTCTCTTCACCGAATTCGTTATGCTTATTGTTTGGATAAAACTCAGCCAACATCTAACCCGCTCTACGCTGCATTTCGCCCTTTTAGTTGCCCTCGGAGTTATATTAGGAATTCTGATAATGGCAGCTTTTTGGGTCTTGATGGTATACCAAGCCCCCTATTACGCGGTGGGTATAATTTTTACCCGTCCATTTGTAAACATAAAGGAGAGGTTCGTCAAGATCGTAAGACCTGGAGAGAGGCATCTTCTCATCCCTTTTTTGGAATACGTTGTGGAAATTCCCAAAACAGCGTATCAGACAAGAATATCTGTACTTAATGCGCCAACCAAAACCATACCGGTAAACTGCACATTAGGACTCACTTATCGCATAAATGCAGAAAAGTGTCAGAATATAGACGATTTACGCTACTTTTCACCCGAAAAATGGCGTCAACACATCCAGATAACAGGACAGGACATCTTACGAAAATTGCTCATCAAACAAACACAGAAACAGTGGCAAAAAAGCGAAAACCTCGCAAAACTCGCGAGCGATTTTAAAATCCAATTTCGGGAAAAACTTGAATCATGGGGGATAGAACTTGAGGAAAACGGCGTCCACATCCTAGAGTTAAATCCTACACCAGCCGAACAACGTCTTCAACACCTTTTAGAAGAGGCCCGCATAAATAAAAAGGCGCTTCAACAACGCCTGCATTTCCTAGAAGAAACTATGGAACACCTAGGGTTACCTATTACAACAACGGATTTACTTATCACGGCATTGGTAACACTTCTACTCGAACGGCAAGACAAAATCCCGCCTATCACGATTCAGATTGCCCCCACAAACCCATCACCTTCTACTGACGAGGACGAACGCCAAGGGTAACAGGGACCTGCAATTCCTGACCGTCACGCAAAATAGTCAATACCACCGTATCCCCCGGAGAAGCATAGCGATATAAGTACACAAGCAAATCCACAAACTTGTGTACAGGCTGATCATTGATAGCTATAATCACATCGCCCCCCTTCTTCAGGTACACAACGGAACCATCTTCCCCCTCGCCTAAAGGATAATTCACCCGTTCGTGCCCTCCGCGAAGACCAGCCTTTTCTGCTGGGTACCCCGGCAAAACCTCTACCACGTAAGCACCACGGAGATCCGGCGGCAGGCCTAAGGCCTTATTTAACTCCGGTGAAAGTGTAAGACCTCGAATACCAATAAAGGGATGTTCGTATTTACCATACTGAATAAGAGCCGGCACAACGCGTTTCGCAATGTGGATAGGGACTGCAAAACCAATGCCCGCGTTCGCACGTACAGGGGAACGAATTTGAGCGACAATCCCGATTACCTCGCCACGAGCGTTGAGTAACGGCCCTCCCGAATTACCCGGATTCACCGCAGCATCGGTTTGGATGGCCTCTGGGATAATGTAGTTACTCGGTGCAGCAATACTCCGGCCTAAAGCGCTAATAATGCCTGTGGTCATCGTTCCTTCGAGGCCGAAAGGATTCCCAATAGCGATAGCCCGCTCACCAACGTGCAGGTTTGTAGAATCCCCTAACCGTACTGGACGCAAATCCAGACCATCAGGAGATACTTGAATAACCGCCAAATCACTATCCGCATCTTCTCCCTTAAGAACCGCCCGGGCCTCACGCTCATCCCAGAACTTGACAACTATCTTCTCCGCCCCGTGAACCACGTGGAAATTTGTTACAATGTGTCCATCTGCATCCCATACAAACCCCGACCCGCTTCCCTCATCAGTTTCGATATATACCACCGAAGGATTGACTGCCGCATAAATTCCTTCTAACAAACGAGTCTCATAGTCTGCCTCAGGATCGTACAGGAAAGGCGGTGACACAGCGCTATCAGATTGTGGCGTCGGGGTCGCTAACGCCTGAGAGGATGGGGGGATGGGATTGGCAGGTGTAATCACTCGCGTAATGACGATGGCGGGCCTGGTCGCCTGCGAATTTAAATCACCGAGCAATTCTGAACCCACCACATAGGAAACTGCAGAGCAAAGGCATAAAACTAATAGGAGAAAGAGGCCCAACGTACCTGCGATTAAAATATTATAATTCCGGTCTTCCATTGTTCCCCCTCAAAGAAACTATGAAAGCCGGGGCACATTGTCAAACCGTGCCCCGGCTCAACATCTGCTCAATCGTTGCGTCGCGACATGCCGGCCAATATAAAAACGTAGTACAACAGAGTACTAATGGCTTGGATAGCGGCAGCCACATACGTCAAAGCAGCAGCATCCAGAACTTCATTAACTCCCCGCATCTCCTCGGGCATCAACAAACCCTGCTCTACCAAAATACGCTTCGCGCGTGCGCTAGCATCGAACTCAACAGGAAGTGTAATCAGGGCAAAAACCACAGTAGCCGAAAAGAGAATCACTCCCAACCAGGCCAGACTCGTCATCCGGACAAAAAGTCCCAACATGAAAATGAGCGGCCCCAACCAGGAACCAAATTGCACGGTCGGTACAGCAGCGGACCGCAACTGCAGGGCCCAATACCCTTGTGCATGCTGAATAGCATGTCCAGCCTCATGGGCGGCTACGCCCACAGCGGCAATGCTCGGAGTACGGGCCACTTTGGGTGATAAACGTAAAACCCGATGGGCAGGATCATAATGGTCGGAAAGAAACCCTCCCACTTCCTCGATCCTCACATCATGCAAACCAAACGCATCGAGAATGTACCGAGCCGCCTGGGCTCCAGTAATACCTCTCCAAGTGCGCACGCGGGAGTACTTTTCAAACGCTCGTTGTACTTTATATTGGGCATATAGTCCCAAGAGCAAAGCAGGTAACGCGAAAAGAAAATACAACCCGTATCCGTACATCCTCCCTCCCTCCTTACGGATTATCTCTCGCGAAAATCCTACTCTAAAAGTCTCTCTTCTCTCATACGATGCACTGTATATTACCCGATTCCGGCCTAAAAAGCAATCTGATTTAAAAACACTAGAAAATCTTTTGCGACTCGCCGGTCTGCCAGATGAGAGCCTGCTACCTCAGGATAACACACATTTCCCCGTGCCGTCTTTGTCCTTTATCACGGAAATACTTCTACAAACCCCAAACGCCGGTACATGTTTAAAGCCGCTGTACGCCAAGGTTCTGTATAAAGGTGTACATAACGAAATCCCTCAGAGAGCAAACGCCGAAGAGCCGCCACAGTAACAGCGGACCCCAAACCGCGACGTCGATGTTCAGGCACACAGGCCACCCACCCTATTTCCCCCCCAGGTTCACCAAACTCTCCACAATCATGTAAGGCCATTGCGGAAGCCACAATACGCCCATCCTCTAAATGAACAACTACAAACCAACCGTCCGGCAAAAGGCGTTCTTGCCAAGGGCGCAACCGTTCTTCATCCCATCCAGGCCAACCGACCTGTGCCATAACCTGAAAAAACGCGCTCTCGTCGCCGGGCTGATATAAGCGCAGAGTATATCCCGCGGGTATTTGAATTTGAGGCGGGGAGGCACGACGTTCGAGAGGCCATAGTAAGTGTACCTGAGGCTCCGAAGTCATCCCTGTTCCTCCAACAAGTCTGGACGACGTTCGCGTGTGCGTTTAAGAGATTGTTCTCGTCGCCAGGCAGCAATACGAGCATGATGACCGGACAAAAGCACGTCTGGCACCTTTCGACCTCGAAATTCGGGAGGACGCGTGTATTGAGGACCTTCGAGAAGGCCACTGGCAAAGGAATCCTCTTCTGCCCCGCGCTCATAGCCCAACACCCCGGGCAAAACGCGTGCAATAGCATCCACCACCACCATTGCGGCCAATTCGCCTCCGGAAAGAACATAATCGCCGATGGATATTTCATCCGTTACCAAAAACTCCCGCACCCGTTCATCCACCCCTTCGTAACGCCCACAAATGAGAATCAGTCGCGAATGGTGTGCCAATTCCTTAACCACCGATTGTGTCAAAGGACGCCCTTGCGGGGTTAGCAAAATAATCGGGGGGAGTGTACTTACCTCCACCTTCGCTCCTTCCCCACGAAACACCGGTTGATCCAGAATACTTTCTACCGCAGCCACAATAGGCTCCGGGCGCAACAACATACCTGCGGCGCCCCCGTAGGGGACATCATCTACCTGACGATGTTTGCCCAAACCAAACGCGCGCAAGTTATGAATGGCTATACTAAGCGCGCCCATCTCCTGGGCCCGTCGAATAATGCTCTCCTCAAAGGGCCCACGAAACATATTGGGAAACAGGGTAATGATATCGATGTGCATATACCACTTTCACCTTGCACGTTCACACGCCCCAACGGTGCGAACAACACCTTCGGGGGTTTTGTATCTTTCCACGGCCTCTATATGCTATAATGCTTTACCATGAAGGACAAGATGACACATACAACCCGCGTCACCGTTCTTTATGCATTTATCATCAGCATAAGCATCTTCCTGACAAGTCGGACCTTTCCAGGGGAGCCAACCTGGATTTCCGCCGGCACGCAGGCCATCACAACCGCGTTGCCCTCAGATAGCGCCTCTCCCCCCTCTCCGACAGTCACCTCACCCAGAGAGTCTACCCCAGAGGTGAAAAACTCTCCCACATCCACGCCCAAACCAACTTCCACACCTACTCCCACCCACACGCCGACGTGGACACCATCTCCCACATGGACCCCTTCGCCAACTTACACACCTTCCCCTACGCCATGTCCGACACCGTCACCGACTACGCGCATTTCCCCACCCCCAACCTTCGCTTCCCCGAACACATCCCCAACCCCCCACAGACCAACGCCTCATATTGTGGCCACCCTATCCCCCACCCCATCCCCAACACCGGCTATCAGTACCTTTTTCTGGCCTACACCTGTTTCCCACCCATGGACCCATTATTGGCTAGCACGTCCATTTACACCTCCCGCCCAAACGTGGGCAAGCCCTTACTACCCGTACGGAAGTAACGGCGACGGCCGCTATTTAATTCACCACGGAGCAGATTTTCCTAACCCAGAGGGGACTCCCATTCTTGCCGGTGACGAAGGGGTCGTTGTCTTTGCAGGCAAAGACGACAAAGAACGCCTGGGTCCGTGGCGGAATTTTTACGGACAAGCCGTAGTCCTTCAATTGGATCGAACATTTGAGGGTCAGCCAGTGTATGTCCTGTACGGACACATTCGCCGTTGGCTTGTTCAGAAAGGACAGCGCGTAGAACGTGGTCAACCCATCGCCGAAGTGGGCCAAGAAGGCATTGCCTTAGGCCCCCATCTGCACCTAGAAGTCCGCCTGGGTGAAAACGCCTATACGGCCACAGTGAACCCGGAATTCTGGTTGGAGTTTATGAACGGATACGGAACCCTTATTGGCCGCTTGGTCACCCCAGAAGGACATGCTTGGATGGGAGCCCGCATTCAAGTGTATCGCGGAAAGGGAGAAGGGGCTCGTTATTGGACTACAATCCCCACGTACCTTCACGAATCAGGTATTCAGCCCGATCCACTTTGGGGAGAGAACTGGCTGCTCACTGATGTCCCTCAGGGGGATTATATTCTAGAAGTAAGCCTTGCGGGAACCACCATCCGACGTCAAGTCCACGTGAACGCTCGGGACACTGTATTCGTGGAGTTTGTTGTGCCTAAGCAACTCCCTCTACGCAAACAAAAAGGGGAGAAATGATGGGGAGGGGGAATCCTCCCCATCGTGCGTTCATGCTCCTTCATACAAAATCCTGGTAATCTCGGGTTCGCATTCCTTTGTGGTGAAGATGGTGATACGATCCCCGGGCTGAAGTACAGTGTCACCGTGGGGAATGATTAACTGACGCCCGCGGCGAATGGAGACGAAAACACACTCCTCCGGAATAGGAATGTCTCGTAGCCGTTTTCCCACAGCCCAGGCGTCGTCGGGCAAATCCACCCGGATGTACTCTGTTCCTTCCCCTTCCTCCACCCGCATTTCTTGCAAGCGTTGTTGAATTTCCGCGCGATGGGCTACAGCGATATTGTACGCACGAATAATATCCCGTCGACGCACAACACCTATAAGTTTACGAGGATCCTGGCGGGAAACAACGGGTAAGCGGCTCACATCACGAATTCCCAACTTACGTAGAGCCTGCCAGAGCGTTTCGTCGGGGTATGTAACAACCAGGTCCCGGGACATAATATCGCGTACCTTGAGTTTTGCCACATCCGGACGTTTAAGGGCCTGTTCATAATCGGCCAGGGCAACAATCCCCACCAAATTCCCATTTTCATCGACCACAGGGGCGCCATGAGCGTGAATCTCTGCAAATTTGCGCCCCAACTCCCGCACCGGTAAATCCGCGGGAATGGTCGCGGGATTACGCTGCATAGCCTGTTCAACAGTGACCGCTTCCATTACATCGATGTCACGGCCGTGCCGGATGATGATACCCCGGCGAGCCAGTTTCAAGGTATAAATGGATTCCTTGTGAATATATTGGGATAATAACGTACTGATTACTGTAGCCAACATCAAAGGCAGAATAAGTCGGTAATCGTTGGACATTTCGAAGACAATAAGAATGGCTGTAATAGGAGCGTGGGCTGCACCCGCAAACGTAGCCGCCATGCCGACCAATGCGTACGCGCCGGGATTAATGAACAAGTGAGGGAACATCTGGTGAAAAATAAGGCCCAGGCTGCCCCCTACTGCTGCTCCGGAGAACAAAGCCGGAGCGAACACACCACCGGAGTTTCCCGCACCCAAAGTCATACTTGTGGCCACCAACTTCGCCAGCGCCAGTGGTGCCAGAAGCGAAAGACTCAAACTCATATTTTCCGCGATGGCTTCCCCGATAAAATGCAGACCAGGACCTAACACTTGGGGATAAGCCAGCGCGACCACTCCGGTGAGCAACATACCAATAACGGGCTTGCTCACCTCAGGAATCCGCCACTTTTCAAATAAATCCTCTGCGGTATAGAGCATTTTAATGAAGAGCACCGCGGTCAACGCGGATAGAATACCCACAATTAGGTAGAGAAATAACTCAAAGGGGGATGACAAGCCATAAGCAGGCACCATAAATGCAGGTGCATTGCCCAAGTAAGCCCGGCTCACAACACTGGCCGACACTGATGAAATCACCACGATGCCAAAATAGCCCGTGCTAAACTCCCCAAGAATAACTTCCAGGGCAAAAATGACCCCAGCAATTGGGGCGTTGAACGTGGCGGCAATACCACTGGCTGCACCAGCCGCGACCAGAATTTTAATGCGCTCCTCCGAGAACCCCAGTAACTGACCCAGCGTTGAACCCAACGCGGAACCAATTTGCACAATAGGGCCCTCACGTCCTGCCGATCCGCCCGTACCAATGGTCAGCGCGGAGGCCACCGCTTTTACGACAACCACTCGAGGACGAATGCGTCCTCCTTTAACTGCAATCGCCATCATTACTTCGGGTACACCGTGCCCGCGAGCCTCGCTGGCCAGGTACACAATTAGAGGAGAGCCCAAAGCCCCACCAGTACCCAACGCGAGGAACATCCCCAGAATGCCCATATCCGAACGCACTTGCTCGGCCAAATGTTGGATAAGTCCCAACAGCCAAATGAAAAACACCGCGCCGTAACCTGTTGCCGTTCCGATAACGACAGCAACGATCAACAAAACCAGGGCAGGAGGAATGGAAAACCGTTCTACGAGGTAAACGAGCAATCGCCGGAGTCGTTGCCCCCATGACAGAAGTGAAACATCCGTTTCCGCACTCATAACCCTCCCCTCCACATGCAGAGTTACCAACCCCACATCTTACACAAACTTCCAAAGGAGATGCAATTGGACTGTTGGCAAAGGTGGAAACATTCGGCACTCTCGTTAATATCCCGCTACTTCCCAGCAGGGCGCCAGAGTACATCCCGCAAGACACGCAAAACCGTAGGAGGGTGTAAGAGCATGTTCGCATACGCGGCATTCGCCATAGGGCACCAACACTCCCTGTGGGCAATGCTCTGACGCAAACGGTCCATAGGAGGGCTAAACCACACCTTGCGGAAATCGTATCCTGCATCCCGGATGTTGCCTACAGGCTCGGCACGAATACAACAGGACCAAAGATCGCCATTCGGGGCAATGTGTGCACTAGCCCAACCTGCATAACAAGGAATAACTTGCGTCCGACGTAGGAGGGTCGCTTTAGCCAATTGATAATATTGCGCCCGAAAAGCCTGCGTCACCCGAGCAATCCCCCGAGCAGGGGCCTCGCGGGCCTTCCTGCTTAAGAAATCGGCTACAGGAGCGTATTCCTCGGCCAACGGGGTGATGCCCCACCCGACAGTATCTAATTCTACGCGTTCCTCAGCAACCTCGGTGATGTAGGAATCCGGTTCTAACCTCTGCAACTCCTCGTAGATATTTCGAATGCGACGAATGTTATATCGGGAAATGACCGTGTGAATGCTAAGCACCAAATTGGGATACTGCTGTTGTAAATCTTTAAGGCCACGCCAAGTTTCCAATGCTCGAACCCAGTTCCCTCTCACACCGCGAATATCATCGTGTTCCTCACCGATGCCATCCAAACTTAAGTTAATGCCAATTTCTGAACGAGGGCAAGCGCGCGCAATGCGTTCTGTTTGCTGGACAATGCGGTCAGGAAGAAGACCGTTAGTGGGAATGGTGATGTATCCAGGCTGAGTGTGTTCATACGCGGCAATAACCAAATCCGCTAAATCGCGACGCAGAAAGGGCTCGCCGCCGGTAAAAGTCAGGTAATAAGGTGCATGTCCCAAACTCCGAAATACACGGGCCCATTCCTCCACAGACATGTCATCACTGGGCTTACGCCAGACATCACAGGTGCGACAGCGGCTGTTACAGCGAAAAGAAACACTGATGACAATGGAGAAAGGCAACAACTTGGGCCATCCTAAATATCGAAACGCCCAATATAAAGGTAACTTGGCTGCCAACAAGAGCGGAGAACGCACCGGTTTCCGTTATACCTCCTTGCCAGATGGGAACCTACCTATTTGGAGAGTAGTATATTCGCGAGTGGGTCAAGGAGAAAATCAGCCAGTAGCCATTCCACTGAGGATGCGTGAAGACCATAACATGCCAAGTGGGTGACATTACCTATGCGCCGAAGATTTTGGACTATACCAGATTGAAATTTGACTGTACCAGATACCATGTGGTATATAATAGGCCCAAGTGGGATCCCCCTCGTTGGCCGGCCTTATTGAACGTTGTATTGCCAACAGGCGGGTATCTCCTTAAGGAACACCTCTTATCTAGGTCATGCAGCACACCAGAAAGGAGGGGAGAGCGCCAAAGAATTCCCATCCATTCGCCCAAACTCCATGTAGTCCCCCTGTCCATTTTGGTCACCCTATGCAATGAAAGGAGAGGAAAATGAAGGGCAAGGTCTCTACGCTTTTGGCAGTAGTTCTGGTGTTGGCTATGCTGCTGAGCGCCTGTGGCGGCGCGGCCACCAAGGCCCCCGAACCCACGAAGGCTGCGGCCCCGACTAAGGCTCCGGCCACAGAAGCCCCTGCCAAGAAGGGCGGTGTCTTACGCATGCTCACCTGGGAAGGGTACGCGCCCGAAGAACTGGTCCAGAAATTTACCAACCAGACCGGTATCAAGGTGGAAATCACCTACATTGGTGATAACAACGAATTAATTGCTAAAATGGCAGCTACAAAGGGAGTGGGATTCGATTTGGTATCCCCAACCTTAAACTATGTTGTTACTGCCCAGGAGGAATTCGGCATCTACCAGCCCATTGATATGTCGCGAGTCAACACCAAACTCTTCAACCCCACTTATCTCAAATCCATTACCGAACAAGCATCCATTGACGGCAAGCCATATGCACTCCCCTTTGTCTGGGGTACCACCGCGATGATTGTCAACACAGAAAAGGCTCCGGATGCGGGGAAGACTTACCTTGACCTGTGTGATCCCAAATACAAGGGACGAGTTACTTACCGAGCCAAATACGACACGCTGTACATGTTTGCATACGCACTGGGCATGAACCCGGCCGAGGCTGTGAAGAGCGAGGATGAGTACCGGAAAGTTATGTACAAAGTCCGCGACAAGCTCATTGAGTGCAAGCCCATCGTGCGCACTTACTGGGATTCTCGCCAGCAGTTGGAAGAATTGGTCACTAAAGAAGAAGTCTGGCTGGGAACCAGTTGGGACGCAATCGCTTGGACTCTCAGCGTGAAGGATCCCAAATTCAAGTACGTAGTACCCAAAGAAGGTGCAGTGGGTTGGTACGACACTTTTGCTATTTCTGCCGGTGCGGAGAACATCGATGCAGCCTATGAGTGGATCAATTTCATCATGCAACCGGAGAACGCGGCTGTCATCATTAATCAGACCGGTTACCAAACCGCGTCTGAAGGAGCGGCAGAACTCGCGTCTCCTGAACTAGCCAAGGTGGTGAAGGAAAGCCTCCCGCCGGAAAAGATGGCAACTATAAAGTGGTACTTCCCACTGCCGCCATATGCTCGGGATATCGAAGCCGAAGTCCTGGAGCAAGTGAAGGCGGCCAAGTCGGATTAGAAGCAAATCCGTAGGGGCGTCCCTTCGGGGGCGCCCCTCGCGGGCATGCCACACTAAGAGGGAGATGTGCTCATGGCTCAGGAAATCGATGTATCTTTGGTAAACGTAACCAAGAAATTTGGTGATTTGGTTGCGGTGGACAATGTGAGTTTCGATGTGCCCAAAGGCAGTTTCTTCTCCCTCCTAGGGCCATCGGGCAGTGGAAAAACCACCATCTTACGCATGATTGCTGGGTTTGAAGTCCCCACATCTGGGGACATATATATCGGCGGCCGTCGGGTCAACGATGTTCCGCCTAATAAGCGCCCTTGCAACATGGTCTTCCAGCGGCTGGCCCTTTTTCCTATGATGAACGTACTGGATAACGTCATGTACGGACTGCGACGGCGCGGGGGAATGAGCAAGCAGGAGATGGAGCGGCTTGCCAATGAAGCCCTGGCCCGTGTTGGACTCGCTGGATTGGGCAAACGCCGCATCCACCAGCTCTCCGGCGGTCAACAGCAACGCGTCGCTTTGGCCCGCAGTTTGGTCCTCGATCCTACTGTACTCCTGCTGGATGAACCCTTGGCTTCCTTGGATTTGAAACTTCGACAAGCCATGAAACTGGAACTTAAACACCTCCAGGAGCGTTTGGGCACCACCTTTATTTACATCACCCATGACCAAACCGTAGCCATTGCCATGTCTGATACCATCGCCGTCATTAACAAAGGGCGTATTGAGCAAATCGCCCCTCCGGAGGAACTATATCGCCGTCCTGCCACCCACTTTGTAGCCTCCTTTGTAGGAGAAAATAATATCCTTACCGAGGGGCACATGGTACGCCAGATAAATGACGAAGTTTGCGAGGTAGAGGTGGGGGGGCTTCTAATGAGCGGACGCATAGGCGAGGCAATGCGTCCCGGGGATAAAGTGGATATCTTCATCCGTCCAGAGATGATTCTCCTCCGACCGGGCAAACACCCTGCCGGTATTCTGGGGAAAGTAAAGGAAATCAACTTTGACGGATCTCACTCCCTGGTCGTCGTTGATCTTCTGGAATCACAGCGTCCCCTGAGCCTTAACGTCAAAATCCAACACACAGAAGAGGCGCCCGAAGTCCGTGTAGGAAATATTGTAACGCTGTCCTGGAATTGGCGTGCTGCTAATGTATTCCACCATGTGCCGAGCGAGGAAGCCAAGGAGGTATAACGATGTTGGCCAGGTTAAAGCGAACCGGAGCCTTATGGCTCCTTCTGCTCCCCATGCTCCTGTGGATTGGGTTACTGTTTGTGTTACCTCACATTAAACTATTCCTTCTCTCGTTCCAGGACCGACGTACAGGTGCGTTCACACTGAAAAATTATGCCACGTTCTTCACCAATCCCCTCTACCGGGGCGTGTTCCTTCATACTATTGAATACTCCATTCTCACCACCCTGGTGACACTGGCCATTGCCTTTCCGGCGGCGTTTGTGGTCACTAAAGTCCTCAGCGAACGGGTGAAAGCCCTGGTTGTCATAGCCATTATTCTCCCCTATTGGGTCTCCGAGTTGATTCAGGCCTTTACATGGATGGTTATCTTCCGGGAAACAGGCATTCTCAGCTATACGCTGAAGGCTCTAGGCATTACTCAGCAAAATATCGAATTCCTTTATCACAATTGGACCATTATGGTAGGGTTGGTGTACACCTCTCTCCTTTTCATGGTAATTCCCATCCTTAATTCGCTGGAGACCTTGGATGACAGCCTAATTGAAGCATCTTATGACCTAGGGGGAAATTTCTGGTCCACCATGAAGGAAATCGTCATTCCTCATTCTGCCCCCGGTATTATGGTGGGAAGCATTATGGTCTTTATGCTTGTTCTCGGGAACTATGTAACCGTCACGCTATTGGGAGGCAAAAACAGTCTCTGGTTCACCGAGAATATTTATAATCAATTTATTGTGCGTTTCAACCAAAACCAAGGTGCAGCTTTTAGCGTTATCTTACTTACTTTTTCCGTCCTTTTCGTGTGGGCTCTTCTGAAGATCACCGGGCAAGATATATCGGAGGCGATGTAAATGTACACAGCAACGGGTAAAACCAGGGCAATTCGGCTTGTACTAGGATATGGTTACATCTTCTTAGTATTACTCTATACCCTGGGGCCACTGATTATTGTGACCATTCTGGCCTTCAACAACAACCCATCAGCCTCCTTTCCCTGGCAGGGCTTTACTCTAGATTGGTTCAAGTCCAGTCATCCGGATCGTGTCGGGTTGCTGGATGACCGCCGTATGCTCCTGTCCATTGCCACCAGTCTGAAGGTGGCACTTGGGGTCACGTTAATCTCCGTTGTCCTGGGCATCAACAACGCGTTTCTCTTCGTGCGAGAACGGTTCATTGGCAAAGGGTTCTTCTACATGTTGATGCTAGGTCCCCTGGTGGTACCTGGAGTGGTATTAGGCACGTCCATCCTCGCGTTTTCTTATTCCATAGCAAACGCGCTGGATCAGGCTTTAGGACCGGGGGCAGGTAAATTTTTACGCCCTGGCTTGTTCTTAGTTGTACTGGGCCAGGTAAGTTTTGTGGCCACAACGACCACGTTAGTCATCACTGCTCGCCTGAAAAAGTTTGACCCCGCGCTGGAAGAGGCTGCCATGGATCTCGGAGCGAGCCGATGGACCGCGGTGATGAGTGTAACCATGCGGTTTCTAATGCCAGCGGTTTTGGGAGCAGCCATCATTGGGTTTCTTTTCTCCTTCCAGAACTTTAACACCACATACTTCCTTATTGGATCGGAGCCCACCGTGCCAATTCTTCTGTACTCCCGATTGCGTTTTGGCATTACACCGGAGATTAACGCGGTCAGTGTGGTCCTCATGGTTTCTACTGGAATTTTGGGCCTTATCGGCTTCGCCCTGTCGAATCGAGAATAAAGTTGGGCCATTTTTCGGAGGGATTATGCTCATCGCGCAAATCAGCGATACGCACATTGAAGGCTGGGGGCGCAAGACTTTTGGCATTGCCCCCATGGCAGAAAACCTGGCCCGATGCGTGGACCACATCAACGAACTCAAGCCCCAGCCTGACTTGGTGCTGGTAACAGGAGATCTCACGAATAACGGCCTCCAAGAAGAGATGGAGCGGGCCGCTTCCATCTTACAAAATTTGCGCGTCCCGTTTTACGTGATTCCAGGCAACCACGATCGGCGCGACGTGCTGGCAGAGGTATTTGGGCCCACCGCCTGTCCTACGGAGAGCAAAGACTTCATAAATTACGTTATCGAAGGCCCGGATTTGCGTCTAATCACAGTGGACAGCACCACACCCGACGCTCCTGGCGGGGAATTCTGTGACGCCCGAGCAACGTGGTTAGATCGCCGTTTAAGCGAACGACCAGACCAGCCTACAGTTATTTTCATGCACCATCCTCCGGTGCGCTTCCATGTACCGGAAACAGATGTAGATGGCTTTGTCGGGGTAGAACGGTTTTGGCAGGTGGTTAGGAAACACCCTCAAGTAGAACGCATTCTGGCGGGGCACATTCATCTATCTGCGCTCACCCAGTGGCAAGGGGTAACTATCAGCACTGCCCCCAGCATGGGAATGCGCCTGACCCTAGACCTAACGTTGGAACATCCTTCCGAGTACATCTTAGATGACCCGGCCTTCCAGTTACATTACTGGTCCGCGGAACAACATCTCATAACCTTCACTGTACCTGTACGCGGGCCGGAAATATCCTATCCCTTCGCGGAGGTGACTGCACCGTAGATAGGTTTGTCCTCCTCACTCATACAAATCTAAAAGGTAAGCCAACGACAAAGGGGCTGCAACCTCTATTGATGAGAACTAAGCACAGTTTGCCAGCAAGACACTCGCGCCCAAGGCTTTGTTATAATAGACTGAACTTGGCCTTTTAAAGACACAATCCTGAAGAAACGCCAAGGCTAAATAAACATCGCAAGGAGATACGTAGACCATGCTTGCTCACAAATCTACATTGCCGGTATATCGACAAATTGCCAACCAGATCGCCGAAGAAATAAAAGCCGGCACCCGACCACCTAACTCTCGCTTGCCGTCGGAACGGGAACTTGCGGAGCGGTTTGGCATCTCTCGGATGACTGCTCGTGCGGCGATCAACCTGCTTATGCAACGAGGTCTGGTTTCACGCCGCAGCCGATCCGGCGTATTTGTCGCGCGGCCCAAAGTACGTTTTGACTTAAGTTCTCCCGAAGGACTTCATCAACAGTTACGAAAGGCTGGCATTGAACCGGGGGCCAAAATCATTACTGCAGACACACTTCCCGTTTCTGAACTGGATCCCAAGATTGCGCGTGCATTAAATCTGCACGATGACGAACACGTTTACCACATTATCCGCCTCCGTACTGCGGACGGGGAGCCCATTGCTTTAGAGAATTCCTTCTTCCCGGTACGCCTTTTTCCGGACCTGTTGGACTTCAACTTAACGGATTCCATTTATGGGATTTTGAAAAAATATTTCGGAGTAGAACCGGCCCAATCTTTCCAAGAATTGGAGATTTCCCTTCTTGATGAAGAATGGGCGGAGATTATGGGGGTTCACATGGACTTGCCTATTCTAGAGATTCGTCGCTGCGCGATGACCGAGGATGGCACTCCCTTTGAGTACGCGCATGATATTTACCGCGGGGATCGCATCATCTTCAACGCGCGCACTTTGAAATCTGGGGAATCCTCTGTTGGTCCGATATCCCAGGATACAATCGATCATCTGCGTCCTTGTTCCTGACGACTTAAGGAGGCGCTCTGCTCATGCCTGACGTCTATGATGTGGCGATTATTGGCGCGGGTGTTGTCGGCTCGGCCATTGCCCGGGAATTGGCGCAATATCACCTTTCCATCATCCTGTTGGAGGCCAATCCCGATGTGGGAATGGGCACAACCAAGGCCAACACCGCGATCTGGCATACAGGATTCGATGCGAAAAACGGTACCCTAGAAGCCAAACTCCTACGACGTTCCTATGCGCTCATGGAAAAATTCATTCCTGAGGCCGGCATCCCTGTGGAACGTTTAGGCGGATTGCTGGTTGCGTGGACAGAAGAACAAAAGCACATTCTCCCCGCCCTTCAAGAACGCGCGTTTAAAAACGGAGTCACTGATGTACGTATCCTTTCGCCAAAAGAAGTGTATCAATTGGAACCTAACTTACACCCAGGGGCGTGGGGAGGACTCCTGGTGCCTGGGGAATCCATTATTTGCCCCTTTACCCTTTCCATCGCGTTCGCAACCCAGGCCGTTATTAACGGTGTAGATCTGCGGTTAAACTTTCCAGTGCACCATGTACACATTTTGCCCGACGGATCCAAACAGATAGGCGGCCCTAAAGGAAACGTGCGCGCTCGTTACCTGATCAACGCGGCTGGGCTTTATTCCGACGAAATCGACCACATGTTAGGACATTACGATTTTACGGTAACCCCTCGTCGCGGGGAATTGATTGTCTTTGATAAATTTGCCCGTTCCCTTATTAACCACATCATTCTGCCCGTACCCACCCCCATTACCAAAGGTGTACTCATCAGCCCCACGGTGTTCGGCAACGTACTCCTAGGGCCCACTGCTGAGGATTTAGATGACAAGACAAACACGGCCACGAGTGAGCAGGGGCTACGTGCTTTATTAGAAAAGGGAAAAGCCATCCTGCCGGCTCTGCTCAATGAGGAAGTCACAGCCACATATGCAGGACTTCGGGCCGCGACAGAGCATTCCGATTATCAAATCCACCTCCATAAGGACCAGGGCTACATATGCGTAGGGGGTATTCGTTCCACAGGAGTATCCGCGGGGATGGGCATTGCAGAGTATGTACGGGATCTTCTGGCAGATGCGGGTTTGGACTTGCATCCCAAGAGCGAGTATAAACCCGTACACATGCCCTACATTGGCGCAGCCGAACCCCGCCCTTACCAGCGCCCTGAGATGATTGCCCAAAACCCTGATTACGGCCGCATTGTGTGCCACTGTGAAAAAGTGACATTAGGTGAAATCCTGGACGCTATCCACAGCCCGATTCCCGCACGCACTTTGGACGGGCTTCGCCGGCGGACGCGAGCTATGCAGGGGCGGTGTCAGGGGTTTAATTGTCGAGCCCATATCGTGAACATCCTGGCCCGGGAAACGGGTCAAGATCCGAAATTCCTCCTAGCCCTAGACGATGCAGAACGGTTCGGAGGCACACTCACAAAACAACGAGAGGGATCCCGATGACGACGGTGGAAAGGGATGTGCTCATTGTGGGCGCGGGACCGGCAGGATTGGCCAGCGCCATTGAATTAAAACGCCACGGGGTTCAACGGGTTACAGTTGTGGACCGAGAGCCCGAGCCCGGAGGAATGCCTCGCTTATGTCATCATACAGGCTTTGGGCTTTATGACATGCACCGCATCCTTTCAGGTCCCCAGTATGCCCGCCGTTACGTGAGTGTGGCCCGCGCCCTCGGAGTGGAAATCCGCACGAACACCACAATTACAGGATGGGACAGTGAGCGTGCCCTGATGTTCACCAGTCCGGAAGGTACGGGAGTCGTCGCGGCACGAGCCATCCTTCTGGCCACAGGGGTACGGGAACGCCCACGATCTGCCCGCTTAGTGCCGGGCACTCGTCCTCATGGAGTGCTCACAACAGGTGCACTCCAACGCTTCGTGTACGAACACCACCTCCCGGTGGGCACCCGGGCCCTCATCGTGGGAGCAGAAGCAGTAAGTTTGTCCGCGTTTATGACATTACAAAGTGCGGGCGTAAAAGTGGTCGCAATGGTTACAGAGTTACCACAACATCAAATCTACTTCCCATACTCGCTCGCCCGTTGGGCTCTTATGAACGTGTTACATTCCACGCCCCTGTACACATCCACCCGCGTAACCCGCATCCTTGGACACCGTCGGGTGGAGGGAGTAGAAGTGGAAAACCTTAGAAATGGCCATCGGACTGTGATCCCCTGCGATACAGTGGTGTTCACTGGCGATTGGATTCCTGAGAATGAAGTAGCCCGTAGCGGAGAGTTGGTCATTGACCCAGGAACACTGGGGCCTCAAGTAGATGGCGGATTCCATACCTCGCGCCGGGGGATCTTTGCCGCGGGTAACCTGCTTCACGGTGCGGAAACCGCATCTCGCAGCGCGCTGGAGGGCCGGGCCGCAGCACAACACATACGTCTCTTCCTGGAAAAAGGGATATGGCCAGAGGCCCGTGTACCGGTTCGCTCGCGCCCCCCCATCCGTTGGATATTTCCCAACAGCATTACCTCTCTTGCGGGAGGATTTCCAACCCCTCGCTTTGCATTCTGGCTTCAAGCCTTTGTGGACAAGGGAACAGTACGTATCCGCCAGGGACGACGGATGTTATACACCCACTCGTTTCGCCGCCTACAACCCAACCGTGTATACCACTTCTCCGGAGAGTGGGTCTTACGAGTGGATCTTGGA
Organism: uncultured Anaerolineae bacterium; assembly: GCA_964402285.1. Classification (GTDB taxonomy): domain Bacteria; phylum Chloroflexota; class Anaerolineae; order JAADDB01; family JAADDB01; genus CAYPUG01. Next base: position 43,812 of record CAYOAZ010000001.1, on the reverse strand, counting down.
GGTGCGCCTGTAGAAGTATGGATAGACGGATAGGGTAGCACAGAAAGCCCGAACTCACTACCAGGAATTTCCCTGCGATTTCCTCACATTCCTGACAAGAAGTCCTCTCGGGTGCGGTCGATAGTGACGCCTACAGAGCGGGCAAAACGGATTGCGCCCGGCTTCTCCACGCGCACAATAACGCGAGGCACATTAAACTCTTGCACACACACGCGCGCAATCTCCTCGGCCAGGCGTTCCACCAGGAAGAATTGGGAGGTTTCGACAAGGCGGATAACACGCTTAGCCACATCGCGGTAGTTCAACGCATCCTCGATCCGATCCGTAGTACCTGCTTTACGGGTATCCGTGTACAACCGCAGATTAATAAGTACATTCTGCCGCTCTCGGCGTTCCCAATCATTAATGCCAATAATAGCACGGACAAGTAAATCGTAGATTTCAATGTAATCACGCATGATAACCTCAAAAATGAATGGATTGGGATGTTTAGTGTACTAAATGTGCCCCACCGTCTACCAGGATGACTTCGCCCGTGATGTAATCATTGCGCAAGAGAAAGAGAAGTGCATCCGTCACCTCTTCTAACCGGGCAGGGCGTCGGGCTGGAATGTGTTGAACCAAACGATCCAGGTAGGCTTCATCCTTATCGGGAGGGGGCAACACCGCGCCCAGGGCAAGGGCATTCACCTGCACATTGGGAGCGAACTCCCGAGCCGCAAATTGAGTCAACGTAATAAGTGCGGCCTTGCTCAATGTGTAAGCCGCGTACTTACGGCCCGGGTATAAAGCTCGCCAATCCGTAATATTCACCACTTTGCCGGCCCGATCCCCTAATACGTGAACAAAAGACTGAATTAAGAAAAACGGGGCCCGTAAGTTAAGGCGCATATGAAGAGACCAGTTATCCAAATTAGTCTCGCGAATAGTACCGGGAATAAACACAGCCGCACTGTTTACCAGGATCTGAGGAGGGGCCATGACATCTGCTGCGCGCGGGATCAGAGATTGCACCGCGGCTATATCCGTAAGATCTGCGGCCAAGGCAATGGCGCGCACGCCAAAACGTCGCGCAGCCATAACCGTCTCCTCGGCTTCTCGCTCCGCATGTCCATAATGGACAATCACATCCACGCCGGCCTGGGCTAAAGCCAAGACAAAGGAACGGCCCAATCGGCGGGCCCCTCCTGTGACCAGCGCTACTTTACCTTGTAATTCCATCCCTCGTTCCTTTTGTTTCCTTCAATAAGCATACCATGTGCGCTACGAAATCCTCTAGAAAGGCGCGAGAAAGGCACATGCAAGACCAATCAACCATGCGTTAATTCACCTCACGCTTCGACATCAGAGGTCAACTGGATTATACTACGACATCCTGGTTTGTTTCACCTTTTTCATCCAGCGTGAAGGAGTTACCCTATGGATTCGCATCGCGTTCAGGCCTTGGCTGAAGAACTTTCCCATCACACCACCGCGGAGGTGCGGTTTGACGATGTTTCACGCATCCTCTACAGCACCGACGCCAGCATCTACCAGATCGAACCTCTAGGTGTTGTTATCCCCCGTACCGAGGAAGACCTCATTGCAACAGTGGAACTGGCGGCCCGATTCCGTGTGCCTGTACTTCCTCGGGGAGGAGGGAGCAGTCTTGCCGGCCAGGCTGTAGGTGAAGCCGTAATTATTGACACGAGCAAGTACTTGAACTCCATCCTGAACGTGAACCCTGAGGAACGAACCATTACTGTGCAACCGGGCGTCCTCCTGGACCACATGAATCGAGCCGCTGGTGAGTACGGCCTCATGTTTGGCCCGGATCCAGCATCTGGCGAACGGGCGACCTTGGGAGGCGTGGCAGGCAACAACGCAACCGGCGCCCATTCTATCCTCTACGGCATGACCGTGGACCACGTAATCAGCATGGATGTAATACTCTCGGATGGGAGTGTCGCGCGCTTTGACACAGTAGACAGCAAGGGGTTGGAGGCTCGCTCCCGAGGAACCTCCCTGGAAGCATTATTATATCGAGAGATTCCCCGCATTGTTAACGAAGTATCCGAAGACATTCGTACGCGATTCCCCAAACACTGGCGCAGAGCCAGTGGCTATAACCTGAACTATCTCCTACGTGGGCTGGAGGAAAATCGCTTCAACCTGGCGCAACTTATTGTGGGCTCCGAAGGAACCCTGGCAGTCATTCGTTCTCTCACCCTCCACTTAGTGGAAAGACCCAAACACAAGGGCCTGTGCGTTGTGCACTGTGATGACATAATCCAAGCCATGCACGTGAGCGTGGCCGCCTTAGAGCGACATCCATCAGCCGTGGAATTAATGGACCAAATGCTCATACGCTTGACCCGAGAGACCCCGGGGTATTCCCAATACCTCTCCTTTGTGCAGGGGGACCCAAAGGCCTTAATCGTTGTGGAATTCTATGGCGAAAGTGAAAACGAGGTCATTGCCAAGATTGCGGGATTGGAAAACCACCTAAAAGCCAAAGGCCTTGCGAACACGTTTGTGCGCGCGATTTCGCCAGAGGAACAGGCGCAGGTATGGGGTGTGCGCAAAATGGGGTTAGGGCTCCTGATGAGCGTCCGCGGAGACCATAAACCCATTGCTTTTATGGAAGATGTTGCAGTACCTCCAGAACGACTCCCTGACTATGTACGGGATATCCTGGATATTATGGAACGCACCCACACCCGCGTAGCCATGTACGCCCACGCGAGTGCAGGGTGTTTACATATCCGCCCGCTTATTAATTTAAAGGACGCAAACGAAGTCTCTAAGATGGAAGAGATCGCGAACGCAGCCGCTCACCTGGCGCTAAAGTACGGTGGGGCAATGAGTGGCGAACACGGTGACGGCTTGGCCCGATCCCAATTTAACGAACTCATTTTTGGTCCTACCCTCTACCAGGCATTACGTCGAGTGAAGGCTGTGTTCGACCCCCACAACCTGATGAACCCGGGCAAAATCGTAGACGCCCCGGCAATGACCGAGAACCTGCGTTACGGTCCTGATTACAGTGTTCGCCTCATCCCCACCCAGTATAACTGGGACGACTTCATGGGTTTTGACCGTGCAGTGGAGCAATGTAACGGCGCGGGGGTATGCCGCAAAGTGGACACGGGCACCATGTGTCCCACATTTCAAGCCACACGGGATGAACACGATAGCACCCGAGGGCGAGCAAACCTACTCCGTGCATGGCTCAGTGGCAAACCTTTCTCCCCGACCGACGAAGATGTGTATGGGGCCTTAGATTTGTGTCTAGGCTGCAAAGCGTGCAAGTCCGAATGTCCTTCGGCTGTGGACATGACCAAAATTAAAACCGAATGGTTGGCCTGGTATTACGAAACGCACGGCCTCCCTTTCCGCAACTGGGTTTTCGGACACATCCATCATCTAAACGCGATCATGGCTCCTTTTGCGCCACTAGCCAATGCGGTTATGCGGTCCCGAGTCTTCAAGTGGTTTGCAGCCCGCTTTTTGGGCATTCATCCCAGCCGCACATTCCCAGAGTTGGCTGAGGAAACATTCCTATCCTGGTGGCACAAACGACAGCGACGCCAGTCCGACCGTCCTCCGGCCCCACGAGGCCCTGTTATCCTCTTCCCTGACACCTTTCTCACATACAATGACCCACACCTGGGCAAAGCCACAGTACGCTTACTGGAAGCCGCAGGATATGACGTTATTGTAGCGGAAAAACGTGTATGTTGTGGACGGCCCCTCCTCTCAAAAGGTCTGCTCAAGGAAGCAAAGAAAAACGCCGAACACAACGTACGCTTGCTGGCCCCCTACGCGCGACAGGGAATTCCCATCATTGGGGTGGAGCCGTCCTGCATCCTCACGATGAAAGACGAGTACCCAGACCTGGTACCCGGCGAAGATGCACAAATTGTAGCCCAACAATGTATAACTATCGACGAATTTTTAGCGGAACTTTTGAGTCGGGAACCCGACGCGCTGCGCTTTAATCCGCCCAATCGGCCGGTATACGTACACGGTCATTGTCATCAAAAAGCCATAGTAGGTACTCGCCCCACTCTGGATCTCCTTCGCGCCGCTGGATTTGAGGTGCACGAAATTGATGCGGGCTGTTGCGGCATGGCCGGTAGTTTTGGCTATGAAATGGAGCATTTCGACTTGAGTTTGAAGATTGCTGAAGACCGGCTGTTGCCCGCGCTGCGCGAGGCACCAGAGGACGCGATTGTGGTTGCAGATGGGACCTCTTGCCGCCATCAGATTGCAGATTTGAGCGAACGGGAGGGAGTACACGTAGTGCAAGTCTTGGCAGATGCCCTCATCCCGCCGCAGGAGGAAAGACCCGTAACCCTGTAAACCGGCAACGCTTGACCAGTCTACAGAAATGCATTGCTTAACATATTCTTCAACGTGAGGGCGTTACGGACAGCGTGCCCATATGCGTCATTGTTGAAATACACGTACACATGATATCCTTGCTGAATCCATGCCCGAATACGCCGGGTCCACAGGAGGAGGTTCTCATCCGGATAACTGCCGCCGTACAACACACCTGTGCCGTGAAAACGAATGTACACAGTATCGGCAGTCACGGCCAACGGCGTTTCCTGTTCGGGCATGTGGTAAATACAAAATCCCACCCCATGTTTCTGTAACAAATCGAACACCTCAGGGATGAACCAACGCGGATCGCGGAATTCCATCACGTGTATTAAACCTGTGGGAAGTAGAGCGAGGAATGAAGATAGGCGATCTAGATTGGGCTTCCAACGAGGGGGAAGTTGATACAAAATAGGCCCCAGGGCCGTGCCTAACCGCCGTACTCGGGCCAGGAATCGCTCCAGGGGTTCTGCACAGTCGCGCAAACGTCGAATATGGGTAATGTAGCGATTGGCCTTTACCGCGTACACAAATCCCGCCGGGGCTTGTGTACGCCACATATCAAAAGTCTCCTCCGATGGGAGGCGATAGAAGGTGTTGTTAATCTCCACCGTATCAAAATAGCGGGCATAATACGCGAACCACTCCCGTTGGGGAAGGTCGTGCGGGTAAAAAACACCTCTCCAATGAGGGTACACCCATCCCGACGTCCCCACGCGCCACTTAGCCATCCCAAGGTACCTCCTTCGCCGAGGGCGAGCCCACGAAAACGTGACACCCCACCCAACTTGAAGTATAATCTATTCTACACAGCACTGTAATCCACCACCAGATCCACAACCAGGGGGCCCAATGCGACTGACAAACGCGCGAGAAGAGGTCGAGACCACATCCCGACCCGAACCGCCCCCGCCGGCCCCCACCACACCCGTAATCAAATGGGCAGGCGGGAAATCTCAACTTCTCAACGCCCTTATCCCCCTGTTCCCATCCGACTTCAAACAATATCACGAGCCATTTCTGGGTGGTGGAGCAGTTTTTTTCTACCTGGCCCCCCTCCGTAAAGCACCGTCCTTCTTATCTGACCTGAACGAAGAACTCATCAACTTCTACCGGGTTCTACGGGATCACACCGAGGCATTCCTGGCGGAAGTGCGCGCCCTGGCAGAAGAATACACCCATTACGACGAGGAACACCGTAAGGAAATGTACTATCGCTGGCGTAATGCAGATCGCACCCCGGAATTTGCCCAATGGTCTCCTCTTCGCCGTGCCGTGAGGTTCTATTTCCTGAACAAGACAGCGTACAACGGGTTATACCGCACAAACCGGCGTGGTCACTTCAACGTCCCCTGGGGCCGGTATAAGAAACCCGCGCTTTACATCCCCGAAGCGTTACACCAAGCGGCCCGTGTGCTCCGCGCTTACGCCCAGGAGTTAACTGTTGAACCCTTTGAACGCGCATTGCAACGCGCCCAGCCAGGGGATTTCGTGTATTTAGATCCTCCTTATGTGCCACTTTCCAGCACAGCCAACTTCACTGCATACACGAAAGATGGGTTTGGCCCGGGAGATCAACGCCGTCTTGCCGAAGTGTGTCGGATTTTAGATCGGCGGGGAGTGCTTTTTATGCTGTCCAACAGTGATACCCCATGGGTACGCGAACTCTACCGGGACTTTGATATTCAGCAAGTGTGGGCCCGTCGCAGCATTAACGCCAATGGAGAGGGACGCGGCCCGGTTGCCGAGGTAGTGGTGCGTAACTACACCTAAAGGGAGGAGTTGCATGATCCCAGAAACGCTGCGAAAGGCCCTGTGGGCGCTCCGCTGGGTAGGATTGGGGCCCACATTCAATGCCCTACGATATACTTTAATGCGAGAGCGAGTGGATCGAAAGTGGGTCCACAAGACCGAAACCACCTCCTGGACCTCATGGGGTACCATTACCCGCATCACGCCACATGCACGAGGAGTCCGCGTGCACTTGGAGCGTGGCAATTTGGACATCCATTTCCTCACGGCAGACATGGTGTGCGTCTCCTGGCTACCAGCAACGCCGCCTGTCCCTTACGCGCGTGCTCGAGATCGTTGGCCGGAGGTCAAAATTCAAGTAGAACCCGAGAATGCTGGTTGGCGAATACGAACCGAGTATATGCAAATTATCCTACATCCCGATGGCGCCCTTCTCTTCTACGACAACGCCGGGCACTTGCTGCGCGAAACATTACCGCCCCAGCGCGCGGGGGAACGAGTTCGCGATAGAGCCCGATTGCGCAAGGGGGAAGTGCTCATAGGGCTCGGGGAGAAAACAACGCCCTTAAACCGACGCGGGCATGTTTTCACCCTGTGGAATCGTGATCCCGCAGGTTACCACCCTGGTGATGACCCAATTTACTTGAATATCCCCGTGTATATAGGGCTCCACACGGCAGGCCAGTACTTAGTCTTCTACGAGAACCCTTATTATGCCACGTTCGACCTGGGCCACCATCATCCGGACATGGCCGAACACACATTCAACGGCGGGATGCTACGCTATTACGTTATAGTCGGCTCGCCGCCAACCCTTATGGAACGATACACCGATCTCACAGGGCGTCCTCCCTTGCCCCCTTTGTGGGCGTTGGGTTACCACCAATCACGGTATTCCTACTATCCAGAAACCCGGGTACGGGAGATTGCTGATACATTTAAACGCCTTGACATCCCCGTGGACGTTATTCACCTGGACATCCATTACATGGACGGCTACCGGGTGTTCACCTGGGATTTAGAACGGTTTCCTGACCCCCAGGGATTAGCCCAGGATTTGCGGGAAAAGGGTATCCGACTCATCACCATCGTGGATCCGGGGATAAAAGTAGATGACCAATACTCCGTCTTCACGGATGGACGTGATCAAAAGGTGTACTGTAAACTACCGGATGGCTCTTTGCTACGCGCACCCGTATGGCCGGGCTGGTGTGCGTTCCCCGACTTCACCCAGCCCAAAGCCCGACAGTGGTGGGGAGAACAGTACCGCACGCTTCTGGATGTGGGCATTGCAGGTTTCTGGAACGACATGAACGAACCGGCAACGTTCGTCTCGTGGGGTGATCCCACCTTTCCTCTGGCCACTCGACATTATCTGGAGGGACGAGGGGGAAACCACCAGGAAGCACACAATCTCTATGGATTGCTTATGGCCCGGGCCAGTTATGAGGGTTTACGCGCGCTGGACCCTAATCGGCGTCACATGGTCATCTCCCGAGCCGGGTGGGCGGGGTTACAGCGCTACGCGTGGCATTGGACGGGCGACACATACAGCGATTGGCCATCCCTGGCCATGACGATTCCGCAAGTCATTGGCCTGGGAATGAGTGGTATCTCCTTTACTGGGCCAGATGTGGGAGGATTCTTGGGAGCCCCTTCCGCGGAATTGTACACGCGCTGGCTTCAAATGGCTGCCTTCTTTCCCTTCTTCCGCACGCATACGGCCATAGGAACACCGGATCAGGAGCCTTGGTCCTTTGGGCAACCGTATCTGGACATCAACAGAGAAACGATTCGCTTACGGTATCGCCTCCTACCTTATCTGTACACGCTGGCATGGGAATCTCACACTCGAGGATGGCCAGTAGTACGCCCTGTGTGGTGGGGCCACCCCGACATCCCCTCGCTCTGGTCTAAAGAGGATATGTTCATGGTCGGGGACCATCTTTTAGTGGCACCTATTCTTGAAGAAGGATCTCGAGAGCGCGATCTTGTCCTCCCGCCGGGAGAATGGTACGACTTCTGGACAGGAATTCGCTACGTTGGAGGACAATCCGTACGTATTGCCGCCCCCCTATCTCGCATTCCTCTATTCGTGAAGGCTGGTACGGTTTTGCCCATGTGGGAGCCTGTTTTCAATGTTGACCAATTTGACTGGCAACGTCTTCACCTATATATCTATCCCCCGGGAGGAGAGGAAACAACCTCGATTCTTTACACTGATGCTGGAGAAGGATGGGCGTACAAGGAGGGGGAGTATCACTTAGACATCTTTCAAGTGACACCGCACGACTCTCGTGTAAAATGGACGTGGACAGTCCAACACAATGGTTACTGGCCTTACGAGGAGGTTATCGTCCATTTTGTAGGCGGCGTTACATCCTTACAACAAGAGCACCATCCCATATCTGTGCAAGAAAATTGTATCACAGTACACGCGCCTGGGGGCACGTGGGTGTGGACACCTGAAAGTGGGGGAGAAAACTTTAGGGAAGATTAGTTTTACCCGTCAAAGGAGGCGGCACTATGCGAGAAGATCGAGTATTTTGGACCATACTGAGCGCCATCGTCATTCTGGTCCTAGTGGCCGGTGCCGTGGTGGCGCTTCGTTCAAACGCCAGGCCTCATCAATGGCAGTATCGAGCCGACGAATCAAAACCGGAAAACGTGGTGTATAATGCGTACGTCGCAGCATTGTACGATGACGTTGACCGGTTCTTATCCTACTTTGCCACACCCCCTTATGGAGATCAGCGCCCTAAAATTGTGCACCTTCACGTTGAATTCACACGAACGGGTGAACTGCGAATCGGTACGGCGGTCGTGGAAGGAGAAACAGCCTATGTGCCGATATACATCGTCCGGGAACACCCTGAACCCCTCCTAGGACAACGGATTCACGTGGAAGTAAGACGAATACGTCTTACACGGCAAAATGGACAATGGCGACTCACGCAAGAACTGCCGGGCATATATCCGGAATTTGAGGCCATTCCTATACCTGTTCCTCCGCACCCCTCGGCTGGTAACGACAACTCGACACCTCAGGGAGGTGACTAATGCGCAATGTCCAGCGAGTATACATCTACGTTATGGCCTACGCGAGTTTAATCGGGGTTATAGCAGGCCTCATCAACCTGGTCCAGATTTTGCTTCGCCACCTGTTTCAATTCGGTTTTGAGGTGGAAGATTTTGCCCTATGGGCAGGGGTCCTCGTGGTAACATTCCCTCTCCACGTGGGCCATGCCTGGTGGATGGCACGACTTGTACGCGAGGAAGAAGAACGCCGGGCTGCCCTTCGTAAGTTATACACATATGCTATCCTCACATTGGGTACTATCCTGACGGCCTCCTCCTTATATCAATTACTGCAAACCGTGCTGAGCCCGGCCCTGGGCTCTAAAATCGACGACCTCACTGTGTGGGAACTGCATCTTCTGGAAATGGTGACCGTGCTCTTAGGCGGCCTGCTCCTCCTTGAGTACGGAATAATCATCATTCGCCAGGATCACGACTTCGGACAGGAAGTGGGTTGGGCAGCGATTTGGCGTCGCCTGTACATATTCCTGGTGGGGATCAGTGGACTATACCTGAGCATTCGAGGCGCTATAGGTGTACTGCAAATGGGATACTTTGCCTTGCTTCCCCCCGTGGCATTGCCGGGGTTACCGACGTTTCTTGGTCCGTGGTGGGCTGTTCCCCTCGCGAAACACCTGGCAACGCTTTTGACAGGATTGCTCCTCTGGCGCGTCGGCTGGTTCTGGGAGGCGCAATGGAGTCGGGCTTCAGCGCCAGCAGCCGAACGAGAGTCGCTGTTACGTCAAGCATACTATTATGTCGGGGTTGCTCTGGGATTATCTGTGTTTCTCGTGGCCCTTGCATACCTCTTCCGACAAGGATTGTTGTGGCTGTTTGGATCCATGCGCGGGCCTCGGGAAGAATGGTGGCCCTCTCTTAGCCTTGCATTGAGCGCCCTTCCCGTTGGCTTAGTTGTGTGGCTAGGATACCGCGGCCAGATCCTCCCTGAACAGCACCCTCCAAAGGAATACCCATCACTTGTGGAACGCCTGTACATATACATCGCGTCCGCTGTGGGCTTGTCCGTTGCCTGGTTGGGAATAGTGAATATAGTACGTGTACTCACCCGAGCATTACTCTGGGAAACCGCGTCTTACTCGCTCACGACAGAGTGGTGGCATAAACCGCTCGCGACAGGCATTGCTCTTAGTGTAGTGGGGCTCCCCACATGGTTCTGGCATTGGCGCCAAGCCCAACAGTGGATTCACTTGCCGCATGTAGGCCTTAGAGAACGGACATCGCTGCTCAGACGCGTGTACCTGTATGGGTTCGCGTTGGTGGCTGGCCTGATCGTTATCGTGGACTTATCAAGAGTCGCCCAACAAGTCTGGCTCTGGATCCTCGGAGTGGAATCACAGAAACTTTGGGGCGAGATAGTAAATGCTTCGGGTCCTGCCCTAACGGCCTTCCTCATATGGGTTTACCACATGCAGGTCATCGTCACGGACGCTCGTGTCCAAAAACAACCCGATATGCTATCCGAAGAGGATGTTGAAAAACTACAGGCAGAAAAGGAGAAGCTCCTACAGCGACTTAAGGAAATCGAGGACAAACTAAGCGCTATGCAAGAATAAATCCTGGGGAACATCGACATCCCACCCCGCCCAATCATCTGGCCAGTCAACCCAGGTAACCCACTGGGGATAACGCCGAATCAAAACCCGCCCTCCCACATCTCCTTGTAACGTCTGGAGGGCGGGAAAAAGACGAGCGTCAAACAAGACGGGCGTGCCCGGATGTCCGCCATAGCGCGGGGCAACAATAAGGGCACGTGTCCGTTCGTACGTAGCAATGAGCGTGTTGAAAAGATCCGTGGTGACTCGCGGTTGGTCGGCCAGAGGAAAAAGAGCAGCATCAACCTCTCGTACGGATGCTAAACCAGCGTGTATACTTGTACTCAACCCCCTATGCCAGTACGGGTTCAGCACAACGGCCCAATCGGATTCAGCGGGTGCATGGGCGTGTAGCCACGCTTCCACCGCGGGCAGAATCTGATCAACGTAGGCCCCAACCACTACGCGCACACAACAGACGTGAGCATCGCGCAGCGCGTCCAGCACGTGGAAAAGCAGTGGCTTGCCACGCCATAAAGCCAATTGTTTGGGACCGTGAAAGCGCTGGCCCCCTCCGGCCGCCAGTACTATTGCAGCAATTTTCACGCTTCACCCATTTCATAACACAGAAGCAAGTGCGGTTCTCGGTGGTGGCCCTCTGTAGGCCGGGTGATGAGACCGCACACCTCAAAACCCAACTTCAAGTACACGACTATACCAACATTTCCCGCAGTAATCTCCGTGGTCACGGTACGGACTTCGGATTTCCGTGCCACATTTAGAGCCCACCGAATGAGGTGACTTCCAATCCCCCACCGTCGCCGGTTCGGCAACACAAACACATGGGGAATAAGGGCCTCAGACCGGTCAGGAAGCACGTGAAGGCCACAATACCCCACGACCTTACCCCGATCCTTAGCAACAAGAACCGTGCGCGCTGGATCATGGAGATAGGCCTCCAAATCCCATCGCGGTTGATTGTACTCTTCTATTAATCGGCCTACCTCGGCCATGTCCGCCGGGCCGGCTTCTCTGTACACGACAGCCCGAGTACGCAACCACTCCCGCAAGGCGCGACGGTGTGTGTCAAATGCGATTTCCTCATCAGGAGGTAATTCGTGGGGAGCGAACCACCGGGCATCCTCGGCATCATCTCCGGGCTGGAGCGTTCCACCGACCACGTGAGCACGGTAGAGAATGAGGACCCCACGTTGGTGGGTAGCATCCTCGAAGGAATACACATCCAGCAGCGCGTCTAAGGCCACATCCAGTCCCGTCTCCTCTTTGGTTTCCCGGATAGCAGCCTCTTCCGCGCTCTCATCGGCTTCCATGTACCCGGCAGGAAATGCCCAATACCCCTTACGCGGGCTCACAGCACGCCTGATTAGAAGGACATGCCCATCATCCTCCACCAGCGTGCCTGCCGCGGGGGTGGGGTTCACATAGAAGACAAAGCCGCATTTAGGGCACACCGGCCGTACCCGATCGCCCATTTGTTTGAATTCCAAAGCGTGCCCACAACGGGGACAAAACCTATACTCTTCCATGGGATACCTCTCATTATGAATCTCTCGTTGAACCAGAGCCACGTGTGCCGTTACCAGAAGACTGCCATCCTCACTTACTCTGGCAACGCGAGAAAGGCTATACGGCACCAACGGAGAAAAACCGCGCCGTGCAACGAACCGAACACAGGAAAAGGGGAGGCAATCTCCCAGCGCTTTACCGTGAAGCGGCTAACTCTTCTTCATCCTGAGATACTTGTCAGGCTCTTAGGAGAATTGTACTATTATTGTGAAAGGAGGGAAATTCCTCATGCGCTGGATAGAGATAAGCGTCACCGTAGACCCGGAAGTCGCAGAAGCGGTGAGTGAAGTGTTTAACCGATTCAACCCAGGGCAAGAGGGCCACACGTCAGCCGTCATAGAAATCGAAGGGTTTGACCCCATTGGCGACGTAGATCACCTCCAGGCCATTGTTCGCACGTACATCCCGGAATCTCCTGAAGGCTGGGAACGAGCACGCCGTATTGAAGTCGCCTTAGGGCATTTAAACCTCATTCGACCAGTCCCTCCGCCGCACATCCAAGTTATTGACGAAGAAGATTGGGCCAACGCGTGGAAAAAACATTATCGCCCCCTTCGTGTCGGCCGCAGATTGGTCATCCTGCCTGTATGGGAAACCCCGCCCGCGGTCGAAAAGGAGGCCATTATTATCCGCCTGGATCCGGGATTGGCCTTTGGAACGGGTTTGCACCCTACCACACGCCTGGCCCTGCAACTCCTGGAAGAGGCCCTGCAGCCCGGAATGCGAGTTCTGGATGTTGGCACAGGGTCGGGGATCCTCGCTATCGCAGCAGCCCTTTTAGGCGCAAGGCACGTAGTAGCCACGGATATTGATCCCCAGGCCGTTACCGCGGCGCGCAAAAACGTTTTAGAAAATCAAGTGGAAGAGCACGTCGAGGTGCGTGAGGGCTCCTTCCCTACAGATGAGACCTTTGATTTGGTTATCGTAAACATATTGCCCCATGTTATATTGAACCTGCTGGATCAAGGTTTGTGGCGTACAGTAGATGAGGGAGGGCACCTTCTTCTTTCCGGCATTACCGAAGCCCGCGAAACAGACATCATGCTCGCGGTCAGTGCTCGCGGTGGACACATTACAAAACGCATTCGAGAGGGAGACTGGGTCGGTCTGTGGGTGCGCAAATGAGATTTTTCGTCCCGCCTGAATCCATCCGGGGAACACACGTCCGGTTTTCGCCGGAACAGAGCCGGCAAATCGCCCGAGTGTTACGCCTGGAACCAGGAGCCGCTGTCTTTGTTTTCGACAACAGCGGATGGGTCTACACGGTCCGTTTAAACCAAGTATCACCACGGGCAGTACAAGGAACAATTGTAGGACGAGAAAAGGGAAAGGCAGATCCACCCCTTCACGTGACATTATATCAATCCCTGATAAAGGGAGAACGGATGGATTGGGTGCTGCAAAAGGGAACAGAAGTGGGTATAAGTCGGTTTGTGCCGATGATCACCGCGCGCACCGTTGTCCGGCGCTATGAAAAGCGCGCCCGATGGGAACGCATCCTTGTGGAGGCCACCGAGCAGAGCGGTCGCGCACGAGTACCGGAATTAGGAGACATTCGGGAATTCTCGCAAGTTATTCCAGAACTTTCCCAATACCATGAGATTTTCCTCGCGCATGTGGGTGAGGAAATACCTCGCCTAAGAGACGTTATCCGAACCCGCCAGGAGCCCCCTGAACGCGTAGCTTTGCTCATCGGCCCAGAAGGGGGATTCACGTTGGAGGAAGTAGAGCGCGCCCAGGCCCATTCGGCTACTATTGTTCACCTCGGCCCCAGGACCCTGCGTTCAGAGACGGCTGGAGTCGTTATCGCGTCGATTGTGCTCCATTATTGGGGTGATTTGGCCTGAAAAACGAAACGTTTTGGGCATTCTTGCATCTAACAAAATGCGTGTCTGAGCACAACGGGCTCAACCGATACCTCGAATCCATAGAGCGTAAGATAAAGGAGGCAAGGCATGAGCGATAAAATCGAAAATGTCATTATCATTGGAAGTGGGCCCGCGGGGTGGACCGCGGGAATCTACACAGCACGGGCCAGCCTGGATCCGCTACTCTTTACCGGACACGAAATTGGCGGCCAGGTGAGTCTTACGTACGAGGTCGAAAATTACCCCGGCTTTCCAGATGGTGTGTCCGGGGCAGAATTAGTGGAACGCTTTCAAAAACAGGCTGAAAAGTTCGGTACACGGGTAGTGTATGAGTACATTACCGCGGTGAATTTCAAGCGCTGGCCTTTCGTTGTCACCTCTGAAACAGGGGAAGAGTACCAGGCAAAGACGGTCATTGTGGCCACGGGAGCGACAGCCCGCAAGTTGCAGGTTCCCGGGGAAGCGGAGTACACCGGTCGTGGGGTAAGTTATTGTGCCACGTGCGATGGCTTCTTCTTCACGGGCAAGCGGGTCATTGTCGTAGGCGGCGGTGACAGCGCGATGGAAGAGGGGCTCTTCCTTACCCGCTATGCTAGCGAAGTCTACGTAGTCCACCGCCGAGACCAACTGCGGGCCAGCAAGATTCTCCAGCAACGCGCGTTCAAGAACGAGAAGATGAAGTTCATCTGGAACACCGTAGTAGAAGAAATTCTTGGCGATGGCATGAAGGTTACAGGTGTCCGCCTGCGCAATCGGGTGACAGGGGAAGTAACGGAATTCCCCACCGATGGTGTATTTGTGTTCATTGGTCACGACCCGAACACGGGTATCTTCCGGGGCCAACTGGCCATGGATGAACGCGGCTACATCACCATCAACAAATATCAGCATACCAGCGTCCCTGGCGTGTTCGCTGCGGGCGAAGCCGCGGACCATCGCTACCGTCAGGTATCAACTTCCGTAGGCCAGGGTGCAGCCGCAGCAATGGAGGCAGAACGCTTCCTTGCAGAACTAGAAGACAAAGGATACCGGGAGTTGGCGCGGGAGATCCTGGGTGAACCTGTACCTGAATACATGGTTACAGGAAAATAAACGTAGGGAAACACAACACAGAATAACCAGGTGAACCTATGCGACGAAGCGTCCTTGTTATCGTGGTCCTGGCTGTAGCGCTTCTCATAAGCGCGTGTGGAGGCATCGGGCAGAAAGAACCGGTGGCCACACTGACGCTGAAGAGCGCCGCGTTTGAAGATGGCGGCACTATTCCGGAGCGGTACACGTGCGAGGGAGAGGACATTTCGCCTCCCTTAACGTGGTCAGGGGTTCCGCACGGGATTAAGAGTTTTGCACTCACTGTAGAGGACCCGGACGCACCAGGAGGTACGTTTGTCCATTGGGTTATCTTTGACATTCCAGGGAACTTAACAGGTTTGCCCGAAGGTGTACCCAAAGAAGAACCTCGCCCCAAAGGACTGGGCATTCAGGGGATCAACGACTTCCGCCTTATTGGATACCGCGGACCATGCCCGCCACCGGGCAAACCCCATCATTACGTATTCACGCTTTACGCGTTAGACACATACCTGGACCGTCCGGGCGGCACATCCATCCAGGCACTTCGAAAGGCGATGGAAGGACACATTAAAGCCCAAGGACAGATAGTTGGCGTGTATGGCCGTTAACTCATCACGTGCCAGAATCCCGCAACGGCCCGGATGCTCGGACCAGAAAAAAGGAAGGGTTTGCTCGGCCGGCAAATGCGTGGTAAGATCCACCACGCAAGTAGGAACAAGTGAATAAGAGGACGACCTTCGGGGCAGGGTGAGCCCTACCTTGGTAGGGCAATTCCCGACCGGCGGTAAAAGCCCGCGAGCGGCCTTGGGGTCCATGTCATCCCAAAGACATGGACCAAGCCGTCCCCAGACGGCACCGAGGTGTCAGCAGACCCGGTGGAATTCCGGGGCCGACGGTATAGTCCGGATGGGAGAAGGTCGCAACACGTGACAAGGGCTTTGGTGGTCTACACCACCGAAGCGAGGAATTTCGCGCGTAACGCCCCGACGGTCATCCGCGGGGCGTTTTTATGTTGGATGACCGTCGGGAGCCCAAACGTTCGCGCATGCCCCGGAGGAGAGATGTCCTTCGGGGCATTGTGTGTTTTAGGAGAAACTAATGCTTCGTTGGCTAGATACTTGGCGAAAGTGGACGACTACAGCCGAAGAGTGGCCTGCGCCAAAAGGGGTAATCTCTACCACGACGCGCGTTCTATTAACGCTCGCAGGTTTTGGGCTATTTATCCTGGCCTGGGAGGGCCTGGTTCGCTGGCAGCAATACCCACCCTATATCCTTCCGTCTCCTGCTCACGTGTGGCATAAGTTCCTCATCGCGCTGGCTGACGGCACACTCTGGCGTCATACTCGCGTAACGCTGTTGGAAATCAGCGGCGGTCTGGGCCTGGGACTCCTGGTAGCCACTGTTTTGGGGTATCTTCTGGCCAAGTGCCCTATTTTAGAACAACTGGTGGGCCCTTACGTGGTCGCGGCTCAGGCCGTACCGGTGGTGGCCATCGCGCCGTTAATTATTCTCTGGGCAGGATCGGGATTGCTGTCCAAAGTATTGGTAGCCGCCCTCACGCTTTTCTTCCCTGTCCTGGTAAACACCATGGTAGGTTTTCGCTCCGTAGAGCAGGAATTGATGGACTTGATGAGAGTGTTGAACGCGAGCCGGTGGCAGATCTTCACCAAACTGGAGATTCCTGCGGCATTACCCATCCTTTTCGGTGGTCTCAAAATTGGTACAGCACTCTCAGTCATCGGCGCGGTGGTAGGTGAATTTGTGGCCGCGGACCAGGGCCTGGGTTTTCTTATCAACCTCACGTCCCGAGGAACACTGGACACCGCTTTACTTTTCGTGACCTTAGGGGTACTGGTCGTTATCGCTGTTGCCCTGTATACCTTTGTGGGGTGGTTGGAACGCCGCGTAATCACATGGGAGGGCGATTAAATCCCCCCAAAAGGGCTGAGAAATCCAGGGGAAGTCTATCACTAAGGTGCCAAACGATCTTTATAAGACAAAGGAGGAAACCAACCAATGAAGTACGTGTACACAAGCATCCTCATCACACTCATGCTGGCTTTACTCATCGGCTGTGCACCGGCCGCATCTCCAACCCCTCAAAATACCCCTCGTCACGTTGTTCTCGCTCTAGGTTACATCCCCAGTGTTCAATTCGCGCCCTTTTATGTGGCCCAGGACAAGGGCTTCTTCGCGGATGAAGGATTGGAGGTGGAATTCCGCCATGGATTTGAGACCGACTTCCTGAAACTCGTGGCCGCGGGAGAAATTCCCTTTGTTATCGCGTCAGGGGAAGAAGTCATCCTCGGTCGGGCGCGCGGATTACCGGTGACCTACGTCGCCCAATGGTATAGCCAGTTTCCCGTCGGCATGTTCGCACTGAAGGACAAGGGCATTACCTCCCCCAAGGATGTGGAAGGAAAAACCCTGGGCGTTCCAGGCCCCTTCGGGGCCACCTACATTGGGTGGAAGGCGATTGTGTATGCAACAGGCATAGACGAAAGCAAAGTGAAGGTGGAGAGCATTGGCTTCACGCAGGCCGCAGCAGTCAGCGAGGGCAAGGTGGACGCGGCTATGGATTACATTGTCAACGGTCCTGTGCGGTTGCGCCTGGCCGGCAAGGAGGTGGTCGTTTTCCCGGTGGCCGATTACGTGAACCTACCATCCAACGGTCTGGTCACCAGCGAAACTCTCCTGCGTGAGGACCCAGATTTGGTCACAAGCATGACTCGGGCCATCCTCCGGGGCATCCAGTACACCCTGGACCACCCGGACGAAGCCTTTCAGATCGCGTTGAAACATGTGCCTGAGGCAGGCGGGGAACAGGAAAAGGTAAGCCGCGCGATATTCGATGCTTCTCTGACCCTGTGGACGCCTAAGGCTGGTCACAAGTTAGGACATACGGACCTGGACACGTGGGCTACTGCTGAACAATTCCTGCGGGAGATGGGACTGCTAGAAACACACGTGGATGTTACAGGTATTGCGACGAATGATTTCGTTAAACGTGCCGGGTTTTAGAAAAATCCTCCCTGGGGACATAGGGGTCAGGGGAAGGGGACACGGTTGTGAGGACCTTTCTGGAGATTCGCGGTCTAAGCCATCGCTTCACGGATGATCCACCAGTATGGGCGTTGAGGGAGGTTCACTTAAGCGCCCAAGAGGGAGAATTTGTCACGCTGGTGGGGCCATCTGGCTGTGGGAAGTCCACCTTATTGCGCATTGTTGCGGGCCTGGTCCGCCCAACCCACGGCGAAGTGTACGTGGATGGCCGTGCATTGCGCGGACCGCGCCGGGACGTGGGCATGGTGTTTCAGCACGCGAATTTAATGCCCTGGCGCACCGTGCTGGCCAACATTCGACTGCCCCTGGAAATTCTGGGGGTGCCCCGGGAGGAGGCAGACCATCGGGCAAGGGAGTACATTGCTCTGGTCGGACTTCGGGGGTTTGAACGTGCGTACCCTCGCCAACTCTCTGGAGGCATGCAGCAACGAGTCGCGCTGGCCCGGGCCCTGGTGTACGACCCACGCCTTCTTCTCCTGGATGAACCCTTCGGCGCGCTGGACGCGCTGACCCGAGAACGCATGAACCTGGAACTTTTGCGCATTTGGGCCCACCGGCGCCAAACCGCGCTGATGGTGACCCACAGCATTACCGAGGCTGTGTTCATCTCCGACCGGGTGTTGGTGATGACGCCCCGGCCGGGGCGGATCGCGGGGGAAGTTGTCGTCGATTTGCCCCGGCCCCGCACGCTGGACATGATGGCCTCTCCGGAGTTCGGCCATCTGACCCAGGCAGTGCGGGAACTCATCCTGGAGGAATGAATCTAACCTCGCGTGTGGGGACGACATCGCCCAACGTCATCCCCACACGCGATCCCGTCATATCCCTGGCTACATTCCCGGGACGTCCTTCAACTTGGGATGCCGCGCGGCCCGCACTTCATCCAGGCGACGCACCGGCGCCTCGTGCGGCGCGGTCTTCAGCATTTCGGGGTCTGTTCGGGCTTCCTCGGCGATCCTCTTCAACGCGTCCGCAAACGCGTCCAGTGTTTGCTTGCTCTCCGTTTCTGTGGGCTCAATCATTAGCGCCTCAGCCACGATGAGGGGGAAGTACATCGTGGGCGGATGGAAGCCGTAATCGATGAGGCGCTTGGCAATGTCCAGCGCGTGCACGTCTGGGGCTCCCTCGATCTTGCCCTGGGCCACAAATTCATGCATGCAGGTGCGGAAGCCGTACGGCACGGGGTAGACATCCTTGATCAGGGCTTGCAGGTAATTGGCATTGAGAACCGCGTTCTCCGCGACCGCGCGCAGGCCCTCCGCGCCCAACATGCGGATGTACGTGTACGCCTTGATCATAACACCAAAGTTCCCCCAGAACGCACGCACCCGGCCAATGCTCCGCTCGGGCATCTTCCACACATAATGGACATGATCGTCATGTTCCTCGGTGTCAACGATGGGACCAGGCAAGTAAGGAGCCAGTTCTTCGGTGCACACCACAGGGCCGGAGCCAGGCCCACCGCCACCGTGAGGCGTGCTGAAGGTCTTGTGCAGGTTAATATGCATGACATCGAAGCCCAATTCGCCGGGCTTGGCAATACCCAACAGCGCGTTCAAGTTTGCACCGTCGCCGTACATGAGCCCGCCGGCCTCGTGGATGAGTCGCGTGAGTTCCAACAAGTTCTCGTCGAAAAGGCCCAGGGTGTTAGGGTTGGTAAGCATGAACCCCAGCACCGTGTCGTCCAGGTGCTTTTTGAGTTCATTCAGGTCCACGTTGCCCCGCTCATCACTGGGAATCTCCACCACCTGGAGACCACTCATTGTGGTGGTCGCGGGGTTGGTACCATGCGCGCTGTCCGGCACCAGGACTTTGGTGCGATGGGGTTCACCCCGGCCTTCATGGATGGCCTTGCGCATCATCAGGATGCCGGTCAACTCGCCGTGGGCGCCCGCGGCGGGTTGCAAGGAAGTGGCCGCGAAGCCGGTAATCTCAGCCAGGTATTGCTGGAGTTCGTACATCAACTGCATTGCGCCCTGCACGATTTCTGGATCCTGCAAGGGATGGATGCGAGCGAATCCAGGCAACCGCGCGGCCACTTCGTTCACTTTCGGGTTGTACTTCATTGTACAGGAGCCCAGAGGGTAAAAGCCCAGGTCCACACCGAAGTTCTTCTGAGAAAGGCGCACATAATGGCGCACCACATCCACCTCGGCCACCTCGGGCAAGAGGAGTCGGTCGCGCACGAACTCCGCGGGGATTTCTGTCTCCGGCACGTCCAACTCTGGCAAGGTAAATCCCCGACGCCCCGGGGACGAAATTTCATAAATCGTCGGCTCAGGTCCACGCATAGGACGCCTCCTGAAACGTAATGCGTAGTCTAATCTTTAGGTCGGTAGGTAAAATTTGACGGAAGACTCCAGTGCCCCGCCCGCGATTTCTTCCAGCGCGGTGATGAGGTCATCAATTTCCAGGCGGGAGTTCATTTCGGTCACGCAGAGAAGCATGGTGTTCTCCATGTCCGGGTAATCCTTGGAGAGATCATATCCGCCAATGATCCCCCATTCCTCAATAAGGTAATCGTTGATCTCCTCCACCGGCGCGGGGCACTTCACCACAAATTCCTTGAAGAAGGGCCATGTGCTCAGGACTTCAAAGCCCTCGATCTGAGCAATGCGTTGAGCCGTGTAGTGGGCTTTGTGGTAACTGAGTTCGGCCACCTTGCGCAGCCCTTCTTTCCCCATTGTGGCCAGGTAGACCGCCGACGCAATGGCAACAAGGGCTTCGTTGGTGCATATGTTGGAGGTGGCCTTCTCCCGTCGAATGTGCTGTTCCCGGGTACTGAGGGTGATCACGTACCCTCGCTTTCCCTCCGCGTCCACGGTCTCACCGACCAGGCGCCCACTGCTCTTGCGCACATACTGCTCTTTGAACGCGAAGATGCCCAGGTACGGACCACCGAACTGGGGGTTGTTCCCCAGGCTCTGACCTTCACCGACGACGATATCCGCGTCGTAACGACCCGGCGGCACCATAAAGCCCAGGGAGATGGGGTCCACAACCACGACAAAGAGGGCCTTGTGCGCGTGGGCCGCGTCGGCCAGGGCCTGCATTTCCGCAGGACTGAACATGCGGCCCAGGAAGTCCGGATTCTGGACAATGATGCAGCATGTTTCGTCATCAATAAGGTCAGCCAGAGCCTGCAAATCGTGGCGCGGGGTGTCCTCCCCTACAATGGTCAGGTTCATGCCCTGGGTGTAGGTGTACACGGTCTGACGGTACATGGGGTGGACAGTGGGGGAGATCACCACCCGCTTGCGCTTGCGGCGATGGACGTTCAAGGCCATGATGACCGCCTCCGCGGTCGCGGTCGCGCCGTCATAGTGGCTGCTGTTGGCCACGTCCATCTCCGTGAGCGCGCAGATCATGCTCTGGTACTCAAACAACGCCTGTAACACGCCCTGGGAAACTTCGGGCTGGTAGGGCGTGTACGCGGTGTAAAACTCCGAGCGGGAGATCACCATGTCCACGACGCTGGGGACAAAGTGGTTATACGCGCCCGCGCCCAGAAAACTGGCCGCCTGGTCCACGTCCACGTTCATCGCGGCCATCTCTCGCAACTCTGCGAGCACTTCCGCCTCGGACAGGGGGCGGGGCAGGTTGAGTTTGGGGAAGCGGTACGGTTCCGGCACGTCGTGGAACAAGTCCTCAACCCGCTCAACACCTATGACGCGCAGCATCTCCGCGCGCTCTGCATCGGTGTTGGGGATATAGACCATGTGCATACCTCCTTCAGTGATGCCTAACGATTAATAAGGTATAGTGAACAACCAGGAGCCTTCACAGACTCCATCGCGCATGAAGGGCTTCCCTATGTGCGGAATTGCCACCCCGTGGGCCAGCCCTCTGAATCCTACCCTTCTTCCTCGGCTACGACCTTCTTGTAGGCTTCCACATCAAGGAGTTCGTCGTATTCCGCGGGATTGCTCATCTTAATCTTAAAGAACCACCCCTTCCCATAGGGGTCTTCATTCACCCACTCGGGATTGTCGGGCAATTCCTCATTCACTTCCACGATCTC
The DNA here is from genome assembly GCA_964402285.1 of uncultured Anaerolineae bacterium. Classification (GTDB taxonomy): domain Bacteria; phylum Chloroflexota; class Anaerolineae; order JAADDB01; family JAADDB01; genus CAYPUG01. The sequence continues at coordinate 21,448 of CAYOAZ010000001.1, read as the reverse complement.
CCCGCTCAGGGGCACGTACACATCCTCTGCAGCCTTCACCGATTCCACCACCGCAACGGCTTCGCCCTTCTCCACCGTAGCGCCAACTTCGGGGAGTTCCACATACACGACATCAGAGAGGGAGTGCTGGGCATAATCGGAAATCCCCACGGTCGCAATATCCCCTTCAACTTTGGCCCATTCGTGGGACCGGGCATAACGACGGTCATCCATAAATACGTAGTCGCTCATGGGTATCCTCCTTCCGGGTTAAGGTTGTGAACATGCCATGGAATAGTTTGCAATTCAGCGTTCATTATCGCCGATACACGGGTACGTAGAAGGGCGTTTTTACGACTACGGCCTTCTTGGGTTTGCCGTGAATCAGGACCTCCACCTCCGTACCGATTTTGCTGTACTCGGTGGGCACATAGGCCAGGGCCAGGAATTTGTTCAGGGTGGGGGATTTCATGCCTGTGGTCACATGACCACGTTCTTCGCCACCAATGAGCACCGGGTATCCTTCACGTGGGACCCCGCGGTCAAGCATTTCCAGGCCAACAAGTTTCTGCTTAGGGCCTTCGAGCCGGATTTTAAGGAGCGCATTTCGTCCCAGGAATGGTCCTTTTTCCGTACGCACGAAATATCCTAACCGAGCACTGATGGGATCAATCTCAGCGTGAATTTCATGGCCGTACAGGGGGAAACAAGCCTCGAAACGCAGGGAATCTCGAGCCGCGAGGCCACAAGGAAGTAAGCCATCCTCCTTACCGGTCTCTAGGAGGAGATCCCACATGTGTTCAGCTTCATCAGCGCTGAAGAACAGTTCAAAGCCATCTTCGCCGGTATAACCCGTGCGGCCAATCAGCGTTAAGATGCCCCCTACACGGGCTGCCACAGCCGAAAACCTCTTGACCTGGGAAAGGTCAACATCGGTAACCCGTTGCAGAATCTCTTCGGCCTTGGGGCCTTGAAGGGCTAACATATACGTTTCATCCGACACGTCAGTAACCTGAACATCAAACCCTTTAGCCTGTTGCACCATCCAGCGCAGGTCCTTCTTACGGTTGGCTGCGTTCACTACCACCATGTAGTCGCCATCGCGACGGTAAACGAACACATCGTCGACCACCGTTCCATCGTCGTAACACATGAGGGAATAGTGAGCATCATCAGGCTCTAGGGTAGCTATATCCCATGTCATAACCCGTTGGAGAAAGGGGAGAGCATCTGGTCCGTGGACCATGAATTGCCCCATGTGGTCAATATCAAACAGGCCTGCCGCGGTGCGCACGGCATGATGTTCTGCGATGGGGCCTGTAGGATATTGAACGGGCAAAAGCCAGCCGGCGAACTCGATCATGCGTCCGCCCATTGCCACATGCTTTTCGTACAATCGCGTCTTGTTCATACGTACGCTCCTTTGCGATGTTTATGACAGTAGATAAATGACAGAGAACATTAAGTTCGGATTAGAATACAAAAGGGCGAAACAGCGCGCGACACGCGCCATTTCGCCCTCTGTCCACTCACCTGAGAGTTACGCCGCGTATGCGGCTTGCCCCTTCGGTGCGGCATATTGCCGACTCTCCAGAGGTGCCATCCCGGTGCGATCCTTTTGCCTGAGAGATTCGCCGCACCCGGCGCCAGGTAGCGGCTTGCCCCTTCGGCGCCCCCCTAGGGGGTCTCTCTCGCACCGTTCATTGGCTTTCCACCAAACACCTCGATTTTTAAGCAATTCCGGCAAATGCTTTATACAGCCACAGGTTCCGGGATCCAGGAAGGATCATTCTCTCGGGTGGGCAATACTACATCTTCCACGGGAACTCGTAGCCATCCCACCTCTTGGACGTAAATACGACACGTGAGAATATGCTCACCGGGCGGTAAATGAAAGCCTTTTACTTCCACATCCATGACATCATTGACACGAAAGCGAATGCTGCGCCGTTCTGATATTTCGCTGGCTGGATACGTTTTTGTACCTATGTGGACGAAGATCTCCTCAGGTCCAAAGGCACGCCCCATTGCGTGAACTTCGTCAAAGCGAATTATAGTTGCCGGAGCAATTCGATTCTTCAGGGTAAAGCGGAACCCTTGTGAGGTATTGCGAAGACTGCCAGAAACGTACATCTTTTTTAGCAGCGTCGCCGGTACTCCCATGATGTGCCTCCATCCTCGGATTTCGGACGTGCGCCATTGCACGGCCGCCTTATCTCCTCCTCTCGAGGAGAGTATATCCCAACTTCGCGGAAATGACAAATCACACATCCCCGCGCCCTAAAGGCCTTTAGAAGTACTCGCCCAGTGCTTCCACCATCCTGGACGTCGCATGACTGTTGTTCAAGGTGAACACGTGCAATCCTGGCACCCCGGCTTCCAGTAATTCACGGGCTTGTTCTATGGCGTATTCCACCCCTGCATCCCGCTGTTCCGGAGAACCATCCGGATACACAATGAGGCGCTTGGTTAACCGTTCCGGGATGCTTGCTCCGCACAGGTTTGTTATACGTTGAACCTGTGAGAATTTGATGATAGGTAAAATACCCGGAACAATGGGCACGTTTATCCCGGCTTTAACAGCCATCTCCCGAAAACGGAAGAAAGCCGCATTGTCGTAGAATAACTGAGTAATAACCAAATTTGCCCCCGCATCCACTTTTATTTTCAAGTACTCAATATTTTTCTTCATGTCACGACATTCCACGTGCCCCTCTGGATAACCTGCCACAGCAATGTCCAATTGGTCGGTGTATGAGCGGATGAATTCTACCAGTTGATACGCGTACCGACATCCCCCAGGAGCGGGCTTAAATTCCGTTTCCCCCTTGGGAGGATCGCCCCGCAATGCGACAATGTTCTCCGCGCCCAAAGCAATGGCCCGGTCCAAGTATTCCCGAATGCTGTCCGGTGTAGCGCCTACACACGTGAAGTGAGGAACCGCGGTCACGTGAAATCGTGTGCGAATTTCGTACGTCAACTCCAATGTCTGATCTCGGGTGCTGCCACCAGCGCCGTACGTAACAGATACAAACCCCGGATGATGACGGGTCAGGTGATAAAGTTCATAGTAAAGATTAGCCCACCCGCGAGGCTTTTTTGGGGGGAAAATCTCCACGGACAACACAGGTTTACCGTTCTGGTAAATTTCCGAAAACCTGGCCATTGTTTCCTCTCCTCCCGAACTGAGTACATGAATTATTGGAAGTCGGTGTTTTTACGGTGAAACACGTGAGTAGCAGACACCTTGGCAAGTGGAGAAAACGAGGCCACGCACAAAAGCATTCGTCAATGACCAAGGCCCAACGTTCACTTACACCTTACCCATGCTCTTCCAAAGCAGCCACCCGACGCACCGCGGGGGTAGCAATACGCAACCAACGACGCATTAGAGCCCGCTTCTGTTCCGGAGATAAGAAATACGCGTCTCCCAGAGTCTGGCGAGCCCGACGTGTGGTGTGGTACAAAGTCACTGCCGCAGCAACGGAGACGTTTAGGCTCTGGGCGAACCCCACCATTGGAATAACAAAGGAGGCATCCGCATGCGTCAACGCCTCCTCAGAAAGCCCGGCATGCTCGTTACCGAAAAAGAACGCGGCGGGTACGCTCAAATCCACCTCTTCCAACGGAATCGCGTCCGAAGACAAACGACTTGCCCAAATGCGATACCCCCGCTCACGCAAATGCTCCATTGCCGTGCCCACGTCCGGATACTTTTGGATGGTGAGCCATTTATGCGCTCCCTGGGTTACCCGTTCGCTAGGAGAAAAAGGGGCCCGGCCAGTGATAACGGCTATCTCTTGAACACCAAACGCGTCCGCGGAACGGAGAATGGCTGCTTGATTGTGGCCATCATCTACAGCCTCCATGCCCACAACAATGTGGACAGTACGCTGTTCAAGGACAGCGAGCATGCGTTGCAATCGACGTAATGTTAACAGTTCCCAATAGGGCCAATCATCTTCTTGGACAATTCCCGCATCGTACAACCGCTGAAACAGAAGAGCCTTCTCATCCATCAAAAACCTGTGCCACCCTCCCTATGATTTTACCATCCCGAAGAACAAGGCCCTCCTCTCGAATGTCACCCACAAAGGAGCCAGGAACAGCCTGGGCGAACTCTTCTGGCGTATACCCCACAGCCTCAATCCACAATGTCCCAGCGTTCCACGCCCAACGTCCTAGCAAAGTCAACCGTTCCTGGCGGCTCATTTCCTGCCAGGCAGGAGAGATGACGGCTACGTCAATATCGCTCCACGGGCGAGGATTACCACGCGCGTACGAGCCAAATAAAATAAACGCCTGTACCGGAACGTGCTGACGGACCTCCTCGTAAAAGCGGCGCAATTGTTCGTTTACTTGATCGTTTGTAAGCACCATGTCCAAGCCTCTTCCACGAGATTCAAAAGTTTCCACACACGCTCTCGTGTGTACGTCTTTATGTCCCCATGGGGAATGCCCGGGATGCGGGCGACCACATAATGAGGGCTGGCTAATAATACAGCCTCCACCACCTGCTCGGGCATGTCGGAAACTCCACTATGGGCCAGGAGCAAACGCAAATTGTGAATAGGTGGAGGTTCCTCGCTGTGATGGTAAGTCCAAACGGCTTTCAAGCCCTTCTCCAGGGCTTGGTGACAGTGGAAAGCACAGGCCATGTAATGTCCCGCCCGGTACAATGTACGGGCCGCTTGAAGATCGGCTTCACCATAAGCCAACCATGCGTCAACATCCAATTGAATGTGAGATACCTGACTCATCTCCTCCACACCACCTCTCATTCAATGTAGCGCAGGCGATCCAAAACCGCTTGCAAATCCGGGGGCAAGGGTGAAGTAAATTCTACCCATTCTCGAGTACTAGGCAAACGGAACCGCAATTTATAAGCGTGCAAGAAATGGCGCTTCAGCCACGGTTTGAGTTTCTGCTTACGATGTCCATAAACTGTATCCCCTGCGAGGGGGTGGCCGATGAACGCGAAGTGGACTCGAATTTGGTGAGTACGGCCAGTCAATGGATGGACTTCAACCAGCGTGTAATTCCCATAATATCCGCGCACTCGATACTCCGTGACAGCCTCCCGCCCATCCCGAGTAACTGCCATGCGCTTGCGGTGCTTCTTATCCCGTCCAATAGGAGCCTCTATACGGCCGATCTTGGGCTGCAAATGACCTTCCACCAAGGCAAGGTATACTTTCTCCACCTCACGCGCCTTAAATTGACGCTGCAGTTCCCGGTGAGCCCGATCGTTCTTGGCCACCAAAATCAATCCCGACGTGTCCTTGTCGAGACGGTGAACAATACCTGGGCGTTCCACGCCCCCAACGCCTTCCAACTCGGGTACGTGATGGAGAATTGCATTCACCAACGTCCCAGACGTATGACCAGGAGCTGGATGTACCACCATGCCCGCGGGCTTGTCAATAACTAGAATATCCTCATCCTCATAAAGGATGTTGAGGGGTATCGGTTCTGGCTGCACACCTTCGTAAGGTTGAGAAGCGGGTACGTCGACTTCAACTACATCGCCGGGTTCCAGTTTGTACCCGGGTTTACTGGCCCGTCCGTTTACGCGAACAAAGCCCTCTTTGATCCAGCGTTGAATCTCCGTTCGAGAACGCTCGGGCAATTGACGGGCCAACCACTTATCCAACCGCTCGCCCGGGGTCACGTGATCAAAGCGATACGTGGTCTCTATTTCCGGAAATTCGTCCATCTTGTTCGTATACCCCTTCTGCACGCTTCTCCAAGCGCCACAAAACGAAGAAAAGAATACTGACTCCTACGACAATAGACGCGTCCGCGAGATTGAAAGGTGGATAATGATACGTCTTTCCCCCAATCACCACGAAGAAATCAATGAAGTCGGTGACGTGCCCCAAACGAAATCGGTCTACCAAATTCCCTACAGCGCCACCCAACTGGAGCCCAGCAGCAACCTGGACGAGAGGATGAGACCAGGGGAGGTGCCGAGCATATAACACCATAGTTACCACCATCACCCCAATGATGAGCACGTACAACATATCCGTGTTCTGAAGAAAGCCAAAAGCCACGCCCGTGTTGGTCAAATGGGTCAGGCGAAAGAACGCACGCGCCGCGGGGATAGGATACAGAGCCCCACCAAAGGGAATATGAGCACGCACCCACGCTTTAGTAATCTGGTCAACTAGAAGGACGAGCCCCGCTACCCCCAGAATAACCCAAAGAGCAGAGCCCTTACGGTCCCAGTTCATAAAGACCTCCGAGACAAGGAAAGAATCTGGGCTTCTAATTCATCCAAAGCCTGCCGTATATCCTGCAAAGCCTGCCGCGTTCCCTGGAGATGTTCTTGTTCCGCGCGAACAAAACGAGCGTAGGGGCCCAGAGCCGACCGCATCCTATCCAAAGAGCGACTTAACTCCCGGTCAAAGGACTGGGAAAGCACCTCCCGTAACTCCTGGCGTAACGCATCCACCCGGGCAACCAATTCCCGGCGCGCCTTTTCCCGTCGAGCAGGGATAAGGTATAGCCCGGCTGCAGCAATCAACCCGGCCCCAAGAATCCCCGTTACATCCAAGAGAATGCCATGGACTAAAGCAACGATAATCGCGCCCAGTCCTACGGCCCCCACTTCCACCAACGCGGTGTGGGCTAACGTTGTTTGAACACTCTCTACCAGGGCTTGAACTTCGGCTTCTTTATCGTAAGTCGCTACAACCTGCTGTGCCGAACGACCAATCGACGTTAACAGAGCCCGACGTTTCGCCTCAAATCCCGTGTCCTCCTCGTCCGTCCAGGAAGATACGGCATGCTTTTCCGCACGCTCCTGAACGTGCGCGGTAATGGCCCGCCATTGACGGAATTCCTGATCCACCATCCAATCCACCAAAGCACTCACTTCCGCCTCGACCTGTTGGGACAGGTCACCAATAACCTTCTGTTCGAATTCCCGCTTTAATCGCTCACTGTTAAGCAGGTCAAAAAGCCGGGCAAGACGCAACGTCTCATCGAAAAAACGACTCCCGCGACGGGCCATCTCGTGCAAAATGTTATCTACGCGACTGAGCCGATAGGCCAATTGCTCACGCATTTCCTCTTCGTATTCCTGCAATTGCCCTTCGATGCGGTCCAGGCCACGCACATCATCCTGGAGCAAGGCCATACGGGCCTGGATTAAAGCATCTGCTTCAGATATAGAACGGCGGGCAATGCCCAGGGGAGTGGAAAGTTTCAAGCGTAACCGTTCTACCTCATCCAAGGTCTCCCGAATAAACGCGTCCAGCGCGGCAAAACCGCTTTCCTCCCACAAAGAAGAACGCTCCCCGCCAGATGCGGCTCGCGCCTGTTGGGCCAGGCGAGCAGACACCACAAACACACGAGGATCTATACCCAAAGTACGCCGAGCATGGTCCTCCACAAAGTGGCGGATCTCCTGAATTTCTGGCGGCGAAAACAAATCCGCTTTATTCACCACAAACACCACCTTCTTCCCCCAAGAGCGGATACGCTCCAAAAAAGCCCGTTCGCTCTCTGTGAAAGGGCGATCCGCAGAGGTAACGAACAGGACCAGGTCACTCCGCGGGACAAAGTGCTCAGTAATCTCCTGGTGGCGCTGAATGACCGCGTTCGTACCAGGAGTGTCTACAAGGGCCATGTTCTGAAGCCATTCGGCAGGATAGGTGATAATAACAACCCCATCCTTTGTTTCGGCCCGCCCAGGAGATGCACCATAACGGACAATGTGAATCTGTGCGGTTGTTGGAGTCACGCCTTCCTGCAGTACAGGCTCGCCCAATAACGCGTTGATAACCGCAGATTTGCCCGCGTTAAACTCCCCTACGATGACCAAAAGAAAAAGGTCGGTCAAATCCTGTAGCGCTTGTTGAAGCGCCCGACGGGTTTCCTCAGATGCCCCTATCTCCTCCAGGATCTGCCCGAGACGTTCCAAAAGAGAACGTTCTTGCTGCACCAAAGCAGCCGTACGCGCGTCAAGGACACCTTTCATGCGAAAAAACTCCTCTTTAAAAAGGGACTACCCTTTCTGAATATTGTACCATCTTAGTGTACCACTAAAAGTGGGCAAAAATGAATTCTCTTCACGGGCTGGGAGACTTCCCTTTCACTTTCACATCGCAACGGTATCTTGCCCTCATCCTAAGGATTCGTTATCATGCCAGAAGAGGACTACGCTTGTTGACATGAGGAGGCATGAAATGACTGTCCGCCAGGACCTTGCCACGTGGATACACAAGGGGATTGAAGCAGCACAAGAAAAAGGAGCACTTCCCGCGTTTGACATTCCCCCTGTGGAAGTTACGCCAACCAAGCCCCAATTCGGGGATTACAGCACCAACATTGCACTGCAGTTGGCTCGAGTGGCCAGGATGGCCCCCTTACGCATTGCCGAGGCCATCCAACAGCATCTCCCAACTTCCTCCATGATCTCAGAAGTCTCCATTGCACCGCCTGGGTTCATCAACATACGGTTAAGCCCCCATTGGGTGGCCCATCAGGTAGCCGCCATTGAGAACCTGGGCCGAAACTGGACACGTAGCCAAGTAGGAAGTGGGATGCACGTTCAAGTGGAATTTGTGAGTGCCAACCCTACAGGACCGCTTCACTTCGGTGGAGCGCGCAACGCCGTGCTGGGGGATACCCTGGCCCGGGTTCTGGACCTCATCGGATATACCGTTCAACGAGAGTATTACGTTAATGACGCGGGATCCCAGATGCGTAAATTTGGGGAAAGCCTGTTCGCGCGCTACGCCCAAATCCTGGGGGAGGATATCCCATTACCAGAAGACGGTTATCGCGGTCAATACATGGTGGACTATGGAAAGCGCATCGCGCAGGAATACGGCCGAAGGTTTTTAGAGATAGACCGGGAAGAGGCTATCCGTCAAATCACGGACTTGGGCCTGAGTATTGTACTGGAGGAACTCAAGAAGGACCTGGCGGACTTACGGGTGGAGTTTGATAACTGGTTCTCGGAGCGGACATTGTACCAGGACGGGACCTTTGACCAAGTATTGAACATCCTAAAAGAAAAAGGACTTGTGTATGAAAAGGATGGTGCCTTATGGTTCGCGGCCACCCAAGTGGGAGGTGATAAAGATGAAGTTATTATCCGCTCCAATGGTGAACCGGGTTACTTTGCCTCGGACATCGCTTATCATTATAACAAGTTTGTCCTGCGTGGCTTCCAATGGGTCATCGATGTCTGGTCTGTGGACCATCAAGGACATGTTCCACGCATGAAGGCCATGATGCGCGCTTTGGGGTTGGATCCAGATCGCCTAACCATCCTCCTGTACAACTTGGTTACTCTCAAACGCCATGGCGTAGAAGTCAAACTCTCCAAACGTTCAGGGGATATCATTACTTTGCGGGAAGTCCTGGACGAAGTAGGCCCTGATCCCATACGCTTTATGCTGCTTACCCGTAGTAACGAGGCTAAAATCGATTTTGATTTGGCCCTGGCTGTAGAGCAAAGTCAAGACAATCCTGTCTATTACGTACAGTATGCCCACACGCGCATTGCGGGCATTCTCCGTAAAGCCCAGGCCGACGGCTGGGCCAATTGGAAAGAAGGGGATCTTAGCCTGCTTACTCACCCCTCTGAACAGGCGTTGCTCAAGAAAATCCTGGATCTGCCCGACTTGCTCATTACTGTGGCCGAACGGCTAGAACCGCATCATTTAACGTATTATGCGCAAGAGTTGGCCACGCAATTCCACGCGTTCTACCGGGACTGCCGCGTGGTGGATCCGGAACACCCGGCTTTAAGTCAAGCGCGTTTGCGACTGGTGGCGGCAGTGAAAACCATTTTTGCCCATCTCCTGGAGGACATTCTGGGCATGAGTGCACCAGAGGTGATGTGATGACCGAAGTTCGGCCGGTGTATGCTCGCATACTTGTATCCGATCCTTTAGCCGAGGAGGGACTACGCCTGCTTCGGCAGTACGGCCAAGTAGATGTGCGTACAGGACTCTCGCCGCAAGAACTGGCCCGTGTTATTCCCGAATACGACGCGCTTATCGTGCGCAGCGGAACCAAAGTAACGCGAGAGGTCCTGGCTGCGGCGCAACGTCTCAAGGTAGTAGCCCGGGCCGGTGTGGGTGTGGACAACATTGACCTGGACGCGGCTACCGAGTACGGGATCCTTGTAGTGAACGCGCCGACCGCCAACATTGTGGCTGCTGCCGAGCACACCATAGCCCTTCTTATGGCTCTGGCTCGCCACATCCCCCAGGCTTACACCAGCATGCGGGCTGGAGAGTGGAACCGAAAGCGATTCGTGGGAACTGAGATACGAGATAAAACCCTCGGTTTAATCGGCCTGGGACGAGTTGCATCTGAAGTCGCCCGCAGGGCGCACGGCCTGGATATGAACGTCATCGCTTACGACCCATATGTGAGCGAAGAATACGCTCGGGCGTTGAGTGTTACCTTGCTGCCTTTAGAAGAAGTCCTGGCCCAGGCTGATTTTCTCTCCCTCCATTTACCCCTTACGCCCAGCACCCGAGGTTTTATGAGCGAAGAGCGTTTGCGCCAACTGAAACCCGGCTCTTACTTAATTAACACGGCTCGAGGTGCCGTAATAGATGAAAAAGCACTTCTCAAAGTACTTGATGAAGGCCAACTCGCGGGGGCTGCTTTAGACGTATTCGACGAAGAACCACTCCCACCGGAACACCCTTTGCGTCGCCATCCCCGTGTTATCCTTACACCTCATATTGGAGGCTCTACCGCGGAGGCACAAACCCGTGTCGCGACAGATGTGGCAGAACAGGTCATTGCCGTGCTTCAAGGCCGTCTCGCGGCCCACGCGATTAACGCCCCCATTGTCCCCCCCCAAAGCCTGGCCTTTCTGACGCCGTGGATCGATTTGGCAGAACGGTTGGGACGCTTTTTGCACCAGGTGAGCGACGCGCCCATTACACGCCTAGAACTTGTCCTATCTGGAGATTTAGCCCAGCACAACAGTGTGTATCTACGAGCAGCCGTCCTAAAAGGACTTCTGAAGGACGTAGTCGACACACGCGTCAACCTGGTAAACGCGGATCGGGTCGCACGGCGGCGAGGAATTGAAGTTATAGAACGCCGCGAACCGCAAAGCGAACGGTTTGAAACCCTTCTCTCGCTCCACGCCGGCTCGGGGGATTCACGCACCACATCGGTCGTGCAAGTTGTGAGAGGAGCCCTTATCCACGGAGAACCCACCATCGTGGCCGTGAACGATTTCTGGGTGGACTTCCCGGCCCATGGATACGTGCTCATCACCCGTCATCGTGATCAACCGGGCATTATGGGGCGTATCGGTACACTCCTCGGCGACCGCGACATCAACATCTCATATATGCATTTAGGCCGACGGAACCCACGTGGGGAGGCCCTCATGGTTATGGGAGTAGATGAACCCATCCCTGACGAGGTGCTGGAAACTATCCGGCATATGCCATCCACCCAATGGGCTCGAATGGTGACGTTGGGGAGTGATACTTGAAAATTCCGAGGGGCGAGCGTACAAATTCGATAATCAACGCTTGAAACACCAGGGTTAAGGCTGCGCCATGGTACAAATATACGTGGGAACATCCGGGTTCAGTTATGACGACTGGGTAGGACCTGTGTACCCGCCCGATTTGCCTAAGTCAGAATGGCTAACATATTACGCCACAGAGTTAGGTCTTAACGCGTGCGAATTGAACTTTACATTCTACAGAATGCCTTCTTACTACACCCTTGTACAACTGGCGGACAAAGTCCCACCGGGATTCCACTTCACCTTAAAAGCTCCGCGCATCTTTACCCACGAACGGGAGGAGGCGCAAGATAAGGACTGGGATACCTTTCGACGGACCCTCCGGCCTCTTGAGGAGGAGGAAAAGTTTGGCTGTGTGCTCGTCCAATTCCCCTATAGTTTTCACAACACATCGGAGAATCGTGACTACCTCCGCTGTATTCGTGACCACTGGCCAGATATCCCATTAGTAGTAGAATTTCGCAACCGAGAGTGGGTCCACGAAAGCGTGTTCGCCCTGCTACGTGAATTGAACATGGGCTTTTGCAGTGTGGATCAACCGAGATTTCGAAACCTTATTCCCCCCATTGCTGTAGTTACCTCCGAAGTTGGATATGTGCGCTTTCACGGACGCAATCGTGAAAAATGGTGGCACCACGAACACGCTTGGGAGAGATATGATTACGAGTACAGCAAAGAAGAACTCATGGAATGGGTGCCCAAAATCCGCGAGATGGGCGAGCGCGCCCAAGTGATATATCTCTTCGCGAACAACCACTATCGAGGTAAGGCCGTCCAGACAGCACGGCTCTTGCAGTCTTTATTGGAGAACGAGATTGAGTAGAAAGGGCGTGGACAACCGGGCAGCCAATATCCTCATCCTTGCCGGCATTCTTTTCTTAGCCGTAGGTATCCTCGGATGGGGATACCAACAACACCAAGAACACCAAACCGTTGAACGGGTCATTGTCCAAATGACAACTCACGCGCACCGCATATATCTACCGCGCCCCACGTTCACTCCTACCCCAACCATCACACCGACTCCATACTCATCCCACGAACGAACACCTACACTTCCCACAGCCACAGCAACACCAACCCCCACACCGACCCCATATCCAGGAGCCCCGCCCGTACGACTTCTTATCCCCGCGCTGGGGATTGACACACCGATTGTCCCTGTTTACCCCAAAATTGTGAACGAGAACAATCGCACTTTCGCCACATGGGAAACAGCCCCCTATGCTGCTGGCTACCACGTGGGCAGTGCATACCCTGGACAGCCAGGAAACCTCATACTATCTGGGCACCACAATGTAGAAGGGGAAGTATTTCGCCCTTTATCCGTCCTGGGAAACAAAAACGTTCGTTTCCCACGCGGTGCTATAGCGTATGTAGTTGATGCCAATGGGCGTATATTTGCCTATCGATTAGAAGTGATGTATAAAATCAAAGAACGTGGCGCATCCTTAAGTGAGCGGCTTCAACATGCTCATCTTCTACAGGAAACGCCCAGACCAACACTTACCCTCATTACATGCTGGCCTTTGCACGACAATGCATATCGTCTAATTGTTCAAGGGACGTACCTGGGCGAAGTACTGCCGGACCAAATAAAAGACATTCTCCCTGCAGAACCTAGATAGCCCGCGAATAGCACTGTGAATGTGCTATCCTGACAGCGAAGCCGAAGATGGATACACTCCAATGAGCGAGAAACAAATAAAGTACTCCGTTATCATCCCTGCGTACAATGCTGAACGTACCCTGGCCAACACGTTACAGGCATTGCTCCAACAGACGATACCCCGTGAAGAGTACGAAATCATTGTTGTCGACGATGGTTCCACAGATAAAACCGGAGAGATTGCTCGCGCGTTAGCCGATCGCGTCATCCACCAGGAAAATCGAGGGCCAGCGGCCGCTCGAAATGCCGGTGTACACGCTGCCCGAGGAGACATTGTCCTCTTCACCGATGCGGATTGTGAGCCTCTGCCGGATTGGATAGAGAAAATGACGGCTCCCTTTGCTGACCCTGAAGTTGTGGGAACTAAGGGCGCCTATCTTACCCGCCAACGCTCCTTTATCGCCCGTTTCGTGCAATTAGAATATGAAGACCGATATGACCGAATGGCCAAATTCGAGCAAATCGATTTTATTGATACCTACAGCGCGGCCTATCGACGCGACATTTTCCTTGCCAATAAGGGCTTTGATACCATCTTCCCCACTGCGTCAGTGGAAGACCAGGAATTCTCCTTTCGCCTGGCACAAAAGGGATACAAAATGGTATTCGTCCCCGAAGCGAGGGTCTATCATCTTCACAACAACACCCTCAAAGCATACCTACGTCGTAAGTTCTACATCGGGTACTACAAAGCCCTCCTCACCCGGTGGCTACCCGAACGTCTCATCAACGACACGCATACGCCGCAAGTGCTCAAAGTTCAATTACTTCTCATTGCCCTGTTCTTAATGAGCCTCCCCCTCCCTGTGATCTCCCCCTCCCTGTGGTGGATCCCGCTTGGTTTAATCGTCCTATTCTACCTCTCATCGGTTCCCTTCCTTATCAAAATTCTAAAGCGAGATCCGCCGGTATTCCTCCCCGCCCTTCTTTATCTGCCGGCCCGGGCCCTCGCACTGGGCAGTGGTTTTCTCGTTGGACAGTTCACCTTCGCGCGAAGAAAAAGCACAACGCACAAGCCGATACTCACCCTAAGACAGCGTATTATAAAACGCACAATGGATATCATCGGGGCATTACTCCTTCTCGCCTTAACCTGGCCCATTATGATTGTATCTGCCATTGCCATCAAACTCGATTCGCCTGGCCCTATCCTATTTAAACAAACGCGCATCGGAGAAAACGGCCGGCCATTTACCATCTACAAATTCCGCTCCATGGTCCACAACGCGGACGAACTCCTCCCCCAGATTTTAGACATCGAGCACCTGGAAGAACCTGCTTACAAACTCAAAGACGACCCCCGGAGAACGCGCGTGGGCAAATTCCTTCGCCGCTGGAGCATTGATGAACTGCCACAACTTTTCAACGTGCTAAAAGGAGAAATGAGCCTGGTAGGCCCCCGCCCAGAAATGGCCTGGCTTGTAGAACGATATACCCCAGAACAACGGAAACGTTTAGCGCTGAAACCTGGAATCACCGGCCCGGTCCAAGTAAACGGCCGCGGAGATCTCAACTTCAGTCAAAGGTTGGAAATCGAGTTGGACTACATTTATAATTACTCCCTGAAGAAGGACATCTACATCCTACTGAAAACCATCCCTGCAGTTATTCGTGGGAATGGAGCATATTAACGGGGCAGACAGCGAATGGGATGGCGGTTACGGCGAAACCAGACCTCACATGACCAAGAGGATGCACTCCGCAAAGCCGCGAACCTTCTAGCGCAATCGGAGTTTGCCGTGGCTCTTACAGGAGCCGGGATAAGCACTCCGAGCGGCATTCCGGACTTTCGCACGCCGGGCAAGGGGATGTGGGAATTTGTGGATCCGGCTGAAGTGGCCAGTATTTGGTCCTATCGGGTGCAGCCAGAACGTTTCTACGCGTGGATCCAACCGCTTATTGAAAAACTCGAACGAGCCCAACCGAACCCTGCGCATCGGGCCTTAGCCCGGTTAGAACAAGCGGGCGTTATCAAGTGGATTATTACCCAAAACATCGATTCACTCCACCAACAGGCCGGGAGTACGCATGTTTTAGAAGTACACGGCCACACCCGTACAGCGACCTGCCTGGAATGTGGATACCAAATGTCCACAGAAAAATTGTGGGACGAAGTAAAACGCGGTCATATCCCTCCCCGTTGTCCAAAATGCGGCGGGCTTATGAAACCAGATGTCGTCCTATTCGGTGAGTTGTTGCCGCCAGAAGCACTCATTCGAGCGCAAGAGGTAGCACTACAAGCCGACGTTATGCTAGTAGCCGGTTCCTCGTTGGAGGTCATGCCGGCAGCCGATTTGCCTTTTTTGGCACGACGGCGTGGCAGCAAACTCATTATTGTGAATTTGGGAGGAACTACCGCGGATCACCTGGCAGAAGTGGTCATTCGTGGTGATGTAGCCCATGTACTCCCTCGCCTAGCGGAATTAACCCTCCAGTTGCGCGAGAACAAAGAGGCCTAAGCACCTTCGTCCTCCTGGACGTGCCCCTGTCCCCTCCATACCTCTAAGTAAGGAAAAATCCCTTACTCCACCCCTACTTTCAGGTTGTCCCAGGGGGTGAGACAGAACTCCAGAGTAGGCCTAATGGCCTATTGAAACGTATATCTGGGTCGTGTATATTCTTATCAAGGTAAAAGGCCCTTTACTCCTCAACCCTGCACGGCAAACCCTGAAAGGATTTCGTTCTACACGAACAAAATAAACACCAAAACCAATCGCCAACCGCGAACCAGATTTCTGGCACAAGCACAGGTTCGTCGGAAAGAGATGAGGGACGATGTGGGCTTATCTCATTACAGGTGGAGAAATTCTCACGGCTCTATTACTTTTTACGTGGATACTCAGAGCATGGCCGGGACGAACACGCCCAGGCGGACGTTCATTTCTGGGGCTGTTGGGATTCTCCACCCTTTACTTCTTTGCCCTTGGTCTGGAGGGCATTGTACCGCAACCCTATAAAATCTTTTGGCTCAAAATCGTAATTATCACCCTCTCCTACATCCCCCTGTGCTTTTTTTATTTCCTCCTCTTTTATACATACGAATTACGAAAACCGAGCATTCCCGTTATTGCAGGGCTGGCCGTTGTACCAACAATTACATCCATCCTCGTGTTGACAAACAGATATCACCATTGGATGTGGACAACCTGGGACGTGATCCAAATCGGAGATCTCACATATTTGCGCCCCGTCTACACACATTGGTTCACCCTTCACATGGCGTATACGCTCCTGTTAGAAATGGGGACGCTCACCATTCTCTTAAGCGCCATCCGTACACGCAAAAAACGAGTGGAACACATACGCTCTATTTTTGGTATATTTATTCTGCTTTTGTTGATGAGCATTTCATGGCACTTTTATCGCGAACTCCCTCTCGCCCCGGTATTAATTATCTCGGTGGTATCCAGCATGGGGTTAATTTGGGCCTTTCAACGGGGCTACCTTACCCGCCTCGTCCCCCTAGCCCGCTCCGTGGCCATAGAAAATCTCCGAAATGGGTTCATGTTGTTGAACACTAAGATGGTCGTAGTAGATGTCAACCCTGCTTTCGCTCGGTTATTGAAGAAGGACCCACAACATATTATAGGACAAAAAGCCCACACATTACTTGCTTCCTGGCCCGAGGTACTTCAATGCCTGGGTATGCAAAAACCGTGTCAAGTAGAAATAAATATTCACGGAGAATACTGCTCCGTAGATGTATTACCCCTTTACGACGAAACCCATCGCATCAGTGGTTGGATTCTGAGCGTACGGGACATTACTCGCTATCGACAATTGGAAGAGGACCTGCAAAGACGTATTCAACATCTGGAGGCTTTGTTCACTCTAGGAAAGGCCCTGGCCCCCCTACTGGATATCACGGCTATCTGCCAACAAGCAGTTGACACCCTATTTACAGTGACCCGATACAATCACATTGCACTGTATTTGCTGGATCCGGCCACAGGGGATAGGGTATTAAAAGCGGGGCAGGACTTGGGCGCTCGTACTTCTTTAACTCGCATTCCCGCGGGAAAAGGATTAAGCGAGCGTCCCTTAAAGGATGGACGATTACACTACACCCCAGATGTCCTGGAAGAAAAGGATTACATCCCCGGAATCGGTCAAGGCTCAGAAGTGGATGTCCCAATCCGCGCCCACGATGAAGTAGTAGGTGTGCTTGTCATTGAGTCTGAACACCCCCATGCCTTTGATGAGAACGATCTCAACTTCTTCATGGCAGTGGCCAATCAAGTTGGGTTGGCCATTGAACGCGCTATGACCTATCACCGCATCCGAGACACGGAACGGGCTGAACAGGAGCAACAGAAACGCTTCTTACAACGAGTTCAGCGCCAACAACAGGCTATTGCTGAACTTATTACTCACCCTGCAGTTAGTGAAGGATATGCACACGAAGCATTTCGGCTTTTAACGGAAGTCATTGCCCGCACATTAAACATTCATCAAGCGAGTGTGTGGGAACTCTCGCGGGATCTAAGTCAAGCGCGCTGTCCGGATTTGTTCAACGCCTTGCTGCGGGAACACAGGAAAGGGCGCACATTCCCCCTCGAGAAGTGGCAAGAGTTATTGCAAATGTTGGGCCAAGAACGTGTGTTGGTTGTTGAGGATGTACTTCACGATCCAAGAACGATGAGCCTCTCTGAATATTTCTGGCAGAAACGGCGGGTCCGAGCGTTCTTAGTAGCCCCGGTTCGTGTGCGAGGAACGCTGGCCGGCTTCCTGGTGGCCGAACACTTACATGCGCCGCGCGAATGGACGTTGGACGAAATACGGTTTATGTCCGAGGCAGCGGATATTGCGGCCCAAGTTATCCTTCATGCTCACTTACGAGAATGGATGGAGCGCTTAACCATCCTCAACGAAGTTTTCCTGGACATCACCGCGCTGGGAGATGTCAATGTTCTCCTCCAAAAAATCGTGGAACGAGCCGTCGCCTTGCTGGATGCCGAGGCCGGCTTATTCCTGGAAGCCGATTCAGAACGTGAGCACTTAATCGTTCGAGTAACGTTTGGCCTGGATGCCCCCCTTGAAGGCCTGGAGATCCCCGATACCGAAGGAGCCATTGGGTACGTTCTCCACACACAAGAGCCATTACTCATCGGTGAATACCAAACGTGGCCAGTGAAAACGAGTGTGTACGCACAAATCCCCCAATACCACGCGATTATCACGGTACCTGTCCTCTGGCAGGACCAAATTAACGGCGTACTCCAATTGCTCCACTCTCATCCCCACCACTTTACAGAGGAAGACGTGAAAATACTCAATTTCTTTGCCCGCCAAGTCGCGATTGTCCTTCATAACGCATCGCTGCTAGAGAACGAACGTAGGCGGAGACAAGCACTGGAAGCCCTACATCATGCCAGCGTGGACATTGCATCTGCCAATGACCTATCCGCGGTTTTGGAACGCGTGCTTCAATTCGCGGTGAGTTTGCTCTCGGCCAGTAACGGACACATTTTTCTCTACGATGGTGAGAATCTGCACTTTGGCGCTGCCTGGTGGCGGGAGGAACAACACCGACGTCCTTACACACAGCCGCGTCCCCAAGGCATCACGTACACCGTTGCCCGAGAGGGCAAGCCCATTATTGTCCCCGATGTAAACACTCATCCCCTCTTCGAGGCATGGAAATGGGGGGGAGCCATTGCTTCCTTCCCGCTAAAAGTACGAGATAAGGTCGTTGGCGTGATGAACGTAGCCTTCGATCATCCTTACGCATTTCCCGAAGAAGAGATTCGACTTATTGAGTTGTTTGCAGACCAGGCCGCCATAGCGATAGAAAACGCGCGGTTGCTGCAAGAGAGTGAGGAACGAGCCCGTCATTTGGCCATAGTACGTGATATTTTGCAACTGCTCAACTCTTCCTTGGACCAAAAGGAAGTGTTCCCTACAGTGGCCCAACGTATCCAGGCATTGACAGGGGCAGCCCATGTCAGTGTGACACTGGCCACGGATGACCGCCAACATTTTATCGTTTACAGCAAAACCTCCCAAGTAGACCTCCCCCCTTCCTATGTCGAACAGGGAATGTACTCCGGCGAGGTCACTTCCGCCGTTGAAGACATCTTAGCAGGACGCATCCACATTACACACGATTTAAGTCAGGAACAGAGTACACCTTTGGAACGCTGGTTATTCCAAGCCGGTCTCCGTTCGCGAGCCAATATCCCCATGCGAGAAGGACAACGTATTATTGGTTCCCTAAACCTCGCCTGGACCACCACCCATGGACTGGATGAGCACCTTATCCCAGTCCTTCAACAAATTGCCGACGCTATGGCGTTAGCCATTGAGCGCAGTCACTTACTGGAGACGATTCAACACCAGGCCCAAGAACTCTCCTCCCTCTATAAGAGTGCCCTTACCCTGGCAAGCACACTGGATCTGGATGTGTTACTAAAGCGGTTGGCTGCACAAATTGAAGCCACGTACCAGCCCGATAGTGTTGCAGTCCTGCGGTGCAACCCTGAACGCGGTCGTATTGAACTGCTCCTTGTGTACGAAAACGGCCAACACCTCTCACACATTGAAGGCACAGAAATCGAACTAGATCAGGTGGGGTTGCTCCGCTGGGTTATTGAACATCAGCAATCCTTGCTTATTCACGATCTAGAGGCGGAACAAGCACAATTACCTATTCCCCCTGTCAAGGTCACGGACTTTCCAATTCGTTCCTGGCTGGGCATCCCCCTACAAGTAGGAGACCGCCTGGTGGGTGTACTCACGTTACAGGCTAAACGTCCCCGCGCGTTTACAGAGCAAGATGTGCGTTTTCTGGAAGCCCAAGCCCCGTCTGTGGCGTTGGCCCTGGAAAACGCTCGGCTGTACGAACGTGAGCACACAGCGCGTATGCAAGCCGAACGTTTGTTCCGGGCTGCCCAAGCGCTCAGCAAAACCCTGGACTTAAATGCGGTCTTTTCGCGCATTCTTCACGAACTACGAAATGTGGTGCCTTACGACAGCGCATCCGTACAGGAACTGCAAGATAAAGAGCTGGTTATAATTGGAGGGGATGGTTTTCCCAACCTGGAAGAATTACGCGGCATTCGTTTTCCCCTGGACAGTGTTGAACACCCCAACGGGCTGGTCATACGTAGACGCAAGCCTGTCATTTTGGAAGATGCGTCTAAACAATATCCCGCCTTCAAGAAAGAGCCCCATGCAGCGGCACGGGTCCGATCCTGGCTAGGGGTACCCATGTTATATGGGGATCGTGTTATTGGCATGATTGCGCTGGACAAAAAGGAGCCCGGGTTTTATACAGAGGAACACGCGCGCATTGCCATGGCCTTTGCTGCGCAAGCAGCGGTAGCAATAGAAAATGCGCGGCTCTTCTCCACTGTACAAGAACAAGCGCAACGGATCCAACGCATTCTTGATGTGATGCCCGAAGGAGTGGTGTTATTCGATGCGGAATACAAAGTCTCCGCTGTTAACCCACGAGGTCAGGAGTATCTCCCCGCGTTAGGGGTCACGTCGTTAAAAGAACCCATCAAAGAGTTGGGGGGACATCCTATTCAGGAGTTACTTAAGCCATCCCCGACCGGTTTAAGTCACGAGATAAAAGGGAAAGACCAGCGCATATTTGAGGTCGTAGCAGAACCCCTCGTTCAGGGAGAGGAAATCGGGGGATGGGTGATGTTGATTCGCGATGTGACCCACGAACGAGAAGTACAGCGCCGTATTGAACAACATGAACGATTAGCCGTTGTCGGGCAACTCGCAGCAGGAATAGCCCATGATTTTAATAATATACTCCAGGGCATTATTGGATTTTCTGAAATGTTAGCAAAACGAGAAGATTTGCCAGAAGATGTGCAAAGACGCCTTAAACTTATTGCCAAGCAGGGCAACAGAGCCGTCCACTTAATTCGGCAAATACTGGATTTCAGCCGGCATACCCAACCCCGTTTTCACGTGTTCGATATGCGGGACATGGTCGATGATCTACGTGTGTGGTTACAAGAAATATTACCCTCTCACATTGATTTACGTGTGACCACATCCGATGAACCCTGCTGGGTGTATGCAGATCCTGTACAAATACAACAGGTATTTATGAATCTTATATCCAACGCGCGAGATGCTATGCCTGACGGTGGAATTTTGCACGTTACTGTATCCTGTATTACAATCGGGCCCGAGGATGACCCGCCTATACCCGAACTACCACGAGGCAAGTGGTCCGTCTTAAGAGTATCAGATACCGGCGTCGGCATCCCGGCAGAGACACTACCCCACATCTTCGAACCCTTCTTTAC